>JAGVSJ010000040.1 GCA_019720975.1 Candidatus Sysuiplasma superficiale
AGCCCGGGAACAACGTACTACTTCAGCATCAGGGCAGTGAACAGCGCAGGTGCCGGTCAGCAGTCCAATGTCCAGTCAGTTTCCACAGCGGCATCGTCTGCACAGCAGTTTGCCGACTATGCGCCAGGCATATCACTCATAATCATTGCAATAGCCGCGATTGCAGCGCTTGCCGTTGGAGTGTATGTGACTAGGGACAGAAAGAAGAAGCTGTGAAGCTGCACATGCAATGCTGGAACAAACCACTTAAAAAACACCTTATTTTTCTTAATATTCCCAACAACTGAACCAGAAATTGCCCCGGGAACGACAAATCATTAATTGATGTGCGTCATGACCTGCTATGCGTTCAAATTTTTCAAATGTGTTCCTGAGCAAAGGCGTAAACTACCTCACTGGCGACCTGCCGTTCACTGCAATGCTGCGGTACATCGGATTTGTTCCCGGCGATGACATGCGCAGGCTCGGCAGGTATGTCTCAGAGACGCTCATCGAGTCGGCAACATATATCGACCATTATGCCAGGCCAATTCTCAGAACCTGGGGACTGCTTGACGAGAGGACTGATGAAGTCTGGCTGTCACCCGACCACCGGCGAGTGCTTGGCGATCTGCAGGATTTCGGTGTTGTGAGGAAGGCAATAGAGTCAGGGAGCCTGCTTTCCCATTTTGCGAGCGCCTATATCATTTCTGATTCAGGTCTCTTCTGCACACTCACCCTCACGTTGCAGACCGCATATGCGCTGAAGAAGTATGGTTCACCTGACCTGAAGGAAAAATATCTTGGAAGATTCACAGATACTGAAAGCCCTTGGTACGGGGCAACATATTACTCTGAGATACAGGGAGGGAGTGATCTTGGAAGCAACAGGACAGTGGCGCAAAGAAGGGAGAGCGGCTGGATAATAAGCGGGAATGACAAATACTTCGCCAGCGACGCCGGTATAGCCGACGGCGCTGTTGTCACTGCAAGAATTGAAGGGGCGCCTGAAGGGGTGAAGGGGATTTCGATATTTTTTGTTCCGGCCACAGACAGCAATGGCAGGGCAAACTACAGGATCAGGCGGCTTAAGGAAAAGCTCGGTACGGTGGCGGTTCCGACAGGCGAGGTCGAATTTGAAAGGAGCGAGGGGTATCTGCTTGGTGATGAGCGGAACGGGATATACCATGCTCTCGAAATACTTGCAATATCCAGGATAGACGATGCACTTGCGGCCGCAGGAATGGCGAGAAAGGCGCTATGGGAAGCATACAGGTACGCGTCGAGGCGCATGGCTTTCGGAAAGAGACTGATCGAGCACCCTCTCCTGCTCAGGGATTTCGCCGAACTTGAGGCGGATCTGGAAGGTGCGCTCATGCTCTCTCTGCTTGCAGCAAAGAGATTCGATGAAAGCTGCGAAGAGAGACCGCCTTATACGGATGCGTACCACTTCGCCAGGATGCTCATGCATATGGCAAAGAATCTTGCTTCCGCGTCCGGCGCGGAAATTACCAGGTACGCAATGGAGATCATCGGAGGAAAGGGCTTCTTGACAGAATTCCCTGTTGAAAAATTCCACAGGGATGAGATCGTCACTTCGATATGGGAAGGCACGACAAACATACAGGCACTTGACATGCTTGAACTGCTCCTCAGGAAGAGGACACATCTCAGCCTGTTCTCCGAGCTGGAGACGATTGCGGCACGGCTAGGAGACAGGGAAGACAGAACGAGGCTGTATGACGCAATAGATGAGGCAAGGGCAAAAGTGGAAAGGATGCTGGGTTCAGCGAACCCCCAGTTTTATGCCAAGGATATACTGAACACACTTGCACTGCTTACTGCATCAGTCCACATGTTCGCCGCGGCTCATGCTGAAGGCAATTCATTGTTGAGGGGAATTGCCAGCCTGTTCTTCACCCGGCATGTCAACAAGGGTGAAATTGACCCTTCAGAATTCCTGCAGTGCGGCGAGTCGCTCAAATGGATGGGTGAAGGCTGAAAACTGTTTTGCATTGCCTGCATGCGAGGCCTGATATCTCGGACGGACAGGATGTCAGTGTTCTATACACTTAATGCCGAAGGGCTGAATCACAGCCGATTGCGACAGGCAGGCCGCAATATTCGGAGAGGGCCTTTCCCTGAAGCGAAGAGCGGCCTACTTTCTCAGATTGAAGGCGGTCAAATCTATGTCGACCCCGTCGGCTTTGACCCTCGGGATCTCAATGACTATTTCCCTGCTCTCACCTGGCAGAAGGGTGAAATAATTGTCGCTGAAAAAAGCCGGAACGACATTCCCGGCTGTATCCCTGTCAATCAATCGGAGTCTGGTGAGAAGTGAAATGTTCCGCCCTACGTTTGAGACGGCGGCACACAGCATCCGCCTGCCTCCAACAGAAGCGACGCGTTTTCTTACCTGAAGCTCAGGTTTACCCAGTTCGCCCAATCGTGCAAAATTGGCCCACCGGATTAGAGGGGTGTAGAAGAAAGTGGTCTTTGACTTATCCAGTACATCCTCCTGTGAAGACAGCCAGTAAAAGTTGTCTGAAATAATCCTGCCTGAGGCGTCGCAGAGGGATGCTTTGACGAAATACAGGCCGGCATCCATCTTTGGGAGGGTGAACGCCCTCACAACAGAATCGGCAGGGAGAGTGAGTGTCTTGATATCAGTGTGAAGGATTTCCAGGTCAGGCCCATACACCGTTGCTTCGACGGAGACATCCTTCAGGACTCCAAAGGTCAGATTGGATGCAACAACACTGCTGTCGTCGTATGAATACAGAACATGGACAGGTTCCAGGGCCTTCTTTGCACCGAAGTAACCCGCAGGCTGCAAAAGGCTGTAGGTGTAGAGGTGCCATATGAGCCCAGGCCAGGCGTTGTTGAGCATCCAGTGTATCACGCCTGTGGAGGAATACCTGTTTCTCGTATATGCCTCAAACATGGCTCTCTCACCCTCATAGGCCATCAACTCTGCTTTCCACACAAAGTCGGCCAGATCGCCCGCCGGACCGTACCTTTTGTTCATTGCGTCTATGAACCTGTCCAGCCTCTTGAATTCCTGCAGTCCGGAATGAAAATTCCAGACATCGTTTATGGGCCACAGTTTATCCTCCGGGATGAATGTGGTGAGGTCGTCAACAGGCGGAATCGCCGCACCAGGTCCAGTTTCAGTGTTGAAGCCGCTTGCACCGCCTATATCCGTGGCGACATACCAGTAATTCGGAGGGACGTAATCATACGGGCCAGGCATCTTGACACGGGTCGGACCGGTCAATTCACTGGGTTTGGCAGTGGCAGATGACAGGACTGGCCTTTTCCAGCCGATATCCTTCTCAACCTCGAGATACATCCGTTCAATGTCCTCAGGCGGATGAAAATCGCTGCCGTTCATCCACAATATGACAGAGGGATGGTTGATGAATCGGAATATCTGGTCCCTTAGCGATTCCCGGGAGACCGAATAATTCTCCTTTCCCCAGATATCCCACTTTTCCCAGGCATCGGCGCAACACCATCCTGCAATGACCGCAACACCGTACCTGTCCGCAAGATCAAAGAATTCATCATCGTCGAGTTTGCCTTCCAGCCTTATCGTATTGAGGCCGAGATCTCTGACATATTCAAACTCGATCTTCCTCCTTTCCTGATCTCTTCTGAGCATGAGATCCGGTGTCCATCCTCCCCCGCGGACAAGAAAGGGCCTTCCATTTATGTGAAGGAGAAGGGAACCATCACTGTTCAACCGCGATTCAACCCTGCTTACGCCGAAACTGACTGTCAGGTTGTCTGATATTCTGCCGTCCTCGCAGATAAACCTGAGATCAAGCCTGTACAGATAAGGGTCGCCCATCTGATACGGCCACCACAGTTTCGGTTCCGTTATTCCTATCTCTTCACCTTCTTCGTCACCTATCTGGAAAATCATTGTTGATTTTCCCTTCACCTCCACATTTTTGACGAATGTGGCGACGACCCGATCCCCCGAAATTGTTCCTGCAATCTGTCCCCTTGCGCTGCTGTCAGCCGCATTGGAGATATCCACCCTGATCTTGATTTCTGCGTATTCAGGGCGTTCGCCTTCAAAGCTTGTATGCACGACAGGATGTTCCATTGAGACATCAAGTGTGCCCTCTATCAGAACATCCTGCCAGATGCCGGCGTCCTTGTCAGGCGGGGAAGGATTCCAGTCTGCCCATGTAATGGCCAGATCGCGTGTCGTCGGGGGAAATACTTCAAATGCCATGACGTTCGATGTTCCGGAGCGGACATAGTCGGTGATGTCAATGCTGAAACGCCTGAAAGTGCCGGCCATCTTCTCCCTGCTCAAAACCTTGCTTCCGTTTATCCACAGGTCAGCCCTGTAATTTATTCCCTTAACAATCAGCCTGGTTCGCCTGTTTTTGAAAAAGGCGGGAAGCACAAATTTGGCTCTGTACCACCATCCGCATGCAAAAGGACTTTCGGGTTTCATTTCCTGTTTTGAAAAATTGGTCCCCACCTCATATGTCATGCCCGGAAGTCTTTTCAGGTTATCACTGAAGTAGATGTCGCTGTAAACGCGATTCTGAACAAGAACGTCTACAATTGTGGCAGGGACCTTTGCCCTGTACCAGGATGAATCATCATAATCAATCCGGGAAATTGCATTGCCGTCCTCGCCCACTTCCCTGGAAGAGTGGACACGCCATTCTCCGTCCAGCTTCAGAGTGTCAAGCGCCATGAACAATGGATTTTCTTCAGCCTATTAATCTTAACCCCTTCCACTCAATGAACCCGCGGAAGGGCGGCAACCGCTCCATGATTCGATCAGAACTGCACCTCAAAAATCACACGAAAGCTGCAACCGATTCCCTCGGTTTGCTCACAGTGCATTGTGTGCGCAGAGCAACATCACAAGTTGGGCACCGAAACGGGAGCGAAGGATGCGTCGCCGGATGCGAAACACGACTGCTTCGGCACCTTTCCTCAATCCTGTCAGTCAATCGCAGGGGAAAAGCAGTTATGCTTATTAGCAGGCTCGCTGTCCAGTAAACCAATGTCATATCTCTGTCTTTTGAGGCATGGAGAGTCGCTCTGGAATAAGGAAAACAGGTTCACCGGATGGGTTGACGTGCCGCTGACCGATCAGGGTAGAAGAGAGGCGCATGAGGCCGGACAGCGGCTCAGGAAGAGCGGTATCGAATATCATGTGGCATACACCAGCGTGCTGAGCAGAGCAATAGAGACACTTGATATCTGCCTGCAGGAGATGAATGCCTTTCCGCCTGTGATAAAGGACGGGCACCTCAATGAAAGGCACTACGGCGATCTACAGGGCCTGAACAAGGCAGGTGCGGCAAGGGCTTTTGGCGAGGAGCAGGTTCATCTCTGGCGGAGGAGCTACAGCGTGAAGCCTCCTAACGGTGAAAGCCTTGAAGACACCCAGAAGCGGACCATTCCGTTCTTCAAGAACTGCATACTGACAGATATGGCCTCAGGGAAAAACGTACTTGTCGTTGCACATGGCAACAGCCTCCGCTCAATCGTCATGCACCTGGAGAACATACCTGCGGAAAGAATACCTTCCCTGGAAATACCGACGGGCCTGCCAATCGTTTACGATATCGGAGAGGGAAATGCCATTAGGCAAAAGATCGAACTGAGATAGGCGCCAGCAAGAGGGAATTAACTGGCCTCCAAACTAGTTTGCGCATCCTTTGCAATCCGGTGAACCTGAACAGCTGTCAGTCGCAGGCTTTGCTTCTGCTTCCTGCGGTATCGTCATGCTCTCACACCACTTGTTCGGTCGGGTGTCTGTAACTATTTTCCTTTCTCATTTCTGACTATCGACAACTGTGCCCGCAAGCGCTGCGAACCGGATCGGCCACTTTGCTGTTACATTCGCAATTTAGGAAGTTCGAGGACATGGGAACAGAAAGAAAAGAGGGTTCGGATTGAATCAGCAGGGAATTTGGCAAATATTGCCTTTTGACATTGCCCTCCAGGGCATCCAAAGAATTTGTCGGTAAATATGATAAAGCAGCGAGAAACAGAATAATTCAATCCATTCGCAAGCTTGATGACTGAAGGTGTAAGCCGCGGAAATCAATATTCACCGGACTCTGGAATCTGAGTATAGAGGACTACAGTACAATTTGTCAGATAAAGAACAGCGGGTCAATACTCCTGGCAATCATGGCCGACACAGAAGGAACGTTTACTGATGAGCTGACTCTAATGGACAAACAGATACCCGACGATGCTGGAGAGGATGTGGTTTTGAAGCCGACTGCCGCGCTATCAATCTTTAAATTGGTAAGACGGGCAGCAGCGCTTCAGACAAGCGTGATTCCGCCGTCCACCACAAGCGTTTCTCCTGTTATGAACGACGCATCTTCAGACATAAGGAATCTGACCGCTTTTGCCACATCCTCCGGAAGACCGAGTCGTCCCGCGGGGGTCTTTTTGAGTATAACCTCGAGTATGCGCGGATCATCAAGCTTTTTCCGGTTAATGTTTGTCCGGACGTAACCGGGTGCGACGCTGTTCACTCTTATCCTTGGAGCAAATGAAACAGCCATCGATCTCGTCGCATGTATAAGCGCGGCCTTGCTCGCCTCATAGGCGATGACGGAGAGACTCGCATTGATGCCGGCCGCAGAGCTGATATTCACAACTGCTCCTTCTCCTCTGATCAGGGGAACGAGCCTTTTTGTGAGGAGGACGGGAGCACGTATATTTACGTTCTGAACTTTGTCCCATGTCTCGTCTGTGATATCAAGTGCGGAACCGGGTCCTCCTGTGCCTGAATTGTTGACGATGCCGCCAAGTTCCAGACCTTCTTCCCTGATTCTTTCCAAAATGGTGTCAAGTCCGCTGCTCGTTGACAGGTCGGCCTGATATGTTCTGGCTTCGGCACCGACTGCACCGCAATCACCAGCTGTCCTTTCAGCACCTTCTCTGCCTCTGTTGTAATGAAGGGCTACATTCCAGCCGTTTTTTGCCAGTTCAATTGCGATCGCACTTCCAAGCCCGCCCGACGAACCTGTCACAAGAACAAATCTTTTCATTATTCTGAAAATGCAGGGAAATGTTTAATATTTTGCTGAAACAGGGCATTGCTGACTCGAAAAATCTGAGGGAGCGTCCGACAATGCGGATGCTACAGTGTGAATGGCGGCGATGCAGTATAAATGTTTGGCGCCATCGATTTACACGCACATCCTGCATCAAAGATATATTAAATGCAGCAACAGCTACAGAGCTGCAAGCAACCACTCTGATGTTGGAGGGCCCTCATTTTGATTGTGGACCACAGCCTCCTTTCACAATTGACACAATGAAGCACTCTGTTAGTGGTCGATTAGCGTTTCCGCCAGAGTGACTCATCCGCTCCCAGGAGGGCTCTTCCTGCGTCTCATTACAACCGCAATTACTACAGCTCCGACTGCGAAGCCCGCCGCAACCCCGCCTGAAGCCGCCGTAAGCAGGCTTGCAGTGCTGCCCTGGTTGCTGCTCTTTGCAACCTGAGTCGAGGAGGAGGTGACCTTGATGTTCACCGATTTCGTGACTGTCTTGCCGGCAGCATCCGTCACGCTGACAGTAACCGTGTAATTGCCCGGCCTGCTGTATGACTGTTGAGGGGACTGCTGCGTCGATGTATTGCCGTCGCCAAGATTCCAGGCGTAGGAATACGGCGATTCCCCACCGGTGACTGCAACTGTGAAGTTTACAGTGTTGCCTGCCCTGACTGTTGAAGCGCTGTTTATTGAAATCTGCGGATCCGGCAATACAAGGACCAAATATGCTGCTGACGCAAGCTGTGTGGACGAGTTGGAAACAACGAGGGTGACCTTATAATAACCGGGGGAACCATAGGCCTGTGTAACAACGGCAGATGAAGACGTATTGCCGTTACCCAGGCTCCATGCATATGTCAGGGCTGTACTGCCATACTCTGTTCTGGCGGAGAAAGTGATAGGTAGGCTTGCATCTGTCACATTGCTGCTTGCAATTATGGAAAGTGTCCCGCTTGCAACTGTCACCTCCGTCTGATTCGTTGCCGTGTATCCTGCCGCATCGATCACCTTCAGACTCACGTTGTAATTGCCTGCCTTGATGTACGTATGGCCAAGGGAACGCTGCGTGGACTGATTCCCGTCGCCCAGATTCCACTGGTAGATGTAGGGACTCAGACCGCCTGTAACACTGGCACTGAGGGTAACATTGCCTCCGGCCGCGACAGCCGACGGTGAGACGAATATGCTGACCTGCGGGTCAGGCATAACCACGATCAGATATGAAGCTGTGGAGCTTTCACCTGCGGAGTCCATGACGGTTACGCTAACAGTGTAGTTTCCACTGGATGAGTAGGCATGTGTGACAGTGGGCGATGAAGAGGTACTGCCGTCTCCCAGAGACCACTTGTAGGTGATCGGCGTGCTGCCATGCTGGAACTCGGCCGAGAAAAGAACCGGAATGCCTGCATCTGTCAGGTTGCTGCTTGCCGATATTGTAAGGTTCTCAGGAGGGAGGGAAACTATCTCCGTAATCGATGCTCTGGTCACAGTTCCAAGCGAGTCGGTGACGGTAGCGCTCACCGTGTAATTGCCGGAAGCACTGAAGACATGGCTTACCGGATTTCCATTAGCACCTGTTCCGTCTCCGAATGACCACTGGACTGAGTATGGGGATGTTCCGCCTGCTATGCTCGCGGAGAACTGGACAACCTGACCGGCGTCTGGTGTTGTGGAAGAAGCTGCTATCGAGGCGCTGAGCGGCGGACTGACTGTCAGCTTGACAGATGCATCTGTTGTCTCACCCGCGGCGTCGCTGACGGTGAGTGTAATGGTGAATGTGCCGCTTTCCGTGGGGGTACCGCTTATGGTGCTGGAATTCTGCGAAACCATGCCTGCAGGAAGACCTGAATACGAGTAGGTTATGGACCCTACGCCAAATGTGACGGAGGATGAAGCGGAAACGCTGGAGCCCTCATCGATTGTACTCTTTGAAAGGCTGAATGAATTGATCACTGGTGGAATTCCCGCAACAGTGTAATTTCCAACCATAATGCCACTGCTGATCAAACCGATAGAGGGGAACCACAGGGAACCTCCCTCAGAGGATGGCTGGGAGGGGATGAACAGGCCACCGAGCGGGAACGAGCTGGAGGCAAGCAGTGCAACCGGATTGGCAGATGTGGGGGATGTCCCGTTGATGACAGCTATGGTCCTGTTATACATATCCTGACCTTGGTAAATACCAGATGTGTCTATGAGCTGCCATGGCAGGCCGTTCTGCGTCAGATAGAGATCCTTGTTGTTTGGATCATAGGTAAGCATGCCTGCCACATTTGGCCCAAAAGGAGAACCCGCAGGCAGATCGTTGGAAAAGGTAAATCTGCTCAAATGAACGTCCGGCATTGAGAAATTGAGAACATACGACTGCGTGTAAGCATTGATGATGCCTATCCCTTCGGGATAGGGACCTGTTGATGGAGTGGAAGAGTTAATATAAGAATACGAGAAATAGACCGAACCATCGGCCGGATCATATGCGATGCCGCCAAGAGCTACATTGGATGTACTAAACGAACCCAGACTTGGCATCGAAATGAGATGTTCGGAATAGTTGTTCATATTGATTGCCATCACTGCAATATTGCCTGATGATGAATTAAGGCCCAGGACAAACAGTGTGGAGAAATTCGAGTTGAAAGTCATGGATTCTGCATAGATACTGGAGAGCGACGGGGGGTTTGCGTTCGTCAGGTTCTGTGCAACATTGTATATCGTTAAGACAGATGGCGCAGGACTGCCTGTAGTGTACACCAGTAG
>JAGVSJ010000041.1 GCA_019720975.1 Candidatus Sysuiplasma superficiale
TGAAGAAACTCAACAGGAGCTGACGAAGCCTGAGCACAGTGACGATTTCTGAGCACAGAAATGCCAATGTAATTATAGCATGACACGAAAATGCACGGTATGGCAGCTACAGCATCCAAAGGCACTGGCGGAAAGATCTCCGCAGCACTTGCAGCCGCAATAATTGTCGTGGTAGCTATCATTGCAGGTGCGGGCTGGGGATTGTATCTTACCAAGAAAACAACGACAACAGCCGTAACCTCACCCATTAACGCCACTGTCGAAACAGAAATTGTAACATCGCTTGCTTTCGAGCACTGGAACGCCATAGGAATAGAGAACGTGAACCTGACAATGGCACAGTACAGCCCGAACGCCACACTCTACTGGTATGTCAAAAACACAACATATGACCATGCTTACAATGCGGCCCTGAATGGAACGCATTCCGGTCTTGCGGCAATAAGGCAGGTATGGGCAACATACTTCACCGATACAGTTGTGTATTACTGGGTAGGAGCACTGAAGGTAAATGTCACGGGCTCAACAGCCACTGTTACCTCAAAGCTGTGGTACATCATGGCCAACGGAACAGTGAATCAGAGCGCACCAGTCAAGGATCAGCTGTTCACCGCAATTATGCCGTACGAACTTTATTATGTGCATTCCGGCGGAAACTGGATGTTGACTTCTGAATGGTGGGGCTTCCCGAACAATCAGGGCACAATACAACCCGGCGCCTACGGACTCAAGACATACTTTGCGACATTTTAAAGCGCAAGAACTGCAAACATCAAACCTTTTCCCTTTGCTTTAATCTTGGAATGGCCCCTGATCAATTGATGGTTTCCATTTCGTCTTTTCCATGCCTTTCCTCCATTCTCCCTGTTCGCAGATTACTCCATCGTCGTGCATTACTGTTTCACAAACAGTCCAGGCGCCTGGTAAACACATGCTGTCCTCTAGTGCAATTTGTTTATCTGAAAACGATACATTGGATTCATGTCGTCCTGACCAAAAGGGTGTGTCTGCAAACCATCGGCCTAGGTACCCGTGTTTGGTTCAAAGGCATACGGCTCATCCATGCCGACTATGCTTAATTTGATAGAGACAGTTCTGGTCAGCTGCGCTTCTTGTCATAGCCCTGCACCATCCAATACCTGCAGATGAGAGACAGATTATATTTTAGATGAAGAATGACTTAATATGATTACACCGGATGAGGGAAACGGATGACAGGCTCACTCTTGACAGAATGCAAAAATTTGATTGATGGAGAATGGTGCTCTTCTTCAAACGGGAAAAACAGCGATGTGATTAACCCTGCGACCGGAGAGAATATTGCCAGGATACCCTATTCTTCCAAAGAAGACGTCCACAGTGCTATAGATGCAGCCAGAAAGGCGTTTGATGATGGAGGGTGGAGAAAATCTCCAGTCTCAGAGAGGTCTGCCATACTGATGCGCCTTGCGGATTTGATAGAGCATGACAGGGATAGGCTGGCCAGATTAGAGACGATCAACACGGGGAAATCCATCAAGCAGTCGTCAAATTATGATCTGCCATACCTCGTTGACAATATCAGATTTCTTGCCGGAGCCGCGAGGAACATAGAAGGAAAGGCGATGGGTGAGTATGTGGACGAGGGAACAAGCGCCATCAGAAGAGAACCGATCGGAGTTGTTGGAGTCATAACACCGTGGAATTATCCATTGATGATGGTAGTCTGGAGGGCGGTTCCAGCCCTGCTTATGGGCAATACGGTGGTATTGAAGCCCGCAAGCTATACACCTCTGACAACACTGGAATTTGGAAAACTTGCACAAATTGCGGGAATTCCAAGAGGTGTTCTTAACATCATTACTGGACCGGGTCCCGAAATTGGGGAGGAAATGGCAAGGAACTCTCAAGTCGATATGATCGCGTTCACAGGAAGCGAGGAAGTCGGAAGGAAACTTTCCAGTTATGGCTCCGCCTCTCTAAAGAAGATATCGCTCGAGCTGGGGGGTAAGGCTCCATTTGTTGTATTCAAGGATGCCAGACTGCCGGCGGCAGTTGAAGGAGCTGTCGTTGGAGGTCTGGTAAATAATGGGCAGGACTGTGCCAATTCAACCCGTTACTACATCCATGAAGATATGGTGGATGAATTTGAAAGTAAGCTGATTGAAAAGTTGAAGGAAGTGAAGATAGGCAATCCGCTGGATCATGGTACTGACATGGGACCGCTGATATCCTCCGCCCACAGAAAAAGGGTAGAAGATTACATAAAGTTGGGCATGGAGGAAGGGGGTCTGCTGAAACATGGCGGATTTGAACCCAAAATAGAGGGATGTGAGGGAGGCTTCTTCATTTCGCCGACGGTCATCAGAACTGAAAATGAGGAATCCCGCATAGTCAAAGAGGAGATATTCGGTCCAGTATACACCATTTTATCATTCACCGATTACGATGACGCAATACGGCGATGCAACGATGTCATTTACGGCCTTGGGGCATCTGTCTGGACATCGGACATGAATAAAGCTCTCCATGCCGTTCGAGATCTGCGATTTGGAACCGTCTGGGTAAATGAGCATGTTGTTGTCCCCTCGGAAATGCCATGGGCAGGTTACAAGCACAGCGGGCATGGAGCCTCTCTGTCTTCATATTCGCTTGAAGAATTCACCAACATCAAACATGTCTACTTTGATGTAAGCGGTGCTGTCAGGAAGAAATGGTACTATCAGGTATTCGGCAGTGAGCGATGACTGTTGAATAACGATGCCAACCGCTGCATGAAAGTGGTTCCTCAAAAATTTTCAAGCTTCCTTCTGAGTTTAGTGAAGCGCTCATAAGCTGCAGCATGTGCATTAAGCGACCTGTCCGGGGTGTATGTTTCAGTTTCGCCACCAATGTACCGGAAGGTTCTGAGCGGATATGATGCTATGGTGGAGGAAGATTTCATGGCAATCAGGGCTGCGCCGACGCTGCCTGGATCATAATTGAGGAAATTGTAATTCATGCCTGCGACAGTGGCTACAATCGGCCCTATCGTGCGCCCACCCACACCGCCCCCGACAACAATTTCACGCCTTCTTCCGGACAATTTTATTACCGCGTCCAGCATATCGATGGTTAGATAGGCAAGTGAATGGACAACCGATTTTTTAATATCATCTATCGATGTTTCGGCGTTAAAACCGTAGAAACCGCCTCTCAGTGAAGTGTTGAAAAGAGGGCATCTTTCTCCCGTCAGATAAGGCATGAAAGTCACTTCCGTAGGTTTTTCATCCACATCGTTGATGTCTATCTTTGTTCTGAACAATCTCTCCGCAAAATCAAGAACGGTGGAAAACTGCGAATTGCAGCCATCAATTAGATATCTTCCCGAAAAGTACGCATCACAATAGAGATTGTCAGTGATAACAGGTTTCTTCGAAACAAAGCCTGCGCAGAGAGTTGAGCCGTTGGAAACGAACAACAGGCTACTGTCGAGGCCTATAGCTCCCAGGGATGACACTAGAGTGTCAACGGTGCCGATACAGAGACGTGTATCTCCTATGTCGATTGCAAATTCAGGCTCAACAAGTTCGGGCAGCTTTGCTCTGATGCCCAGTTTTTCTGCAACGGGCTTCCACCAGTCTCTCTTCCTCGAGTCAACCAGCCCCCATTCAACCGCCGTCGGATAATCCTGGACAGGTGTTCCCTCATGCTTCCCGCACACCCTGCCCAGCAGATATGCATTGAGATCGACAATGTACGAGGCCTCTTCCAGAACCTCCGGGCTGTTCTTCCTGAGCCAGAGTATTTTTTGCGGGAACATCTGGGCGTTGGGACTGTTGAAATTAATCCTTCTGAAGTTGAAATTCAGGTTCTTCCCGAAAAATTCTGAACCAAGGAGTGAGTTATATGGTATTGCAGTCAGAGATTCGAAATTTGAATCAACCGGGATGAGTATCGGTGCCATGCAGGACAGGCCAATTGAAGTAACGCCCTCGTTTGAGAGTGAACCTATTTCCTTTATAAATTCGCTGTAAATTTCATTGACTTGGACTGAATTGCCGGCAAGCATGTCGCCTCTGTAACGCCTCTTTCGTGCAGATATGATTTTACCTGTTCCGGCATCAATGATGCTCGTCTTTATGGATGAGGAACCAACATCTATGCCGCCGAACAATTTTCCCGTTTTTGACATCACCGAAAGCTCCGTTTCTTCCAATTATGCTGCCTTTCCCTGCCGTTCAAACATCTCAAGATCTCCCGTTTCCTGGTTCACGTCCACAGCCTGTAATGCCAGATTTCGTCTAATCATCCGTCGGGAAATTCCACGGCGCACTTTAATCCTCTCAGATTTCTCGAGTAATCAAGCGCAGATGCCAGATCTTCAAGCCTGAAGCGAGCGGTGATCAGATCGACCAGATCAATTTTGCCGGATTTGACCAAATCCAAGGCGTTACTGTAACTCTTCAGGTCCGTGCCGGTTGAGCCTGTCACGCGCAGCTGTTTGTAGTGAACATCATTCATCGAAACCGGAATCTGAGCATCGTTCATTGAACCTCCAAAAATCAGGATATGTGTTCCCTTGCCTAGAAGATGGCTTGATTCGGCCGCAGCTTCAGGATTTCCTATTGTGATGTCCACCAGATCAATCTGCTCTTTCTTCATTTCCGAATAAAAGTTCTTCTCCCGTGAAATATTCACGACATGATCTGCGCCAAACCGGGTGGCAAATTTAAGACGATTCTCAGAAAGGCCGATAACAGTTACGTTTTTAACCCGCTTGATTCTTTTCAGGAGCTGAAGATGTATGAGTGCATTGGGCCCATCCCCGATTACTGCCGCATTCTCAATACTGGCGTAATCTGCAAGATTGAGACAGTGAAGACTTACAGCAACGGGCTCAATTAACGCACCTTCAACAAAACCAGTGCCGCCAGTCAACGGGTAAACAAGCCCTCTTTCTATAAATTCGGATGGAATGCGCATCGTCTCGGCATATCCACCAGGCACGTTGACACCAAGGCTCAACATATTGGGGCACATGTTAACCAGCCCCCTCCTGCAGATGCCGCACTCAAGACACGGGCAATCGGCCGCCACGTTAACCTTCAGTCCGGGATTCAGTTGTTCTGTTCCCGATGATAATATGGTGCCGGAAACCTCATGCCCGAGGACAATCGGGACTTTGATTGAAGATGAACCCGAATAGTAGGCTTTTACATCAGTCGGACACACGCCTACGGCCCTGACCTTCAGGATCGCTTCTCCGTCTCCCGGCTCAAGATCTGCGCCTTCTTCAATCCGGATATCTCCGATACCGTAAAATCTTGCGTATTTCATTCTATACCCTGAACAACGGTGCTGGGAATACGATCACGGATATCCAATTCAAGGACTAGTCCTTGAATTCTGCCCTGAGTTTCTCTTCCGAAATCGTCCTCTCTACATATGACATGCCCAGTGTATTTCTTGCATGTTTGACCGCAACGTAGATAGCCACCACCACCATCGACACAAGTACGAACAACAGCCCGCCGAAGTACGGTTCTGTCAGGGAGCTGTATCCCTCGTAAAACGAATAGACAAACAGGATTACAGCGCCAGCAGGAGCAAGTACGGAGGTTATAAAGCTCCTCAGTTTGAGTATTTTGATGCCCTTTTTCCTCAGGTAAAAGGCCAGACTGATGTCTGGTATGATGTGATGTATGAACCAGAAGGCGACTGCCATGCTTCCGGAAAGGAATAGTGCATCGAATGCTCCCTGACTCAGCCCGTAAAAGTGAATCATCAGCCCTTCATCAAGCGCAGTGGCCACTATGCCAAGTATCAGGTTGATAATGGCTGCATTTACCGGTATTCCCCTCTTGGAGACTTTAGTTATCCAGTCGGATCTGAAAAACTTGTCTCTCCCCATCGAATATATAAGCCTGGCAGTCGTCATTCCCGGAACAAAGCCGCCGAATCCCTGCCCCAGCAATGCCACCAGAATGAAAAATATGGCGGCCGGTATACCCAAATATGGAAGATAGGCTGCAAGACCTGGACTCAGTTCGCCGCTTAGCTTCGAGGCATGTGAAAGGCCAACTGCAACAACTTCGGAATATATTGCGAGAACACCGACCACTGTCGGGATTATAACACCTACAACAATTGCCTTCCATACATCCTTGAATGGCGCTTTGCCTTCCTCTGCGAAGAAAAGCGGTACTCCATAGCCGGTGTAGAACAGGAAACCCGCGAGTATAACGCCGAGGAAAAGGCCACTCAGGCCACCCGGAGCCACCGATGGGTTGAATGCCTCAAGGCTGTTGTAAGGAGACCTCAGGATGACAACGAGCGAATATATGACCAGAACAATGATCTGCAAAATGCCTGAAAAAATAACCGCTTTCGCTGAGATGGAAAGATCAAGAACAGTCACCAGAAACATCGCGAACATGAAAATGATGGAAATGGAAATGAACAGAGAGACCGGTAGTACATATGAGGTGACATATGTCAGAGATGAGTAGATGACGTATGCAAATGCCGTGGACGTCAATACATCAAATGAAATGAAATAAAACAGATTCTCCATAGCAACAAACTTTCCGACAGCCTTTCCGAACCCGATTTCAGCCAGGCCGTAATATCCGCCTGCAAACGAGGCGATTCTGCTGTATTCCAGGATAGGTATTGTTGCAAGCAGTATCAGCAACGCGCCAAAAATCGGAATTAGAGGGGCAGCGAACCCGCCAAATGTCACTGCTGCGGCTGCGTTCGATACTGCCATGGCCATCGGATAAATCGCTGCCACGGTCAGGAAGGCCATCGCCCATAATCCAACTTTGTTCTTTTGAAGTGATCTCTCTTCAGTCATATTGTCCCCCGATGGCAACGGGAATTGCATTAACCATTTTAAAGGTTTATATGGTAATATCTAAAACCCCGTACCGGGCCATAAGAAAATAGACGATTCAATGAAATGCCATGCCGGCAAAGTAATACAGATTCAGCGACTCCAGACAGGCAAGCCTTTTATCGTGTTTACAATCATGGCATGAGAATATGTCCTACGGAAAGGAACACAGGATGAGAAGGCTCTTCGGACGAAGAGGTAAACTGCTGGTTATGGCAATGGATCACGGCATACCATACGGTGAAGTATTTGGCGGCAACACTATCGATGACCTTCTTAAGTTTTCTGCCGGATATGTCGATGCAGTGATACTCAACAGAGGGATCGTGGAGGATTCTAGTAAAAACCTTTTGAATAAATTCGAGTTAATTTTCAAGTTGAACGGAATAACAAAATATTCAGACGATCCATACAACCTTGTCATGCTGTCGAGTGTAGAAGAAGCACTTTCTTACGATCCTGCCGCCGTCTCCTATGAATTATATCTTGGCGGAAGGCATGAGCATGAAAGACTCGGCGAACTTGGCAGGGTCATTGGAGATTGCAGAAGATTTGATATACCGCTGATAAGCCATATCTATCCGGACCAGGAGAAGAAGGATCCTGAAATCATTTCTCATTGTATCCGCTTGGGTCAGGAAATCGGTTCAGATGTGATAAAGACGTTCTTTTACAGAGGCATGAGCAAACAAATCTCAAAATTAACAAGACCAGTCATTATCGCCGGTGGACCCAAAATGGACAAGCCTTCGGATGCAGTTCGCTACGTGGAGCAAGCATTGAAGGAGGGGGCTGCAGGAATTGCCATGGGTAGAAACCTGTGGGGGTGGGGTGAAGACACACAAAGTGTTGTCGGGCAAATAGCGAAACTCGTACACTCAGCCAAGTAAGACACGCAAACGTGTCTGTTCCCCTATTAGCACCCTAGAGAATTTTCAAGATAGGTAATAGACAAGAGCTATTCGGCACCACTGGCCATCGCTGTTCCAGCAAAAAGGGCATCAAGCGCATTGCCGGATCTGCCTATTCTGAGGAGCAAGTCCATGATATCAGCTGACTCCTCCACAGTTTTTGAATCCAAGGGAAGAGTCTTGAGCTCATGAATAAAAGATTTGACGATTCTTTACTGTTACTTTAGCCACCTGTGTCGCAGAGGATACGGCAACTCAGAAATAGAGACTCTTGAGCTGCCAATCAAATCGGTATCAGTCCTCGTTGATTCCTGGTGCCGTGTTTCAATAACTGAGTTCTGCGCTCTGAATTTCAGCAAACAGTCCCTGCCAATAATTACGTGGCCTGGTCCCTGCACGTTACCAGCCGCTGTAGTCCCTTTCCTACCAGAGTTCTTTCGTATTGCATTCTAGAGGTTTACGTACAGACAGAACAGATGCCTTTCTCTTCTTAGAAGCGGTCATAAGGCCCAGACTCGTCTCTTTATAGGACTCTCTCGGACATTTTCTTATGCTCTTCAGCCCTGTGAACAGCCTGTATCGTTGAGCCGGTATTACGGTGAAAAATATGATGCCGCCTCATGAATAATTTCTCTATCCGTTCTGCATACGCACCAGTTTTCCATGAAACCGTTACCGCATTGTCACTCGATTCCTGAAAAAAGCGGCTGAGCATTAGACAATTTCCCTGTTTTCAGAAAAACGCACAGGAGGGAAAACTGCATGAGTCAGCCCCTGCCGCTCGTCATTAATGCAGTCCAGGCCAGTCCTTTCGTTTGCATTTCCGTATCCTCCGCCTCCGGCAGTGCGGATGAGAAAAATGTCTCCCGGTTCCATTTCAATTGAACACTTTGACGGTACGCGCTTCCAGATTCCCGGCGAAGAATTTTTCATTAAGTGGAACTCCGAACCTTTGCCGTCCTCTCCCCCTTCGAGGCCATACGGGAATGTATTCTCCCTTTCGGCGACAACAGTGAGCGTCATTTTTTCAAGAGCCCTGTAAGCACGATCGATGCCGCAGCCTCCGCGCCATCTGCCGGCTCCCCCGCTTCCGGTCCGAAGTTCATATCTGACTATCTCAATGGGATAATCAAGCTCGACTATTTCCACGGGTGTGTTCATCGTGTTGGTCATATTGCACTGTATGCCATTGACGCCGTCGCCGCCGTCATGTGCCCCGGAGCCGACGCCGTTCGTCTCGTAGAACGACCAGGTCGAGCCGTGCGAAACTCCTCCAATCATCACGTTGTTCATGGAACCGCCGCATGCGGCAGGCACCCTTCCCGGCGCAAACGCTGCAAATGCACGGAAAAGGACATCGACGTTTCTCATGCTTGTTTCAGTGTTACCTGCGGAAACAGGGAACGGAAATTCCGGATTCAGCAGGCTGCGTTCCGGAACCCTGACATCGACCGGTGAAAAGCAGCCATCGTTCGTCACCATGTCCGTTCCTGCAATTGCCCTGAGTGCAAAATACACACCTGAAAGCGTGACCCCTAAAACAGCATTCAGCGGTGTCACCACCTGCTCCGCTGTTCCTTCGTAGTCAGCAGTCAGCCTCCTGCCCTTCTTCTTCAGTCTGACGCGCAGCCTGACCTTCCTGCCGTCCGGCAGTTCCATGTGATCCTCCGCGACTGAAATGCCGTCCTTCATTTCCGACAGCCTGTGTTCTGTTATTTTCCTCGAGCGCTGTATTGCTGTTTCGTTTGCCTCTTCAAAGCTCCGGATGCCGTATTTTTCGAGCAGTGCCCGCAGCCTTGTTTCACCGAGCAGATTT
>JAGVSJ010000042.1 GCA_019720975.1 Candidatus Sysuiplasma superficiale
TATCCCTGCTTCGTTCATCCTTCTGGCCGATTTGACAAGCGATTCGGCATTGGGGAGAGGAAAAACCTCCTTCCTCGATATGTCTGTACGGAATACAGGGAACGAGGTCACGCCGGCAATCTCTATATTTTTCATTTTCACGAGCCCGTTTAGCACATCTGCAATGTCTTCGCAGGCAAAGCCCCCAGGGCTGATTTGCCTCGGATATGAAAAGTCATTTCTGTCACGTACTCTCAGCAATACCCTTTGGTTTACACCTGCCCTCAGTGCAGCTTCTGATATCTTTTCCGCTGCAGCCAGACTGTAGACGGTGACGACGTCCGGTCTGACTGTTCCAACGACAAAATCAACATCCGCCTTAGGTAATTGACTCAAATTTCCTACATGCCCTATCTTGAACCCATAATTATGCAGAATCTTACATTCATCAACGTCTATAGCCACTGACTTCTCTATCCCTGATTTTTCGATATAATGGCATACCACCGGGTTCCTGCCAAACTGTTTTGACATGTAATACAGCCCGACAGCCTCTGAAGTTGCTGCCTCGGATATGATGGCGGAGTTCTTTGCTATTGCATCAAGATCTATGACAAAGGTGTCAGGCGGAATCAGTCCGTCCTGATGCAACGAAACAGTTTCAGCGATAAGCGCAGGATTTCGTTCAACCACCGCATCTAGTAGATCTACCATCTAATGACATCCCGTTCTCATTCAGGAGGTATCTCCTTCTGAAGCTTGTCAACGGGAAATCCCTGTCTTTTCCTGATTCCATAGGATACAAAGTAAATGACTATCCCGATCACGAAAAGTGCTATTATGAAGTAGACATACTCAAATGTGAAGACACCTATGAAAGCAGGGAGCATCGCAACATATCCCACAAGGAGCGAAGTTATCAGCCCTGCGACACCGATCAATGAAATCACAGGAACACCTCCGATCTTTGAGGACACAGGGCGCGGCGCCGAATTGAACGCGTCCTTCTTTCTGAATGGGAAAACTATCGCTGAAATTGCCACCACAACAAGGCCGAACGAGGACGCCAGTACAACATATGTGAAGAATGCGGATATAGAAGTATAAACAGTCAGATAGATGAAGACAAGCGATATCAGTATGATGACTGCCAGTGAATACGCTGGAACATGATATTTCTCATTGACCTTAGCAAGTTTCATTGGAAAAATGCCGTCAAACGTCCAGGCAAAAAGGCTCCTAGTGCTGGCGAAAATGGCTGTGAGCATATAGGCAAACAGCGTGCAGAGGAGACCTACTGTCAAAACAATCATGAGCGGAGCGCTGTCGAGCGCATAAGCTGCAATAAAATTCATCCACGGCAAAGGTATGGGAAGAGTATAGAGTTTGTTTCCTGTAAGTGCGGCATAAGATATGCCAGTAAGGAAAGAATAGCCAAACTTAGAGTAGCTGACAGCAAGCACGGCCATCATGAGTAATGCATAGATGATCGGAGCACCAAACATTCCGACAAACTGTGAGCGTTTCGGATTCGATATCTCCCCTCCTGTGTAGGAGGATATTGTGAAACCTGCAAGGGCCAAAACAGCATAAATTGTTCCAAACAGTGTGGGAACAACTTCAAATTTCTCAGGGAGCCCGTTTGATGTGACGATCCCTGAGTACTGCTGATAGGATGTGCTCGAAAGGTGGTTGAAATTTGATATCATTGCAGAGGTGGATGTTAAGCCTATGGCTGCTATGTACACGATTACAGAGAACACAGCTACAAAGAAGAGAACGCTCTTTATTTTAAAAGTTGGGCCAGTCCCGAAGAACATAACAGATGTGAACACCAACATTACTACAGCCCCTATGATGAAAATATAAACAGGCTGAGAGAAGACAGACGCATAGGATGCAAGTGAACTGCTGTTCATAATTGCCCCAAGCCCGGAAAACATTGGACCAAGGGCCATTGTCGAAACCCAAACAGCTTCTGTACCTATGACAGAAATATTCACGATTGTGAATACAAAATTCACCATGAATCCGAGAGGCGGTGAAAGTATCCTGCTGATGAATATGTAATCACCACCGCTTCTCGGATATGCTATCGAGAGCAGGGCATACATTCCAGCGGTTGTGAAACCTATCAACAGTGCAAGTAACGTCGAGACTACCATGTCCGCTCCGACAAATATGCCAATTCCGAGAATCGCAAATACAAACATAAACACAGGGCTGGTGAACATAAGATCAAGCACAAGCGTTCTGAAAGCCGATATCTCACGCACTAGTCCGGTTGCAGTCCTTTCGAAGGTTTTAACCTGATTGTCAGAAGGCACTTTTTCCCCCGCGGGTCCCTCCAATTTCCTAACTATGATATTAATCCTTTGTCCGCCTTATGACATTGTTCATTCATTCGACCGTTCCGTGAATGTCTGCGCGATTTCAACCGCTGATATTCGAACAGATACCAATGAAAGTGAAACTACAGGTGCTTTGACATCACTATCTCGTGCGCTCCTTCCACAGTCATGTCCTTGAGCAGCCCTTCGATTTCATATCCGTTCCTTATGTAGAATGATACCGCTCTGCTGTTGATGTGGGTGACCATCAGCCAGATCTTCCTGATTCCCTTTTGTCTGCATCTCTCTTCCAGCCCCTTAAGCAACATTGTGCCGATGCCCTTGGACTCAGAGCTGGGAGAAACACCAATTGTCGAAAGATATGCAACTCCGTAGTCGCTGATTGCTGCATGGGCGTATCCTTCAATCCTGCCAAGTTCCACGGCAACAAGAGTTATTCCGTCCTTTGAAGTCTCAAGTATGGATTCTGCAGAGATTTTTCTTCTCATCCATTGAGAGCCTGGAAGTCTGAAATACCAGCCGAAAGCCTCATCAAGAAGGCTCGAACATGCCTTTTCATCACCCTTCAAAAACAATCTTATCTCTGTCAATTCAACCTCTTGTCAAGGAGTAATGTTTCAGTTTGCCCTTGTCGAAACTCACAAGTGCGCCCCTGAGAACCCCCTGTCCGTATTCGCTTCCGGGATTTATGCAAACTGTCCTGCCAATCCTTGCAATGCCAGGCGATTCATGTATATGACCATGCAGACCAAGAAGAGGTTCAAATTTTTCAATTGCCCTCTTCACAGCTACACTTCCTGCCGCCTTCATCACAATTTCGCCTCCCCTGGTTACAGGCGTCAAATTTGCGTCGAGTTCAGGACAGACATCCAGCCCAACCCCTATCGGCGGAACATGAACGTTGAAAATGCTTTTTGAAGGGTCAGTGAGTTTTGACGCCAATGCTTCCAGTCTCCTTTCCAGCTCCTCCTCGGGATACTCGCGTGGTGTATGCCAGGGAGTGGGGTTTACATCCCCCATGCTTAGCATTTCGAATCCATCGAATGAGGCAATTTCCCCTTCCGCGTATTCAACGTTCTCACTGTTATGGTTGCGTAGTATTTCATCCATTGAGAGAAGATCGTCGTTGCCTGCTGTGATATACAATTTTACTTTGGTGCCCTTCAGTCTTTCGTCCGCCAACTTCAGCCAGCCTTTTATTGAATCCAGCATTGTTTCCTCAAATACGGACTCTCTGTAACTCCCGTCAGTGAGCGCCCTTTCGTACTCGGCCTTCTCCATCAAAACAGGATAGTAACCGCTGAATTTTACCTTCTTCTCAAACTCGCTCCGTTCAGTTTCACTCGAAATCCTTACCTGGGTCCCGTGAAATTCGCTGGAATATGAGCCGTCATCCTGTTTGACGATCGGAACAAGTAGTTTCCCTGTAATATCTCCACCCAAAACAAGCACATCAGCCCCATAAAATTTAGCCGCGTTCAAAAACTTCCTGAAACACACGTCAGAGCCATGGATATCGGTAACAAAAAATAGATTCAAGTTTATCTCCACCGAGTCAGCATTTAGACGTACATAAAATTTGCACAGAATCTTAAAGTTTGGACAGCCTATAATGTCTCCCCTATTCCTTTTGTGGCAATCATTATAGGACCGAAGGAAATCTGAGCTCTGATGAGCAGGAATATTGTTCTGCACAGCGGAAATGAAAAGCTGGAGACCACACTTGAGCTTCAAAGCAGAAAGGATGCTTTCATAGTATGTCATGGATTCTCAAGCACAAAGGATGATTCAGAGGAGGTCGCAGTCTTCAACGAGTTTGTCTCACTTGGCTTTACGGCTCTGCGTCTTTCGCATGTTACAGGCAGAAAAGAGGATCTCATTTTCCAGCAGCAAGCACTTCAGCTGGTAGGCGCCGTCTCTTTCCTCATGTCGAAATACAATATATCCCGCGTGCATCTCTGCGGTATAAGCATGGGCGCTTCGAACGCGGTTGTTGCAGGCGCCATGGATAGAAGAGTTTCCTCAGTATGCTCCATTTCAGGCATCTCCGACGGGGAAATCTGGATGAGGGAAAGACATGGCAGTGAGTTTGAGAAGTTCAGGCAGAGAGTCAGCAGGGCGGAGGCAAACGATATTCTCACCGGTGGTTTGTCAACGTTCAGTGTACTTTATGTCCTCAATCCAGGCAAGAAATTCAGGAAGTCTATACTGAAATCACGGAGGGAGATGCCTCAAAGGATAAACTATGTATCTGCAAGGACGCTTCGCTCCCTCCTCGTCTACAGGCCAAATGACTTCGTTCCGGCGCTTAAGGGCCGTCCATGCTTGTTTGTTCATGGCAAAAGGGACAGCCTTGTTTCATGGAGACATACCTCAAGAATGTCAGGCAACGCCGAATCTTCAGGCAATACAATTTACTTCGACAGCGGAGACCACGATCTTGTCATGAGCATAAAGAGGAGAAAGGAAATAATTTCAAGATATCTTGATGTGATTTCCACAGTTTGATATTTCCATCCCTGGCGGCGATAGATGCAATTTATCGATCTGCCGGGGTTTCCCTATTGCACTTCCAAACATGTCACGAGAAACAAACATTAAAATTTTGCACTGTTGACGTAAATGGGGGTTGTGGGATTTGAACCCACATCAGCGGGTACCTCCCTGTCAGGCAGCTTATAGCTCCAGTATTTCATCATCCTTGCGTCAGTTAAAGGAACATTCATCTGCTGCCAGGAGGTCTCTCCCATTGATTCCTATGGATTACTGGAGCCCGCGAGGATACCGGACTACCCCAAACCCCCAGTAAACGAATTTGATCAAATGGTTTAACGTTGCCTCATCTTCTGAGCTCTCTTTCTTCTCCTCATTCTCTTCTTACGCCATTTCCAGCGCATCTTGCCTCTTTTCTTCCATACACGTGAACTTCTCTTCATTCAATAACCCTGAGACGTGAAGGCAACGAAACTCTCAATGTTTATAAATTATTGCACAATTGACATTCCACAGTTGGATGCTTATTGTTTGATTCACAGGATGAGCACATTCCTGTTGCACATTTTAACGTCTCTTTTCACTTCTTTTTACAACAAGTTTCCAGTAGAGGGCTGCGTGAATCAGCGCAATCGGTTTCATTGCCGATTCGACGTAAGCAAAAGGCATTTTTATTCTCCTTCTTTTCTCTCCGATCCTCCTTCTCAGCCTTCTGTTCTTGATCATAACGACGGCAGCCCCGACAAGGTATCTGTATCTGTGCTTTGCAAGTGCCAGATACCCCTTTCTGGTGGACTTATTGTGATAGACCCAAGCCTCCCTTAGGAACATGCCCCTGTATCCTGCGTCCACTGCCCTCATTTCAAGATCATAATCCGGTGCTCCACCTCTGAAGGTGATCGTGCTATCAAATCTCAATGACTTCAGTATTGATGTCCTCCAGGCTGTGTTACCCAGAGGCATATAAGTGACGTCCTGTTCCACATCCCCCTCATAAATCCTCTTTTCGATTTCATTATAGTATTTTTCTATCTCGGTGGACGGCTCACCCACCGGCCTGGTCGGTCCGCCGGTGAAATCTGCTTCTCCCCCCATTATTGGTTCCGTGAGATGCCTTAGCCAGTCGGGAGGCGCAATCTCATCAGAATCAAGAAACGCCGTTATGTCCTCGCTTATATGATCGATCGAACCGTTCTTTGTTATGATCGGTGTGCCAGGAATCACCATTATCCTGAGGGGAAGATCACTGAATTCCCGTTTCAACCGCTCGATATATCCTTCAGGGGAGCCGCCATCCGCAACAAATATGCAATCAGGTTTCAAAGTCTGCAATCTCAATGATTTCAGAGTGTCCAGTATCTTTTCATCATTGAGAACAGTGATCTGAACGCAAACGGTCATGTGTCTGTCATGCATTGTTCCATCGGCCATCTTATACTTTCAAGTGAAAGGATGTATATTATCATTCGAGTCGCTCGCTGGTTCCTTGAGCTCAAATGCGAGGAATTCACGCCTGTCAGTAATTCTGTCTGGGCGGAAAATGCATGCGATACAGTTATTCCAGTTTACTGTCGCAATTAACGACGCTTTGAAAGAGCTCTTTCAACATAGGAAGAATATTATCGCAGCTGTATCTCTCCCCCGTTTTCCTCGACTCTGAGGACATTCTGCTGTAATTTCCTGTCTGCCATGCATTAAACAGTTCAATTGTTTTGAGGGCGCAGCATCTCTCGTCATCGCACAGAAAGCCATTAACTCCATCCTTTATATAATCAGACGGGCCCGGAACAGGAAAAGATATCACAGGTGTTCCGGAAGCCATGGCCTCAATCCCGGTGAGCATGAAAGCCTCCACCCTCGTTGGTGACACGAGGACATGGCATCTGGAAAGCATTTCGAGTTTTGTTTTCTCGTCAACCAGTCCCAAAAATTCAACGTTCTTCGTTCCTGCAAGTTCTCTTCTGATAATCTCTTCAAATATTCCGCTTCCTGCTATTAATATCCTTATTTTGTCTGTCTCTTCATTTATCGTCTGAACTATCTTCGGTATTCTGTCTGTTCCCTTGTGATAGTTCATTCTACCCAGAAACAGCACTGTGAACCGGTCAAATTTCTCGGATGGACGATAACCTGAAAGGTCAATGCAGGCCGGTATTTCTACAACCCGTCTGAAACCATTTTTAATCAAAAAATCCCTGTGAATTGAGTTCTGGACATGATGCACTGTAAACAACCTGTCGAAAAAGAGATTCAAACTCTCATAAAGTCTCACCATCCCCAAATGTCTGGGCGCTCTGCCATCAATATCACTTTCATACCTGAACGGATTGTGTCTTCCTCTCACCGTCTTTCTTTTCGTCATAATGGCAGAGAGAGCAATCAGTGGAGAAAGGCCAGGTGGAGGCTCGAATACGTAGATGATGTCTGCCTTCATCATTCTTCTTAGCAGAACGACCACATCCGCAGGGTGATAGATGAACGGTCTTCTTATGACTCTGATTTCAAAGACGTCGACCCCTTTACTGGCAAGTTCTCCTGAAAATGTGACATTTTTCTTTCCCAGGTTGGTCGTTATTATCGATACGTGATTCCCCTTCAGGAAATAGTCTGAATATCTGAATACCAATGTTTCCGTGCCGAATCCTGCATCTATTGAATTCTTTGAGATGAATAGAATATTCATTCAGATCTTTTCCTTCTTCAAACATCCTGGGAACAATTGCTCAGGATATGTTCCCCCTTATTTACATTCTCCACTTAACCGAGACTTCGGGATGGTTACCCATGTTTGATTCTGTGTATGATTGTCAGGCTGAAATATGCTCACAGCCTATTTCATTCCTATCACGAAAGGAAAGGCAAATACAATAATATTCAGCGCCAATGAAGGGAAGAGCGCATCTCATTGAGTGATCATATGAGGAAGATAATCACGTTTGACGGCAGCGACGATATAGTGATCGTCGTTCCTACCGCCGATATTACAGGAATCAGATTCAAGGAGTTTTTGATCTCCGTCAAACAGCACACGTCACCCGTTCCAACTATTGTGGCGGTAGAGTCTTCAGGAAGTGAATTCCGGTTTTCCAAGAGCATGAATGATGGAATCAGAAAGGCCATGGATCTCTGTCCTGAATACATAGTCCTGTCCAATGACGATGTGAGGTTCAGCAATTACTGGCTTTCACGTTTACTCGAGGCGTTTCAAACCGGCAAAACAATCGCCTTCGCAATTCCAAAAATTGTCGATTCAAGGGGGAACTGGAATGAAGGTCTGTATGAGCTTCCGTCTCCATTAGAATTTATGCTTATGAAACTGGCGATAACCTTTCTACCAGCATCTGTTTCAAGTGGTCTTGCCACAAGATTGTGGGAATTGCGTTATACTTTTGGAAGTACAAAATTTCATAAGCTGAATAACAAACCGTTAAGGACTTCGTCTTTAAATGGTTTCATAATAGACACTCAGCCTCTTTCTGTTTTTCCCGCCAAAAATTTGATATCTCTCGGACTCTTTGATGAGGAATACCTGAATGGGCTGGAGGACTGGGATCTTTCTTTTCGCGTCTATCTTTCAGGAATGAAATCTTCAGTCCAGTTGGATTCCACTGTCACACATGATATTTCAGCCACAGGAGGACGTGGCTGGACCAGGCCAAAGTCAAATACCGGGAGTCAAAACCTTTCTCATCTCCTGAAAAAATACACGCTCAACCAGCTTTTTTGTCTTCGTCGTTTGTGCAATGAAGGCCGTTTGTTCCTGCATTCCGATTCTGTATAGTTCAGAATAAATGTAAATTCATATCAATCCTCATCACAACTCAAACCACAACTCTTCGAACTTCATCACCAGATCCAGGGCAT
>JAGVSJ010000043.1 GCA_019720975.1 Candidatus Sysuiplasma superficiale
CAGACAAGTGGCATGTCGTGAACCCAATTTCAAAGAACGAAGTTGAAGGACTGATTCAAACCTATGGCTGAAGACAGGGCACCGATTAGACCAAAAAATCCAACTACATTGCTACTCTGGCTTGAAAACGACATTTCGCGATATCTTGATCATGAGGTACAAACTTATGCGCACGGCGGAACCGCTCTCACTCTCCTTGGCATAAAGGATTCAACTAAAGATGTTGACTTTACCTTCACTCGGAAAGATGATTTCTATGAACTTATAGCCATTTTGAATAGAATGGGCTATAACTCAACCTATGATTTCAAGACGGGGGACAGAAGTCATTTGATAAGGCTGAAAAAGGAAGGAAGTGATGTTGATATTATTGACTTGCACTGGCCATACTGGAACAATTGGCGAATCACCAAATTGATTGAGCGGGACTCAATCCAGAAGCAATGTGGGAAAATACTCCTGAAGTTGCTTGACCATAACGCGATATTTCTGTTCAAGACTTATCTGGTTCGAGTCACCGACATAGACGATTTACGCACAGTCATAGAAAAGAGGGAGCTGGACGAAGACAGGTTAATTGCCATATTCAATGAACAGGATGAAATGTACAGGAAAGACTTCAATAATGACAGATTGGAATCTGATCCTGCAAGAAATGTCATTGATCTGCGTGCAAGGGTCTGTGTCAGTCTGCATTTGATCGGCAATAAGTATCGAAACAAATTGAAGCGCTTCGCCAAGTTTGCTGATAAGTTATTTAACGAACTTGATCTAGGCTTAAATTACAGCGAAATAGCCGAATTCCTTCAGAAGGAATTCAGTGAAAAAACATCGGTTGCTGAACTGCTGGATGATGAACATATCGAAACGTTGCGCCGCCAGTTGAGCTTATGAACGCAAGCCTCATGACAGTTCGCGAAGTCAATAAGAATGCGTGGATTCAAACTAATTCTATTATCATCTCGATCAAATTATGCTTAGTTTTCAAGTAAGAGAGTCACAAATTCTGACAAGTTCCTCCAAAAGTCGACCGGTTAATTTCTGTCTTGAAAGTCCACATTCCTGCTATTTCACGACGATTTTTACGTCGCTGTTTTTCACTTACCGCTATTGTTCTGATGAGACCGTATGTCACGATTCCTGTCACTTCGCCATTTCTCATGGCTGCCCAAAATCTTCGAACAGTTTCCTGTCCTGTCTCTTTTAGCATTTGTTCATAAGGTGCAGATGACTCTCTGTTCAGCCTCCATCTTTCTTCTGATTTGGATCTCCAGCGATCTTCGATTTGGTACTAAACGAGATGAAGTAGTCTTTTCTTCAATTCCCCTCCCACTTCCAGGAATGGTAATCTCAGTTTGCCCGAAACCTATTAAGTTGGAATCGCCATTTATGTTAAGGTCATTATCTGATCCCTGAGTTCTCTTGAACTGAATTCACTGATCTAAACGATTTCTGACTTCGCATAGTAAGACGAGTGTGTTGTATTGTCGTTTGGGACTCAATTAAAGTGACGACAAGGAACTTTCGGGCTGGGCGCTCAATTGTCTCAAATCCTGGCTCATGTAATGTCCGTCCTGTACAATTTACGTTCTTTATGTCATTCGCATAGTGTTAAACATTCTAGGCGGTGTTGAAACATCTGCCTGAAAGATTCATATGAGTCCTAAGTAATGCAGAATCATGCACCCGACTGCAATCTGTTCTATGCCTTTATCTTAAGGTCCTCTAAGATTATCTGTGCTGCATTGTGTCCAGGGGCACCTTTGACGCCACCGCCGGGATGAGTTCCCGCGCCGCAAATATATAGCGAGTTTATTGGTGTTCTATAATGCGCCCAACCAACCAATGGTCTGAATGAAAGCATCTGATTCATAGTCTGGTCAAGATGGGTAACGTTCCCCTCAGTGAAACCAAATGTTTTTTCAAGGTCAAGCGGCGAAAGGGCATCAATGTGCGTTATAGACTTCCTGACGCCTGGACAGTAATCTTCCAGAACGTTCAGTGCCCGTTCAAGCGCAATCGGTTTTAAATCCTCCCATTTACCCTCACGCAGAACATAGGGATTGTATTTTGAAATTATGCTCAAAGTATGCAAGCCTGCAGGCACCATTGTATCATCCCAAGCCGTCTGTGAAAAAATACTTAGGGGCGGCTCTTCGGGTATTCGACCCCATCGGCTATCATCATATGCTTTCTGTCCGTAATCTATTGAGGGGTTGATATCTGTTAACGCCCTTTGCTGATCGGCCACAACGGCGGATGGAAGTGCTTTGAAGTTCAGATGAGAATTGAGAACAAGATTTATTTTGAAGGAAGTGCCGTACGCCCTAAGGCTTTCTGTCTTTCTTACAAAATCGTCCTCCAGATGATCTTCACCGACGAGTTTGAGAAAGGTAGTTTTCGGATCCGCATTCGAAACGACAATCTTGGAGGTAAGTTTCTTGCCAGTTTTCAGTTCGATGCCGGTTGCCTTGCCTCCTTCAATGATGATATTTTTTACCTCCGCGTCAGTAATCACTGTGCCACCATGCGCGCGGAAGTACGATGCAAGCGCTTTGGTTACCGCTCCAGTGCCTCCAATTGCACAATGATATCCGCGCTTCCCTAGCGCCATCGCCATTATATAGGAAGTGCCGACCGTATCCGGCCCCATGCTTGTATTTAGAACACCATTCATCACGAGTGCACCTTTAACCTCCTCCGATTCGAAATGTTCGTTAAGCAGATCTGCTGCACTCGTCATCAGTATTTCTCTGACAACATCTTCAAAATCACTACCTTCGAAGAAGGACGTCAGATCGTTAAGTGACGGAGGGGGCGCAAGCAGTAGCGGCTCCACTGTTTCGGCAAAATTTCTGAGATATTCCGAAAATCGTGGAAATTCTCGTGCATCATTTTTCGAGAACTTCTCCATGCTCTTTGCTGTCTTCTCATCAGAAAGATAAGTGAAAAGATGTTTGCCGCTGGGGAAGGGGGCGAAATTCTGCGGATCCACAGGCTTCAGCGACAAACCGTGTTTCACGAGTTCCAGGTCTTTGATGATTTTGTCCATCACTCCTGGAACATAACTTGCGCGGGAAATTTTGATGCCAGGCCAGAGTTCTTCAGTAACGGCGGCACCGCCTATTATGTTCCTTCGCTCAACAATGCAGACCCTGAGTCCTGCCTTGGCCAGGTAACATCCACAGGTCAGACCATTGTGTCCTGATCCTATAATTATGGCATCGTAGTCTGTCATAATCGCGTCTAATGCATCCTATTATTAAATTCTTGTTTTTTCCAGAATCTTGTCCACTGTTGACCAAGTTTGTTCGACTAATGGCCATGTATTATGGCAAAATTCCAAATATTACGCATTTCCAATATAAGACTGAAAAAGATTAAATCCGATAATACGCATGAATGATGCGAATGACGCAACTGCAGGATCCTGTTAAAGAAGCAGAGAGAGTAATTGAGCATGCGTCACGCCAGAACATTGATCTAAAATTGATTGGTGGACTGGCTGTGTATTTCAGATGTCCTTCCGCAAGATCCGGTCAATTGAGCAGGAACTATGTGGATCTGGATTTTGTCTGCTCCAGAAGTCAGGGTGCGAAACTTAAAGATTTTTTTGTTTCTCTGGGTTACAAACCTAGAGAAGTCTTCAACGCACTCCAGGGTGATAGAAGGTTGATATACAATGATCTGAACAATTCCCGGAGGGTTGATATTTTTCTTGACGTTTTTGAAATGTGCCATAAACTTGATTTCAGCAAAAGACTTTCTGTTGACAGGGATTCCTACACGATTCCCATAGCCGACCTTCTACTTACGAAACTGCAGATTATTGAATATAATGCGAAGGACATGAACGACATGGCCTGCATTTTCCTGGACCATGATATATCTGATACTGATGACGGAAATCATGTGAACGGCGGTTATATCTCTGAAATTTGTGCCGAACAGTGGGGATTGTACAAAACTGTGACAACCAATCTGTCCAACCTCAAAGAGCATGTTTCAGCTATGAACATAGATACAGGCTCGAAGAAGTTGATCGTAGATAGGATCGATAAGCTGACAGGGCTTATCGAGAGCAGACCAAAAAGCCTGAAATGGAAGATGCGCGCAAGGGTCGGAGAAAAGGTGAGGTGGTATGAACTTCCAGAAATGGATAAAGAAGTTGTAGACTCAGGCGTTATGACGACCAGACAGAAAACAGAGAATTGAGGAACAAAGACGATATTCGACTTGACGAAAATTTCTCAAAATTAAATTTCAACAAATTATTTCTACTAATGCGGAATCGAGTATGGCGTGAAATTATATTTCGTAACTGACATTCATGGATCAGACATTTGTTTTAAAAAGTTTGTAAATGCATCCAAGTACTATGGCGCAGATGTGCTTGTTCTTGGCGGTGACATTACAGGAAAGATGATGGTCCCGCTTGTCAGGTCATCGGACGGCACCTACAGCTCGCAGTTCAACGGTTCCGACGTAAAAATTTCCACCGCTCAGTCGAAGGATGAATTCATAAAAAACGTCAAATTCAATGGTTTTTATCCTGTAGAAATGTCTGAGGAAGAATACCTTAAAGCACTCAATGATAAACGCTACAGGGATTCAGTTTTTGAGAATGTGATGCTGGATTCAGTGAAATCATGGGTTAAGCTTGCGGAAGACAGGCTGCAGGGAAGTAAGATTCAAGTGTACATATCCTCCGGCAACGACGACCTGCTAAGCATGGATGATGTTTTGCGGGAGGCAGAGACGGAGCACGTGCACTTTGTTGAGAAGCAAATAGCATTTATTGAGGATAAATACGAGCTGCTGAGCTGGGGTGATGCCAACAAGACCCCATGGAATACACCTAGGGAGTTTACCGAAGAGGAACTGTATGAAGGGCTTAAGAATATCTCAGGCAGGCTTCAATCGCCGTCGACATCCATATTCAACGTGCATGTCCCTCCCATAGGTATTGGTCTCGACGTCTGTGCTGATCTTGACGAAACGCTAAAACCAATTATTCATGGTGGTGAAATTCAGATGAAATCAGCTGGAAGCACCTCTGTCAAAACTGTTATGGAGGAGGTACAGCCAATGCTGGGTCTTCATGGCCATATACACGAATCTCCTGCCATCGCTAAACTTGGTAGAACTGTTTGCATAAATCCCGGAAGCGAATACTCTCAAGGAGTCCTCAGGGGAGCGCTTGTTACAATTGAGAAGGAAAAATTAAAGCATTATACGCTTACAAAAGGTTGAATTCTCTGAACACTTCTGCTGGATGCCCCAGGTCAAGGTCGCCCATATTTCTAGCAGTTCCTTTATTCTTGAAATCATTAACAACAAAAATAACGTTTAATTTCATAAGGGAATTTATCCATATCGGATTCGACATTGAAACAATGTTCAGTTTTACAATGCATTACTGGAAATTGTGAAGTAATTATTTACGATGTCTGGCCTTAGGCATGTCAGACAATCCTATCCGATAAATTCGGTTTAGAGAATTCTTAAATACAGGATCGTATTTGTGAGTGACCAGTCCTTATTCGATGAGAATAGGGAGTTGTCGGGGGACGATAATATGGCACAAGCCACAAAAGTGAAAGTGTTTGAAAGGGAAGCAACAGGCCTAGTAAGGGAATTAACACCTCTGGATGTTGCACTCCTGAATTTTGCAATACTGGGTTTCCTGTTCACTTTATTCTTCACGGTTGCAATAATCCCGCTGATAGGCGGAAATTACCTTATTGGTTTCCTATTGACCGGCGGTCTTTCCCTTTCGCTTTTATACACTTATTATTCGTTTCACCTTGCAATGCCGCGAAGCGGCGGAGACTACGTTTTCCTGTCCAGAACACTTTCACCTGCACTTGGCTTCGTAGGTAATGCCAGCTTTATTCTGGTGCTCCTCGTATACACTGGAATTACCGGCGTTACAATACAGACAACAGGTTTTGCAATCGGATTCGCACTTCTTGGCTCATTACTGCACAGTTCATCCATATCCGGCATGTCCGGATTCTTCGATACAAGCACTGCTTCTCTAATTCTTGGCACCATAGAGATCCTGGGTCTGTCGCTTCCGGCCATTTTCGGGCGCAGAGCGTATTTCAGACTCCAGAACGTCATTTACATCATAGTATTTATTGCGGCCATCATTATGATACTGCTGTTTCTGACGTCCACTAACGCGGCGTTTCAGTCGGCCTTCAACAGTTATTCTGCTTCGTATGCCAACACACCAAACTATTACCAAAAGGTAATGACTCAGGCACAGGCAAATGGGTGGAGCGCACCCAGTCAGAGTAGCCTCTATGGAACGCTGCTGCTGGTTCCGATAATTTCTATTTTTGGTACCTCATTCATATCGTCAACTTATGTTGGTGGCGAAATCAGAAGGCCTTCGAAAAGTTCGCTGCAGGGTATGATGATCGCAATGATATTTGCCTTCATCCTGGCAGCTGTATTTATCGGCGCCCTTTACAACACTGTCGGATTCAATTTCCTTTCCGCACTCGATTTTCAGGCAGCTTCAGGAACATTGGCTATTCCGGTTACTCCATATGCGAATTTTCTCGCTCTGCTGCTGACTCATAATTCAATAATCATAGCCTTTGTGATAATTGCCGGTATCCTCCAGATGGCAATATATATTCCAGGGTACTATTATATGGCGTCAAGAAGCCTCCTTGCTTACAGCTTTGATGGCATACTGCCAAAGCGCGTATCAAACGTTCATCCGAAGTATCATACCCCCGTGGTGGCAATATTAATCATCGCTGTTTTAAGCGAAATATCTCTAATACTCCTGAACATACCTTATACATCAGCCAAAATCTATCTGTTTTCAACTGTACTTACTTGGTATGATGCAATATTCCCGATGATGCTTGTGGGCATAGCCGGCATAATCTTCCCATTCAGGAAAAAGGATTTATTTGAATCAAGCCCTGCGAAGTCAAGAATTGCAGGTATTCCAGTAATGTCGATTACTGGAATAATTACAGTAATCTTTACCGGCATGATTGCATATCTTGAATTAACAAACTCTGTATACGCTGCCAACACTTCACTCGGAATTGAGTTTGTGGTAGGATCCGTTGTAGTACTCTTTGCGATTTACTTTGTAGCAAAAGTCGTTAGGAAGCATCAGGGCCAACCACTTGATCTTGTCTTTGGCGAGATTCCGCCGGAGTGAGATATGCCGAAGATCGAATTCAAAATGCAGATAGCTTCGACATTAGAACAGACTTTAAGTGCCGTAAACGATATCGGTTTCCTCTCCAGTGCCATACCAGGGGTAATTTCTGTAACACAGAAAGGAGACAACAGTGCAGAATGGGTAATGGAAGTCAAGAAGGGATTCATGCGGAGAAGAACCGCTCTTGATGTTGAATTTAGCTTGACCACGAAAAACAATGTTCATGAGTTTGACCTGAAAGCAAGTGGCAAGGAAATATTACTGAAAGGCACTATTTCCTTAATTCCAACAATTGAACCCGGGAAGACAGACATCAAAGTTGATTTGGATTACGAAGCTTTTGGCCCTCTCAAGCACATTATCAACAATGTCGTGGGCGAAATGATTACCGAATTTCCCGACAAATTTAATTCAAAACTTAAACAATTCACAGCCAGCCATCAGACCTGATGGGCCCAACAAAGTTGATCGAATGCGATTGGCGCATATGCAAAGAAATTCATGAATTTGTGTAAGAACTTTCTTGATTTTCATTTATAACTAATCGATCAACTTTGAATTTCATCTCCTTGCGGCATTGCAAAAAATGTTTGGACTTCAATAGAATTGTTCCGGCCCCCTAAATGCTTAGACAACATTGACTAACAGGCAAGTACAGGAAACAGCATACACAGTGGGTTGTCCGGAGGGAGTACAGTGACTGCAGGAACAAGGAGGAGATGGCTGCCTGAGGAGAAGATGGCAGTCATAAAGGAAGTGCAGGAGAAGGAATCTGTTGCAGAAACATGCAGCAAGTACTCCATTGACCCTGCCATGAACTACCGCTGGAAGGAATCATATGATTCATTCGGAATAGACGGATTGAAGGCATATACCAGGAGGATGGAACCGGACATGAGGAAGCTCATCATGGAGAATGCCAGGCTCAAGAAACTCGTTGCAGAGGAGGCGCTCGTCATCGACCGCCTCAGGGAGCTCAACGAAACACTCGCAAAGGGAAAAAACGATGGAAGGAGGCTGTCGCGGCAATGATCAGCGCGAACGAAATCAGACCTTCCACAGCCGGAACAGTCCTGCATGTGACGAGACAGTCCTTCTATTATGTGAAGAGGCAGCCGGCAAGGCGCCTCCGCACCGATGAATCGGAGAAGAGGGGCATCATCGGGGAACTCGCCGGAGAGAACATAACATACGGTTACCGCCGCATATGG
>JAGVSJ010000044.1:0-3674 GCA_019720975.1 Candidatus Sysuiplasma superficiale
AACGAACAGGATGAAATGTACAGGAAGGACTTCAATAATGACAGCCTGGAATCTGATCCTGCCAGAAATGTCATTGATCTGCGTGCTAGGGTCTGCGTCAGTCTGCATTTGATCGGGAATGAGTATCGAAACAAATTGAAGCACTTCGCCAAGTTTGCTGATAAGTTATTTAACGAACTTGATCTGGGCTTAAATTACAGCGAAATAGCCGAATTTCTTCAGAAGGATTTCAGTGAAAAAACATCGGTTGCTGAACTGCTGGATGACGAAAAGATCGAAACGTTGCGACGCAAGTTGAGTTTATGAACGCAATTCTCATCACAGTTCGTGAAGTCAATAAAAATGCGTAGATTCAAACTAATTATGTTATAATCGCGATCAAATTATGCTTAGTTTTCAAGCAAGAGAGTCACAAATTCTGACAAGTTTCTCCAAAAGTCGACCGGTAAATTGCTGTCTTGAAAGTCCACATTCATGCAACTTCACGACGATTTCTTTCGTCGCTGTTTTTCACTTACCGCTATTGTTCTGATGAGACCGTATGTCACGATTTCTGTCACTTCGCATAGTAGGACGAGTGTTTGTATTTTCATTTGGGACTCAATTAAAGTGACGACAAGGAACTTTCTGGCTGGGTGCCCAATTGTCTCAAATCCTGACTCATGGAATGTCCGTCCTGTACAATTTACGTTCTTTGCGCCATTCGCATAGTGTTAAACATTCTAGGCGATAGTCTTTGAGTTTCCTTCATTTTCCACGTTCTGGCTTCATAGTTAATCTCTACTGCCGTGATTTCTTCATTAACTGCAACTTGATTGGCTTTATTTGCAAGTTCACTCAAAACAACTTCAGTTGCAGTTTCGAGAATAGCCTTGAGTCTGTCAAGGTTATCCGACAATCCGTTGCCTTGCATCGCCACCACTGGTATAATAGAATGCCGGTGATTTAAGTGCTTCAGGTACGCCTCACTGAGCGCTGACAGAAGTTCCGGGAAATCCTGAGCCCTGGCATTCTTCGAATCCGACTGTTCTACGGGATGAGTCATCCGACGCATTGTTTCAACGAATTATCTTCGACTGCTCTGACCCCTCAAAACCTCGATACAATCAAATAATAATACGCGTATAGTAGACCCCGGCACGGGTGTAACGCGAAAAGCTTGACAGCGTATAATTCCGGCCAAGGCAGGGGGACTACAAAATCCATGGAAGAGCAGTTGCTCACCTTTTCATTCAGGCACGGAAGAGACTGGACCAGGCTGACAAACAGGCTACACTGCAGTATGGAGAGCCTTTCCTGGCATCCGAACGGCACCGACTTCAACTATGAAATTATACTCGCAAAATGGGCTGACAAAAGGACTTCAATCGATTCATTCTTCAGGAGACAGGAGACAATCGGGCTGATCAATGAATTGATCAGCTGCGAACCCATTTTCCCCAATGTTTACATGGTATCATTCACGGGACCATTTCACAATACGGTAAGGGAAAATCTCCTGAAGTACAACTTGACAACATACAGCTCAAGTGTGAAAGAGGGCGTTCAGAAGTGGAACGTTTTGATACGGCCTAGGAGTCAATTCAGATTTATACGCAGTTTGATGGATATCGGGAACTTTACAGTAAACCCCACTTTATCGGCAGTCAGTTCAGTCGACATGTCCAGGATCATGTGGGCTAATCAGCTACTCTCTAAACTTTCCAGACTGGTCCTTACTGACAAGGAAATAGAATACCTTATGGCTGCAGGCAAACTGGGTTACTTTAACAAAAGGCGAAACCTCAGCGTAACAGACATGGCCGCTCTTCTTTCCAGAAACAAATCAACAGTTGACAGATCACTGAAATCTGCAATCGGTAAACTACTGAGTTGCATTATCGCATCAATGAACGAGGCCAATTAATGCTAAAGCATCAATAAAACCGGGGATAGTGTGGATTTACTTTTTCCCAAATCATCCTCCGGATACCTTCCCAAACAAGTCCTTCAAGTTCAAAGGGGACGCCATCGGAACCGGGATCAAGCCATTTCGGGGGGCCGTTGTGGAGACCTGAGGTTGCCGCACTTTTGAGGGCGGACATCAGTATCTCTTTGTCCGGAAGCGCATAAAAGTCTCCCGAAATGGCGGCCAGTGCGCCTGCAATTCCGTATGCACCGAAATTTGAAACGGAGGAAAAGACCAATACGTCTGTTCCAACAGCCGATGCAATGGTTTTACCGTTAGGATGGAATTTAATGACCTCTTTCTCGATCAGTCCGCATCCGGCCTCATTGCCTCCGTCTCCCACGCCAACTGTTGGTATGCCTCTTTTTCGAGCTTCGTTTAAAATGTCATCTAGCCTCGCCACTTTGGAAGAAATATCCATTCCCCTCATTGACATATATCTGCCTGAGGAATTTTTTGATGGCCTTTCAATGGCTATAATTGCCGAAGGAGAAAACTCATCAAACACGGAGCTAAAATCAATCTCTGTATTCTCCTTGAACCCACGGACTACGACCTGGTGTTCCTCCCCTAATCTGCCCGCAAGACTGAAACCGCAGCCCATGAAGCACTTCTCAACCATCCCTGCCTGGCTTGCATCAGTGAGCACTACTGGTCTCACCCTCAGCAGCTCTGAAAGAACCCTTGACAGCATACATGCTCCGACAGGCCCATCCTGCTCGGCAACGAAGTCGCCATATGTCGGAAAACCTGTAATGAACAGGACGCTTGAATCCGGCCTGACCTTCTCACTTATCAGCAAAGCTGCCCTGTAAGTCAATGGAATATTTCCGGACTGCCTGCGTGCAGCGCCATAAAGGTCGATTATGAACTTCCTTGAATGAAAGTCCGTTGATACAAGTCTGTCAATGTGTTCGGATATTTCCATTGCTGCGGAACTATTCATTCAGCGATCAGGCATTGATGGCAATTTGTATATATTTAGTCACCTAAATCTATCTTCGTTAGAGCAGGTAAGCTTCACAAGTTCCAGGCTGGGGACTGATGCGGGCACAAGATTTCCGCGCAAAGGTCTGGCATAAGAGTATACACTCAATGCGACAGGCATGATATGCTTCGGTCACTCTGACTTATGGAGTTTGCCTGATGAATGATGGAATTACCACGTGTGCCCTGTTCGCTTGAAGCTTGGTGCAGACTGCCAAGCTGGGATCCCACCCTGCTTGCCTTCCAGTCAATTCAGTAGTTGATTGGAAATTTTTGAGCTGCTGGACATGATATGCGGGCACAAGGTTCCGGATTTGCGTTGAATGCAACATGTTGCATACCAGGTTTATCTCTCTTCGGGAAAATAACGGTTGTTGCCGGTAGTATGGTCTCTGTTCATTCAATACTTTGCTTACCTACTTTGAGAAAGGCAGTAGACCAACCACGGATGCTTCATAAGTTAAGAAAGGGGAGTCGAAATGTCGTCGGGAACGGTTAATGAGACGGTGGGAGCGGCTAAGCATGAGAGCGCAACTGGCCTTGTTCCGAATCAGGTCGGGTTCTGGGGACTGGTCTTCCAGGGTCTCGGCGGCATTGCTCCGATCGGCATATTTTTTGCACTGATCGGAACAGCAGAATTCGTGCAGGGCGCAATGGCCCTGGTCTTTCTGGTAGGATTCGTGGGTGTGTTGATGTCCGCAAACACGTTATTCTGGTATTCGAGAAAAATTGCCAACGC
>JAGVSJ010000044.1:3773-8147 GCA_019720975.1 Candidatus Sysuiplasma superficiale
GGTCTTTCTGGTAGGATTCGTGGGTGTGTTGATGTCCGCAAACACGTTATTCTGGTATTCGAGAAAAATTGCCAACGCTCGAGGCTACTACGGCTATGTGAAGGATGGCCTTGGGAGACATGCGGCAACATTTACAGCCTACAGTTATGTTTTATACGCGGCAAGCAACGCTGCGGGATTGATTCTCTTTTATCTTGTAGGTTTCAGTGGCTCAATAAATCTAGTTTTTCATACAAATTTCCCGTGGTGGGTTGGCATCATATTCGCAGGTTCCGGTCTTGCTGTTGTCTTCTACGGTATGTGGTCTGGTCTGAAGCCGAGCATCAAAGCGATGATTGCGCTTGGTGTTCTTCAGATGATAGTCCTGACAGTAATATCCCTCATCTTCATAGTGAAGGCACCGGACAACAGCGTCAAGCCTTTTACACCGTATACCGGAGTTTCAGGTTTATTCCTTGGTTTTGTGACAGGAGGATACCTTGCTTACGGCGGATATGGATCCATCATTTCGCTTGGTGAAGAAACGAAGGCGCCCAACAGGACTGTTGGAAAGGCTCTCATTACAATCCTTGTGATAGGCGCATTTGCATGGGTCATTGCCTCTTATGCCACTGCAGTAGCGTGGGGTCTTGGAAATATGAAGTCTTTCGTTACAGCAGAGGTCCCTGCAGCAATCCTCACCAACCGATATATTGGTGTCGGGGCAACTGCCATAATGACTCTGCTTTATGACCTGGTCATATACACACTGCTCAACAACTTCCTGACATCAGGAAGCAGAGTGGTCTTCGCGATGGGAAGGGATCGCCTGCTGCCCGCATCACTTGCCAAGGTGAATCCGAAAAGAGGAGTACCTGTTGCTGGCATAGCCGTCATTACTGGTATAACCATTCTTCTTGCTGCTGTCTCCACCGCTGTCCTGGTTGCAATGTACGGCGTGCCCAACGGCATAATCGATTCATACATAGTGCTTGGAATACTCACGACATTGCTGGCGTTACTTGTACACGGAATGGCCAGCCTTTCGATAATATGGTCCGGTTTAAGAAAGAGATTCGGTCAGCTCAATGCAGAAAGGGTTTTGCTTCTTGTTTTGATTCCCATTGCTTCCATAATCCTGACCGTAGCTGCCATCTACTATGCAGTACTCGGCATTACGTTTCCATTTGAAGCTGCTCCAATCGTGTTTGCACTGTTTTGCATCGTTCTCATCGTTGTTCTGGCGATACGAAGAGACAGAATTCCTGCGCTGGAGGCAATAGGTGAAACAGAGTGATGATACAAGTGGGATCCCCTGATTTGCTCGGATGGAAGTGGATGATTTGCTTGAACGGCTGGGTGTCAGGAAAGTCATTAACGCAAGCGGAACCCTGACGCGACTTGGCGGATCAAGAGTCTTGCCTGAAGCAATGGGTGCCATGCTTGAGGTTGCATATGACTTCGTCGACATGAATGAGCTCGTGGAAAAGGCGGGTTCATTCGTTGCAAAACTCGTGGGTGCTGAAGCCGCGTACATAACTTCCGGAGCGGCAGCCGGGATCGTTCTGTCAGTTGCATCCATTATGACTGAAGGTGATCCAGACAAAATGGCCATGCTCCCGAATACTGATGGTATGAAAAATGAGGTACTGATGCAATCGGCTCACTGGAAGAATAACCCTTATGCAGTCCTTTCCACAATAGCAGGCGCTAAAATAAAATTAATCAGTAACGAAGCGCCAAACATCGAGAGCGAACTGGAAAGGGAAATCTCGATCAGAACGGCTGCAATAATCCATACTGAATATTCTCCAGACGATTCGCTGCCTCTAAGAAATGTGGTCAGGATAGCAAGATCACATGGAGTAAAAGTGATTGTCGATGCTGCCGCCGAACTTCCGCCTGCAGAAGCACTGACGGAATTTCTAGAGGCGGGTGCGGACGCCGTGATCTTCAGCGGCGGAAAGGACATTTCTGCACCCAATGATACCGGCGTTATCCTGGGAAGAAAGGACATCGTTGACCATGCCATGCTATTGGGACCTTTGAGCTACCTCAACGTCGGCGGACAGATGAGGACTTTTATCGGCAGGCCGATGAAGACAAGTAAGGAGGATATTGTCGCGTTTGTCACAGCATTTGAGAAGTATCTGAGCTTGGACCATGCTCAAAGAGTCAGGAGATGGAACGACATCTGTGATCGGCTTGTAGAATCGGTAAGAGCTGCCAAAGACGACAGGATCGGCATAGAGAAGGTCATTCCAGGGAAGGGAGAGCGCATCAGACCGGTTGTTGCACCTAGGATAAAATTCAACATTTCAGGAGTCGAACCGGAGATTATTTCTGAAAGACTAAAAAGGCATGAACCACCTGTCTACGTTAATTGCCGCGACGACGGAATCTACATCAATCCGCAGTGTCTGAGAGAGGATGAAGTCGCAATCGTGGAGAGCGCCCTCCTCTCTGTTTCAGGAGTCAAATCCAACAGGAGCACTGGTGATGTCCAAGGACTGGGAAAAGGAGGAATATACAGCCACTTCACTTCAGCGGGTGGGCTGGTGTTCGTATCCGGCATCAGTGGTCAGGACAGTCAGGCTGAAACGACATTTGGGGAACAGCTGAATACTACAATAACGAAGCTTGAAAGAATCTTGCATGAAGCTGGCTCCTCTCTCCAGAACGTGCTGAAGTTTACAGTCTACCTTTCGAACAAGGAGTTTTTCAGGGAGCTTAACGATGCGTTTGCAAGACGGTTCCCGTCAAATCCGCCCGCTAGAACGACCATCGTCTGCGAATTCGTTGCGCCTCACATGAAAGTTGAGATCGATGCGGTTGCGATCAAGACACACGATACAAAAGAGGGTTGAGATTCGGTGAAAACAGTTCTTGTTGTAGAACCACATCCTGATGACACTGCGATAATGGCAGGAGGAACAGTCGCCAAGCTGACAGCTGAAGGAAGCAGGGTGATAATAGTGACCGTCACTGACGGTGAAAGAGGAACGATGGACAGGAACATAAAATCAGCAGATGATCTCAGAAAGATCACGAGAACAGAGGCAAGCAGAGCCTCCGAAATACTTGGTGTCGAACAGCAAATATTCCTGGGTTATCTCAATCACGACGTGATGTTTGAGAAGGAATTGGAGCTCAAAAACAGGATAATGGGTCTGATCAGAAAATTCAAGCCGCATATAGTGATGACTTACGATCCTTATGGAAAGTACGAGCCAAATCCCGATCACCGCACGGTCTCGTTTGCCACATATGATGCAGCCACCTTTTCACATTACCACCTCGAGTGCCCCGAACAGATAGAGAAGGAGGGGCTTGATACACATATAGTTGATGAAGTCTGGTTCTATAATTCGCCTGGGCCAAATGCCAGCTTTGACGTGACTGATTACCTCCCAAAGAAAGTGGAAGCAATGTCCGCTTATTCAAGCCAGCTGGATTCCATGATAGAGGAAGTTAGACAGAGGCTGCATTCTGCAGGCTACCGGGCAAAGTTTCTTGAGAGCGGTTCGAAGAAGGAAAAGATACTCAACCTGTGGGTATATCCGTCGCTGAGCGGTGGACGCCTCGTTGAGAAGTTCAGAATAATCAGGCCATTTATCACAGAGCGTGTCGGCTATCTGCTGTCCAGCAACCTTGTAGAACCCGCTGTCTAAACATCTTCAGGGCATGGATTCGCGTTTCATTCTGCCCGCAGCCTTAGCCGCTCATTAGAGGATTTATCCGTTTGAATTATCTATGTTTTCCTGCAAACTCCGTTTTCTTCTAAGCGTTCTTAAGCATATGGATTCCCGATCTGCAAACTCATCTTACGTTCCTTCGTATTCTGAGTTTGACGTTTGTGAGGTTCTGAACATGGGCATTGTGGAAGGTTTGATATTGAATTCCCGCAGATGAGGCGATACTTACTGCCTTAGAATATACCATATTCCCCTAAATTCGATACCTTTTGATTGGGCTCAATTTACTCTTCAAGCAGGAGTCAGTTTGCGGAATCATATCTTATTGCCGGTCCGTTGTCGCCACACCAAACTCAAAGGCGCCATTTACGACGCTTGATTTCATTGTCCCGTTCTCGATTCAACCCGTCTTGTAGAATGCCAAAGTGCGCAAAATAATCCCTATGTAACTGTTCATGGTCGCAACATTCGAGTCAAGCAGGTAATCCGATAGTCGAATGTAGGAGTGATCGTCTAATACTTATTTTGTTATAGTTTTCTATGAAAAAATGAAGGAAGAAATTGCCTTAACTATCCTGGCAAGGATATTCAACGGAAGTTACTCCGTTCGTGAGCTTATAAGGACGACAGGTTACTCTCCCAATACTGTTGTCTCTTATCTAAAAGAGCTAGAGAGCAGAGGTCTTATTATAAGGGAGAA
>JAGVSJ010000045.1 GCA_019720975.1 Candidatus Sysuiplasma superficiale
CTAGTAAATGGTCTATACGGTGCGGAAGAAAACCCAGCAATCAATTCGAGCAGTAAACAAAATGAGACATCGCTTGTTGAAACGCCGAATTCCAATCAGAAAGCAAAGTCTTATTCTTTGGAGGAACTGCTAAATCGATTTTGCAAAGATAATGTAGTTTTGAAGATGGATTGTGAGGGATGCGAATATAACATTTTGGCAGAGCAGGATAATATTCTTAGAAAATTTGAAAGAATACAAATGGAGTTTCATGGCAATCCTCATTCTCTTGTAACCAAACTTAAAAAAGTGGGATTTAAAGTATGGTTTGAGCGAAATCCCGCAATTAGGAAACTGGGCTACGTTTATGCAGAGTTGGTAAACTGAGCGATTGGTTTGGTCCCCTAATTGGAGACAAAGTTGATTTGTAATAGTTCATACGTTCTCTGTACATTTTACTTTCTATTTCCGGTACGTCTCCCATGGTGTTCTGTACCCTATTGCTGAATGAATACGCTCGTTGTTGTAGAAATCCACAAATCTGTTGATCGTTGCTTCGTCGTCAACGAAGCTGACGAATTCAAATCTCCTGATGACTTACATTTCCAGTATGGAGTGGAACAATTCGATGTGTGCATCCTCCTTCGGTGGTCTGGGGTGAATACGCTCATGGCCGATGTTCATCATCGCCAGGAACTCCTCTACGGTGTTGCAGACGAGCTGTGTTCCGTTGTCGTTCCTTATCCTCATATTGCCTATCGCGCCTATCCCCCTGTCGTGGAATGCATGGAACATCGTTTCCCTGACACACACGCCGTTGCAGTGGAAACCGAGATAATGCTTCACCGCCTCCCTGGTGAAGCAGTCGATGAAGCCGAGGAAGTATGCGTTCCTCTCCTCGCCTGCAATCCAGACGTATTTTATGTCTATCTCCCACACCTGGTTCGGTGCGCTGACATTTACCTTTGATTCCACCACCCTGCTGACAGGGCTGCGTCTGTTGTATGAATTGTTGAGAAGACCGTTCCACGCCATCAGCCTGCGTACCTCCTTCCTGTTTATCACGAAGCCCTCACGCTGCAGGTGCTTTGTCACTTTTTTGTAGCCATAACAGACAAACTCCTTCGAGAGCAGCGCCTTCATCTCCTCAACGACCTGTTCGTTGATGAGATATGCGAATGCGTGTTCTCCCGTCCTTCTGAGTGTGATTTCAGAATACCGCCTTCCCTTCCCGGAAGGCGGTTGTACAGGCGTTCTGTAGAGGGTGCATCTCGGAATGTGCAGAAGACCGGCGGCCACGGTTGGGCCGACGCCTCTTCCGATGTATTCCGATGCCAGTGTGCTCATCTCTTTTCCGCCTTCCTTTTTTTTAATGCCTCACTGAGCATCTCGACGGTGAGATCCTTCTCTGCGAGCAGCTTCTTGAGCCTTGAGTTCTCCTTCATCAGTTTCCTGACGCCGGGTTCCATTCTTCTGTAGTGTGACTTGAGGCCGTCGATGCCGAACGTGTCGTAGGACTTCTTCCAACGATAGTACATGGTGGGGTCGACAGAGATAGAGTAGACGGCGGGATTTCTCCTGCCGCCCCTCGTCGAACGCAGCAGGCGGATTTCCCGCACTGCGCTCACCGATATCCTTCATCTGACTGCTCCTGCTCTTGTTCTGTAAATCATGGCCGGCGGTGGTCTGTCAAGTGTGAGGTCATGCTGTTCACGTTTCAGTCTCCTGCCTATGTGCTTACGCTGTTTCCATCGGCTGAACATCCTGCCGATGGAAAGTTCTGCGTAATCGTGTATCTCCGTGAATGCCTCTGTACTCATGCTGTGCCTGAAGTACTGATACCATCCTGTGAGTGTTCTTGTGACTGCTTCTTTTGCATCGTATGGTGATGATGTTGCAAGGTTTGATTTGTCTGTCTTCTGCCTTATGTTTTCTTTGATACGTGTGCGTGCCCTCTTCGATGGTATCCATCTCGTGACACGCTTCCTTCTGCTTCTGGAATAGTGCCTCACGAAATGGAAACCGAGGAAGTCGAAGCCCTGTTCCGCTGTTGTGAGCCTCGTCTTTTCCTCGCTGAGCTGAAGTTGGAGTTCTCCCATGATTTCTCTCAGGGGTTCCATCTCCTTTTCCATGTTGCCCATGCCGAGTATGACGAAATCATCACAATAGCGTATGAGGTGCGTTTCAGTCGTGTGCTGTGCACTCTTCCATCTCTTGTCGAGCTGGTCGAGATATATGTTTGCAAGCAACGGACTGATTGGGCTGCCCTGAGGTGTTCCTGCTGCTGTGTCGCTGAATTCGTTGTTGTCCATGATGCCTGCATCGAGGAAGGAGCGGATGAGCGCCAGCGTACTGCCGTCCACTATCCTCCTTGCCACTGACATCATGAGCGGGTGCTTCGGTATGTTGTCAAAACAACCGCTTATGTCTGCGTCTATGATGTGTTCGCAACCGAAGTTGAGGTACTTGACCACTCCGTCGACCGCGTCGTGCGCCGACCTGTCCGGTCTGAAACCGAACGAGCAGTCTTCGAAGTCTGATTCAAATACTGGCTCAACAACAAGTTTGACTGCCGTCTGAACGACCCTGTCTTTGACTGTGGGGATGCCCAGTGCCCTCATCTTGCCGTTCGACTTGGGTATGAGCACCTTCCTGACAGGTGATGGTCTGTATGTGTGCTGTTTGAGTTCCTGTGCTATGCTCTGAATGAATTCTTCACTGTTTTCGATGTCCAGTATGCGTACATTGTCTATGCCATGTGTTCCACCATTTCTTTCGACCGTGTTCCATGCCTCTTTCAGTATGTCGTTCCGGCACACCTTGTCATAGAGCGCATGAAACCTTCTGTTCCTGTCTGCCTTTGCAGCCAGATAGAGCGTCTCACGTAACATGCGGACTCTGTCATCCACGTACTACACCTTCCGGTGACATAGGACAGCCCCCTGTTACGTTCGACGCATGGCTAAAGCGGGGATCCTTCGCATCCCTGCCCGTTACAGGCAGTTCACCGCTACTACTCTCCCCTCTGACTTCCGAAGGTGCTTTGCGTGTCACTTCACGGGTTACGTTTATGGACACACTTACGCAGACTGACCCGAACATCGGTGCTGCGACACATACTACGGATCTCCCGTCTTTCTCAGAATAACCTTCCCGGCATGCCGTTCCTGCTACACCGGAATGCTCCGTCAACCAGACCGCATTATCGGTTGAGGGATATTGCCTTCGATTTAAAGTAAGAATCTCGGCGCATTCACTCACCACATTACTGTGGGCGTGCATCACGATGCTACATCTGGATTCACTGTTAGTTACGGCCTGCCGACCTGCGTAGGGATGCCTGAGCCTCATAGGTTCGGTGTCTCCCGTTGTCGACCTGCTTCAAGTGATACTGTTACCAGTTCACTCTTGGTCCTCGCTCTATGGTTCGCGGTTCTTACCATATTGAGACTTCCACTCTCGGTTGTTCATTTTCGACGGCGCACTACCTTCTGCACGATACAAACAAATCACTGGCATATTTGTCGACGAAACTGGAAAGTTACGGCTTCAGGAAGATGAGAATTTATAAGCACAACAATCTGCGCTATAACCTAACTGATCACGGCACTCTCGAAGCTGAAAAGTAAAGTCATGAAAAAGCAAATCCTCCAACCAAACCCTCCAAGTTGACCCTTTATGAGACAAAAATGAATTGTATCGACACACAATATTGTCATTTCCCAATTGACTTCTATTGAAAAAATATTCTGTCAGCTTCAGATCGACTTTGCTGCTTGATTGGATGGGGGCGGCGCATTGATTTTAAACCTATGGTGCCTTTGCACATGCATGCGCATCCGCTGGTTCAACCCCAGGGACATCAGGCATCCCATTGAAGGCAATATCGAGCGCACAATCAATGAGGTTGGAAAAAGGCTTGATGCAAGGGGCCATGAATTTCATCTGACCTCAGTGAATCCGGGAAATCTACTTGGAAATGATATATTTGATGGCATTTTCTACGCAGAACAAATGGAAATACAAGGGCCTATCTCAATGCTCCTCTGTTAATTAAAGAGCTGAGACCCGATTCGATTGTTGACGATACGGCGCGTGTCGTTTTATGGTTTTTCCCATTCGCCAGCAAGGCAAGCGTCATCGTCTTTTTCCGTCATTATCTGCAAGGAGTCTTCTAGGACAGGTTTCACGACCCACAGCATGCGTCCTGATCGTGCTTGAAAAAGCTATCCCTTAATATACAGAAACAATTTTTTGTAACGGAAACGTCGAGGGGAGCACAGAACCACATAACACCTCGGAGTTCCGGCCACGCATATCACTAAGATATCTTCCAGAGTTGACAGGGAACTGTTCAGACCAGACAAAAGGATGAGGAATCCGTCTCTCACCTATTTTGGCGAGATGAGGAATTACAAACGCACGTGGCTAGCTGTGCAGGCGCTGAAGCCGGAAATGAAATGTCTGGCATTTGATGATGTTACCGTGTTTAAACTTCGTTTAAGCTTCCTTTGCCTTCTCTCCTGTTCGTATTTCATTCTTTATCCAGTTGACCATATTGTTCAACCCCTCCTGTATTCCTACGGCGGGTTCCCAGTTCAGTTGAGCACGCGCCCTGGATATGTCCGATATGTAGACTTTCTGGTCACCGTTGCGCCACCTGTCGAACCTGAAAGCGGGTCTGATACCCGTCAGCTCCTGTATTCGTTCGAGCAGCTCGAGCAGTGAAATTGTGTTTGCCGGCCCTCCGCCCATGTTGAAAACACCGTGTCTGAGGTGCGAGCTTAGGAAGGCGTCGTATGCCTTCACCAGGTCTGTGACATAGAGTACATCCCTCACCTGCCGGCCGTCGCCGTAAATGGTTATTTCCTTGTTTCTCAGTGCGGAGAGCAGGAAATGCGCCACCCATCCCTGATCTTCGTTCCCGAACTGTCTTGTTCCGTATATGCAGCTCATGCGGAATACACCTGTCTTCAGGCCGTACGTGTGACCGTACTCCTGCACATAGAGATCCGCGGCGAGCTTGGATGCTCCGTAGGGCGTGTGCTCACACCCGTCAACGGGAAAATGCTCCGGAATCCCCTTGTCATACCTGCCGTCCGAATACCTGTAGCGGTTTCCGGACAGTTCGACTTCTATGCTGTTGACATTCTCTCCGTAGACCTTGTTCGTAGAGCAGAAAACAACCGCAGGATTGCGTCCCGATTTCCTGCATGCTTCCAGTACGTTGAAAGTGCCAATAATATTGGTATCAAAGTCTTTCCTCGGATCCTTAAGGGAAGTTGTAACAGCAACCTGTCCTGCAGTGTGGAGGACAGCATCCGCATCACTTATCAGCTCATCCATCCTGCGCTCGTCTGCAGTGGATGCATTTACAAGCTCAATCTTCCCATTCCCAGAAAGATGGCGCCAGTTGTACGCGGAGGTGTCGATACCGGCAACACCGAGCATCTTTCCCCTTGAGAGGTTGTCCACCGCCACGACATTCCATCCCTCTTCGGAGAAGTGTTCTGCGGCATGACTGCCGATAAAACCTGCGCCGCCAGTGACTACCATTTTCTTTGTCGCCATAACCCACTTCTCGAAGGGGTGAATTGATTGAAGTCAATAAAGGTTACTTTAGTTCTGTATTGAACTCACGAAAACCAAGGACGTGTACACATTTTGCTGTAAATTTGAATAGACCCTATGCTTTCACCCTGGAAACATTTGAGGTGAAGAGAGTGAAAGTACAGGATCAGGAAATTACAGCAGATCTGGTACACTGTCAACCAAGGAAATAAAGTCTAGAGTGTATGCGGGCCATGATAACTGTCGAGCTATTATAGAACAACATAGCAACGATTCGGCTAGCCTGTCAAACCAAAAAAAGACAGAAACGAAATCACATGCACCCTCCACACGCTGTAGCCGCTGGTAAGGCGTATTGATTTTAAACCTGCGGCGCAATTGCAGGTGCATGCGCATCCTCTGGTTCAACCACAGGGACATCAGGCATCCCCTTGCGGGCGGTGCCGAGCGCACAATCCATGAGGTGGGAAAGAGGCTTGCCGTTAGAGGGCACGAAGTCCATCTTGCCTCGGTGAACCCAGGAAATCTGCCCCCGGATGAAGTGATCGACGGTGTTATGATACACAGAGCAAGCGGGAATATCGTAGCTCATCTGCTTGTCCCATTCATGATAAGAAAGGTAAAGCCGGATTTTATTGTCGACAGCTTGGCACATGTGGTTCCATGGTTCTCCCCATTCTTCACACGTGCGAAGGTAATTGTCTTCTTCTTCCACCTTCATGCGCGTAGTCTTCCAGGACAGGTTTCAACACCGACAGCCAGGATTCTCACGTTGCTGGAGAGAATTTATCCTTTAATCTATTCCCGTAATACCTTTGTTACCGAGTTATCTACAGGGGTTGGTGATCTCACAAACTTGGGTATTTCGCCCTCACATATTATTAAAATTCCCCTTGGTGTCGATACAAAACTCTTCAAACCTGGCAGAAAGACTAACGAGCCTTCCCTCATTTATTTCGGAGGAATGAAGGACTACAAGCGTCCATGGCTTGCATTAGAGGTGCTGAAAATGTTTCCGCGAAGTAATGGTGTCACCCTGATCATCGTAGGAGATGGCAAGATCCTTGAAAAAATGAGAGAGATGTCAAATAACTACGGTCTTGACAAACATGTCAGATTTACAGGGCGAATTCCAGATGGTGAGCTCGCAGACCTTGTGGCCGCATCATGGGCGAACCTGCATTTCTCAACGGCTGAAGGTTTCGGTTTATCAATTCTAGAGGCTGCGGCGGCAGGAACACCTACGGTTGCGTTAGATGTGCCAGGGGTAAGCGAAATAGTAAATGGGTTTGGACTTGGAAAAACAGTTGGAAATTTAGGAGAATTCCCAAATGCTTTGAATGACATTCTGAATGGGAACAGAAGCTGGAGTGAAATGGTTAATGCATCGGCTTCGTCATTTTCTTGGACCAAATGCTCGGAGAAATGGGAAAGTATTTTAGTCGGCGACACGCCCTTTGCACCCTGACTCGATGGGTTTTCGCATAAAGGGTTCCTCTTGTTTTTGTTCTCTTCCATCATGAATGGAAAGGTCAATACATTTGATAGAATCTACATGGAAACGAGATCGTTGACAGCGTCATCATACACAGAGCCAGTAGAAATATAGTTGGCCATCTCAACGCCCCTCTGCTGGCCAGAATCTTGAAGCCTGATACGATTGTCCACGATATGACCAATGTAGTTCTGTGGTTTTCC
>JAGVSJ010000046.1 GCA_019720975.1 Candidatus Sysuiplasma superficiale
GAACTTTATGAGCAGCTGAGGTCTGAATTTGCACCTTCTCAAGAGGAAGGTGCAATGCAGACACCCCCAACTGAACATCCGGTTGCCGTTGTTGCTGCACCTGAAGAGGAACACAGGACACAGACGGAGCGGCCAAGGGATATCAGGCCCAAGGTTGTATCCCCTGAAAAGAGGAGAAAACAGACGGTCATAATGGCCGGGATTGTGATCATAGTGCTTGGTCTCGCATTCGCCGGGTACGATTTCTCTGCTCTCCACCCTGCGCATCCGGCTGTCAAACTCCCGCCACCTGCTCCATATGTTCATCTTTATGTGACAGCCGGGGTGGGAGGCGGTCTGAATTTCAACGGTACATCTCCAGGTCCGACACTGAAGGTGCCTCTGAATGACTGGGTCTGGCTTTCGTTTACCGTTGCGAGCGACGCAGGCGTCCAGCATTCCTGGGTTCTCGTACCGTCAAATGTTTCCAAGGTGAGCGCACCGGATTACACACCTGTATTTCCCAATGCAACCACTCCCAACCCTACTGCGGGTGACGCAATTGGTTCTACTGTCAATGTCGTTTTTAAGGCAACCAAGGCCGGAAGCTACCTGTATATATGCGAGGTTCCCGGGCATTTCGAGGCTGGAATGTACGGCTCGTTTATAGTGGGATCGGGCAACGTTACAAACACCACTTCCACTGTAAGGAGTGTTAATTACAGCCTTGTGGCAGGTCAAAATGGCAAACCGAACTTCAACGGTACTGTTCCTGGCCCATCTTTCAGCGTTGTCAATGGCACTCGCGTGCATCTGAAGTTCACGGTCTCCAATACTTCGCCGACAAATCACTCATGGGTGCTTGTCCCTGGAAATGTGAGCAACACTACGACGCCTGACTACCCACCTGTATTCACCAACGCGTCTTCGCCCAATCCGACGAACGGAACCAGGCCCGGAGTCACTGTAGAGATAAACTTCACGGCCAACAGGACTGGAAGTTACAAGTATATTTCAGAGGTAAACAACGATTTCAAGTCCGGAATGTGGGGTTGGTTCAATGTCACGGCTGCCAATTCCTCAACTCCTGCTGCTTCTCACAGTGCAGGAACACAATCGAAACCGGACACTGCTCAGACCAATTCTTCGGTCAGATCATTATCAGCCGTTGTCAGTACAGACAGCACCAGGTCAACTTTTGAGCTTATGTACGTCCCACAAAGAGCCACTGCTTTGCCAGAAGATGAAAGCAGATAGGCGGCATCACGAGTCTGAAAGACACAAAATCAAATCTCTTACTCTATTCACTTTACAGCGTCACTTTTTTACCGCGCGCTGAAGGTAAATATCAATCTATTATGGCAGAATAAATACCGAGTTCGGAAAGCAGGAGGGACGCCGCTGTTGTCATTAGGTTGCCTCCGGCAATGGAAACAACAGCACCCACAACACCTACAAGCACCATTATGTAACCTGATGTCTTCTCCTTCGTTTCCATCTTCAGTTCATCTCTGCTGAAATAGATACACTTAATTATAGCTTTTCACAAAATTATAGCTTTTCACAAAACTTATCTAATTGCATTCAGTGATTGGTATTGTGTATCTGTTTCTCCTTCTCCCTGCCGCCGCTGTGATGGTCTATGTCATTGCAGCACTGATAAGATGGGCGTCAGGTGCAAGAGAACGAATTGGCTATTCGCTTGTTATCTTTATCTTTTCAATGATGGCTGGCATGCTTGGCGGGGCGTCGATATATTTCTACAGACCGGATCTGTCCTCCCTTGAACTCGCGGCTGTCCTGAACTTCATTCTGATGCCTGTTGGAATCATGGGTGTACTTTATGCTTTCATCACGAAAGGCAAAGGCAAAGTGGCACATCCTGGCAGTCCTGGCAGAGGTGAAACGCATGACAGAACCCATTACGCCGCTTTCATTTCTGTCGTCATCCTTCTTGCCCTGCTGAACGAAGTTTTGATGGGGCTTTCTTTCTCTCTCATTTCCGGCATGACTCCGGTATCGGTCTATACACCTGCCGGGCTCATCTCCACCGCACTGAATTCGTACTGGTTCACACTGACGATGGGCGCGGAAATGCTTCTCACAACATACTACTTCAGAAACAGGGTGCCAGCAGATCTGAGGAGGGTACTTCTGATGCAGGGGGTAATAATGCTTCTTTCTCCCCCTGCGTTGGAACCCCTGGGACTGTCTGAATTTTCTATCTATGCAGGGAGCCTCTGGATGATAATCCTTTTCATATATCTCTTCGATTATTTTTACAGAAACAGATCGATGAACAAACCTCTTTCCACATACATCCTGCTTCTGGTGGCACTGTATTCTGTAATGATGCCTTCCCTTTTCTACTGGGAAGCCGGAGGAAGTGACCTGCTTTTCGGCCTTACACTTGCCTTTGAGATGGTGCTGTTCTTTGATGCTGTCCTCGAATACAGGAGATTTGATACTTCCTCAAGGCTGAACTGGCTTGAGAAGCCATGGTGGACAGTTTCGCTGCTCTTTCTCGTTTTCGTTTCAGAATATTTCATGGGAGCAACGCTCGACGTGCAGTACTACGGTGTCGCGTTCCTGCTTTCAAGTGATGCGGTATCCCTCACGGGTCCCGCAATTTCAATAATGTCAAAGGCAGCTTACGATTTCATAATGTATGTCTCGCTGGTTACGAACTCGGCGTGGTTCTACATCATGATGGGTAGCGAAATGGGTTTTCTCGTGTTTATGCAGATAAGGCGGGTGAAGCAGCTTGAGACAAAGGTCAGGCTGTCGCTGGTGATAGTTGCCTATGCCCTTTATACAGTATTTTTCCCCTATTTCTTCTTTCCACGCGCATACCTTCCACGCGTCCCCTTTCTCGGCTGGAATATGGGGCTGGGAACGACTGGCCCTGCGGCTCCCCTGTTCCTGGTTGCAATCATAGCCACCTACCTGATCAGCGGTCTTCTGGCATTTCTCTTTGGAGGAAGGCAGGTCTGCTCGCTGTTCTGTTCTGCCGCACTCATGTATCAGGGTACATTCTATGATGCCGCGAAGGGATTCAACAGGAAGACTTCCCTTTCAAAGAGGCTTGCCAGGAACGGCCTCTCCAGGACGTATGTCATTGTCTCTTCCCTCGTCTGGCTGAGCATGATTTCGACAGCAGCCATCTCCTATCTCGATTATACTGGAGTGACAAATATTTCAGTGTTCGGCGAGGATCCGCTTGTCTTTGCATATTCATTCTATCTGAATTTTCTCTGGTACATCATATTCATAACAATTCCTTTCGTGGGCTCCTATGGTTGCGTCACCACGGGCATGTGTTCCTGGGGTATGTTCAATCAGTTTGTTGGAAGGCTTGGTTTCTGGCGTCTCAAGGCTAAGGATCCATATGAATGCGTCCGGTGCAAGACAAAGGATTGTGTTGCCGCGTGCCCTGTCGGCCTCACTGCAATCCCGGGCAGCTTTATAAGAACGGGCGAGTTCAGAAGCTACAAGTGCATTGGTGTCGGAGAATGCGCATCGGCCTGCCCGGTGGACAACATTCTCTTCTATGACGTCAGGCATTTCATACGCGACCACATAAGCAGGAGGAAGGGTATCGAAGAGCCGTCAGTGTTGGGCACCGCGCGTACTCCCACGCTGGAACATATGGATGACGGAGAAAGCATTCACGCTTCGGCGAGAAGGCTGAGGTAGGCACCTAACGACAATGTAATCACAGCAAATCCAACCTGGCTTCTCCAGCAGCATCGCGCCGTATTTCCCAAAATTAGATATAAAGAATGTGTTTACATTGAAAATAGATTTGATATGACCGGTGTATTTGTAAGAAAGATTGCACCAATGAATCTTGCAGATTTCTATTATCTTAGGAAGGCCTCGGGGGCAATGAAGAATCCCAGAACTAGGTTCAACGATGAGCTTTTTGTTGAAATGGGCGAGGATTATCTGTTGCAATACCTTGCCAAAAACGTCGGTACTGTAGATGAATCAAGGCGTAAATTCATCAAGGGAATGATGTGGGGAATAGGTGCGCTTGCCGCCGGCAGTGTTCTTGATGCTTTTCGGGGTCTGCAGATACCGCTGATAGGTGCCAAATCCTTTGTAAAGATGCAGCTTGTGGACAGCACAGGGAGTCCGGTGAAGGCATCTGCGATTCCTGTTAATAACCCAGTGATCACCCTCTACGAATATCCGCTTCAGAATGAGATCAATTTCCTTCTTAACCTTGGAGACGCCAACGGCAATCCGGTGAGCATACCTCCTTCGGATGTCAAGGTTCCGCTCACAGGTGCTGTTTATAAATTTCCAGGAGGTGTTGGCGCAAACAAGTCCATCGTCTCATACAGCGCAATATGTCAGCACCTTGGTTGCGAACCTCCCGAGATTCATCTCTATCCCCCAGATGAGATGAAGACAAATATGCCCCCTCCAGCATTCCTTCCCACAGCCGCGCTCGAGGCTGCGAAGGCTGCTAATCTGCCCGCTGTCATTCATTGCGACTGCCACGGTTCCACGTACGACCCGTATCACGGGGCTTCTGTCCTCACTGGGCCGACTCAAAGACCACTCCCTGCCATGGTCCTGGAGTGGGATTCCGGCACGGATCATCTCTATGTGCTGGATGCTGTAGGTGTTCCGGTTTACGGCCACATTAACACCCTTATAGGCGGCGAGCCGGTATCGGGAACATCAACAGAGGTATCGGGAACCATAAACCCGTTCCCTTCCTGAGGTTGTATCAATGGAACTTTTAGACAGATTATCGGCAAAGATGTCTGCCCTGACCTCCAAGTTTTCGATGAAGTCCATCATCGACATAAACGAACAACCTCTCTTCAGGATGCCGAACTACATGTTTCGCTTCAAGTACTGGCTGGGAGCGATGGTTGGCGGCGCGCTATTATTCGAGGTCATAAGCGGCCTCTTTCTGCTATTGAATTACTATCCCTCCGACCCTTACAATCAGACAATCTATCTCATCTATAACATACCGTTCGGGGCGGCAATACTCTTTTCACATCTTTACGGAGCATATGTGATGATATTCCTGATATACATACACATGTTCCGCAATTACTTTGATGGTGCATATAAGAAACCAAGGCAGTTCCAGTGGGTCATCGGCCTGATACTCTTCGCGCTAACACTTGGAACCGCCTTTACAGGCTATTCACTTCCGGCTGATATACTCGGTATTGACGCAGACGATGTTGCAAGAGGAATACTCGGTTCTCTGCCCAACGGCACATCTCTGTCTTTCATCATATTCGGCAATGGCCTTCCAATAAGCCAGTACACCCGCCTTCTCGGCTTTCACGTTATTCTGACCGCGCTTATCGGTGTCTTCTTCATAATGCACTTCATGCTCTTTGAGCAGAACGGGATTATGCCTTCCGAGAAGGTCAAGGGAACAGTTCCTGCTGTTTATCCAAAGCACGTGTGGGAAAAGTTCAATCCCTGGTGGCCAAGGAATTTCGTATACACGCTTGCAGTTACATTTTTTGTCTGGGGCATAATACTTCTTGTTCCAAACCTTCTTGCAAATATTAACGGCGTTCCGTTCCTTTTCCAGCCGGCACCTGCACCGCCACCTTCAAGTCCTTCCGCCGCATCCATACCGGCCTATCCCCCGTGGTTCTTCCTTTTCCTCTACAAAGCACTTGATTTCAGCACCCCTTCAGGTGCATCATACAATCCTGCTGTGGCGTCAATGCTTGCCGCGCTGGTGCCAGCGCTTTTCCTTCTTGCACTGCCATGGCTGGACAGGTCCAGGGAGACAGCTCCGCACAGGAGACCACTATGGATAGGCATAGGCATACTGCTGATAACTTATCTCCTTCAGCTCAGTGTCTGGGCATACACTGCACCCGGAGTCCGTGAGCCGTTCTCCACGCAGGTGGGAATAATGCTCCCTCCGCTGATAATCGCATTTGTCTCGATATATGGTATACCGAGGCTGCTCCGCATGACAAGGGGAGACCTGCAGCTGACTCCAAAAACTGCAGGGTTGCTCATTGTAATAGGTCTCACTTTCATAGGGACTCTCAATGCGGCACTGTCTCAGCCTTCAGTGTACGCCATCGGCATCATAATACCTGTCGCCCTCACATTCCTGCTCTTCGCAAAGAGGGTTCTTGCGGAAAGGCCAGATCGTGTCACCGTGATCGACAGGCAGGTGAGGGTAATGAGTCCCAACATTGCAATGGCCCTGATGGCTGTCCTGTTTATAGTTGCGGCCGGCGTCATATTCCTTGTTACCCAGTTCCCGGTAACCGGTTACGGAAGCACATTCTGGGGGATGGGGACAGGCGTAGTGCTGCTGATATTCAGCTATTCTCTGGTACTCTGGGATTATGTAGCCTATCCCCAGGAGGATGATGAGATACCTCTTTCTGAGCTGCTTGAGGAGGGCCGCCCGCGAAAGGGAAGAACAACGAGTTATATTGGAGAGGCAAGTGGTTCTGAGCAGAAGCGTGCAATAGTGCCGGAACCGGCCGGTACATTCACTGCTCAGGTCCCCGAGAAGGCGGATGACTGAACTGAAACATAACGGTTAATACCATCTTTGTTCGGTTTTGCAAATGCCTTCCAATACAATCATGGGAAGATGAATTTTTGACAAAATTTTTCGGCCGTTTTTCTGCTCTGTTTAACAAATAGCCGGTTGAACCATCTCTTCTCTGGTCTGTTCGGGTTAAGGCGGTTATTTTGCCTTAAT
>JAGVSJ010000047.1 GCA_019720975.1 Candidatus Sysuiplasma superficiale
TTCACACTTAAAATATCTGGCTGCGTTATATTAATTTTTAGCCTAGAACATAAACACGCGATCCTGCACCCTTTGCCAGCAGCCTGACACTGTGGCATCTCTCCCTTGCAGGCAAAGGGTGCCAGATCATGAGTTTATGTGCAAGGCCGAAAATTCAGAGAACAGTATGTTTCCTGCTCATACGGACTGATGCTTGTTGCACTGTTCTATTCTGAAATAGCTTATTACGAGGTTACGGAGGAACTGAAGAGAAAGGAGACGTTGATGTATCATTTCCAGCATACTGAGGTGCCGTCTGCCGGAATATCATTGTCTGCGATTTTCGTGAGAAAAAACAGAAAAACTTTTTAGCAAGATCATCGGTCAGCACTTCATAAACTATCACGCTAAAATATAACGTGATAAGGTTGGTCATGGCGAAATGCTACAAAACCACATACCGAAGACTTCTGTTGAGAAGTACTTGAGACTACCCGGGACTACCAGAAGAGAGTTCTGGTCAAAGTGGAGAATCGAACACATAAGAGAGCTTGCATCCGACGGCGAAGCCAGAGACACTCCTTTTATACCCGATGCTGAGCGGGGATCCAGGGTCCTAGACAGACTATCTCTCATTGCGGGCAAAGGTATCGATGCCTCCACCGTAGACACGAGTCTTGACTTCTGCAGCGGATCGGAGCTAAGGCTGTCCGCTCCCATATACTTGGGGGACATGTCCTTCGGCTCCCTTTCAGGGACTCCGAATGTCGCGCTCGCGATGGCAGCCGACTGTACACGGGTAATTGCAGGCACAGGCGAAGGTGGCTTGCATCCAGGTGTTGCAGGATTCAGGAATATAACTGTCCAATGGGCTTCTGCCAGATTCGGCGTGGATCTGGATGTTCTCAGGAAGGGCGCCGCTGTGGTCATAAAAATAGGCCAGGGTGCGAAACCGGGTATCGGAGGGCATTTGCCCGGCATCAAGGTCACGGAACCAATATCTGAAACCAGGCGCATACCGAAGGGGATGGATGCTATTTCTCCCGCCCCACATCATGACATATATTCCATCGAAGACCTCGGCCAGAGAATCGAGTCTCTCAAGGCGGCGACCGGCAAACCAGTGTTTGTCAAGGTGGCCGCCACAAATTACATACCATATGTTGCATCGGGCATAGCTAGGATGGGTGCAGCAGGCATCATAATAGATGGTGCCGGAGCAGGGACGGGCGCTGCCCCTACCGTGATAAAGGACAACGTCGGTCTTCCAATAGAACTCGCCGTGGCCTCCACCGATGAAGTGCTTCGCAGGGAGGGCCTCAGGGAAAACTTCACGATTGTTGCAGCAGGTCGTGTGAGTCATCCTGAAGATTCAGTCAAGCTAATGGCCCTTGGAGCTGACATGACAAGTCTCGGCACTGCAGCGCTGCTCGCCCTAGGTTGCCTCATGGTAAAGAAGTGCCATCTGGGTTATTGTCCCGCCGCCCTGACGAACAGGATCGATGAGGACATGTTGAAATCGCTCTCTCTCGACTGGTCTGTAAGGCTGCTCACATCGTTTGTCCATGGATGGACAAAGGAGATAAGGCAGCTAATGGCTTACTGTGGAATCAGCAATTTGAAAGAACTGATAGGCAACAGGAGTCTGCTGTTTGCCAGGAATATCAACCGTGAAACATCCTCGATTATCGGCCTCTCAAGCTCGTTTACCGCTCCGGACCTGAATGGACACGAGAGCATTATTGAAAGATGGTTCTTGACACGACACTCGAAAGTATGGAGGCAGTCGGCAATCATTCACCTCAGGGAAATGGCAGGCGCCGGCGGGAAGAGCGCCGGTGAGGCTCACATTTCAAGCATGGGGAATTCGAGCCCGCCCTTCGTTGAGGTGCCGGAAAGAATTACTGATTTTCTTGTATCCGACGGAGCTCAGGTTACCCGACCAAGCATTGACCCTTACAGGGAAGAAATAGAAGCGGAGACATTCGTTGACGGAGGGAAACTCAGGCTGTCACTCCCGCTTTACTTCTCCCCTCTCCCCCGCGGCACTCCGGTTAAGTTTGTCAAGGCTGTAGCTACTGCATCTTCAAGAATGGGGCTGCTCTTCGATCCTGGTGAAGATGCTGCCGTCCTGCCCTTGAACATTAACGGAAGGACCCTTCGCCTCTGCCGGTCACGCTCGGAAGCGCTGGATGAAATAAAGGAACTCTTCGGGGCACATTCAGTCCTTTCAGTCCGTTTCAACGGCATCGAATCCCTCATGCTCAAATGCGCTTCTTCCGCTGGAGAAATCGGCCGCATAATGGAAAACACAACAATGTTGCTCAGGGCAGATGTTGTTTCAATCGTCGTCGATGAGGATATGCCTTCTGCAGAAATTCCGCTTGAACTGGCCGTATCTCTCCTCGACAGATTGCTGACAGACAAAGGTCTGAGAGGGAAGTTCAGTCTCCTCACGCAAGGCCAGTTCATCAGGGGGGCAGGGGACGTTTTCAAGCTGAAGGCTCTAGGTGCTGATGTGGTCGGGCTGAGTCGTGCGGCTGTTGTTGCAGCCCAGCCCGAGTCGCGGCAGGACGAACCTATTTCGATGGACATTCTCATCGAGAGGCTTGAAAACCTGGTCTGTGGCCTGTCGAAGGAGATTAGACTCCTTGCTGGGGCTGCAGGCATCAGCGATATTTCCTCATCGCTCACTTCCAACAGGGAATTACTCCGCTCGGTGGATCTTGACCCTGAACTAAGAAGCAAGATAGCCGTAAAACCAGCCGGCTACTTCTGACGGCCAGTGGTGACACAATGACTTCCATTATACCGAGTTCTTTGTGCGGAGTGCCACATGTCAAGGATGGATGCGGTGTTTTCGGAGTTATTGCGAGGAAACCTTCAGAAATGATACCTTCTAGCGTTGCTGTCGCAGGCATATGTGCAGCGAGACAGAGGGGCAGCCGGCTCGGTGCTGGATTCGCTTCCACCGTCCTGGAAGGCGGGTCACGCAATCCCTTCAGGATGAAGGCATTTGTCCGCGACAAGAGTGTGGCTGAAGAGCTTGTACCCACAATAAGCTCATCTATTTCTGAGGTTATCGACACTTCATTTTCTGACTTTGGTGGTTCATCCGCAGCCGGAATGCCTTTGGTTGAAATGACTCTAGTCCAGCCTGATCTGCGCTCGATTTCTGGAATTGTGGACAGGATAAACAGCAGGCTCATATCAGGCTCCGAAGTGAAGGGGCGTATATTCTCGTATGGCAACTACACTGACGTTTTCAAAGGGGTGGGATTCCCTGATGATGTTGCATCCCTCTACGGTCTGCAGAACGACACAAGGGAAGCCCATGCCTGGATTGCACACACGAGGCAGCCAACCAACTCACCTGGAGCACTTCCGGTCTGGTCCCACCCGTTCTCGGCCCTTGATTGCGCAATAGTACACAACGGGGACATCAGTTCTTTCGGAGCAAATATTGCATACCTGGAGTCTAGGGGTTATCACAGCCATATCGGGACCGACAGTGAGGTTATAGTCAGACTGCTGGAAGTCCTTATCAGGGAAGAGGGACTGGAATTATGCGACGCACTCAAAGTCCTGTCCAACCCTCATTCAAGACAGCTTTCCTCGAATGAAAGGGAATTTCTCACAGGATACAAGAACGCTAGGCTAGATGGTCCCTTCAGCGTTGTCGGATCGCTCGGCACCGGTAAGGATTGCTACCTGTTTGCGGTCACAGACAGATCCAAATTCAGGCCGCTCCTAATAGGGCGGGACAGCCGTTTCTATTACGCCGCCAGCGAAGAATCACAGATACGTTCTCTTTCGCCGAATGCCGAAGTCTGGGGTGTCGAGTCCGCATCATTCTTCGTATACTCGGTGAAGAAGGGCCTTATAGCAAGCGGTACGTCACGGAATCTCAGCCCGCATCAGTCGTCCGAACCAGCTGTCTCTTGGACCATCAGAGCTGGTAGATCGCATCAAAGCGTAAACAGCGAAATTGCTCATCGTCTGAAGGAGGATGATTCGGTTACGGTAGTCGAAGACATTAACGGCACGCGCTTCATAGGAATGGGTTTCAGTTTCAAGGATGTGCCTGGGACGAAGAAGGTGATAGTGAATGGATATCCAGGCAACTGCCTTGCCAACTTGAATGACGGTGGCACATTCGAAGTATTCGGCAATGTTGCAGACGATCTTGCGGATACAATGACGGACGGGAGAGTCATAGTTCATGGCAATGCCGGGGATGTTGCAGGCCAGGCACTCCAGGGTGGTCGGATCTACGTCAGAGGCAGCGTCGGCAACAGGGCAGCCATACAGATGAGGGAATTCCGCGAAAGGAGACCGTATTTCATCGTATGTGAGACAGCTGGAGATTATCTCGGCGAGTACATGGCGGGTGGGCGCGTCGTCGTTCTCAACCTTTCATGCTGCGACCGGCCGGTAGGGAATTATATAGGCACCGGTATGGTTGGCGGCAAGATATTCATAAGAGGGAATGTCCGTTCATCGCAGGTCGGGCTTCTGCCATTGCCCGAAGACGTTAGCGCCTACCTCCATTCGCTCTGCGATGAGGGACTCATTGACAGTCGATTGCTGAGCGAAGGCCTCGACCTCTCAGATCCTGCCAGCATCGAGAGGACACTTCCGCCTGAAATATCATCCAGGGTGTTGAGACTGTTCTACAGCTCAAGGCATTCCAAACGGATAAGGAACGAGAAAAGGGTGTTATCCGACGCCGAGAAATCAGAACTCTCGCCTGTCATTTCGGATTGCCTTGATTCGCTGAATTTGCCCCGCTCGCTTCTTGCCGACATCCTATCCAGCGAATACAGTGTGGTATCCGTTGGCTGAAAGCAACTTAGGCACTTGCGGCCTGATTACAATTCCGAATCCGATTCACGGTTGGCATGGAATGCGAGGTCTTTTTCCTTTCTGTCAGATTAATCCCTGACTGTGCGCCATCGGATGTGAACAACCGTGAGTGAAAGTCTCAAAGTAGCAGGAACCGAACGCTACGAAGCGTGGTCCAAGGCAGGACGAGCAATCGTTCCTGCCGAAGCAGGACGACAAAGGGGGACAACGGACCCGAGAGGGCCCAGTGACCTCAACGCAGAGACGCAGGTCCAAATGAACAGTGAAGCCAGAAGTAGCATCGTGAGATTAACCCGCAGTAATGCGGTGAGTGGAAGCGTCGAGCCTGTAGTTAGAAGGCGAAGCCAGAACCGGTCGAGTCTGAATTCGGTTGGGCCGACCGGGCTTCCTGGTGTAGCAGGCTGGACATGTGTCGAAGGCTGTTCAAGAGAAGATGGGAGGTCCGGTGAACGTGTCGCAGCATCGGTGTACGAGTCAGTCTGCGTAAGTGCCGCCATAAGCGTAACCCGCGAAGCGCGGCACAAGGCACCACCGGAAGTCGGAGAGATCCATAGTAGCAATGAGTTCCCTGTAACGGGGAGGGATGCGAAGGGGTCTCACTTGGATGAAGCGGCTGGAGAGGCGAAGGAAATTCCAATTCGCGGAAGCGTAGGATATGGATAAGAAAGTCAGTGAGCTTCAACAGTCGCTATATCGGGCCGCAAAGGCGGACGGAACGCGCAGGTTCTACTCCCTGTATGACAAGCTGTGCAGGGAGGATATCATGCAGGAAGCATGGAACAGAGTGAAAGCGAACAGAGGATCGGCGGGAATAGATGGCAGGACAATAGAGGACGTGGAAAGGGAGGGCGTCGACGCGTTCCTGAAACACACTGCGGAGGAACTCAGGACACACGCATACAAACCATCCCCTGTCAGGCGTGTCTGGATACCGAAGCCGAACGGAAAGATGAGGGGTCTTGGCATTCCGACGGTGAAGGACAGGGTGGTGCAGACTGCTGTGAGGCTTCTGCTCGAACCCATATTCGAGCAGGATTTCGAACCAAACTCCTACGGTTTCAGACCGGGGAAATCGCCGCTCGACGCGGTGACTGAAACAGTCAGGTGGCTCAACTTCGGATACGAGCACATCATAGATGCGGACATAACGGCATGCTTCGATAACATACCCAAGGGCGAACTCATTGAGCAGATAACAGGAAGGATTGCCGACGGCTCCATCCTCCACATGATCAAACAGTGGATCGAGACAGGCGTGATGGAGGGCGGCATTGTTTCACACACCGAGCAGGGAACACCACAGGGTTCGCCAATCTCCCCCCTCCTTGCCAATGTCTTCCTTGACAGACTGGACAAGGAGTGGAAACAGTACGGAAGAAGCACAGACACCCATCTGGTGAGATTCGCAGACGACTTCATCATAATGGGAAAACAGGAAATGGCAGAGCACCTCCACAGACTGGAAACGATCATCGCAGGGATGAAGCTCACACTCAGCGGTGAGAAGACAAGAGTTGTCGAAGCAGAGAAGGGCTTCGACTTCCTAGGCTTCCGGTTTGTCAGGCATTACTCGGTGAGAAGGAAGAAGAGGGTCACGCGCTGGTTTCCATCAGGCAGGTCAAGGGAACGCATCAGGGAAAAACTGAGATCGCTCACCCAGACAGACAGGCTCTCGAACCGCTCGCCATATGACGCGAGGAATGAAGTTATCGTGGTGCTGCGCGGGTGGGGAGAGTACTACAGGCACAGCATGTCATCCGTCATACTGGGCCAGATATGAGAGTATGCAAATGTCAGGATAGCAAGGATGTACA
>JAGVSJ010000048.1 GCA_019720975.1 Candidatus Sysuiplasma superficiale
GCAATAAAAGCGGCAGTACCTAATGGCCAACGAAGATAGAAAACGTAATGGGATAAGCCAACAAATTTACCCACGGTCTTTCCAAATCCCAACTCCGCGGCACCATAGTATCCACCCGCGAATTTAGCCAGTCTCGTATACTCCAGGACAGGAACGGATATCAAGAGTATAATGCCAAGGGCAAGAAGTATAACAAACGGGCTTGCATAGCCTGCGGTCGCACTCAAGCCCCCAAGCATTACACTTATGGGAAGAATTCCAGCTATCCCCCACATAACGGTTCTGAGCAACGATACAGATTCACTCTGAAGGCTGTTTTGTTCCACGACCTCTGCCGGATACGCGATGCATTTAGAGTATAAATATATCACGAAATGATTGGATGCTTGAAAAAGAACATAAGTGTCAATTGATACACCTATGACTAAATGGACCTCATGACAAGGCCGTGATTCGCGAGAGTTTGCGTGTTGAACACAGCATAAAATTTCTGGACTGAGCTGCAACCAATATGAAATCATGGACAATTAATAGGATTACTATCGATGGGCCTCAATGTGATGGAATTCATTTCAATAGGAAGGTGAGAGAAGTTGCAGCTACATTGCAGGACATAACAGTGATAGTTCGTGTACGCCTTCCATATTAAGGGTGAGAGCCATCGCCGGTCAAATTTGCATGTAAATCTTTTCCGTCCTAGATACAGAGGCAATTACTCCACTTCTTAAAGCGTAAAATTTCCTTTGTATAGAATGTTGTATTTTCTAGGTTGCAGCTGTAACAAGAAATCCATGTATCTATTGTTCTGTAAATGCCCGTCCCGTTACAGGATAGATTTGGCACAATTACGTACATTAGAGCCGAAAGGATTCAGAACGTGGCAATCGCTCTTCAAAACAATCTCTGCGAAGCACACAAAGGCATATCTATCGTAATAGTGCCCGGCATCCGGAAAATTTTCATCGGCAATTCTCATGCACAGCCCCATCGAATGTCAAAAGGCTAATCTTTTCCAAGATTGCCTACTCTGCCTGCTATCTCCGAAAGTGTCAGTCCGCTTACTGCTGAAAAGTCGTAGTCACCGGCGTTGTAGCCCTTTACCGCATATTCATCTCTGTGTTTTATGAGGAGCCATGTTTCCTTTCCTGGCACCATAGAAGTTCTGACAAGAGCAAACGAACCTGACAGTTTCTTTCCGTAAAGACGGAATTTAAGATTTCCCTCGTTCAGCTCCCTGCGGGCTGTTTCCTCCTCCTCAGCGAAATCAGCTATTTCTCTTCTCACACCCCTGCTTACTTCGATCTCAGGCCTGAATGTTCCCTCATCCCATATCATCACTGTGCCTGCACCGTATTTGCCTCCCCCGATGACACCTTCGAAATGCCTGTATTCAAGCGGATGGTCGTCTGTGCGCATGGCAAGGCGTTTGACACTGCTGTCAAGTGTAGGTCCCTTGGGAATGGACCATGAAGGCATTACGCCACCTATCTCAAGGCGGAAGTCGTAATGGAGGGAGGTTGCTCTGTGCTTCTGGACAACGAATGCAAGCCCGCTTTTTGCGCGCATCGTTTCTCCACTGTCATGCGCTGGCATGCTTGATGTCAAGGATGACGGGCGTTATTAACCATTGCGAAAACATGCAACGGACGCCTTGAGGCTGATGTGCGAATAAGCAGGTGGACTGGTGACGCCACACTTCGTGAAGTGATGGTTTCCGGGTGGATAGTAATAACTATTAACACACCATTACAATGCCGAGGCGGCTCATTCTGACATCGCATGCCCGGAATGAAGACAGGATTCTTGAGTGGCTGCTTGAGCCCAGCCAGCCTGCTGTCCGGTACCGGGCACTCATCGATCTGTTGGACTGCAAGCCTTCGGGAACGGAAGCAAGGAGCGCACTTAAGGAGATAGCTGAAAGAGGCTGGGCAAAGGACATACTTTCATGCCAGTACTCAGAAGGCATATGGGAATCCCACAGCGATCTCTATTACCCCAAGTATACAGCAACGATATGGAGACTCATTGTTCTTGCAGATCTTGGGCTCACGGCAGGCAATCCCAGCGTCAAAGCCTCATGCGAATTGTTCCTGAACGGATGGTCACGCAGTGACGGAGGATTTGACTCTCCAGGCAGCACAAGGAGTGAGCTGTGCGTTGCAGGAAACCTTGCAAGAACACTGATACTGTGCGGTTACGCGGATGATGCAAGGGTCAGGTCTGCCATAAGATGGCTGACAGAGAACCAGATGGAGGACGGCGGCTGGCACTGTTGGCCGCACAGGGCATTCGGCAGGGGAACACTGGACTGCTGGGAAGGATTGAGTGCGTTTGCTGCACTTCCGCGGAGCAAATGGACAGCAAGCATCAAGCGGAGTGTTGAAAGGGGGGCTGAATTCTATCTTAGGCACGAACTCTTCAGGCAGGGAAAGGAATACCTCCCGTGGTTGAGATTCCATTATCCTGTCCATTACTATTACGACATACTCATCGGACTGGATCTGATGACCAGGCTCGGCTACTCAGACGACAGGAGGCTCGAACCCGCACTGAATATATTGAGAAGCAAGAGAAGAAAGGAAGGCTACTGGCTCATGGACAGCATCCACCCGGATCTCGGCCGCGGCGCCGGTTATCGCATGAAGAAGAGCGTTGTAAGACCTTTCGTGCTGGAGGAAGCAGGTGCACCGAGCAAACTGATAACACTCTCGGCGTTGCGGATTCTGAAACACTGCGAGAACTATTGAACGCGAAATCGGAATCGCGAATTGAATCAGCAGGATATGAAGACATCTGAATGTCGAGGTGTCAACCTGTAGGCTTTTTGCATTTCCTTGCAGGATGAAATGATGTCCCAGGTTTATCCCTGTCTATGTCATGCAGCACAACCTGGGAGTGGCCCAGACTTCTCCAATGATATCCCTATTGTCTCAAGAGCCAGAGCAGCACCGACTGCACCCATGCATGCAAAATCAAGGAGGGGAAAAGTGACAGTAGAGCCTCAACTGAACCTGGAACAGTTTTGAGCACGGATTGCCACCGCAAACGAAATCCCGACTAACAGTAGAAAGGTGAGTAAGCTGCAGAGGCGACAGAGAATGAAACAGAAAGATGGTGGTGAAGCGAGCGGTAAAGCGAAGTCGTTTACCGGTCATATTCGCGTGGAGGCAGATGAATCACTCCTTGCATATCCGGCCGTCGACAATAATTTCAGTGCCGCCGGGGAAGGACACTTCATCAGAAGCAAGAAACAGGGCTGCACAGCTCACTTCATCCGGTGTGACGCATCCTCCGGTTTGGTTCTTTCTGATGTAACCTCCAATCCTTTTCGCCGGTTCATTTGCTTCCCTGTGTATGTCCATGGGTATGAAACCCATGCAGACTGAATTGCCCCTTATGCTGAATTGTTCAGGCTCTATCGCAAGTGCCTTTGACAGAAGGATAGTGCCTGCTTTCGATGCCTTGTAACGTAACACGTCCCCTTCCGGAAGAATGCCGTCTCTTGAGGAAATGTCAATGATGCTCCCACCTTCCCCTAACCTCAGTCCGGTCAATTCATTTGGGACCAGAAAGTTTCCCGCGGGACAGTTGAAAGCACCGTTTTCCTGGATTCCAGCGTTATGCTGTCGAACATTTCAAACATTGATATGCCTGTTTTGTCGACAGGCATATCAATGCACTCTTCTCCAAAAAGCCGGCGGCGCTTGAAACAAGCACATCGACATCAGTCCTGATAACGGACTTTGCCTGTTGAGGGAAGTTCCTTTTCTGTCCGGCGCACCAGGCTGTCATTGATGAAGCGGAAGACGACATTCGACCCTTCTGACATAAAACTTTTGACTATTGACCGCCAGATGCCTCGGGCTCCCCCAGTCACGGGGCAGTTCCTGTTATCAGGTACTCTGGCTTTCATTTCACTTCTCATGATATCCACATTCATAGGTAATCACGTTATATTTTGAAATGAACAATTTGAAGGCTCAATATGAATCGCAATCTGCAGACATTGAATTATTTGATCGTGATATGGGAGTAGACAACAGTTAAATAACGCCTCAGTACCTGCATTTAATATGAACAATACAATAGATGTAGCAGGCATGCCAAAAGGAGGGCCGTATTCCCATGCTGTTGTTGCAGAAAATCTTGTCTTTGTTTCTGGACAGACAGGCCAGACTGGGAGTGGCAAGGACACGTTCGAGACACAATTTGAAAGCGCTATGGAGAAGATCTCAAGGATATTGAAAGAAGCAGGAACTTCAGTAGAAAAAGTGGTCAAGATATCTGTATATCTTTCGAAGCCTGAATACTTCCAGACAATGAATAAATTGTTCGGCAAATATTTCCCTGCCAAACCACCTGCAAGAACAACACTTGTGACAGGATTCGTGAACAGCGAGATTCTAGTCGAAATAGATGTGATAGCTTCAAAGTGACGGAATAACCCGATGAACATAAATAGAACGGTGAAACTGCCGTTTGCCATACCCTTTCTTGTCATCGATATTGATCTGGACCGGTAAACATTACCAGAAGGCAATCCATGGCGAACGAAAATGACAAGTGCCTGCGCCCGCACTCCAAGACGCACAAGATACCTGAGCTTTAAAGAATGCAAATACCGGCTTGCGTCTCCGGCATCCATGAACAGAAGATCTCTGAGGCTGACGCGATGTTCAGCGGTTCTGTAGACAATTGCTCAGCGACCAAATAATTGGAAGGAAAATGGAAAGGTTTGCAAATCTCCTTTCACGACACGCAAATGCAACTCTCGCGGTGGACAGTTACCGGTCTTCCTTGCACTGATGCCATTCGCATACGTTGCAGCAATGAAGTCCTCAATGCCAGTGTACCGCTGATAGGGCCGGAATATCTGTGTCCTGAAGGTGCTTTCCCTTTCCCCTGGCACCTTCAAATTGTCGATGTGACCGTACTTTGTTGTCAGGTCTCTCTTGTAATTGCCGTTCCTGGTGCCGTTTGACTGTTCCAGGAGCACGCCCCTCTCAACGCCCATTATGCGTTCAGGCTCTTTCACAGCCTCCTTAACAGCCAAATCCAATCTTGTTTCGATATCCTCCATGACATTACACTCCTCAGTGTGTCGTGGAGGTATCCCTCGCTTCTACACAAGATTTAGTACACTATCGGAGATACCGCATGAATCCGCTGATTGAGAGATACGTCCCAACCGAGGCAATGGGTTTTCTTGTCAGAAAGTATGCAATAGATTGAATAGAAGATACGTATCTGAATTTGATTGCCAATCGGTTTGAGGTGTTTTTCTGTCGGAAAAGAATAGCATCGGGAATCTGGTCGTAACGGGTGGGGCTGGCTTCATAGGATCGCATGCAGCTGAATATTTCGCCGAAAAGGGATGGAACGTCACAGTTGTTGATAATGTTTCCAGACCTCCGATAACCGGATTTGACATAGACACTGGAACTTACAACTGGAAGTACGTCGGGCGCATTAATTCTGTGAAGAGGGTTCGCAGCTCAATTCTGAACCAGCACACAATTGAGAAGATAGTGAGCGGTGCGGATGCCGTGATACACACTGCGGGACAGGTGGCAGTAACGACTTCGCTCGAGAAGCCGGGAATGGATTTCGATATAAATGCAAGAGGGACATTCAACATACTTGAAGCTTGCAGGAAGTCAAAGAATGATGTCAGGCTGGTATTCTGTTCCACCAACAAGGTTTATGGGGAAAACGTGAACAGCATCCCGGTAAGGAAGGGCAGTACGCGCTACCGTTTTGGAGATGCCAATTACTCAATGGGCATCGGTGAATCATTTCCTGTTGACGGATGCAAGCATTCGCCTTACGGCGCTTCCAAGCTTTCAGCGGACATTTATGTTCAGGAATACGGAAAGACATACGACCTGAAGACAGCATGCTTCAGAATGAGCTGCATATACGGCGACAGGCAGTTCGGAAACGAAGATCAGGGCTGGGTTGCCCATTTTGTCATTTCCTCACTTTTGAAAAGGAAACTGACAATATACGGGGACGGAAAGCAGGTCAGAGATGTCCTTTATGTTGATGATCTCGTCAGGGCTTATGATGCATTCATATCATCAACTGTTGATTCAAATGTGTTCAATATAGGTGGCGGCCCGGAGAATACACTGTCACTGCTTGAACTTGTTTCCATGCTCGAAAGCAAAATTGGAAGGAAGATACCGCTTGACTACGGTCCCTGGAGGAACAGCGATCAGAAAGTCTACATCTCTGACATATCAAAGGCGAAGAAGATTCTCAGATGGAAGCCACGTATCCCACCGGATAAGGGCATTGAAAGACTGCTTCAGTGGGCTCGTTCCGCCCTGGGTAATGAAGTTAAATAGGCAAGGGTTCATCTGAGCATTCCGACTAAGTGCCTTTGATCTTTCGAGCAATGTTATCTCAGTCCGGGTGATCAATGACAAATTTTCGTGCAC
>JAGVSJ010000049.1 GCA_019720975.1 Candidatus Sysuiplasma superficiale
TTTATCGGGGCTTAACATAGTAGATCTTTACACTTGAGGTGTGGAGACTCTGAACGGAGGTCGAGGGGGAGAGTTAGAGCGAGTAAGCGAAGCGAACGAGCGTTTGAGTCTGGCGGCATGCAAAGGATCAAACAGTCGAAAGGCAATCACCGGACGGTGGCAGCATGACTGCGAAGAGAGTGATATCCGCTGACGAGAAAATGACAATACTCAACGAGGGCATGCTGCCCGGCGCCAATATAACTGAGATATGCAGAAGGCACAACATAGGCACATCCACATACCATAAGTGGAAGAGAAGCGCAGTTCAGGGAATGAAGGAAGCCGTTGCGGGACCGAGCAGGGAAGTCATGGCACTGAAGCAGGAGAATGCCAGACTCAAGAAACTCGTTGCAGAGGAGGCGCTCGTCATCGACCGCCTCAGGGAGCTCAACGAAACACTCGCAAAGGGGAAAAACGAATCATGGAGGCGTTCAGGGCAATGATATCCGATGGAGACATCGGTGTGTCGTCGGCGGCCTCCATGCTCCACACGTCCAGGTCGACATTCCAGTATGTGAAACGAGCTCCATGCAGGCGCCTGAAGACGGATGAGATTGAGAAGAAAAAGCTCATAGAGAAACTCGCAGGAGAGAACATAACATACGGTTACCGGCGCATCTGGGCGCTGCTGCGAAGACAGGATGTCTTCATAAGCAGAAAGCGCGTGAGAAGGATGCTGAAGGAGATGAACCTTCAGAGAGAGGCGCATTTTCCCGGGCCCAGACTGCCTCAGACAGGGAACCTCGTTTCCGGCGTTCCTGATGTCCGGTGGTACACGGACATAAGTGCGCCACGAAGGAAATGGAAAACATGTAACTGTATTCGAACAGACATAAAGCGCCCTATTTAGGGTACTGTAGAGGATATGGTCGCATGTCCCGTTTCCATGCTCGATTGAAGATGGGGGAGGGCCCCCCGGAGCCGCCATGCAGGTGGAGGCTCCAAACCACCGTAAGCCGCTGTGGTCAAAAGCCATGGTGGTGAGCGTTACGGTAAAAGGCCCGGCCTGACCTGGTCAGGTGAGTACAGATGGAGACTAACGCGAGTGAACCGCTGACGAATTGTCGAAAGTGTATGGACGTCATCAAAACAGGGATGGTGATGTTGTCCCCGGACGAGTCTGGAGGAACTATCTTACCGACGGTGTGCACAACACCAGCGCGGAAGGCCTGCATACCGTTCCAGACGGTGACCGGCATGGAGACGGCGTCAACGCTGTACAGGCTTCAGACGGGAACGTGGGAACCTGCATCCGGATGCAAAGGGAGAAATCCGAGCGGTGGAAACGCGAGGATGACAGCACCGATGCCGGATGCAGGGGCGGAACAGTCCGCAGTAGTGATGAAACGCCGTAACCGGCGTGGAGCGAAGGGATTGTGTCAGACTGTTCTGTTCTATGGTCAACCGGAGGGGAAGAGCCGGTGAACGGAACAAAACCCTTTGAGATACCCATGCAGGTAGTGCATGATGCATACAGGAGAGTAAAGGCAAACGCGGGAGCGGCAGGAGTGGACGACATCAGCCTGGAGAAGTTCGAGTCGGACCTCGAGGGCAACCTCTACAAGATTTGGAACAGGATGTCCTCTGGCAGCTACTTCCCACCACCCGTTATGGCGGTGGAGGTACCGAAGAAGAGAGGCGGCGTCCGCACCCTTGGTGTGCCGACAGTGGCGGACAGAGTGGCGCAGATGGCCGTGAAAATCTGTTTCGAGCCGTCCGTGGAGCCGATTTTCCACGATGACTCGTACGGATACAGACCGGGCAAGTCCGCCCATGACGCGCTGGAGGCAACGAGAAGGAGATGCTGGAAATACGACTGGCTGCTCGAATTCGACATAAAGGGGCTGTTCGACAACATCGACCACGAACTGATGACGGAGCTTGTCCGCAGACACACGAATGTGCCGTGGATTCGTCTCTACATCGGGAGATGGCTCACTGCACCCATGCAGATGCAGGACGGAACGTTGCGGCAGAGGACGAAAGGCACACCGCAGGGAGGTGCGATAAGTCCGCTGCTTGCAAATCTCTTCCTCCACTATGTCTTCGACATGTGGATGGAAGAGAACCATCCGGACAGGCCATTTGCCCGCTATGCTGACGATGGTGTGGCACACTGCCGCACACTCAAAGAGGCGCAGGAGTTTCGAGACAGTCTGGAACGGAGGTTCAGCGAATGGAAACTGGAACTGCATCCGTCAAAGACACGTATCGTCTACTGCAAAGACGATAACAGATGCGGCGACTACCCGGAAACGAGTTTTGATTTCCTCGGATACACCTTCCGTCCCAGAAAGTCAAGGGACAGATACGGCAGGTTCTTCATCAACTTCACACCGGCAGTCAGCAATGAAGCGAAGAGAGACATGCGCCGTACAATACATGACTGGCGCATGCATCTGAAGCCGGACAGGAGCATTGAGGATCTGTCACATATGTTCAATCCCGCTGTCAGGGGATGGATGAACTACTACGGCCGCTTCTACAAATCCGAACTCTATCCTGTGCTCAACTACCTGAACAGGGCAATCGTGCTCTGGGCAAGACGCAAGTACAGAAAGCTCAAGCATCAGAGATGCGCGACACACTGGCTCGGGCGCATTGCCAGACGTGAACCGTCGCTGTTTGCACAATGGCAGATGGGTATCCTTCGGGGGTTGGTCTGATGGGAGCCGGATGAGTCGAGAGGCTCACGTCCGGTTCTGAGAGGGCCCGGTGGTGAAATTCCGCCGGGCTACTCACCCATACATCGAAACAACAGACTTCGGCAACTGTGCATTCATCGAGATAGAGGATTCATGCACGAGGGACATACGCGCCTGGGACTTCCTTGTTTCATGCGGTGCATCAGAGGCATTCTCGGTCGTTGAGGATGCCGTTATGTGCACATTCCCTTCAGGCAGGGCGGACGGTCTGCGCCTCAAGACCGATGGTGGAAGCCAGTTCACATCGACAGCATTCAGGGATGGGTGCCGCCTGCTCGGAATAAAGCTTGAGGCGATAAGGAAGAGAAAGCCCGAGGACAACGGCATGATCGAGTCTCTGCACGGTCATTTCAAGAACGACTATGTCTTTATCCGGGAAACGATGAGCTTCGCTGAAACGAAGCTCATGCTTGCCGCTGCCGTCAGTCATTACAATGAGGAAAGACCACACTCCTCGCTCCGCTATATGACACCGGGCGAGTACAGGAAATCATTTAAGCAGGCCATCAGAAAGGAGGCAGTGCGATGAATTACAGAAAAGAAAGCGGATCCAGGGAGACCCGGACCCTCTCCCCTGGACTCCTCACCATGATCGTAAAGATCAGACTTAAGCACGTCAAGCCGCATTATAGAGCACACAGCAATCTCCTTCCATTCATCCGGAAAGTGTGTTTTCAGAAGATCTATTGTGTCAGAGCATTCGGAGAGTATGAAGCTCGATGCACCATACTCCCTGTTTGTTATGTACTGCAGTTCATCCATCACCCTGACAGCCTTCGGCCTTAGAAGGCCGTCGGGTGTTATCTTTCCGAGATATTCGAGTGTGATCTTCCTTGACCTCTTTATTGCAGGATCATATTTGCTTGTTACACGGTAAAGGTAGTACTGCCCGTTGAGATACCTTATTTCGGTACCTTTCACTCTGTGTTTCAGTGCCCAGCCGGGTATGTCTGCCACAATAGCGTATATAGGCAATCTACTATTTAGATCTGTCGGTCGATTTGAACTCAAAAACAACAATACGCAGGACAGATTACGTAAATCAGCGGGAGTTAGGGTTTGATTGAACATCGAGGACGGCAATAACCCTGTCATCCTGTATTACAGGCGCTGCATATTCGCTCCGGGTGTCGGAACCGATCGGATTCACATACACCGGCTCAGCGGTTACATCATTCGCGAGCAGCGGTTTGCCGGTGCTGGCAACGGTCCCTATGATACCAACTCCGAATCGCAGAATATCGTTTGAATTCAGTTCTCTCTCTTTCTGTCCTCTCCAAACGAAATTGCGTGGCACAAGGGCGTCATTTTCTTCGACGTTCCAAAGCGAGACATTATCGAATCCGAGATCATCCGAAATAAGCCTTATTGCCCTCGAGCGGAGTTCCTCCGGATCTGACGCCGAGAATATCCTCTCCACCGCGTGTGTGATTGACAGGAGCTGCATTATCATTTTTGCGCGCTTTGCCGACGTTTCACGCTGATAGGCTGAGAGTCCCAGTGCAAGGACAATCGATTTGAGCATTATGATTTCATATCCTTCCCACCACTGCCGTCCTGCTTCTCTGATACCTAAAAAATGGAATCTGCCGTTTGGTGCTCTGAAGACTGCTCCGCCACACGGAACTACCGATACTTCCATCAATCTTTTGCCTGCCGTCGTACTGTCAGAAGAACTGATAAAAACGCTTGGCTCATCCAGCATCAGTTCCCTTACCCTGAAACTGAGTCTCGGCGGCATGGATGCCACCTCTGTGCTGGATGGCACAACCTCATCTTCAAGCTCCCAGTCATTTCCATCTATTGATGTGTAGCTGAAACTTCCTGTGCTCTCAAGTTCAGAGGAAATGGTAATAACAATGCCTGTCGAGAGTCTAGTAGGCGCCTCTCTCCTCAAACTGTTCTGCGCCTGATCCATCAGCTGATAGGTACGTCTCTCGTTTTCTGCATACCTCGTGTAATCCTTGAAATTACCCCACAATACGAACAGCAGCGATTGCCAGACCAGCAAACTGGAAACCCACCATGCGAGATCTAGTTTTCTGGTCGACAGGAAGTGAATTACGGTAGAAGCAATGAGCAGAGACGAAAATGCTATGATGCCATGGAAACTGTAACGAAACGGTTTAAACGCCCGATGCCGGAGATTGAGGATGAGAATGAGCGCTATTGTGATGACCAGTACATGGGCAAGTGTGTCAACCACTTTATTGGACAGAAACGCGAAAACGCCTGTGGACATGTTCTGAAGAGAATAAAGAAACGCAAATGTCATCACAGTTGGCGCTGACATCCATAAAGACATCAGGCCCGGCGGCCACTTTTCCCTCGTGGTACTCCACGGGATGCCGGCTGCCAGAACAATTATGGTTGCCAGTCCGATAATCGGAAAAACGATGTCCGATGTTGTATCGGAAAAATAAACAGATATGACAGTACTGATGAGAAGAAACTGAAGAAATGCCGCTGCCGAGATTAAGTCGTACCTGAATTCAAGCTCTTTGTATCTGAGCAGATAAGCCGTGCATATTGCGGAGGTCATTATGATCAGATACACGACAGAACCAAGGTCGATACCAAGGTCCATCGAACTGGAGCCGAGGGAAAGTCCCAGGGCAGCCATAATTATGGCAATGCCTATCGGCACCGCAGCGGCAATTACGGGTGGATACCAGAATTGAAGGTAACTCCAGATTCTTCTACGAATGCCTGTCACTGATATCTAACTCTCTCCTGCATATGAACAGCTGAATGACCGATCGTGTTCCTATCTGATGATCAGTGGAATTCGTTAAGTTTGGTATTTAATAAATTCGTCAATAATTCTGTATTCTGCCGCCCTGACGTAAATGCTGACGTTATATGGTTTGCCTATGAACGTACGTCTTTATTTTTCCGGTGCTCTGGGGACAGGGAACTGATAGACCATAGCTCATGGGCGATGCGGCCGGAATTATCGCGCGCGGCCCGTCCTGAGCATCGTTTTTATATGACTCAGGTGAATTGGCCCGTCAATGCCACCATAGCTCAGGCGGTAGAGCGGCTGACTTGTAATGATTACTGGAAATCAGCAGGTCGGGAGTTCAAATCTCCCTGGTGGCTTTTACCAGCCGTTCCTGCCACCGGTTGAAAGGCGAAAGCTTGACGCAGGAATTGTTTATCGCAGTGTTTCGAAAAGCATTAATTGGGATTGCTCCTTATTTGGACGCATGGCAGCAAAAAGCGGCGTTTCCCGCCCTCACAGCAGGTGGAATACGCTTGACGCATTCAAACTGGATGACGATGAGCAAATTCATTATTATTCCCTTCCCGCGCTCGAAAAAGCAGGCATAGGCAAAATACACACACTTCCTCTTTCAATCAGGATTGTCCTGGAGTCACTTCTCAGGAATATTGACGGTGCTTCGGTTAGGGAGAATGATGTAGTTTCACTCGCAAACTGGAACGCTTCACACCCCGCCGATGTGGAGGTTCCTTTCAAAGTTGCAAGGGTGCTGATGCAGGATTTTACAGGTGTGCCTGCTGTTGTGGACCTTGCTGCAATGAGGGAGGCCGTAAAGAAGTGCGGCTCGAATCCTGACATCGTTCAGCCTCAGGTTCCTGTTGATCTTGTAATAGACCATTCTGTTCAGGTGGACTCGTTTGGCTCATCCGACTCGTTTATGATAAACAGGGAGAAAGAGTTTGAAAG
>JAGVSJ010000005.1 GCA_019720975.1 Candidatus Sysuiplasma superficiale
AAGGGGAAAAACGAATCATGGAGGCGTTCAGGGCAATGATATCCGATGGAGATATCGGCATGTCGTCGGCGGCATCCATGCTACACACGTCCGGGTCGACATTTCAGTATGTGAAACGAACTCCATGCAGGCGCCTGAAGGCTGATGAGACTGAGAAGAGAAAACTCATCGGGGAACTCGCCGGAGAGAACATAACATACGGTTATCGCTGCATATGGGCGCTGCTGCGAAGACAGGGTGTATTCATAAGCAGAAAGCGTGTGAGAAGGATGCTGAAGGAGATGAGCCTTCAGAGAGAGGCGCATTTTCCCCAGGCTCAGACTGCCACAGACATGGAACCTGATTTCGGACGTTCCTGATGTCAGGTGGTACCTGGCATCACATACATCGAAACAACAGACTTCTGCAAAGGCTCATTCATCGAGATAGAGGATTCATGCACGAGGGATATACGCGCCTGGAACTTCCTCGTTTCATGCGGTGCACCAGAGGCGTTTGCAGTCGTCGAGGATGCCATTATGAGCACATTCCCTTCAGGCAGGGCGGACGATCTGCGCCTGAAGACAGACGGCGGCAGCCAGTTCACATCAACGGCATTGAGGGATGGGTGCAGCCTGCTCGGAATAACGCTCGAGGCAATAAGGAAGAGAAAGCCCGAGGACAACGGCATTATCGAGTCTCTGCACGGTAATTTCAGGAACAACTATGTCTTTATCCGGGAAACGATGAGCTTCGTCTCAGCGAAGCTCATGCTTGCCGCTGCCGTCAGGCATTATAACGAGGAAAGACCACACTCTTCACTCGGCTATATGACACCGGGCGAGTACAGGAAATCATTTAAGCAGGTCACCAGAAAGGAGGCAGTGCGATGAATTACAGAAAAGAAAGCGGATCCAGGGAGACCCGGACCCTCTCCCCTGGACTCCTCACCATGGAGACTGTGTGAAAATCAAATTCCGAAAGTAATTGGATTTTACACAGGACAGCTACACATGTTTGTGAGGAATTGGAAACGCCGTTCTAATTTTTGCCATTTTTGCCGGAGAAATATTTGCCAGATTCGCCCTATTGCGGCAATAGAGATCTGGTACACTGTCGCCGGCGAAGCGTGTTGCTTTGGTCAGTGTATTTGTGATGGTACAGGGAGATATGTGGTAGTTAGACATAAAGTAAGCCTGAGTCCAGAGAGAGAAGAAATTTCTTCCCTCTCTTATTCAAGGACTGTTACACACGGAAAGTAATGGAGTGATTCGGAAGTTGTCGAGAGATGGGGGATTGAGATATCAATCGCCAGAGAGGGCAAGGTGTTGTAGATCAACATAATGCTGGACTCAACGAACAGGATAACAAAGGTCGGCTTTCCAGGACTGCCTTAAGAAAATGTGAAAAGTGGAGAGATGTGACACGCAATTATCCTCATTATTCCTGTCTACAGTAGACCGATTGCATTCAGCAAGCAGTGATACGAGTCAGAGAGAGGCGCGCATCTTACGAAAGGAAGAGAATGTTGAAGGACAGGATATGTGCTAAAGCATACCGAGTCGATAAACAGAGATCCAAAGCATTCGGCATTGCAGAAATGGAAAATTAAATCTACAAGAAACTAATAAACCCTGATAGTTCGGCTTGGTCTACAATTAGAAGACCTGGCCGCCCATTAACGTAATGGACAAAGGAAAGTTAGTTGTATGGCTGGGAGAAGGGGCAAATCAGGATTTACGTACTTGCATTTGAAGCATTTTTCGCCGATGGATGTGCTTTTCGGAGTAGTTGTTCCGATTGTTACAGCTTCATTGATGGAATACCCCTTGGTTTTCGGAAAGGGATATTCATTCTACGGAAATCAGGAATGGGGCTTCTACTGGACACCTCTTAATATGTTTTCAAACGTCGTGTACACTTGGAATTATGGACCAAATTTGCCCAACCTGCTGTTCTTCGATTTTTTTAACTCCGCGCTATTACTGGCCGGCAATTATGTTGCCAATCATTTAGCTACATTAACAATGGTCGCCATTCCTGGAATTACCTCATACTTTGCAATAATATGGTCATTTTCACTATTCAACAGATCTACAATTTCGGCAAAGGAAAATACAGTTCGCAAAGTAGCCTCATTGGCGGGTTCGATTTTTTACACTATAAACTGGCAGAGTCCTGCTTTAATAACTCCGGTTGTCAATAATTGGTTCTATTCCTATGCTATTATGCCGATTCTATTTTATCTCATGTTCAAGACTTTCAAGCAACGCAAAACTTTAGACGTATTATCATTCGGCGCCATAAGTTCCTTCGGCATAATGACCCCTACTTGGATAGTTTTTGTCCCTCTCGCAATGATCATCTATTTGACAATAGACGTGTTGAGCAGCAAGAGGTATTTGAAGACATTTAAGAACGATTTTTTGACAATTATTTTACTGGCTGGTTCTGCCTTGATCTTTAACGCGTTCATGGTTATTCCTACAATTTCTGCTGCTTATCTGGATGTTGGCGGCATCTTTTCCAGTTTTCCACGGAATTCTCAAGTCGGTGTGGCCATCGGATCTAGTTATTTGAAACTGATCGATGTTTTAATGTTTGGCCAGCCGACGTTTCATTCGTTTGGATGGTCTTATCAGAACTGGACATTTCTGAATATTTTTATACCTTTGACTGCGGTAGCCGCTTTGTTTCTCGCACCATTTAAGAAGAGATACGTCTTGTTTTTCTTTTCTCTGCTCCTTATCAGTCTTTTTCTTGCAAAGGGTGTTAATCCTCCATTTGGACAATTGTACGTATATCTGGTTCAATATTCTCCTTCGCTTGTCGTTGGTATAACTAGGGACGTAGAACCATGGCTGATGCTCTCAGCCCTTGCGTATTCCTTTCTTATTGCGATGCTCGTTTTTGGTTCTCTGAATCTGCCTAAACCCAAGGAATTACTGACGAATCTAAAGAAGCCATTAAAAGAGATTGAGGTCACAGTGCTTGACGGAGAGAAAGACTCAGAGATAATTACTAGAAGGTTTAGGATCCCGAATTCTACAATCGTTAAACTGATTGCGATAGCGGTTGTGGTGACAGCACTTTTCGCGACGCTGAGCACAAGTGAATCCACGCTTCATTCCTACACGTTTGTGCGCTACGAACCATTGAGTCCGCCTTCTCCTTACTTCCACGCAATGCGATATTTTTCCAACATGTCGTCAAATACGACTGTCATGTGGATGCCAAATGGTGGGGATTTTTCTTGGAAGGACAATTATTCATACGTACTTGGCCCGGCGGGTGGAAATTTTTACCAAAATAGTGTTTCCTCTTCTGTCATTCATTCATATATTTATTTCAATAATACGCTGGAACTTGGAAAAATCCTAGCTGTTCTTGGCGTTGGATACCTTGTATATGACAGCTCCGGTAATGTAAGCTACAACGGCCATCTAATGAACTCGTCATATGTAAGGCATTTTCTTTCAGAACAAAAGGACATTAAATTGGTCAAAAGATTCGGCTTTCTGTATATCTACAAAAATGAGGAAAACGTCCAAGCACTATATGCGGGACATCCTGCTCTTGGCGACGGGTTAGATTCGATACTCAACTCGACAACTCTGTTACCCGGTTCCAATATTTACGTCAACTCGTCTAGTATGTATAGAGAGATATACAACTTGGGGATTATGAATTATTCACGAGTTGTTAAACCGTCGCATTCAATGCTAAGTTTTGCATTGATGAATGGACAACAGGCCTACGTTGTTTATTCAAAAACGAAAACGCCTTATTTCTTCAACTCCTCCATGGAACAATTTAACTATACAGTAACGGGAAATGACATCAAAGTGTATCTCAACTACACTTATCCTTCGATTGTTAGAGGATATGAACCAGCCAACGGCACGTTTGACACAGGATTCGGCATGGTAGTTCAGGAATATCCTGACAACGGAAACTTCTCGAAGATACTCGCCAACGGTATATTTCCAAAACAACTGAACCACACACACGCTGGCGGAGAAGTCGTATTCACCGCTCCGAAAATCAGTAATTCATCTTTATATTTCTATTTTTATTTGGGAAGTTTTAATCTGGGTACACCACTGTACTATTTATTCTCCACAATAAACAATTCTATTAAACAGGCACCATTACCGATAAGCGACGTACCTACATATAGCTTGATCAATGAAAGTGGAAGTTATCTACTGGGCCCCTCATACTTTATGAGCAATCCTCCTTACGTTTCAAATGGATCGCTTATATACAACGCATTTGTATTCGATCCAGTTGAGGCATTTCTAGGAAGAAATCTGATAAGCAACTCAACAACACAGAATATTGAAATGTCTAGTATATATGTCGAATTGCGCGTTGATGCGGAGAATTTTACAAGTTACGGCGATCCGATATTTTTAAATCGATCAACAGGGAACCTAAACGTTTCAGGCAGTACTCCTGTGGAAGGGACCTATGATCTAAATTTCGATGTATATTCTGGAAACGTGATTTTTGAAAATACAACAATGTCTGTAGGTGAACACAATTTTAGCGTCTCCATTAACAAAACAATAATGTTCAGCATCACATCAATGAACAGCACGCTTTCGATTTCATTGTACAAACCATTTAATTCAAGTGAAGTCAAATACAGTTTTTCTCATACGAATCCAATAAGTTATGCTCTAAAATACAAGTCACAAACGCCAATTCTTGTCGTGCTACCAGTTAGTTATTCTTCCGGATGGTCAGCACGTGTTGGCAATAACTTCATTCGACCACTGCCGCTTGATGGCGGCATTGCAACGGGATTTGTTTTTCCTGCAGGCACTCATGTGGCTCTGATATCTTTCGTTCTTCAGGAATACTTAGCAATCGGATCCGCAATAACGGCATTGTCATATATTATACTCGTAGGATTGGCATTGTGGGAATTTATTTTTGCAACGAATAAAAGGCGATTTAAATTCATTCATCGAATGACTTGAGTATATGATGTTCTTCCCACTTCCTTTCATGGGAGGAGAATTTGAAGTCACTCCATTGCATTAGCCCAGCATATGGAAAGTACTGCACTGGTGAGTGGGACATAAGTCCACTATCCGGAAGAGATGTTGAAACCCGAGTTCGACAGGATTTTTGTGCGTGATCGTTCGGGAATTTCACTTTCGATTTGTAGTGGTAATCGAGAAGGGACGCCTGTTCAGACAAACTGAACAGTCTTCTCTGCCGTAAACACCTCCTTTCCTATGCCGAGAGCCTCGGCAAGCGAGGAAGGCCATCCGGTGAGTTCTGTTGCGGTGAACCACCTGCGGCCGAATCGCCCTTCACCGCATGTTCGCTGAGAACAATGCTGCCGAATGAACTGAAGACGCTTTCAGCCGTTATTGCCGGCAGCTGCCTGTCCGGGCTGTTACGCTCCTGCATTCTCCTCACATCAATCTCAGCAATGCGTCCGATGAGATATGCGAGGACGCATATCCATATGTGTGCAGCGACCCTGTCAGAGCGCCTGTGCCTGACTGGCCTGACATCGAGCGAAGACTTGATTTCACTGAACGTGTGCTCTATGCGCCACAGTCCTTTGTATATGGATATGACATCGGCTGCAGACCTCTCTTCCAGGTCTGTGCGCAGCACCCAGTAGCCTGCGTACCTGCGCTCCCTCTCAACCTTGTCCTTCTGCACTGCGGTTATGTTCTTCTCCCTGTCATTCCATTCAACTGTGAAATATGTGCTGAGATGGTGCCTCTCCATCTCCCTGACTGCCCTGGAGAGCATCTTTTCACCGCCTGCATCCGGATGTTTCGACGCATAGTCCCTGACTGCAGCGATTATGCCCTCTCCCTTTGCAATCGCTTTGTAGAGCGTGGCGATGTCGTCCTTCTCTTTCTCTCTGCCGTGTATGACGATGTACCTGCCCTCCCTGAATACATCGGCGTATGTCAGGTCGACGCCATCGTCAACAGGGCGGAGACCGCCGTCGATTGCCGCGTCGACAATATCTGTGATGTTTGACAGTGTTTCGGCGACAACATAATGGAAGCCTGCCGATGTCACTGTGCAGATGTTCTCCTCAGTGGATATGCCCCTGTCAGATACGAATATGCCGCTCTTCAGTGAGAAGAGGCGCTGTATGCGCTCAATGGAACCGTTCAGCGTCTTCCTGTCAGGCGTGTTTCCGGGATAGATTTCAAATGTCACGGGCAGACCCTCTTCAGTCTCGACAAGCGACCATGAGACCTGCAGGCAGTCCGGCCTGTGGTCTCTCGAGTAGCCGTATTTTGCGACAGGGCAGTGTGTGCCCTCGAAGTATGTGGATGTCAGATCCTTGAGAACGATGCCGCTGTTCGAGTATCTGCTTACAATATTCTCGAACAGCCTCCTTTCAATTGTGTCCCTCCTCTTCCACAGTGCATCCATTGCACGGTAGAACATGTTCTCATGCAGATGTGCCGGATCGATGCCGAGCATGAACGGGAGGGATGTTCCCGGCATCCATTCGAGCATCGCGAGCTTGCTGCACGGGTCGTCGATGCGGTTGACGACCATCGTTTCGATGAGCTTTGCACCGAGCGACCTTCCCTTCACGTGCGACAGGGCATCGTAGACAGCTGAATCCATTCCCAGCCTCTTCCACATCGCATGCGCCAGTGCCACCGTGCCGTGGCGGTATGAGTGCAGTGTTGTTATGTCGGATGTGTCGAGTATCCATCTGCCTATATCGTGCGGCTCTGTCCTGAAGATCAGATTCCACCTGTTTGCCTCATCGTCGCTCAGCCTTCCAAGCTGCTTTATGATCCTTGTCTTTACCCTTCCGTCCACCCTGACGGATCCAGCGAGTGAATAGTATGCATTCCCCTTCGCGAAACTCCTCTTCAGAAACACTTATGGTGTATGCAGATGCATATAAATGGGTTACCATTACAACAAACAAAGGTTTTCCTATAAATCCCACATTTCACGAGAGAAAATAGTCATTTTGTCGAACTTCAGTTGCAATGTATGGCGGAGTGAAACCCTGTGTACTGGAGAGCACAACCTGTGTTCTCCTGAGTTCAATCGGGTCCTTTGGATGCCTTACGATGGTTCTGAGCCTGTTACCTTCAGCGTTTGTAATTGCCCTTACATGTATGACCATGCATGGTGTGTATGCATTACCTAGACCTAGATTTTTCGATCTATGAAAGCAGAACTACCTCGCTAGAAGCGGCACTAGCGGTCGATCACTGAAATTATCTGTGAAGCTACCTTCGAACTTTCGCACTTTTCAACTATAATCTCCCTTGCCTTTCTGCCTACTTCTTCGTAACGATTCATTACAATATCCACAAGCTTCAATGCAAACGAGTGAGTGTCGAAACACTGTATCAGAAAACCAGACTCCCCGTCCCTGATGACTTCCCTGAACGGCTCAAGATCGAATGCCACCACGGGTTTTCCGCAACTCATGGCGATCTGCATACTGTTCATTATCAGGTTGCGTGTTGTGGTAAAGAACACTGCTGAAGAGGAGGCAATTTCGTTTACCATTTGCTCCTTGTTGAGACTTCTTACGTCGACATACTCTGGATAATCCGCAGGATCGTTCTTGCCAATCACACCGATCTCAATTTCAGGTGAGATGGCATGGATGCGTGTGATTATGTCAATCAAATGATCGTATCCCATTACTTTCCTGTTTTTGAAATTATTACCTATGCAAATTACCCTTTTTTTCCTCGCCATTCCATCTATTGGTCTGAACGTTTTGACGTCAACCGGGCAATATACTACCCGGCTGTCAATGAACTGACGTGAGATGAGAAGCTTTCGTCCATACTCACAGACAGAAACATTTCTGACCAAATACAACAGGGGATTCCAATTAGGTATCCACCAGTGTATCATAATAATACGAGTGTTGAACCATTTGTTGTGCAACTTAATAAGAAACGAATAAGGGAGGTCTTTTTCGCTACCGCAAATTATCGCATCCGGCTCTGCCGCAGGAAGCCCCCGACTTACTCCGTTTGTCAGCTCGGAGAACTGATCGTCCCATCGCACATTCAGGGACACAATGCTGACATTGTGACCGGATTTGAGCCATTCCCGAATCAACTCATAGTCAATGGGTGGATGTGCGGAGATCAACAGAATATTCTTCTTTTCCATTTGTTCTGACCGAAGTTTCATACTCTGCAACATTTAAAATTTAATCTCTCATTGATGTATTGAGTCATTATATAGCACAGCGGTGTTTGTGAAATGAACGTTCACGGTGGCTTGAAGACCTAATCCGGAGGCCAAAAGATGTTGAGACCTGTAATGATTCACGGATTATTGCAATAGTTGTTCAGGGGATCTGAAGTATACATCTGCTGGTATACACCAATGTTCTTACTCCCTGGTTCATCCATCAGTCGTTCCTTGATTATTTCTGATTGTGTTTGGTCTTACATTTCCAAATTCTAAGAACTCCATGATTGTAAATTGATCCTCCCGGAAGATGTTATCGATTGAACTTGTGGCATTCCACGGTAGGGTGATTCTCCGCCCAACAACAATATTCAACATCCCGGGAATTAACCGCCGGAAACCCATTAGAAATGAAAAACAAAAGTGTATTGATAATTTACAACTCGCGTAAAAACGATATTCATTTCAAATCGAAAGAGAAAGGAAATCTATAAACTTCTTCTTTTATTGGTCAATGATGAGGATGACAATTAGCTTGAAAATACTCTATCTTCCTTCAATCATAGATAATGGGATTGAGGACATAGTTTATGCAGGGCTCAACAAACTAGACAATGTTGAGATATACGAATATCCCTTTAAACCGCTTTATCATATTGATAAAACTGAACAACGCCATGAACTATTCCCTGTTTCGCCCTGGTTTAAGCAGAACGGAAGGGATGAAAACTGTATTTACAGATCTTTTGATGATATAGAATTTGATAAATTTGATATCATTATCGTTGGTTCATTGAATCGTGATTTGCTTCAGTATATTCCGCGTATAATGAAATTAGCGCCCGATCGCACAGTATATTTGGACGGAGGAGATGATCCGTTCATCAGACTGATTCTAAAAGATGCCGCATTATATTTCAAAAGAGAAAAATTGAGCAGTTTCAATATTTCAACAATGTCACATTATAAGTTTGCATGGTACTTCAAAAAATTAATGGTTGATGCCATTAACTATGGTCACCATACATTCCCGCTCCCGCCATTGAGATCGCTGATGTCCCTCACACTAAGCCTCAATCTGACTGTCATTGCTCATCAATTTTCAGCCAGAGAAGAGAAGGACATAGATGTTTCCTTTATTCTAAGGACAAGATCAAGCCCTCTCAGGCAAAAATATGAAAGAGTAGTCAGCAATCTTGCAAAGGAGAAGAATCTCAACGTATACGTAAAGACTGACGGACTTGATTGGAAGTCTTACACTGATATCATTCTGAGGAGCAAAATTTCAGTGTCTCTGCCGGGAGAAGGATATGATACTTACAGATATTGGGAGATACCGTACTATGGTACCTGCATGATTTCGCCATATTTACCCTTGGCAATAGATAACAATTTTGAGGATGGTTTTTCAGCTCTTTTCTTTAAAAATGAAGATGAATTTTCGACCAAGGTCGTGAAAACGCTGAAGAGCGGCGAATATGATCAAATTGGCAAGAATGGAAAATTATGGTTTGAAAGGCACCATAGTGATGTGAAACGTGCAGAGAAAGTCATATACCATACCAGAGATCTTTTGCTGTAGTCTTTTCTATATATGCAGTGGATCCCAGTATTTGCTGAAGCCATCTAATCTGAAACATTTAAGCTGGCTATGGCCGATACTGTTCCTATCCTTTCCATCAGCATAACGATTATAATTTTATTCCGCTTAACACATCCTTAAGGATTTCCCTTACTCGCTCTACTCAACAAACGACTCTTGAACGCACTTGCGATATTCCTTCTTTTCCTTCGTATCAGGAGTAATCTATGAGTTTTGTCTTTGCATACAAAGTCATCAAATGGCGCCCTTTGTGAGCGGTTTCGCATTATGGCAAATCTCCTTTGGCGCGGCTCGTTTTTCCCGCTCACCTGGTTCCCGTACCTGGGCTTATCGCGAAATATCACTCTCTCCTGCAATAGCGGGCTTACGCCATGCTCTTCCTGTGGTATCTGCTCATGAACAACTCAACAAATTTCGCAGGAATGTGTCATGGTGTCAAGTGTATCATTGATCTAACGTGAAAGTATTGCAATACAATTAAGCCAGAAACAGAGCTGCAGCATCTGTGGTTTCAGAAGACACTTTCAGCTGTCGCCGCTCCGGCGGCAAAACATCTGGCTGACTTAATTGTGAACAGACAGAGATGTATGCTGTCATGCCGTTTACGCCCTTTTTTTCACAGTCGATGTCATGAACCAATCTGTGCCTGAGAACACATGCATGCTGCCGTGATGACCGGAGGAGAACAGTCTGACAGATTTTGAGACAACTTGCTTTCCAGGGATACAACATTAGCAAGAAACATTGGAGACACATTAGTTTTGAGCCTGGCCACTGGTGCCCGCTTATTCCATTGTCCCATTCGTACGACATTTTGAACAAACTCCTTTCCGGCAGTTCCTTTCTCACTGTGTAAGAGCGCTGAATGCATACCTTATTTCACTTGCGACAAGCTTTGTTCTGAGGAAGCTGTTAGTCCTGATACGCCATTGTGCCAACGCGAGGTAATGGTGATTCCTGAGCGACATTTCGCCTGATGTCACACGTTCTTCGAGATGCTCCCTTACGTAGACGGTGGCTTCCTCTGGCATGAATGTGAAATACCGGTGTCTTCCCATGCTCGGCGAGTGTTTGACAGTGAGCATAGAAAGGACTTCGTGAACTCTGTATTTCAATTGCCGACTGAAAGCTTTCTGGGATGCACAGTCTCAGCCAGTCGGTTCCTTCACAGTTGTGCTGAGTTTCAGGTCTCAGGTCCGGGAAGGCCACCACTGCAATTGATACGATACTCCCGGATGTTGCCTCTTTGGGAATCCCTCATAGCTCTCCATCATCGAACTTCTTTCTTCGCAGTCGGTGGGAGCGAGGTGTTTGTTGGCTATGTTGACCTTCTGATCCAGCCAAACGCTGTTGAATCGCGTTCAGAAGACCACTACCTTCTTGAATCTCGCTATTTAGATGCCAGTCTCCCCCTTTTCAAGTTTTCGCACTAAGTCCGGCAATCCGATCTGAAATTCCTTCCTTCTTGCAGGGAACAGCGGCCGAACTGGATAGATACAGCTACGTTCACAATAAAGAACAAGTGTGCGCTGATAGACTGTTGCCGTCGACGTGAATCAGGTCTTCAAATTATAAAATCAGGGTTTCATCTATATCCACATCATCAGGTGATTGCATTAGCTCTCAGGAGAAAGGAACGGATCTGCCAATCATCGCCAAATAAGGTATTCGTTTAAGGATCATATGGGCTCACCCGGATTTGAACCGGGGACCTCCGCTGTGTGAGAGCGACGTCATAACCGCTAGACCATGAGCCCCGGTATATGGCATCAGGAAGCCTTTTTTAATTCTTCCCTCTTCCAGTCAGTGAACTGTGTGAATTTCTTTGCCTCGAGTGTCTTTGCGAGCATCTCTTTTCCTCCGCTGAGAACAGGTCCGCGTGCCCGGGGAGGATAGTTCGGGTGGGACATCATGATTGAATCAAAGTCATAACCAAGCAACCTCGTTGCACTTTCTGTCATCTTTGAAATGTCTGAGTCAAGAAGATTCACATTGAGCACAAGCATATCGGGAAGATACCAGGTCTTCTTATCCTCCTCAGTGGGCCAGCTCATAAGTTCATTGCTGAACCTGTCCCTGTTCCCCCACCAGAACATATCTCCACAAAAAAGAATTCCCTTATCTCTTTTCAGCAGAACGCATGAGGATCCGGGCGTATAGCCCGGTGTGGGTATCAGGAGAACATCATCATACAGGTTCGTTTCTGATGTGAATTTGACATCAGCCTCGCATCCCTTAATCAGCTTTGCATCTTCCGCATTCATTATGATCTTTGATTTGAATATCGTCTTAATATTACACGCGTCGCCGAATGCCCTTATGTGTGTTATCACAATATTGGCAATGCCTCCCTTCTTTGAAATGAAGCCCCTGTCTGCTTCATTCAGTTCCGGAGCGTCGATGAGTACATTCCCCTCAGGATGAGTTATAAAGTAACCCGAATTTCCAAAAGACTTCAGCGAATAACGGTCTATAAGATAAACGCCGGGTAGAACTTCCTTCATAAAGCAAAATAGATGCTAGCTCATTAATAATTTTATGCCATGCGCCGTCAAACGGTGCAAATCGTTTTTGATGGTCACCCGGAGCCCGGCATAATTCTATAGGCGCATCATATTCTGTAAGGAGAGAAAGCCTGAATGAACAGTATGAAACTCAACAGGTTGAGAGGTCTGCTCGAACATATATCGCAGTTGGATAAACCGGATCCTGCGCTCGAACAGTACTTCACTCCTCCAGACATAGCCGCGGGAATACTGTATAACGCAGCCATGTGCGGAGACATAGAGGGACGGAAGGTCGCGGATCTCGGATGCGGGAGCGGTGTATTCTCGATAGGTGCGTGCCTTCTGGGCGCCGAAAGCGTCACAGGGATAGATGTGGGACAGAACGCGGTCAGCAAGGCGAAAGAGAATGCAGAAAGGTTACTCAGCAGAGAACAACTAATGCGAATAAGTTTCCACAGGCTGAATGTGCTCGAATTCGAAGGCACCTATGACACTGTCTTCCAGAATCCGCCCTTCGGCTCTCAGACAAGAAATGCAGATATCCCATTCCTCAGGAAGGCGCTGGAGATTGGTACCACTGTCTATACAATGCATCTCAGGTCGACTGACAGGTTCATAAGGCAAAAGATAGGGGAGTTTGGGGGGAGGATAGAAGCTGCATCCGAGATAACCTATCGCATGCCAAGGACATTTCCCTTCCACACCCATGACAGGCAGATGTTCCGTCTAATCCTTTATAAGGCAGTTAACATTAACAAGCTGCGAGATAGATGAAAGGTAAACTTGTCGTCCCAGGGGACGTTGTGGCCATCGTTGAGGAGTATGCTGCCGGTAAGGGCACGTATGAGGCTGACGGAAAGATCATTGCAAGCGAGACCGGAGAACTGGTTCTAGACGGGAAGAACCATGTTGCTTCAATAATACCCTTCAACCCTGTTGCAGAGCCGAAGAAGAAGGATGTTGTATATGCTACGGTCACTGATATCAGAAGCTCAATGGCAGTCTGCGAGCTCCTTTCCATCGAGGGAAAGGAGAGGGGAATAACAGGTAACACTGACGCCACACTCCATGTATCTGCAATGTCCCCCCAGTATACGGAATCCGTAGGACAGGCGGTGCATGTTGGTGATATCATAAGGGCAGAGGTTATACAGTCATCACCTTCAATACAGCTGAGCACAGTCAACAGCCATATGGGTGTGGTGATGGCCTACTGTTCGCGATGCCATTCGATTCTGAGGCTAAAAGACAGATCCCTTTATTGCGATGAATGCGAAAGGTTTGAAAAGAGAAAGATAGCAGACGATTACGGCTCTGCCGTTTTTCACTAATGTCGCCTCAAACGGAACAGAAAGGGTTAAAGCTTTATTGTGATAGAGTATTTCGAGGGTAAATAACACATGCCCAAGGATAAAGCACCCAGAAAGGAACGTGCACGCGGTAGAGAAGAGGAGCAGCTGAGGAAGGAAATAGATTCCCTTCGCGGCGAGATCAAGGAGATGAAGGAGATCGTCAACATGCTCCTCAACATGGTCATCGATACGGAAGATGAGGAGGAATATCCTGGGATCCAGTTTCCGGATTTTGACGAGAGATACAGTCAGAACAACTGAGGTTTCCGCTTGCCTCGGCATATCCCCGATCTTGTGAGACAGCATGACAGCTGGCGATACACGAAATGCATAAATCTGCAGCCATCCGAAAACATACTTAGCCCTGCAGTAAGGAAAATACTCGGATCTGACATGGCAGGCAGGTACACCCTCAGAAGCAACGAATTCATTGACAACGGAGGTGCCCCCAACAGCTACGGAGGCACACGCTTCATGGACGAGGTTGAAGCAGAAGGCGCGGAGATTGCATCGCGCCTATTCGGTGCACAAACTTCGCTCAAACCCATATCAGGACATATAGCCTCCCTGCTCCTGTTCGCAAGCGTGTGCAGAAAGGGGGATACAGTGATGTCAATTTCCTCCATGGATGGCGGATATGACGGATATGGCAGCGCATTCATTCCAGATATATTCTCGCTGAAATCCATAGATTTGCCGTTTGACAGAACACGCTGGAACATTGACGCCGAGAAAGCCGCGTCCGCCATAAGGAGCAACAGACCGAGACTCGTCATACTCGGCCAGAGCTTCATACTATTCCCATACGACGTGAAGGCGATACATGATGCGTGCAGCGATGCCGGTTCCATCCTTGCATATGATGCGTCACACGTGCTGGGACTTGTTGCAGGCGGAGTCTTCCAGAGGCCAATCCAGGAAGGATGTGACGTCCTCATTGGCAGCACACACAAGAGCTTTCCCGGACCCCAGGGGGGAATATTTGCCACAAACGATGAAGCCATCTGGAAGTCATTTCACAGAAACACGACATGGCGGATAATAGACAATGCACACTGGAACAGAATAGCTGCCCTTGCGCAGGCGATGTATGAGATGAAGAAGAATGGCAGGAATTACGCGCACAGGATACAGATGAATTCTGCTGAGCTTGGAAAGCAACTCAGCGACATAGGTCTCCGTTGCAGATTTCCCGAACTGGGATATTCGAAGTCTCATCAGCTTCATCTTGACCCCGAAAGCGTTGCAAGAACCGGGACAACATTTGGAGGCCTTAGTGCGAAACTGGAGGACAATGATATCATTGTGGATACCACAGGAAGGATAGGCACTTCAGAGGTCTCCAGGCTCGGAATGGGAAGGCCGGAAATGAAGAAGATAGCCTCGCTCATCGGCGAGGCGCTGCAGGGGAGAAATGTAAGGGCAAAGGCAAATAAACTCAGAAGAAGCTTTGTCATACATTACATATGACGGAAGTCAAGGGAGGAAAGGTGCTCGTCCTGGATACAAGTGCCATGTACAGCGGCACCGATTATCCGCCGGACGCTGTGCTCTACACGACGCCCGATATCGTCAGCGAGCTCCGGAGGGTTTACCGTTCCAGCAGGACTGAATTTTTCGTGGATACCAGGCTCACGGTGAAGATGCCCCGACAGAGCAGCATTGAAATGGTCAGGGAAATGGCAAAGAAAAATGGCGATATAGCAAGGCTCTCCCCTGAGGATATAGATGTGCTCTCGCTCGCATTCGAGCTGAAGGCGACGATAGTGACGGAGGATTACTCGATACAGAACACGGCCTCCGCACTCGGAATAGAATACATTTCCCTTTACATACCTGCGATTAACGATTATGTCGAATGGAACGTCATCTGCGTTTCGTGCGGTCATGTCGCCGAAGATGCCACACAGAAGGAATGCAGAATATGCGGCGGCAGGAACATCACAAAACGCAGAAAAAGCAGGAGTGTCAGAGATGCGAGAGAACCGGGCCGCTGACTCATCACTTCCTCTTCCTGGACAGGAACACCGCAGCCACCGACAGCGTCACGGTAGTGAAGGCAAGGAAGCCGGCGCTGTCATAAACAGGAATGTATGCCCTGTCCGTCCTTACATAAGGCGTTTCATGCATTTGGCTGAGGTTCAGAGATGAACTGCCCTCCCTTGCATAGGGAAGTGATTCAAGGGGAAACTGCGGGACCATTGGATAGTCGTTTTCAAGTGAGGCAGTAGGAAGAGACCGGAGGCTGAAATGGAGGGAGGAGGGCATCTGAATTCCAGGGAAGGACAGATTTAACGGCGGCCTCGGCTTTATGCCGGGAACAGATGTAAATGTGAACATATCAATCGGAATGTCTGAGAGGGCCACAAAAGTGTTCAGAGGCGGCATCATCCAGTTGTAATCAATGAATGCAAGCAGGGATGCGTGGTTCATGACGGTGGATGATACATAATCCTCCTTGGCGTAGGGGGAAACAAGGATGAGCGGTACCCTGAAGCCAAGCTGTTCCCCCTCAATCCTGGGCGGCGGAATGCTGTCATAGAAGCCTCCTCCTTCGTCATAATTGATGAAAACTGCCGTACTGTTCCACAGCGGACTGTTCATTATGCTGTGCAGTATGAAGAGTAGCCAGAGTTCGCCTGCAAGCATGTTATCAGACGGGTGCTGACTGAAACCGCTGACTCCGATGCCTATAGGCATCAGATAACTCACCGCCGGAAGTGTGCCATTGCGCACCTCGCTGGAAAAGGTGCTCCAGCTGCGAAGGTGGGACTGAAGCGAAGGTATGCCGCTGACGTAGTCAAGGACAATGGAACCCATCGAAGGGCTGTACACATAGTATGCCCATGAGACACCGTACGAGTCGAGTTCGGAGAATATGGTCTCGGAATATGGGATGTAAGGGGGTGGCCCGTAGTCATTCATGATAGGGGAAAAGCCGGCGATCTCGTACAGTCTGTTTGGCATCGTGGCGGTAAGCGCGCTTGAGAAGTACATGTCGGCGATGGCGTACTGTTCGGCAATATCCCATTCTATGGCAAGCTGGGAAGGAGTGTAATAAGTCATGGACTGTTTACCGGAATTTGACGCAAATCCGTTCATCTTTCCCCCGTTCCAGTCGAGATGATATGCAGTATACCCCTCAACGGGGTCTGGTGTGGCGAAAGTGCCTGAAGGGACAGCAGTGAGTCCGGTCGAATGATTTGATGACAGCAGATCCGCCGGCACAGACATTTCGGATGTCAGGTTGCCGTAAAGCGGATTGCCGCCCTCCGGGTAATAGCCGAATATGTTGTCAAAACTGTGGTTCTCCATGGTGATTATGACAACATGTTTTATGGGCGTCCTGGTTGGGCCGGATGAGGCAGCTGCCGGTGCTGCCGCATATGCCGGAAGCAGAAGAAGCACCACTGCAATCACAGAAATCAAGGGGTGAAGCGAGGACATACGGCTCACCTTCCTTTGACAGGGCGGCAATGAAGGAGATGAAGACGTTCCTTCATTGTCTACGCCGCCCCCGTACTGCCGGCCGGCCTCGACTGCATCTTCCATAAAAACAGGAATGCGAAAGAGAGCAGAGTTGATGCGATGATAATCAGAGGCATGAACCTGTAGAATAGCGCTATGTAGAACGAAAGAAGGACAGTGGTCATCAGAAGTGATTCCGTACCGAGCAGAAGTACAGTGGAGGGGATTCTGCGGGAGCTGTATACAGTCCCGCGACAGACCGATGCAGTCAGCAGGTTTCCCGACATGCAGAGTAGGGAGAAGAGCAGGGCTGAGCCGTTTGTGACTATCATGTCGTAATGTACCGGCTCGTAGACGGCAGCAAACATCATGAGACACAGAACTCCAGAATAGAGCGCACCCTTCAGTCCGCCGAAATAACGTAGCGTGGAGAGCGAAGAAAAAAGGAATGAACCGAGAATCAGTCCTCCTATGACGTAGGGTATGGTTTCGGCCGTCCCTACCGAATCCATCAGACCGCTCAGATAGAGGAAGGAGGTCGCGATGACAGCGCTCCACAGGCTGTAAAACAAAGTATATGAGATACCTGCTGCTCTGCGGTGCATTGTGAAGCGCCTGACCTCTTTTTCATTATATTTTCTTTATTGCTAACAACTATATTTGTAACAACAAATTTTGTAGTAATGTGTTTATATCCATTGGGATTAGGAGATGCCGGTTATGATGACACTGAACAGGATGGATGAAACCATCAGCGATGCGCTGAATGAACTGAAAAACGGAAGGATCATACTTCTGCATGATTCGTCCTCGCGCGAGAACGAGACGGACATGGTTGCGTTTGCCGGTTCATGCTCGCCGGAGACAATTTCGTGCATGAGAGAGACGGCAGGGGGACTCATATGTGCAGCCATAGGGAATGAGGTCGCAGCGAACCTCGGACTTCCGTACATGCATGACATACTTGAAGTCGCCTCATCCAGATACAGTGGACTGCTGTCAATGATAGAGAGAAGGACACCATACGGCGGCAGACCCGCATTCTCCATTTCTGTCAATCACAGGAATTCATTCACAGGCATAAGCGACATTGAACGAAGCGAGACGATAAGGGAGCTTGGCAGGATTGCCGGGATTGTCAAATCCGGTGACGATGCGTCGGATGCGTTCTATTCATCATTCAGGTCACCGGGCCACGTCCCCATACTGATAGAGGCAAGAGAGTCGCTCAGCGAAAGGCGGGGGCACACGGAACTTTCCATAAGACTCGCAAAACTGGCAGGCCTTCCGCCGGCGACGGTCGTTTGCGAGATGCTCGACGGCAGGACACACAGGCCGTTGACAGCCGGGGAAGCAAGAAAGATTGCCAGGGCTGAAAATCTCTCCTTTGTTGAGGGAGAACTCATCCGGTGAGTGCATTACATGCCTGGAAGGACAAAGGCACGCGCGGCCATTGTTTGCTCTGAATTCAATGAGGAGATAACATCGAGAATGTTCTCCAGGGCGACAGAGCGATGCAGGGAGAATGGAATGGCGGTCACAGCAACATGCATTGTTCCGGGGGCTTTTGACATACCGCTTTTCCTTGACCTGCTTTTATCGAGACGGGATGTTGACTGCGCAATTACGCTGGGGGCCATAGTGAAGGGCGACACAGACCACGACAGTGTCATAGCCAGAGAGGTTGCGTCCTCGGTGGTCGGATTGTCGCTGAAGCACGGCAAGCCAGTGGCTCTCGGAATCTCCGGTCCCGGCATGACGTGGGAGCAGGCATCCGATCGGGCCGAGGAATATGCTGTCAGAGCCGCTGATGCTGCCATGAAGATGACGCTTACGCTGAGGAAGATGCGGCGCGCCCGCAGACGCAATGCCGAATAGGGTGGTTCCGGTTGTTGCACTCCAGCGCCGACACATCCGGCAATGTGATAATAAGGAATGCGTCAGTCCTTCAAGGTCCGGAATTTGAGTTGAGGAAGAAAATGAACATACTGATCGCCGGCGGAATTATAGCTGACATTGGAGAGAATGAGACAGCTGCATACAGGAGAAGGTACGACGGCCTGATCACCATTGACGGAAAGGGGATGCTTGCGATTCCGGGTTTTGTGAACGCACATGTCCATCTCAATGATGCCCCGCTGAAGGATGCCGGCGCAGGGATGACTCTGGAAGAGCTTGTCCATCCTGTTACAGGCCTCAAGCGCACCGGTTTGAGCAGACTTGGCAGAGAGGAGAGGAGGGAGGCCATGAGAAGTGCGGTTGCAGAAATGATCCGCTCCGGAATTACAGACGCAATCGATTTCCATGAAGAGGATTACGGCATAATTGGCGAGATTTCTTCAGACAATCCACAGTCGTCAATACTGACAGTGCTGGGAAGACCTCAGAGATACTTCACTGAACAGGAGGTGGAGGGCAACGTGCCGCTCAACGCAAGAGAATTGTCAGAATTCGCGGAAAGGATTGCACCGTTTGACGGTACCGGGTTGAGCGGGGTGAACGAGTACAGCGACAGCTCAATGGAGCAGATCAGGCAGTTAAGCGGGAAAAGAATCAGTGCGATACATGCCGCGGAGAGCGTGGCATCGCAGAGCAAATCGATAAAGATGACAGGAAAGACTGAGGTTTTCAGGGCTGTGAGAAGTTTCAGGCCCGACTTCGTTGTGCATATGACAAACGCAACAGATGACGACATAATGCTTGTAAAGGATGCCGGATGCAGTGCCGTATTATGCCCACGGTCCAATTCCATCCTTGGCGTTGGTGTTCCGCCTGTCGAAAAAATGATGCAGGCCGGAATAAATATTGCTCTGGGGACGGACAACATCATGCTCAATTCCCCTGACATGTTCAGGGAAATGGATTTCATCTCCCGCATCTGCAATGTCAGGGCAGGACGTGCCGGTGTCCTGAAAGACATTGATGCATTGAGAATGGCGACACTCAACGGCGCAAAACTTGCAAGAAGGAAGGGTGCTGCTGAGTCGGGAAGCATCGTTGTTGGATTCGCAGGGGATATTGTGATGCTCGACATGACCACAGAAAGGATGCTGGGAACAAAAAATCCCGTGTCCTCCGTGGTTCACAGAGCAGGCATTGATGAGGTTGTCTGCACGATCAAGTCAGGCAGGGTCGTCTTTGCCGGAAGTAGAACTGGAACACCCGGGGTGCGATAGTCTTGTTCACCGGCATAGTGGAGGGAACAGCGACAGTCAGGTCTGTTGAACGCCGGTCTGGCAGTATCAGACTATCGGTGGGCTTCGGAAAGGGCAGGATCGCGTCCATCGGGGACAGCATTGCACTTAACGGCGTTTGCCTGACAGCCGTGAACTGCAGGCCTGGGATGGTCGCGTTTGATGTTGTTCCCGAAACACTCAGGAGGACAAACCTTGGCGAACTGCAGAAAGGGGATGCTGTCAACTTTGAACGAAGCATGAAGAGTTCCGACCTGATCGGGGGCCATATTGTCGCCGGCCATATTGACGGGACAGGCAGGATTGTTTCTGTGGGCAGGGATGGCGGATCTGTGAGGATGGTGATAAGCGTCCCTCCCGAAATAGGCGAGATGATATCGGACAAGGGCTTCGTTGCGGTTGACGGCGCAAGCCTCACCCCCGCAGAGGTTTCGCGGAGCGGTTTTACAATCTACCTGATTCCCCAGACGCTCGAAAGGACGGTATTCAAAGAGAGGAGGAAGGGAGACTTAGTAAATATTGAAGTCGATATATTTGCTAAATATGTGAAGAAATTCGTCGAAGGTCGCCTGAAGGGCAGATGAATCTTCAATGCCGGATTGGCATATGGCATGAATTTCAGACCTCCTCCGACACCGGTTAAAGGGGCGACTATCATAAGTAATTATCAAAATTCAAAATGAGATGGCAAGCTTAAATACAGAAACGTGTGAATTTTTATACAGATGGCTTACGACATAGAGTTCGGCTGCAGGGCACTGATAAACATAATTGTCTCAAGGGAGACAAGGGAGAAGCTGCCGGACAAGGATCTCAGGAAGATACCTGAAAAGACACTTCTTGAGTACATAAATGCACTCATAGACCTGGGATGGGTGAAGGAGCAGAAGGGCGTTCCCGAAGACAATGACTATGTCATTTACGCATTCACAGAAAAGGGAAGAAAGATATACGAGAATCCGGCCGAAATTCTCAACCTTTCCGATACCGAACAGGAACATGTTTCTCTTCTCAGAAGGCTTGATGCGCTGAAGAGGGATGACAGTGTTTCGATGATGCCCCAGACACTGATGGCCCTGTCGGATCTGTGCCTGGGCATCGGCAGATATGACAGCGCGCTTATTTACGCGATGGAACTCAAGAAGAAAGCAGAGGAGTTGAGGAGTGTCTTCTTCGAAGGCGAATCGTCAATCCTGATGGGGAGGATAGAGAACGCGAGGGGAAACCTCGAAACTTCGCTGAAATACTTCATCAGCGCAACGGATGCGTTCGGCAAGGTAGGTGAGGTCTCGAGGGAAGCCGACAGTCTCCGCTATGCGGGAAGCGTCCTGTTCAAGATGGGGGACTACAAGAGAGCGATGATGATGTTTGAGAAGAGTCGTGAGCGGTTTTTCCAGATCAGGAATATGCTTGGTGTTGCGAAGGTGAAAATCAACCTTGGCATTCTCTATTCGCTCGCAAAGGACTATGCAACTGCTGAAAGATACTGGTTGAATACTCTTGAATTCTTCGAAGCGCTCAATGACATAGAAGAACAGACACGTGTTCTCAACAATCTCGGGGCCATGCACATCCAGACCGGAAGGTACGGCGATGCGATACCGCTGCTGAGAAAGGCGATCATCCTGGCAAGGCAGGGCAACAACAAATACTCAGAATGCATAGGCGTACTCAATTTTGCCTATGCTAACTCCAAAATAGGAAACTACGAAATCGCAAAGAAGGCCGTGGACTCAATCCAGAACGTTCTCAAAGAGGGTTTCGATGCATATCTGCTCTGTTACAGAGACCTTATAAACGCGATATATCTGACACACAGGGGCACATGGAATGAGGCGGAAAAGCTGTTCCTGTCGGCAATAAGACTGGCCAACACCTCAGGAAACCTTGAACTGGCAGGGGAATGCCACAAGGAGTTCGGTCTGGCACTGCTGTCGAAAAATGACAACGAAAGAGCGCAGCAGGAAATCATCGCGTCAAAAAATATTTCATGCAGCATTCCAGGAGAAGAAGTTAAAAAAGGTTTGTCGATCGGCGCTTAAATTTTATCTTTACACAGGATCCCAAAGTGGCAACTTGCAACCCCCTCCCTTTAATTCCGCAAAGGCGCGCAGACCAGCAGCAGGGCTGTAGTCGAAGTCGGTTACCGTCAGCCTCCTCCAGCTGAGGTAACAAAAAGCCACAGCTGCCGCTACCCACGAAGACGTGGTTCTGCCTACCAAATTCTCCCTCGCTGATGAATAAAACGCAGGTGTCTTTTTAAAATGTTTGTCAAAACTGTATATTGACAGCGTGCCGAAAAGTATTCCGAGACACAATGAATGGTGAAGAAATTGTTAACAGCAGTCACCCGGCAATAATTATATTGTCAAAATTAAATTAATGATGTCCGGAAGGAAATGCTGATCTTTGCCTCCGGCCATGAAACACTGCCAGTCATGGCAGGAGAATCAGAGAGATCACTTCGCGGAAAAGAAGGCATGTCCTGCCCGTTCCATAAAGGATATAATTATAATAATAAATAGATGTAAAATAATTGCATCAATACCTTGCCATATTTCTAATTCTAAAATCGTAGTATTACATCAATAATTCGTAATGATAAACTTACAAAAGACACATATGCGCTGCTGCCAATAAGAGTGGCGTGGCAGAAGTCTATGCATACATTGCCGGCGAGGACGATCCAAAGAAGTGCACCGCGCGGAAAATGGTACGGTTCAGTCTGGCACATCCTGTAATGAAGCTCGCGCACATACCGCAGAATGCGGTCGTTCTCGATCCTACAGCCGCAAAGGCCCTTTCGGCCGAAGACAGACGGCGGATTGAGACTTCAGGCGTTGCAGTGCTTGATTTCTCATGGAGAAACATAGAATCCAACCCTCCTCTGCTAAGGTTCCAGCACAGGAGGGCACTTCCGTATCTCCTTGCCGCAAATCCCGTAATGTGGGGCAGGCCTCTCCAGCTGAGCAGCGTGGAGGCTGTGGCTGCTGCGCTGTACATAGCGGGATTGCGCGAACAGGCGCTGAATACGCTTTCAAAATTTTCCTGGGGTCTGAATTTCATCACACTCAACAGGGAACCGCTGGAAAGATATGCGGCTGCCAGGACCAGCAGGGAAGTGGTAGAAATACAATGGGAATATGTCTGCAGACCGGAAGGAGCACTTTGATACACCATATAACAGGCAGTGCGGCGCCGCTGCAGTGGAAACAGTATTTCGACTGTTTCCTTTGGAGATATGGATGCCAGTGTTTTCGGCCAGTCCCGGGTCACATTTATCTATAGTATTGCTTTCTCCAGTTCAAGAGCGCTGAGAGATAGGAATGGCATATTCTATAGCGATACAGTACAATGAGGAGGCACTCATAAACAAGTGGGATGAGTTCTTCCACGAGACAGGTCTCGGTAGCCAGATAATGATCCTTGCTGACAGATATCCGGAGGAGAAGAGCCTCACTGTTCAGTTCTCGATACTTGAGAGGTTCGACGCAGATTTTGCAACTTTTCTTCTTGAAGAACCCTCCAGATCATTTGAGGCTGCGCAGAAGGCCATAAGAAACCAGCTCGCGCCTGAAAGACAGAACGTGAATCTGAATTTCAGAGTCACAGGACTGCCCGTGGATTCGCACATAGATATCAGGAACCTCAGAAGCAAGCATCTTGGCAAGTTTGTGTGCGTCGAAGGTCTTGTCAGGAAGGTGACGGAGGTCAGACCCAGGCTTCAGAAGGCTGCATTCAGGTGCGTCAGATGCAATGAGATTTCATGGGTGGAACAGGAAGGGATGCTCCAGAAGGAACCGCTGGAGTGCTCGGGCTGCGGGAAGAGCGCAGGAGCCACCAAGTTTGTGCTTGTTACCGAACAGAGCACATACATAGACACACAGAAGATTGAGGTGCAGGAGCCTCCGGAAGGGCTGAGAGGGGGTGCACAGCCGGAAAGGCTCGAAGGCTATCTCATTGACGACATAACGGGCAGGATATCGCCCGGTGACAGGGTGATACTTAACGGCATACTCACCGGAACACAGAAGACCGGACCGCAGGGCAAATCAACACTCTTCAATATCATGCTCCAGGTCAATTCTGCGGAGTACAGGGAACACGAATATGATGAGATACAGATAACTCCGGAGGACATTGAAAATATCCGCAGAGTCGCAGCCAGTGGCGACGTGCTGAAACAGATCGCCTCTTCCATATCCCCTACAATCTACGGTTTTGACGTGGAGAAGGTTGCTTTCACACTGCAGCTATTCAGCGGTGTCTCAAAGGAGATGCAGGACGGAACAAGGATCAGGGGAGACATACACATACTCCTTGTGGGCGACCCCGGTCTGGCCAAAAGCCAGCTGCTGCGCTATATGTCAGAACTCGCGCCAAGAGGCATCTATGCAAGCGGGAAGAGCTCGTCGGCTGCGGGACTCACCGCTGCCGCGGTGAAGGACGAATTCGGCGAGGGGAGATGGACGCTTGAAGCTGGGGCGCTGGTTCTTGCGGACAAAGGGATAGCGTGCGTTGATGAACTTGACAAGATGACTGATTATGACAGGAGTGCAATGCACCAGATAATGGAAAGCCAGATCATCACTGTAGCTAAGGCCGGTATCACCGCAACGTTGCAGGCCCGGTGTTCAATACTGGGAGCCGCGAACCCGCGTTATGGCAGATTCGAGGATGAGCAGCTCATAGCAGACCAGATAGATCTTCCGCCTGCACTTCTGTCAAGGTTTGATCTTATATTTGTGCTGAAGGACAGGCCGAACAGCGCAGTGGACAGGAATATTGCCGACCACATACTGAGGGCACACAGGGTTGGGGAGCGGAGAAAGGTCCTGGACCTTCCGCAGGGAATATCGGAGGAGAAGGTGGAACAGGAGAGCAGATCCGTTGAGCCGCGGTTTGACAGGCAGTTCCTCAGGAAGTACATATCCTATGCAAAGCGAATCAATCCTGTCCTCACGGACGGAGCAATAAAGATCATTGAGGAGGAGTATCTGCGCATAAGAAAGATGGGGGAGGCCAAGGGCGCCTCCATTCCAATAACTGCAAGGCAGCTTGAGGCATACGTGAGGCTTTCGGAGGCGAGTGCCAGGGGGCGGCTCAGCGAGACTGTGGAAATCGAAGATGCGGAGAGGGCAATAGAGATTGTCTGGCACTACCTTTCCAAGGTGACCGGAGGGGATATAGACAAGATCGCCGGTGAGATGAGCCACAGCCAGAGAACGCATGTAAGCGTCATACTCGACATTGTACGGCAGGGGGCATCGGGCGGTGTTTCGATTGAGGAGATTGTCGCAGGATCGGAGAAATACAACATAAGCGAGGAGGAAACACGCAGGCTGATCGAAAAGCTGTCCAAGGCCGGCGAGCTTTTTGAAGTGAGGAACGGCATCTACCGCATCGTTTCACAAAAGTGATGCTTTTGTTTGCAATCAAGATCCATCGGATGCCCCGGGAAACAATACTTGCAGTCTGCGACTCCGAAATACTGGGCATGAAATTCATGGACGGGGAGAAGAGGATTGAGGTCTACCGCAGCTTCTACGGTGACAGGGAGATCGGGGAGGATGAGCTCGGCCAATACATGTCTGAGGCGACAATCGTAAACATAGTTGGCCACAGATCCGTGGCCAAGGCAATAGAACTCGGATATGTGGATCCGGAAAGGGTGCTTGTCATCGGAAAGACGGTACATGCCCAGTTTGCCATTCTGTTGAAATGAGCTGGCACCGGAAAACCGGAGCGGCGCCTCACAGCGGATAGAGGCGTTCACCGAGCCTAACGGCCCGTATGCTTTCGCCGTTCCGCACGGCCCTTCCGTATCTCAGCACCTCTTCTGTCATGGTTGACATGTCCACAACTGTTATACGGCCGCCGGTGGATGATTTGACAGTGAGTTGAGTCTCCATTTCCCTTCCTCCTATGAAACGGACTCTTTCCAGATCCTGGAAGGGCAGGTGCATTCTTCTTCCGCCGGAAAGCGGTTCCAGCACAACACCGCCGGATGTATCAGAGACCCTGTAATGTGCGCCGGCGTATTCCACATAGTCGCCGGCCGCGAGCATGGGGACTCTCAGAAGATAGGTGGTCCTGTAGATGTTTCTCCCGTCCTTCTGTCCGTAGAGCGAGCGTGTGGCCACAACCCCCGTGCCAAAATGATGCGCAGCGCTCCTGGCGATAGAATAACCGGCGCTGCTTGAGCTGAGCGTCATGTCCACACCGCCTCTCGTTGATCTGATTGAGGACACAAAGAAATCCGGTTCCCTCGCGGCTGTATCAGCGCACAGTTTCCTGACAAATTCCTCGGCGTCAGCCATCAGTTCACTTCTCATCCTGCCCAGGGCTCTTATCTGTATTGTTGACTCAAAATAATGGCCGCTCCTCCTGCTGCATGTGGGACATGTATTCCTCTGTACCCTGACGTTCACCTCACCTTCCTCTTTCCTCGTCACGCCGCTGTTTCTTGTCTCGAATGAAACATGAAGCGGAAACGAGTTCTGGTCCTCCCTGAAACCGCTCAGCTCGAAAGAAAGCACTGAAGTACCCGGAATGGTCTCAAGCGACTTCCTGACTGCAGAGTAAACGTATTCAATCCTGTCTCCGACTTCGACCCAGTGCTGTCCTTCCCTGAACCTGCCGCAGGAAGGGCATGTGCTGAAGACAAACGACTGCTGCAGTTTTGCAAATGGCTCTGACTGCGAGTAGCACTCCTCGCAGAAGACCATGCCTCTGATGGCCTCTCGACCGCACTTTATGCAGAACATACCGGAGTCTTTATCACGGCTGACCGGTTAATTAATCTTTATGATGCGCGGGGAAATCAAATGGAATTACATCGCTTGCCTCGTTGGTCCAGCTCTCGGGTGTCGGGGCGCCCCAGAAGGTCTGGCGCCTTGGGTCGTGCACAGACCACCTGACAGGCTGAAGGTCAGGGTCTGCTGCCATGTAGTCTCCCGTATACAGCTCTATCCTGTGCCTGTCCGAGTCCCTCAGATAGAGAAAGAATGCGTTTGTAATCCCATGCCTTCCCGGACCCCTTTCGATGCTGCGGAAATATCCCGATGAGGAGAGTATATCTGCGCAGTCGAGTATGCTGTCCCTGTCGGAAACAATGAAACCTGCATGATGGAAGCGCGGCCCATGCCCGCGCATTACAGCTATGTCATGGCTGGACTGCTTTCTCCTCAGCCACGCCGCCTGCATGCTGCCGTCGTCATCTTCAGTGAATTCCGATAGTGCAAAATGAAGCTTCTCAACGTACCACTTCACAGTTCCAGCGACATCGGGCACGAGCACGTTGAAGTGGTCGATGCGCATTATCCTGCCGCCATGATGCGAATGGTATTTCTGCAGTTCCCATTCCACCGCATCTGTACGGTAGAATAATTCCACAGGGAAGCCAGAGGGATCCTGGAAGCGGAGAGAAGGACCGATACCCTTCTCCTCCCCCTCCGCCAGCGAATGACGGATGCCCTCGGCCTCAAGGAATCTTTCTGCCTTCTTCATATCCAGTTCCGAGCGGAGTCTGAATGCCATGTGCGAAAGGCCGGGCCTCCTCCCTTCTGTAAGAACGAGCGAATGATGTGTCCTGTCTTCTATCCCCCTGAGGTACACTCTGCTGCCCTCGGAAGCCGTTTCAACCATGCCCAGAGTTGCAGAATAGTACCTTCTTGCCTCATCAATGTCGGTCACGACATATTCGATATGTGATGCCCTGACGATATCGAACGGGGCATCCATCCGTTCAGTCCTCCCTGTCCAGAAAATCGCTGACCATTTTCCTGAAATGGGATGTGTCATACCAGGAGTAAAATGCACTGGCCATCCTCACAGGGTCGCCGAAGAAGAATCTTTCATACATCTCCTGCCTTGAGCCGAAGGAGCTGCCGGCTATGTCCCACGCAAGCTTGAACAGCCTGATTCTCTCCTCGGCACCGGAATTCTTTCCCTGGTAATATGTGTCTATATAGTGCCTGATCTCGCTTTCCATGTCTGCGGAGGAGGGCATTGCCATCAGGCCGCTGGCTCCAAGCTGCTGAAGCGTTTCCCTGATAGAAGGATAGAGGCGCGGATAGACGTTCCTGGCTACATTGAGATACTTGAAGCGCGGTGTCATTATGCCCCAGCTGTTCAGCTCCGCCTCCTGCTCTGATGCAATCAGCAAGGCCCGCAACGATTCCAGTATCATTTCGATCCTTGCAACCTTCTCCTGCACATGCTGGAACTGCCCGATACCGATTGTTTCCACCATAAGGGAGACAACACCGAGAATGAATTCTGTCTTTGCTATCTCACGTGTAACCACCTGATGCGACATGTGCACAACAGCATCCGTCCGCTCGTGCAGCACATTTGCCCTTTCTGCATCCTCAAGCAGAAAGATACGCTCACGGGGAACGAAGACATCATCGAAGACAACAACAGCATCCATCTCCTCGAATCCGTAGGCAAGTGGATGATCGAACCTTGAATCGGAGCAGAAGGGCTCCCTGCAGAGAAACTTCAGGCCTGGAGAGTCGACAGGTATTGCGAAGGCCATTGAATACGGCAAATCCTCCGGTCCAGACTTTATCACAGTGGAGGGGAAAACAATTATTTCGTCTGCTAGAGGAAAGGTTGCGAGCATCCTTGCGCCCCTTACCACTATGCCGTCCCTTCTCTTCTCCACTATCCTCGCGGCAATGAACGGATCCTTCTGCTTCGATGGCGGTGCCGACCTGTTTGTCTGAGGGTTTATCAGGGTGTGAGTCATCAGAAGGTCATTCTCCCTCACGTATGTGTAGTAATTGACAATGTTTTCGCCGAATGAAGGGTCGGCGAGGGAAAAGAATCTTGAGGCGGAGGCCATCGCCATGATGTCGCTGTTGAGGTAATCCGGCGTTCTGCCCAGCATGCCGCCGGAGTAATCCGCCCAGCGCTTCATCATACGCCTTCTCCTAAGGAGGTCCTCTCTTGTTACGGGTTGAAGAAAACTCATTCCCACCCTGTCACCCGTGGAGGGGGAGACATATGTCATCTCATCCTCAAGTTCCGGGTCGCACTGCATGTCATAAAGTTTTGACATGGTGACAGCCATCTGTCTGAAGGCGGGATGTTCGGTGATGCCTGTTGTTATCTTTCTTCCACCGATCCACACCTCCCTCCTTGTTCTGTCAAGATCGTCCAAATACTTTCTGCCGTTCCTGACTGGCAAATTTATCACCTGTTCATATCCACTTCATCTTATTTAGAGGATCCAGTGGTCTTCGCTCCCCCGCCCCGGACAGAAGAGCCGAAACGCGGTATCCTGTGCCTTCCAAGAGAGACATGAACCGTTTTCTCCTCCATGTAGAAATCGAAGCTGTACCTTCCGCCCTCCCTGCCTATGCCGCTGCATTTCATGCCACCGAACGGTGTTCTCAGGTCGCGCACATTATGCGAGTTTATCCAGCAGAGACCTGCATCGAGCGCTGATGCCACCCTGTGTGCCCTCCCTATGTCCCTGCTCCACACATATGAGGCAAGACCGTACTGCGTGTCGTTTGCGATGGATATTGCCTCTGCTTCATCTGAAAAACGCAGTGCGACGAGAACAGGTCCGAATATCTCCTCCCTCGCAATCTTCATACTGTTATCGACCTCAGTGAAGAGCGTCGGCTCCAGATAGTTTCCCTCGCGCAATCCTGCAGGTCTCCGTCCCCCCTGAAGGAGAACGGCTCCTTCCTCTTTGCCTGATTCAATGTAACCCATCACCCTCTTCAAATGTTCAGGATGGATCAGCGGGCCTATCTCCGTCTGTTCGTCGAGAGGGTCACCTATGGTTATGTTTCCGATCCTTTCAGCAACCGCATTCACAAAGTCATCGTATATTGAATCCTGTAGCAGCAGCCTCGAATTCGCCGTGCACCTCTCACCGTTCAGCGAATAGACACCGAATATGACTGCATCGACAGCCCTTTCAATGTCAGCATCCTCAAAGACAACAGCAGGCGATTTGCCGCCTAGTTCCATTGAAAAACGTTTGAGTGTGGATGCACCGTTTCTCATTATTTCCATTCCCGTGACCGTTTCCCCAGTGAATGATATGAGCCTCACTCCCGGATGCGACACAAGAGAGGCACCCGCTGTTTCACCAAACCCATGGACGAGGTTGAACACTCCCTTTGGAAGGGATGTTCCGTCGATGAGCTCAGCAAGCCTTGAGGCAGTCAATGGCGACCATTCAGCAGGCTTCAGCACGCAGGTATCGCCTGCAGCGAGGCAGGGTGCTATCTTCCAGGTTTCGAGCATAAGCGGCGTATTCCATGGAGTGATCAGGCCGGCAACACCTGCAGGCCTCTTTTCCGTGTAGTTTACAAATTCGCCTCTGAATGGAAAGGATTGGCCTGATATCTCCGTTGCCATGTCTGCAAAGAAGCGGAAGTTTTCCGCCGCTCTCGCGACCTGGCCCCTTGTCTGCCTGACAGGTATGCCTGTGTCAATTGCTTCCAGGACTGAGAGCTCCTCTGCATTCTCATCAATTGCGTCAGCAATCTCATTCAGAACGTTTCCTCTGTCCTCAGCATCCACGTCCCTCCACCCATGCCCTTCGAAGGCCTTTGAAGCCGAAGCAACTGCATCGTCTATATCGTCTGAGTCGCCCGAAGGAATCCTTGCAATAACAGAATTATCGGAAGGAGATATGTCCTCAAAGTATTCTCCGTTCCTGGACACAACAAAACGGCCGCCGATGTAGTGCTTCGCCGGCCGGTTAGTTAACCTTTCAGCTGACATTCTTTTCCTCCGCGGATGCGTTGGAAGATACGTGGTGTTCCACTCTAAAATTGTTCGTATGCCACGGGATGCCATTTGAGATGCAATCCTGCTGTTCAACTCACCTCCGCAATCCAGTACTCCGGGGAGGCTGAAATATTGCAGGGAAAGCCTCCTGCATCTGACGGGCACGCTGATGCGGGCAGCAAACTAAACAGCTGTTTTCCCAACTGTGGCCACATCCTGCAGTATTTCGTTTCACCGTTCGCGGAGGGTGCTTCTCACTTCCATCGAAAGGTGCCCGGCCATTCTCCTCTAACAGGTAAAACTCCTGCACCCTGGCGTTCGCTTTGCTGCGGGCTGCAATCACCTTCTGAACCTGTCGCCGCCTCTTCCCTTCATTTTGGCCTTTCCGGGTAGACAAGCACAATGCCAGTGCCAACGGAGGCGGCAACGAGAGCGAATGGTCCGATGACGGCGTACCAGGGAACAAAATCCAGCCCCTGCGTATCCACAGTTATCACCTCGCCGGTTGACTGGACAAATGGCTTCGAAGCGGCAATTGTCCGGAATGAAAATGACTGGGCATAGCCGCCCGGCGCTGATGGAGAAAGCAGGGAGAATGAAAGCGTGGAATTACTTCCTGGCGTGGCGTTCGCAGGCACGTACACGTCTATGACGTCTGAAAAGCTGCTGCCGGAATAAAGAGTGAAAGCGGTGTGCTCAATGGAGTAAGTCCATCCACCTGGTCCTGTGAAATTTATATCAGCGATTGAAAGGGGTATGGCCCTGTAACCGTCCCTTGCGCTGAAATTGATGTAGTAGGTTGCGGGAGTACCGCTGGTCTGAACAAGGCTTGTTGCACTGGTTGACTGTGTTATTGATGTCGGTGTGAGGAACAGGTAGCCTACGAAGACCAGACAAACAAGGACCACAACAGCTACTATGTCCAGTATCTCGATTCTCACGTTCACGGGTGGAAATAGCCAGCTATTAATTAATGTCTTCTGTCTGTTTGGGGGATTGCCGCAAAAAAAGGGTGAAAGCAGTTTGGTAAAAGGTTTGGGGAGTCGTATAGCATGAATGCTCATGTCGGTGGACCGGTGGGATTCAGAAACAGGAACGCAATCGACTCAGCAAGGTGGCTTCCTGCACTTCCGCTGACTGAAAGCGGAAGACCTGCAAAATGGCCGGTAGCCTGTCCGGTGATGCTGAACGAACCCTGGACATAGAGCGATGAACCTGCGTATGCGAGGGGCTGGACAAACATCAGCTTTATCTTCACTGATGGGGCTGCTGTATTGAATGCATAAGCAGACTCTGCTTCAGTTCCCTGCTGTTCGACTGGATTGCTGTTTTCACTGCTGCCTTCGTTACCATGTTCCGTGGTTGAAGAGCCAATACTCAAAGTGCCGTTATCAAGACAGATGATTGTCGTATAGGACGGTGACTGCGCGCTGAGCTCTATGTGTATTCCGCCTTTGACAGAAACGGTCATATGGGAGTTGTTGAGGCATATGAGGGTGTAGAACTGCAGCACCGTCACATTCTGCGGTGGAGGTGGAGGTGGGGGCGGCGGAGGTGCTCCTTCGATGCCAACCGAAAAACCGCCCTTTATGCTGACGTCCATGGTGGAGTTGCGTAGGAATATGTATGTCTCGATCTGCAGTTCGAACGGGCCTGGCGGGGGCGGCGGAGGTGTCTGAACTCCGAGATTCAGTCCTCCGCTTACGGAAAGGGTCATGCTGGAATGGTCCATGACTACAAGTGTCAGCACAGGTATTGTTGAATTCGATGGCGGCGCGTAATTCACTGAGAGGTGAAGTCCTCCGCTGATGCGCAATGAGGCTTCAGAACTGTTCATGAGGATGGATGTGTAGATGAGCGTTGCAGTCGAATTTGTGCCTGTGGAACTCATTCCGGCCGGAGTCGGTGCACTCTGCTCCTGCTCGCCGCCGTTGATGTTGACGGATATCTCCGAATTGTTGCTGTATATCTGCGTCGATGTGATGATCCGGACCTGCTGCGATGGGGGTGAAGGCTGCATTGTGCCAACTGTGATTCCGCCGTTTATGTTCAGCTGGAGTTCCGAATTGTTTGCGATAACAACTGTGTCGAATATGAATTCGCTCTGTGCCGGCGGTTGAATATTCAGCTCTATGTGTATTCCGCCGTTGATGCTGAGTGCCATTTCAGAGTTGTTGAGGCATATCAGCGTGTAGAACATGAATACCTCCATGTTTCCCGGCGGTGGCGGTGTCATTGGCATGGCACGGACATGCACATGTATTCCGCCGTTGATGCGTACTGAAAGGCTCGAGTTGGAAAGACAGACGGATGTATATACCAGGTAGTTCGGCCTGGGGAGCGATGTGTTGGTTGCTGTCACTATGAAGGTGAGCGTTGAACTGTTCTGGATTCCGGCGGAAGATGAGGCGGTGATGGTAACGACGAACGTTCTGTTGAAAGAGAACAGGCTTGAGATGACGGACGGGCTGAGCGGCGGCGGAATCACTATCGGCGCTGTATAGTTTGCATCAGTGCTGCTGGAATTGATCTGCTGCAGTGCAACCCATGGCACACTCGATGTCCAGGTCAGGTTGCCTGTGATGTTGATTGCGGCAAATTCAATGAGGTATGTGCCAGTTGCGCCCGAAGGTACCGTGACTGTTGCCGGGAGGTTCCGGAATATTATCCTGCCTGTAGGCGGTGCGGTCACCGGCTTCTCGAATAAGACATTGAATGTTATCGTTGAGGAGTTGCTCACGTTGTTGCTCGAAACCACCGATATCTTGACTGTGAAGGAAATATTCGCACTGACAACGGGGGCAGTGTAGTTTGCGTAGGCTGCTGTACCGTTGTGTGTGGATACATTTACCCAGCTTGCATTGGCTGTCCAGGTCAGCGGCTGTGATGCGTTGACTGCTGTGTAGTTGATGATGAATGTTCCCTTGGCACCCGACTGAACAGTTATAGTTGCTGGAAGGTTGTCCAGTTCTATGCGTGAGACTGGATGAACTGTGACAGGTGAAATGACATCGATGACGGTTAGTGTCGAGCTGTTTGTTGCGCCGTTTGCTGACAGGACTGATATGTTTGCAACGTAAGTTGTGTTTACAGTCACAACCGGCGCAGTGAAACTTGCAAGTGCGGTCGTGCTGTTAACTGTTGAAACGGACATCCAGCTCTGATTGGTTGACCATGTAAGTGGCTGTCTCACATCGACTGCAGTATAATTTATGACATAGCTGCCGGAGCTGCCTGACTGGACTGTCACTGTTGCCGGCAGGTTGGTCAGGGAGATGGAGGGCTTCTGGGTCACAGGAGGCCTTGTCACAGGATGATAACTGGTCACGTTGACAGTGACGAACGAAGGAGAAACACTTCCAAGTGTTGCCTGTTCGTAGAAATAGAGCTTGCCGCTTGCATTTTCGTTTCCTGAAACTACAACACTTATGTTTCTGTCAGTGAAGCCGACTGGCATTTCTCCGAGAGTGGACTGAACTGCCTTCCCCCCGTTGATGACGTTCCAGTTACTTCCCCTCACGCTGAAATAGGCTGTTGCGTTGGTGACTGGCGACTGGGTGTCGAAACTGATTGTTATGCCCTCAACATATCTCAGATTTACAGTGAATGTGAGGGTATAACTCTGGTTTGTGCTTACGGACATGTTCACAACAGACGGATAACCGGAGACAGTTGCGCTTCCCGGAAGCGAGGTGGATGGCAATGTGTGCCTGCTCTGCAGCATGGTAAGGTAGATGGCAAGCCCGCTGATTATCAGTACAGCAACGACGGCCGTAACAACTATGCGTCTCCCGGTTCTGGTCTTGAGCAATTTTCCGAGCATGGCGTGTTACCCTCAGCCCGAACCTGCGGTTCCGCCGGCCGTACCGCTGTGCTCACTGGCCTTCTGCCTCGCCTCAATGTCTACCTTCAGCTGTTGGATCTCTGAATTAACCTTTTCCATTCTTGCCTTGAGCTTCATCCTGTAGCTGTCATTACGGTAGATTATGGAGTCGTAGTCACTCTGAGTTATCTCATTCTTTGCTATACGGGTTTTACTCCCCTGTTCTATCATATCACATATTCTCAATTCCTCCTCCAGTTTCTCCTTCTCCTTCGTGAGTATAAGGAGCTTCTTTGACAGTCTGCTGATCTCGGTTTCGGCGACAACGGGCTCAGCAGTCTTTGCACCCTCAATCAGAGAGAGCACACCAGAATCAGCCAGTCCCCCAACTGCACCGCCTGTCAGGGAAAGTATGATAAAAAATACCATTGTGAATATCTCCTGCGAAGAGCCGGAGCTTGCGACATAGGGCGAAACGGTGGAACGAAAGGGAACCATCGCGAGTGGGTAGTACATGAAAAACCTCTGCCAGTAGAGAAGCGCACCGATAGCTGTCAGCGAGAAAATGAATACCATTGCGAATGGTGATGACCTGCGGATGCGCGGACTGAAGATGCCTCCGGCCACTGCGGATGCGAGAAACACTGACGGATATGCGGGTGAGGGCAGAAAATAATACATTAGAGAGAGAGCCAGAACTGCACAAGCTACACCAGCAACTACCCTGTATGCAGTTTTCATATCCGGACGGCTCCGAGCCTGATGATATAGGCGTTCTTCCGCATCCCCTTGGCCGGATGGACAGCAGCCAGCATTCAGGCACGCAGTCCTATCAACATTGATAATTTATAAATTGTGGTCAGAAAGTTCATCCAATGGCCGCCGGCCACAAGTCTGGCATTTCACAGATTTATCATGTCGTTGAGAACCTGAAGTGATGTCTTCTGGTTCGGCCATGTCAGCCTGGCCATGGCCTCCTCGTATGGCAACCACGAATAGGCGCTGTGTTCGTTCGAAAGCCGGACATCCTTTGTATTGACCTGTACGCCGAATGAATGTTCCTCAACATTCTGTTCGCCCTTCGAATACCTGAAAGGGACCCTGAGATCTATGATGTATGTAAGCTCGGATATGCCCGTCTCCTCCTCTATCTCTCTCTGGAGCGCGTCAAGCAATCTCTCTCCCTTCTCAACATGGCCTGTTACTGGTCCCCAGACGCCGCCCCTCGAGTCCGGACGCCGCAGCAAAAGGTATTCTATTCTGCCTCCCGGACTGTAAAGTATGCCCTGTATCTTCATTACCTCTTCCATTGGATTGCCTCATATGGACATCCTACTTAAGTTCAGTGCACATTCATTCCAGACCGTACCTTGCAATATTCCTTCCTATCACCATTCTCTGTATTTCATTTGTCCCCTCATAAATTTCGGATATGCGCGCATCCCTGTACATCCGCTCTATCTCCGTCCTCCTGGTGAACCCGGTCCCGCCATGTATCTGAAGGCTCTCATCGACACAGAAGGAGGCGGTTTCAGATGCAAGCACCTTCAGCATTGCCGCGTGCCTTGTCAGTGAACGCCTGTCATTCTCCGTCCAGGTAGCAGGCTGGTTGCCCATCCTGTCCGCCCTGGATGCAACATTATACAGGAAATAACGAAGCGCCTCGGTCTTCATCCCCATGTCTGCAAGTTTGAACTGTATTGCCTGATGCTCTGCTATCGGTCTGCCGAACTGAACCCTGTTTCTTGCGTGCTGGAGCGCGAGCTCGATTGCCCTCCGGGAAGCGCCGAGAGAGCCCGCAGCGAGGGAGAGCCTGCCCACATCCAGAGTAGTCATTGCAATCGAGAAACCCTTGCCTTGCTCCCCCAGCAGGTTTTCGCGGGGAACGCGGACGCCGTCATAGTATATCTGAAGGGTGCTGCTTCCCCGGATGCCCATCTTATCCTCCTCACTGCCGAAACGCAGACCGTCATATCCGCGTTCCACTATGAAGGCGGAGATGCCACGTGCGCCCTGTTTCCTGTCAGTAACCGCAAAAACGATGAACACATCAGCCTCCTTTCCATTGGTGGCCCACAGCTTTGTTCCGTTGAGTATGAAATCGCTGCCGTCCCTGACAGCAGTGGTTCTTATCGACGCAGCGTCCGAACCGGCCTCCGGTTCTGACAGGTTGAATGAGTGTATTGTCCTGCCCCTGGCGGCCGGTACCAGATACCTCTCCTTTTGCTCCTCGCTGCCGAAGTAAAGCAGCGGAATACTTCCCAGGGAACAATGGGCAGCAAGAATGGTCGTGACGGAAGCGTCCACACGCCCCAGTTCCTCCATCAGTAAGCAGTAACCCACCTTGCCCAGTCCGGCACCGCCGTACCGTTCCGGCACAGGAACCCCCATATACCCCATTTGCCCCATTTTTCTGATTATATCTGCGGGAAATTTTGCCTCACGGTCAATGGACTCTGAAAGCGGCCTGAGTTCAGACTCGAAGAACTCTCTCGCACTGCGTCTCAGCAGCTCCTGCTCCTCGCTGAAAGTGAAATCTATCATGTGTCATCCCTCTCTGCCTTCAGGATGGCTGATGCAGGCATCGGGCATCTGTTTCATCGTGGAGGGCGGGGCTGCAGGCACCGGCCCGCACGGCTGCGATGATGAAATCGGACTCACCGACTCACGTCTTCTTGCTGTAATCAAAGAATCCCCTTCCCGTTTTCCTTCCGAGCCTCCCTGCGTCAACCATCCTTCTCAGCAGTGGAGAAGGCCTGTACTTGGAGTCTGCGAATTCCTCATAGAGCACGCGTGCGACATTGTATGAAATGTCAATACCGACCATATCTGCAAGTTCAAGCGGTCCCATCGGAAGTCCTGCACCGCTCTTCATGGCGGTGTCTATATCCCCTGCAGAGGCTATCCCCTCTTCAAGCAGGAAACAAGCCTCGTTCAGCATGGGAACAAGAAGCCTGTTGACAAGGAAGCCCGGCGATTCCTTCACCCTGACAGGCACCATTGAAGTCCTGTGATTCCTCATGGTCAGGAGAAAACCGATCACATCGGAAACAACCTGTTCCGAAGTCTCCATGCCGGGTATAACCTCGACGAGCGGAAGTGTGTAAGGAGGATTGAAAAAATGCATCCCGATCACTCTTTCCCTTCTTGTGACGGAGGCGGCAATTGCTGTTATCGATATGGAGGAAGTATTGGAGGCAAGTATTGCGCCCTCTCCAACCGTCCTTTCAAGTTCGCGGAATATTCCTTTCTTGACATCAAGCGACTCAAATGCAGCCTCTATGACGATCTCGGCGTCTCCAAGATCGTCGTATGATGTTGTGCCATGTATCCTTGACATTATCTCCGACTTCTCCCTTTCGCCGTACATGGGTCTGAGAGCTTGCATGACAGTATCCTTCTGTTCCTGCGTGAGCCTCACGCCCAGTTCTTCTATTTTCCTGATCTGGTCTGCTGCCCTCTTTGAATGGTAAGCAACGAGACCGGAAAGTATTCTGTCGACGTTCTGAATGCCCCTCCGGACCAATGTGTCGCTGACATCCTTCAGCGCGACCTCAAAGCCGTTGAATGCGAACAGATCGGCTATCGCAGAGCCCATGGTTCCTGCACCTATTATTCCCGCCTTCCTTACCTTCAGCATTTACTCTCCCTCTGGCAGAAAGGACACACCGGAGATAAATAATAACTTGCAGCATTCTGGTCACCGTGAGCCGTGGCACACAACAGTGCAACTTTCCGTCACAGTTTCTCAAACGCAATGCCCTTGCCCTTCAAGCCCGCAAACCTCACCCTCATCCCGGTTGATATTTCGGCGGGTGTGGATATGCCCTTCATCCAGCCGGAAGCTGTGCAGCCGTCGTCGAGATCGACCACAACATAAGCATACGGGGCGCTGTCGGCGAACATCTCTGACGGAACATTGAGTATGGTGAAGGATCTCACACTTCCCGTATGAGAGCACTGGGAATCCTCCAGCCTTGCGGAGCCGCACCTGGGGCAGGCAAGTGCAAAAGTGGTGCCCCTGTGGCCGCAATCCATGCAGCGGTATCCCTTCAGTTCCCCCCGCTCTGCGCTTTCGAAAAAATCAGCGATGGAATGCAAACAATCACCTAACACGCCTCAATATATGCACTGAGCACGAGCCACCTGTGGCTCCCACATTGTGGGCAATCCCGATCTCTGCGTTGCCGACCTGCCTTCCACCTGCCGTTCCGGTGAGCTGTTCATACAGCTCATGTATCTGAGCGACACCGGTGGCGCTGACCGGGTGCCCCTTTGCTTTCAGCCCGCCGGACGGGTTGACTGCAACCCTTCCTCCGATTGCTGTCTCTCCTTCGATTGCCGCTCTCCCTCCTTCACCTTTCGGGAAAAGTCCAATATCCTCTGTAGCAATTATCTCTGCAATAGTGAAGCAGTCGTGGACTTCGGCGACGTCGATATCACCTGGGTCAATGTGAGATCTGGAAAAAGCCCTTCTCGCTGCAGCAACCGCGCCGTCAATGCTGGTAATGTCAGCCCTGTCCTGGAGCGTGGCGACACTTCCTCCACGCTCGCTGGCAGCAATCTCCACTAACTCCTGTTTCAGTGCTCTGGCCTTCTCCTCCGAGGCGATGACTACAGCAGCAGAGCCGTCTGAGAACGGGCAGCAGTCATAGAGATGGAATGGATAGGCAATGACCGGGGACTCCATATAATCGGAAATGGATATCCTCTTCCGGAAGTGGGCGAGCGGATTGTGCATGGCATTCGCATGGTTCTTGATTGCCACACTCGCCAGCATCTCCTGCGTCGTTCCATATCTCTTCATGTGAGCAACAGCTATGTTTGCGTAAAGACCGGGAAATGTGACGCCGCTCATTGCCTCGAACGGAAAGTCCGAGCCCATTGCAAAATATGTTGTTGCCGAAAGTGTGCCAAGATGGCTGAGCTTTTCAGAGCCCGCGACCAGGCAGATATCGTCAAGACCGCTGGCGACATGAACGAATGCCTCATGAAGTGCTGCGGAGGAACTTGAACATGCGCTTTCCACACTCACGGAGGGGACTCCGGGTATGCCAAGTGCGCTGTTTATGAGCGGACCGACATGCGCCTGTCTTTCAGTCAGGCCGAATGCATTGGAGTAGAATGTGGAATCAATCTCAGACGCTTCAACTCCGGCATCCCTGATTGCATCAAAGCACACCTTTGTAAGCGATTCCCTTCCGCTCTCGGCGATCTTTCCAAACCTTGACATGGAACTGCCTATAACGAATACACTCCTCATACGGCCAGTCACTTCTGGATAACATCAGTGCAAAACAGTGATATATAGTGATGGAGACCGGCGCATTCCGCTGATGGCCCGTCAGGAAGGGGTTCGCTGCGCCTGCCGAAAGGCACAGGTGCCTCCGGCAGCCGGGATGTATTTTATTAGAAGGCTCCATTACACAAGCCAACATGAGGAGATATACCGGGCATCATACCGGGCGGGAGCCGGCAGAAGAACACAAGGGTGCGGAAATTTCGGTTGCCGTCTCCCAGCCGTTTGACCTCAGGCTCAGCGTTGAATGCGGGCAGGCATTCAGATGGAACAGGATTGGAGAGAACTACTACTGCGTGCTGGGGAGAAGAATACTGAAGATCAGACAGCATGGCAGGACGCTCAAGGCTTCTCTCTCGCCCGATACAGGTTTCTTCGGTGTCCTTGGACTTATCGGCGACGTCTTCAGGTTTGATGACGATATCGACTCAATAATACATGAAATATCGGTCGACAAAATCATAGCAGAGGCTGTCATGCGATATCGCGGTCTGAGAATCATAAGGCAGGATCCATGGGAGTGTCTTGTATCCTACCTCTGTTCAATCAACTCAAACATACCGAGAATAAGGAAGGATGTAGAAAGGCTCTCCGATGCTTTCGGGGAGGAGATCACATTCGACGGCCTGAAATTCAGTACTTTTCCAACAGTCAGTTCACTCGCTGAGGCGAGCGAGACGGAACTCAGGAAGCTGAGGCTCGGGTTCAGGGCGAAATACATTTCAAGTGCCGCCAGAAGGATAAGGGATGAGGGTGTGGATCTGCTTTCACTGAGAAGGATGGGGTATGAGGAAGCTTTCAACCTGCTCACAGAATTCGACGGCGTTGGTCCCAAGGTCGCTGATTGCGTCCTCCTCTTTTCACTTGACAAACTTGAGGCCTTTCCTGTTGACAGATGGGTGAAAAGGGCAGTGGAGATCCTTTATTTCGACGGAAGGGAGATGCCTGCGTCAAAGGTGAGGGAGTGGGCCTCCGAACATTTCGGTGCATATGCAGGTTATGCACAGGAATATCTGTTCTATGGTTCCAGGCTCAGGGAAATAGTTGCCTCTGCACCCGGTTCACGCCCCGAAACGCCTCTGCCTGAGCTGGTATGAACGTATCGCTCTGAGGAAGTCCACCAGAGTGAATGTCGGCCAGTAAACATCGCTGAAATACAGCTCGCTGTAGGCAGCCTGCCATAGAAGGAAGTTTGATATCCTTTCCTCACCGGAAGTCCTGAGGACAAGATCCGGATCTGGGATACCGTCTGTGTAGAGAAATTTGGATATCATGTTCTCATCTATCTCATCCACACTTATTTCTCCGGCAGTTGCCTTGCGCGCTATCTTCCTGATTGCGCTGAGTATCTCCTGCCTGCTTCCATATGCAACGGCTATGTTGTAGGTGTAGTCTGTGTAATCCCTTGTCCGTTCCTCCGCGTAGCGGATTGCCTTCTGAACCGCATCGGGAAGAAGTTCTGTCTGCCCTATTGCCCTTATCCTTATCCTGTGGCGGTGTACCCTCTCATCGTCTCCCACCTTCCTGAAGTTCTCCTCGAACATTTTCATGAGAGAGTCCACCTCCTCGCTCTTCCTCTTCATGTTCTCAGTGGAGAACGCATAAACGGTCAATACCCTTATGTCGAGAAGAAGGCACCAGTCAAGCATTTCCTCAAGCTTGTCCTTTCCTCTTTTGTGCCCTTCATTCAGCAGCAGTTCCATTTCTGCTGCATATCTCCTGTTTCCGTCCATAATAACGGCAACATGCCTCGGTACAGGATACTTCTTCACTTCCATCAGGAGCCTTTTCTCATAGGCATTGTAGGCCGTATCGGCTATTGCCTTTGCGATACCTGCAGCTGTTGAAATGCCATCCTTCCTGCCACGGCTCTGCGTCATCAGAAATCCTTTCAGATGTCTATTGTTTCCCCTACCTTCATAATCTTTACCCTGATCTTCCCGGATCCAGCCTTTCTGACCTGCTCTTCGAACAGCTCCGGATTCTGCTCTATGGCGGGAAATGTGCTGTAATGCATAGGTATCACAACCTCAGGCTGTATCACCGATGCGGCGTAAGCCGCCTCCCTTATACCCATGGTGAAGCGGTCGCCGATCGGCAGCATAGCGACCTTCGGCCTGTAGAATTCACCAATCCATTTCATGTCGCCGAAATACCCTGTGTCTCCCGCATGGTAGACGGTAACGCCGCTATCCACCACAAAGCCCGCAGGCGAACCGCCTGTCTGCATTGTCTCCCCCTCGAATACATCGGATGAATGAAGAGCATTGACCATTGTAATGTCGGTGTCGAGAATGCGGACGCTTCCTCCGATGTTCATCTGTTCCACCTTTGCCCCGCTGGAATCGAATCTCGATGCAAGCTCAAATATCGATGCCACAGGTGCCTTGTTCCTTTTGGCTATGTCGACGCAGTCCCCCACGTGGTCTCCATGTCCGTGCGATACGCATATCATGTCCGTCTTTACCTCTGATGCCTTGATCTTTGCAACAGGATTCCCTGAAATGAAAGGATCGAAGAGTATCCTGTTCTTCCCCTCAAGCATGAAGGCTGAATGCCCTATCCAGGTCAGTTTTGCCATACTACCACCATCTCCTGAAATGGTAATGACATATCGATATTAAAGTTTGGAGAAGTGCGGCGATGCGGTCATCCGAACATGCATTTATGCAGCCTCAAGCGAAGCAGGACGTTGAAAATGCTGTACTTTCCTGTGTAATCTTTAAAATGGTGAACGGTTTCAGACACACAACACATGGTGTGCAGATGAATTTCAGGTGCCTGGACTGCGGATCCACATTTGGCAGGCTCAGAGCCGATTTGCAGTGTGATGCATGCGGCGGCCTGCTTGAATGGGTTATGGAAAGGGAGGTTACTGTCAGCAGCCTGCTTCCACCGCCCCAGGACTTCAATCTGTGGAGGTATTCCGCACTCCTGCCTCCCACGGAGGATGAAAAGATCATTTCCCTGTCTGAGGGCGGGACGCCGCTTCACTACGCAGAGAACCTTGCAAGGAGCATCGGCATAGATGAACTCTTCATCAAGAACGAAGGTAAAAATCCGACCGGTTCATTCAAAGACAGAGGCATGAGCGTTGCAGTAACAATGGCAAGGGCTTCCGGTGCGAGGGTCATCATCTGTGCCTCGACAGGCAACACGGCGTCCTCCATGGCTGCCTACGGCGCGAAGGCGGGGCTGAAAACGGTTGTCGTGATACCCAGAGGAAAGATAGCAAAGACAAAACTGGCGCAATGCGCCGAATATGGTGCCAGGATCGTGGAGGTTGAAGGCAACTTCGATGTCGCACTTGACTTTGTACGGCGGAATTCGGGGACCGATGGTACAGTTGTCATGAACTCCGTGAATCCCTTCAGGATCGAAGGACAGAAGACTGCTGCCTTTGAGATCTGCGATCAGCTTTCATCAGCACCCGACTGGCTTGTGATACCTGTCGGCAACGGTGGAAACATAAGTTCCTACTGGAAAGGTTTCAGCGAGTTCATGTCAATAGGCGCAATATCATCCCTCCCCCGGATTGCGGCCGTGCAGGCGGCCGGTGCCTCGCCGATCGTTGACGCGTTCAAGGGCAATTCAGAAACAGTGAAGTTTTATGATGAACCTGAAACAGTTGCCTCAGCAATCAGGATCGGCAGGCCTGCAAACTGGAAGAGGGCCCTCTCAGCCGTTAGGGAATCGCATGGTGTTGCCGTTGCAGTGACCGACAGAGAGATCATCGAGGCGAGGAAATCGCTTGCAGACAGGGAAGGCATACTGGCAGAACTTGCAAGCGCATCCACTGTTGCGGCCGTGAAGAGGCTTGCATCAGAAAATATAATAGGGAAAGGCCAGACTGTTGTGTGTGTTGCGACCGGCAACGGCCTGAAGGATGTTGCAGAGCATACAGAGACCATAGAAACAGACACGATAAGCAGCTCCCGTGAACTGGGAAGAATTCTCACATCCATTTGAACAGAGGAAGTGTTTTGATTTGAGAGCTGTTTTACTGGGACTCGGTGCCGTTGGCCTTTCGCTTCTGACCCTGCTTGAAAGAACTGATTCTCCGTGCGTTCCGGGACTGAATATTGATATCGCGGGGGTGGCGGATTCATCCGGCTACCTTGTCGGGAAACAGGTGATTGGAGTGCACGATTTAGTCAAGGCGAAAAGGGAATCTTCGCTCTCCTTCCTCCCCGGATTCATAGAAGGAGGCAGGGCAAGGGAACTGATTGAGACAGCTGAAGCTGATGTTGTCGTGGACTGCCTCCCAACTGATTACTCGGACTGTTCGGAATCCAGGGAATGCATGTTCACTTCCCTCAAAGCGGGGAGACATTATGTGACAGCCTCAAAGGCTGTTATGGCGCTGCATATGAAAGAGGCGCTTGAAAAGGCAGAAGGAAATGGTGTCCTGCTGAAGTTCGGTGCGACGGTAGGGGGCGGGACTCCATTCATAGACTTCGGAAGCAGATGTATCTGTCCTGGAACTGTAACATCGCTGAGGGGTGTTCTCAACGGAACATCCAACTACATACTTACCAGAATGGCGGAGGGCCTTACCATGCAGGAGGCACTTTCAGAAGCAAGGCAAAGAGGCATCGCCGAAGCAGATCCCTCCAACGACCTGAGCGGAAGGGATTCCGCAGCAAAGATCGTCATACTTGCAAACTGGCTGTGCGGGACATCACTCACTCTGCACCAGGTCAGAACCAGAGGCATAGAAACACTATCCTCCGGGGAAATATCTGAAGCAGGAAGGAGAGGCAAGGTCATCAAGCTGATCGCCTCATACAGATCGGTCGCAACCGTGTCACCCGAGGAGATAGACATCAATGACAGGATCAATGTAAGCGGATCGCTGAATGCGCTTTCCTATTTTACCGGAAGCGGAGATTCATTCACGCTTTCAGGGGAAGGGGCAGGCGGGGAGAGTACTGCCAGGGCAGTACTGCGTGATTTGGCAGCAGTACATCTGGAGGCGGGTCCGCGCAGGACACACTGACATGTTGCGATTTGTGACCGCTCATTCCTGAAACATATCCAATACGGAATCTGCCGCTGAGCGCTGTTCAGTTTTGCTGCGACTGCACGACATACTGAGGGGGCTGTCTCCTGTTTCTTTCAGAATCTCTTATCTTGACATATGCCACGATGAGCAGTATTCCCGTTATTATCCCGCCGAAAAGAAGCTGAAGTATGCCAAGGACAAGAGACGGCGTTTCGGCCTCCTCAACCTTCTCTTCAACAAGTTTCTTGTAGACGAGAAAGTAGTCGAGCAGTATCCATACCAGCCCTATCAGAAAAATCACGCTGAAAAATGCTGAAAAGAGGAAGGTCGGAGGAGGTCCCACAACCGTTGCGCCCGTCGGCGAGGTTGTTGTCACGGATGCTGTTACCGCAAGGAAAAAGATGGCCGAAATAAGGCCAATCGCGAAAAATATGCTCTGAATTATCAGTGCAACAAGCGTGAGGGTTTTGGCTGTGCTCGCATCGCTGTCAAGCATAGATGAAATGAATGGCAGGGAATATTTAAAACTACGTACTTTCATCCGAATGACTGCCGGAAGAATAGAAATATCCTGGCAGAACAACAGAATACCAGCGTGTGCCAATGTGCTGCAGTGTTTTGTGAAGACCAGTCGATTGCCGGGCGACGCAAATCCATACCTGAGCTTGAAAGGACGCAGAGGCGGAAGGGGGTCACGGACACACAACAGGTGCTTCTGCCTGCATACTTCGCCACAGCGTATTGCGGCGGCAGAAATGGGCATGTATTTTCTGAAACGTGTGTGCCTGGGATGAGGGAATGGAGATTGCCTCAGGCCATGCATTCACAATAAATAATGTGACGTCAATACATGTGCAGGAAACAGGATGAAGACTGAAATAAGAGGGTCTGTTGTTCCGCTGATCACGCCGTTCAGGGATGATTTGTCTATTGATTTCGAATGCCTGGCCAGGCTCATCGACTGGCATGTCAGGGAGGGGACTCACTGCATATCCGTTGCCGGGACAACAGGCGAACCCTCCTCGCTCTCAATTGAAGAAAGAGAAAAGTTGTTTGAAAAAGCAATCGAATGTGTTGACGGCAGAGTACCGTTCGTTGCCGGAACAGGCACCAACAACCTGGAGGACACTCTTCGTCTCACCAGGAAGGCTGAAGGGCTTGGAGCTGACGCTGCACTGGTGATTGCACCATATTACGTGAAGCCATCACAGGAAGGACTTTTCAGGTATTTTTCGAAGATAGCCTCCTCTGTCTCAATCCGCATCATACTGTATAACATACCGGGAAGAGCCGCGGTGAATATCGAGCCGGAGACCGTCGGGAGGCTTGCAGAAGAGTATGGAAACGTATACGGAATAAAGGAGTCCATCAGAGACCTCGACCATGTGACAGCAGTGCTCTCACTCTGCGGCAGGGATTTCAAGGTGTATTCTGGAATAGAGTCTCTCTGTTTCCCGATGCTCGCTATAGGAGGTGCAGGGCATTTCAGTGCCACAGCCAACATCCTTCCCAGAGAGGTTGCCGGCATCTACGATCTCACTGTGGCCGGAAGATGGGGTGAGGCAGCTGACATGCATTTCAGGCTCTTTCCTTTCAATGATGCTGTTTTCTGGGAAACCAACCCCGTGCCGATAAAGGCAGCCATGTCAATAATGGGCCTTTCCGGGGCTTCTGTGAGGCCCCCTCTTTCCTCACTTTCGGATGAAAATATGCAGAGGATGAGGAAACTCCTGTCCGAACATCTTCCGGCAAGCACGGGTGCGGGGAAATGAAGAGTGCAAGGTTCATCTCGTCAGGGGTTGTATGCAGCGGGGTGGTTGAAGGGCAGGTCCTCGTCGACAGCAAAGGCAACGAGCACAGAATGGATGAGGTGCGGTTTCTGCCTCCTGTCGAACCTTCAAAGATCATAGGGCTGGTGCTGAATTACAGCGATCACGCTGATGAACTTGGTCTGAGTCCGGGTGACGCACCGGTTGTCTTCATCAAGCCGCAAAACACACTCATAGGTCACCTTGAAGACATAATCTACCCTGAGGGTGTCGAGTTTCTGCACTACGAGGGCGAGCTTGCGGTCGTCATCGGAAAGAGGGCAAGAAAGGTCAAATCAGCGGAAGCAATGGATTACGTTGGCGGATACACTGTGGCGAACGATGTCACGGCGAGGGATTTCATAACAAATACATTCCGGCCTCCTGTGAAGGCAAAGGGGTTTGACACATTCTGTCCCCTTGGCCCTTATCTGGCGGACGCCGGTGAAGTGGACATATCACGGGGAGTTGAAATCAGGACAGAGTTAAACGGCAGGACGGTGCAGAGCAGCAACACCGGAATGTTCATTCACGACATTCCTTCGGTAATAGAGTACCTCAGCGCCTTCATGACGCTGAATCAGGGCGACGTCATACTTACGGGTACGCCAAGGGGAATATCGCGGCTCACTCCCGGTGACAGGATAGACGTGACAGTCGGTGGCATAGGAACGCTCACAAACATGGTTGCCCCTGAGCACACACATATTTAGCCGGTTTCGCCGCCCGCGGAGGACAGATGGACAATCTTTTACTATCTCAACATGTATTACTGTCTATGAAAATAAGCAGTTTTGAGATATATCAGCTGGGGAAGGAAGTGGCCCATGGTCAGACCTGGGCATCATCTGCCATTATGGTTAAACTGACAACATCTGACGGTCTTGTGGGGTTTGGAGAGGCAGTTCCCACGCTGAGGGTGGAGCCTGTTGTTGCTTCACTCAAGGAAGTCGGAAGGGTCTATACGGGAAAGGATCCGTTCAATGTTGAGAGGAACAGATGGGAATGGTACAAGAACGACTTCTACCTGTCGGAATCCTTTGAAAGTACGAGCGCCCTCAGCGCCTTCGACATTGCCTGCTGGGACATCATCGGCAAAAGCCTTGGAACTCCGCTCCACAGGCTCATCGGCGGCACATTCAGGGAAAGGGTCAGGGTCTATGCAAACGGATGGTACAGCAACTGCGTCACGCCTGACGAATGGGCCAAAAGAACAAAGGAAACTGTTGCCAGGGGATACACAGGTCTGAAATTTGACATATTCGGCCCCTACTTCGACTGGATTGATGAGGAGGGGCTGCACCAGGCGGTGGAAAGGCTGGAGGCAGTGAGAAATGCAGCCGGAGACAGGGTCGATCTGATGATAGAGCATCACGGAAGATTCAACCCCAATTCTGCCATAAGAATAGCAAATGCGCTTGAGCCCTTCAATCCGCTTTTTGCGGAGGAGCCCGTTCATCCGGAAAACATCGAGGGGCTGGAAAAATACAGGAATTCGACAAATGTCCGTGTCGCGCTCGGAGAAAGGGTGATAACGAAGCAGCATTTTGTGTCACTGGCATCGCGCCACCTTCTCGATTTTTTTCAGGCGGACATCACAAACTGCGGCGGTGTGACGGAGGCAAGGAAGATGGCTGCAATAGCGGAATCTTACGGCATAGAGATGGCCTTCCACAATGCATTCGGACCAATACAGAATGCCGTTACAATACAGCTTGACGCTGCAATACCGAATTTTCTGATACAGGAGGCGTTCTACGATTTCTTCCCACAGTGGAAACGGGACCTCATCAGTGACTCAACCCCTGTTGAGGGAGGTCATTTCAGTGTCAGCAAGAAACCCGGACTGGGTGTCCAGGTGAACGAAAAGATGCTTGAAGAGCTGAGGGTTCAGGGACAGGAGTATTTCAATCCGGATGAGCCTGTATGGGTGATCGGCGGAACCTGGAAGAACTACTGACGCACTGACTGTCCGCTGTCATTTTTCCCTTGCGGTTTCAAAGAGTATTGCGGCAACAACATGCGAACATATGACAGGTTTTCCGGCCTTCAGGCTGGCCAGCGTGCATGTGCAGTTGAATGTGCCTCCGCTCATGAGCCTTACGCTGTACCGCTGATGTTCACCCTCAACGAAGAGATAGACGCCTTTATCCGTCTCCGCATCCAGCGACACCCTGCCGGAAGCGAAGAGTTCGGCACCCTTTGAGTAGATGGATGAACGGGGCAGACTGAAACACCGTCACTTGAAGCGCCGGCGTGGTATTAAGAGATCGCATTACGCCTATTTCCTTCTGACGATAAAATAGCTCGCGGTTGCTGCAACAATTATCATCAGCACCAGTATTATCAGCGTTGTGCTATTCTCTAACAGAGGGATCAGTCCAAGGCCCTGGATGGTCACATTTGTAGTAATGTTGACACTGTCCCCCGCGCTGTCGGTGACGGTGAGCCTGACGCTGTAAGTGCCGCCGTTCGCAAATACATGGTTAACAGGGTTCCCTGTCGCCGTGCTGCCTGAGCCGAAATGCCATTTGTAGAAGTAGACGCCGGAACCGCCTGAGACAGATGCGTTGAACGTCGCATTGTAGGGTGCAACACCGTTTGACGAGGGAAGGACGGCTATTGTTCCTGTGAGCGGGGAATATATGCGGATTGAGGCTGTAACAGTTGAAACGGAGGAGTAGTAATCGCGCACGGTGAGCGAGACGGAGTAATTACCTGTCGACGTATAGGTGACATTCAGCACACCTCCGGAATAACTGCGCGTGCCGGAAACGTTGGTGAAGCTCCAGCTGTATGTGTAGGGCGGTCTGCCGCCGTAGGGATCTGCTCTGAATGTCAATGTGAGAGGGTAGCTGCCCGAGTACCTGGGCGAACTGATCCGGGCTACAAGATGGGGATATACCCTGAGGGAGAAGGTGCCCTGTGCGGTGAAATTCCCCTGTGTGCTGTTTTCATATGCTGTCACAAGCACGGTGAAATTGCCACCGGCGCTGTATGTGTGGCTCACGCCGGACCTCTGGCTTATTAGATAAGCACCGTCAGCAAAGGCATAGCTGTAGTAGGTGGATACGGCGATACTTGGCCCGCCAGACAGGGAGGTGGAGAAGGAGACTGTGAGATTGGCATCGCCGTTTGATGGCGTTCCGGTAAGAGAAGCGTTCAGTGTATTCTGCGAAGGAGGGGCCAATGCGCTGACATTGAAGAAGGATGTGGATATCTCCGAAGCATTGTCCTTCACTGTGAGCCTGATGTGATAGGAACCTGCATAATCCAGCCTCAGCATGTACTGTCTGCTGTCGCTGAAATTCTTCCATCCGTTTCCGCTGCTGGCGTTGAGAGCCCACGCGATGCTGTAGGGCGCTATGCCGCCGGTTATTGATGCGTAGAGGGACACGTTCAGGGGCGCATCGCCCCAGCCAGGGGAGCCTGTTGCAACTGCCCTCAGCGGTTGTGTTGGAAGCTTCGCGAGTATGAGAAGCAGGTTGTACACCGACGGCGTACCTATGCCTGTCACCATGCTGTATCCGGGGCCTGCCGAATAATAACCGTTGTAACCCTTTGTTATGTCATTGAAGGCGATCGTGTAGTTGTTGCTGTTGAGAATCCTGTAAATATCCGGATTGATGAACCCGACGCTGTTCTCTCCCCTTGATGCCCTGATCTGGTTTTCGAGGGCCATCATTCCTCCCCAGATGGGAGCGCCGAAACTCGTTCCTCCTGCCTCATCCCAAGTCGAATTGTAGTAGACAAAATAGCCGCTGCTTGGCTTAGCGTCAAGGGAAACGTCCGGAACCTCCCTGCCGTTTCCCTGGAAATCACCGTAACCTGTCTGCCATGTGGGGCGGGAGAACACCGAACTCATGCCGCCGCCGCTTCTGTTCCAGCCCGTTTCGGAGGATATTGCAACATTGCCGCCCACCTGAGTGAGATTCAGCCATGTTCCTCCGACACCTGTGACAAAGGGGGAGGAGGCCGGGAAATCGGGAGTCGGTGAAGAGGTGTTGTCGTAGGCACCGAAGTCACCGCTGGCCACAAAAGTGGTGATGCCCTCTGCTGCCGCCTGCATGAATGTCTGATTGTCAGCTGTCATGACAGAAGCCGGTGTCTCGCTTTCAGGTGTTCCCCAGCTTGTGGTCATGACTGATGAAAGGTTGTGTTCTGCGACATAGTTGAATAGTTCTGTAAAGGTCTGCAGCTGCGGATTCGGTCCTTCAACAACGTTGATCGTGGCGTTTGGTGCTGTTGCTGTCATCCATTCCGTGTCGAGTGTTGTCTCGAGATCCAGCTGATTTGTATAACCGGCCGGCTGAATGACGTTGATCCTGTAGGGAGAGATTCCGAAAACACTGTCGAAATTCGCTACAGTTGCATTGCTGAAGGCATATGCCGTAACAATCGAGACTGAAGTTCCGGCTCCGGAAAAGCCATCTCTGTAAATTCCAGTGAAATTGTATGCCTCATGTATCGTCGCCGGATTGTATGGGGGCTGTGCGTCGGGTGACACAGGAGGAACGTAGGATGGAGATGCACGCTTGGTGAGGTACACATGCGGATGCTCGGCAACGTCGAAATTCTGCAGACCCTCTATGCCGTCGACAGCGGAGGCTATCTGCGGGGGCAACATTGCTCTGCCCTCTGCCGTGTAATATACTGAGCCTCTGTAATTGAATGAGTAGAGCATCACTCCGAAGGCGCTCTTTAGCTCTGCCCCGGTCGCCCTTGCCTCGATGAGCATCCTGTTGGAGGACACATGCAGTATGCGGATACCTTTTCCCTCGAGATAGGATGTGACCGAATGGACCTGCGAAAGGCGCGGTGAGAATTCTGATTCGAATTCTGCAGGCGTGAGCCACCGTTCATACAGGCTGCTTGACGGATTTGACTGCCTTGAGATAAGGAGTTCAAGGCCGGATATGTTGTTGAGCTTAAGCGATACGAGTATGTTTACTGTCAGATTTCCCGCACTGTGAATGGAGGATGCGCCCTGCGGGATGGAAACGGAATCTGACATCACCGGAACGAGAAACTGTGGATCTGCGGCACGTGTCGCAGGTGCAAACTGGACCATGCTCACTGTGAGCAATACAAGGGCAACAGAAACACTCAGCGCCTTCTTCATGCATACACACATTTCAGTTCTTTTTTAAATTCATTTCACGGAAAAAGGCGCAGACAGATACACCAATCTGTGCCGTCCCTCCGCTGTGACTGCCTTATAATGGGCGCTATTTAAATCTAAGGTCAAAAGTGTTCTCTTCAGTAAATATTAATACACATTAAGGGCTAAATGAGCACAGGTGACAGATATGCCAACAGAGGAAGAGGTGCTCGAAGTTCTCAAGGAATGCTACGATCCGGAGATACCGATAAATATTGTTGATCTGGGTCTTGTCTACAACGTCTCCATCGAGGACGGCAAGGTCAGCGTTACCATGACGCTGACAGCGCCGGGCTGCCCGGTCAGCGGCATGCTGAAGGAGGATGTGACCTCCAAGCTGCTTTCAATCGAAGGGGTTAAGGAAGCGAATGTGGACATAGTGTGGGAGCCGGTATGGACGCCCGAAAAGATGTCTGAGGACGCAAAGAGACAGCTAGGCTGGATGACCTGAGCAGCGGATGGCTCAATGACCACTGCCTGAATCCATTCAGAAATTTACGCCGTACTTGGACGCCAGTTTGTTTACTTCCTTGTCACTCCATTTGTAAAATTCCTTCTGACTGACAGAGACGATGTCTATGCCATTCCCCGTCGCCGCATCCCTCTTCAGTGCAGCGCAGAGCGCCCTGACACCAAGTTCAAAACCTTCGTCCCTGGATATGTTCGTCTCTCTGTATCTGTCCTCCATGACACCGTAAACATACGGCGATCCGGAACCGACCGATATGAAATCATCTTCCTCCGCTCCTCCGGCAGGGTCCACTGAAAAAACATGGGAACCAAGTCTGTCCACGCCTGCCACTATGGGGAATGTATACTCCGGATAGAATTTGGTCTGATTCAGCATGTTTGCGAGAAGTGTCGATATGCCGCTTACACTGATCTCGTATCCGTTCTTGAACCGGAATATGTTGCTTTCAGCCTGGAGCACCCTTACAACGTGCTGGCTGTCCCCGAGCCCCCCTGCTATTGTTGCAACTATGTGGTCGCTTATCCTGTGGAGTTTTGTTGTGTTCTTTGAACTTATCATGGTATCCATTGTGGCTCTTCTGTCCGTGGCCACTATGACACCGTCCTTCCACTTGAAGCCGAGCGTCGTCGTGCCTGTTGACTGCACTGTCATATCCATGGATGATGCAATATTCAACCGATATATTAGCGATTTGATTGCGTGGAACTGCGGGCGACAATAAAATTGGGTTAAGAGATTTCAGCAGCAGGTCCTGAAGGCTGCAGGAACACTACTTCTTCATTACCTTCATGAAGCCGCCGCTCTCGTGAACTGACAGACCGCGGGCATAAAGCAGGTTCTCGAAATCATCCCAGGTCGTTTCCTCGAGCCTGGGGTTGTTGCCCTTGGTAAACTCGAGCTTTGTCGTTCCCTTTACTTTCGCCGGCCTCAGTCCCTTTGAATAGGCTATGCGCTTTGCCTCTTCGAAGGGTATTTCTCTCATTGCCATTTCTAATGCATCCCTCTCTTCTGTTTTTAGCCGCTTTCGCAGCTGTTGGCTATATCGCAAACCAAGTATTTCATACTTTCCGTCAGACAGTTGTCGTACGAATAATGGATAATTTTATATATTACATAACCGGAAAGCGCAGAAGATGAATCTGCCTGAGAACATGCTCCGGGAAATCATCAGGAGCAGCGCAAACAGTTTATCACTGTAATTGCGTCTCCCCATCATGAGCGGGACAGAATGGAACGGCGAAGGCATAGGATTCAAGATACCCTTTTCGATCCCGGGCGTTTCGACATCGATACTCGTTTCTGTGGATGGGGATGCGTCGCATCTCCTTGTGGAGTGCGGCGACGGAACCTCTCTCTTCCTGCATTCCATATTCGGCAGGCATTCAGAGCGGTATGAGAATGTTTCCTGCGTAATGGTCACGCATGAACATCTTGACCACGCCGGTGGAATACCGGCCCTGCTGATGCTGATGGAGGTTGCCGGAAGAAAATCGCCAATGAACATATACACGCCCTGCAGAGCAGGTGGTTTCATAAGAGGTTCTCTTCAGCATCTGAAGAGAAGATTGCATTTCGAAGTCAACGTCCTCTCCACAGACGGCGCGAACGCGTTTCGTGAAGCAGGCATCGATGTGACACCGTTCCGCACTGAGCACAGGGACAGTTTTCCCTCTGACAGGTGCGGGAAGAAGGTGCCGTCCAATGGCTATTCGCTGACATACAGAGGCAACAGATACGTCTTTTCGGGAGACACCGGTCCCTGCAGGGCACTCGAAGAAGCATGCAGCCGCGCAAGTCTTGCAGTGATCGAGTCAACCTGGGAAAAGCCTGTAGATTGCGACTCGCTGCACCTCACGGTCGATCAGGCATCGGCATACGGCTCGCTTGCAAGGGAACACATACTGATACATCCGCTGCGCGACAACCATTCCTGAGGTTCTGCGGAAAGGAAGTGCTTTCAATGCGCTTACATCGAAGCGTCGTTGAGCCATTCGTCTGTCTGTATCCTCCGCTGGGATGGAAGGAATATGTTGAAAGTCGAACCCTTGCCCATTCTGCTTTCCGCCCATATCCTTCCTCCATGCCTTTCAACTATCATCTTGGATATGGGCAATCCGAGCCTGAATCCCGCACCAGTGTGCAGTATTGATGAATCGACGACGTGGTACCTGTCAAACACGTAGGGGAGATCCTCTTCCGGTATGCCCCTGCCGGTGTCGCTGACGGACAGAAGTATGCCGTCTCCGTCATTCCTGGCAGCGATGTGTATGGAGCCGCCGGGAACGTTGTATTTTATCGCATTGGTGACCAGATTGTTTATTGCGCGCTTTATAAGGCCGGCATTCGCAGTCACCTTCCTCAGGTCCTTTTCCATTTCGATCTTGAGTTCTATTGACTTTGAAAGAAGCTGGGGAGAGACTACAGAGCATACCTCCTCGATGAGCGGTATTATTGATATGGACTGCATCTCTGTTTCAAGCATGAGCGCCTCCATGCGAGTGAATTCCAGCATGTTGTTGACTATCTCATTGAGCTCAGAAATGCTCGCGAGCAAATTCTCTATGTTCATCATCTCCTGTTCTGTGAATTTCCCCACCTTCCCCATTTTCATGAGTTCTATGTAGACCCGGATGGAAGTGAGAGGCGTTCTCAGTTCATGTGCCGCAATGCTTGAAAAGTTGGATCTCAGCGTGTCGAGTTTGCTCAGCTTGTTCAGCGCATCGTAGGTTGCCCTGAAGTTTCTTGAATTCTCAATGCCCGTAGAGAGCAGAACAGACGCTGCATCTATGTAATCAAGGTGCCATTCACTGAAGGAATCTTCGCTCCTGTTATTGAAGCAGACAAGTATGCCGAGCAATCTGCCGGCGAAGGAAATGGGTGTGCCTGCGATCGATTTTGGTGTTTCCGCCCCGTTGAGAAGACGGAGGACTGCCTTGAAATCTTCAGGGAGACGGGATATTGTCTCCGAGCATATCTTCTCACTTCTTATGTTGAAATGGCCGCCTGCCTCAAGAGCAACCGAAAGAAGGCCGCTGTTTCTGTCATCCGATACCATCCATCCCTGTGAGTTTCGGAGAGCTTCCCTGTCGACATTAGTGTTTGAAGAAACAGATGCGACTCTCATGAGGCCTGAATCGTCCACCAGAAAAACTGCGACGAGATCGCACCTTGCAAAATATTTCACTTCCTCAACTGTCTGGTTGAGTATGATGTCCAGGTCAAATGTGGAACTTATGTTTCGGGCGATCCTGAGTTCTGATGCAAGCGCGTTGAGTGTTTCATCTGTTTTTCTTCTGATGTTTCTGTTCTCTACGACATAGCAGAACGCATCTACAAGTCTGCTGGATTCACTTATCTGCTTGCTGGTAACAGCAGGTTCACCGGTATGGAAAGCCACAAACACTGTCTCACTTCGGCAGTTCCTGCCGGCCGGTGAAAGAACGGAGAGGTGACTCACACCCTCCCGCCTGATGAAGTTGTGCTCGCTGACCTCCTTCTGTGTCAGCTGCAGAACCGAAAAATTGATATCGTCGTCCTTCGCCGCCACGCCATTGTGCAGCAGTGTTCCCGCCTCTTCAAGCACATCCACGTCCTGTCCCCCGGAAGATGAGAAGGATGCAACAGGCAATGCGACATGCTTTTCCCTGTCAACGGCATATGCTGCTGTGAGACGCGCGTCGAGTATTCTTCCAATCATCATGCAGAATGCCTTTGCTATCTCCGCGTCGGAAACAGCCCAGCCGTTATCTTCGGCCCTGAATGCGTCGAGAAGCACTTCAATCAGCTGATCTCCGGCATATGCATGCCTTGTCTGACCCAGAAATGATTCGTGAAATGAAATTGCCCTGCTGAAAAGGTCGGTTGCATGCTTCAGTGCAGATATGTTCATCGAATCCATGCTTTCCGAAGGGGCGGAAAGGATGATCAGGCCGTCAGGCAGCGCATCCCCATTGCCGGAATAGAGAGGAACGATCATCACTCTTTCATCAGTCCCTTCCCCTGTTCCGAGCATCGACAGCATGCTGTCACCTTCGTTCAGTCCGATATGCCATTTTGCTCCTCTGTTCAGAAAGTTGATTGTCAGGAGATTGTTCAGGCTCAATTCCCTGTTCGGATGCCGTGTAACAGGAAAGAAAGATATCAATTCGTATGCCTTCTGGCTGTAAAGACGGTAGAAGGATACAGAAGAAAACCCGAAGGAATTGGAAAGGAATCTGCAGAAGCTGCCCGCAAATTCCTGAATTGTGTGATGGGAGCCGGGGACGAGGAGTTCCTCAAGTAATTCCCTGTTCACTGCCCCGATGTCATCTTCAGCGGCCTTCTGTTCGAGCGATCGCAGGTGTGTTGTCCAGTAATCAAACAGCGTCCGGAGTATTCCGGCGGTGTGACGCGCCTCATCAACCGATTCCGATGAAACAACATACATCATGGAATCCACTTCAATGCCGTCGCGATGGAAAAGGACTGTAATCGTGTAATTATCATCGCCCATGTACCCCTCAGTGAGTTGAAGAAGCGACTTCCCCAGCCTGTCGGTGCAACCTTCTCTGTCGAAGACAATCTCATCCTGATATCCGAAATCAGTTCCTGGATAATCTATGCGACTTCTCTGCAGCACATTCTTCCAACTCTCTCCCCTTGCAGAATGAGATACAGACTTCATGACGCCTTCTCTCCTGAAAAACGCCACGAAGACAAATTTCGAGTACGCCTTCAGAATGAGATCGGCGCTGTTCTTCAGGTCATCAAAGTTGACCTTGTCGGACGAGTATTCGGATATCAGCCTTTTCAAACTTTCAAAATCCAGCCTCTCCTTGTGCAGCTGAGAGGCCATTGAGATCTCGCGATAGCGTGCCCTGCTGATCATTGATACGGCGGTGAGCATGCCCCGGAAATGCGGACAACTCATCTCTCTGATTGATTCAGCATAGACAACGCTTGCCCCCTCATCCCCCGAGAGGAGCGGTACATAGCATCTAATTGGGCCAGGCTCCTGCCCGCGGTCCGCCATCCCCTTCCCGGCACTATCCTCTCCCGAAGTGGAGGACAGTATAACCTCCTGTCCCCTGAGTGCCCTCAGGAACTCCGTGTCCCTTTTCAGCCATTCAGGCGAGGGGCACTCCTTTCCGTCAGCGCATTTGCAGTCTGCTACTGAAATGCTTCTCGAACCGCGATGAAACTCAAGGAGACACAGAACCGTCGGCGCATGCAGCACGTATCTTATGGCAGACAGTGCGCTTTCAATGATCGATTCCCTGTCCGGTGCCATACCTATCCGTTCAAGAAATCTCACCCGCCCGCCTGGGGCTGATTCATCGCGGTCCACCCGCACCTGCTCCATCAAACCCAGAACGAAGCGTGAGGCTTGCCTCTGAAGGAGATGCGGGAAATCACCGAAGTGACTGGCAAATCCCTGTGGTTCCTCCATGACAATCAGAAATCCAGTATTTGATGAAACAGCCACAGGACAGAAGAGCAGCCCGTTAAAGGCGGCCATAAGCTCCGGATACGGCTTTGCCGAATCGCCGGACATCCTCACGCAATCTCCTGAAATGAGAAGAGATCTGATCTCAGAAGTGACACCATCGCCGGCAGAAGCCACTAAAGAAGCGCCGAGTGTGCCGCATGCGTCTGATACGCCCAGAACACCGTCGCTGTATGGGTACAGGGCAAGGCCTCTGTGCGGAACCAGGTCCGAAATGAAGCTTCTGAGCTCCTGCATAATTTTCCTTTCTGCCTGCAGGTGCGGCAGCGGCAAGCGCCATTCCGCATGGTTCGGCTCAGGGCGTCCATCCGAGCTGGCGTTATAGAGCGCCATGACGCACCTGACCGCACTGCAGAGGGACTGGCGGATTTCGTCCTTCTGCATATCGGCATGAGGGTCCAGTGCGGTGAGTCTGCACGAAATGCCTCTGTCGATTTCAAACTCCCCCCTTATTACTTTGTGAGGGCTGAAGCCGGATTTTCCGGCGCCCGAAGCACCGTCACCGTCCGGTGCCTCGAAGAGGATCCGTTCATCCTCCTCCACAGGTGTCATCGAGCCGGTCACCTTCGCACCATTGATGAAAATACTGAGTTCACATGCGTGTGATTGAAGCAGGTCTTTGCACACACCGGCTGCGACGGACATTGAGCGGGCAAAAGTCAGCGCGGTCCCCTCCCTGAATCTGGCGACATCTTCAGTGTTCAAACAGAATCATCTCCGGAATTTTGGTGATGACCACTGAGAGATTATGTGAGGCAATACCGCATAAAGTGAGCGTCATTTTAGCAACATTTCAGCTCATGAATCGCTTTTAAAGCTTATTTTGAAAATTTCACATGGCGGATTCAGCTGCGGCATGCCCGCGTCTTGACATGCAACCGGAGTTGTTATAATTTTGATATCTCAACACGACACCATTAAATATGGACATTCTCACTGAAATACTGATAAATTTAACGGTTGTCAGAACGATGCCAGAATTTGACGTGGACGGATCATTTCCGATGGGAAGTTCTATTCTTCTCCGTGGTCCTCCGGGGGTTGGTAAGACAGAACTCCTCCTGAATCTTTCCAGGAGGTGGATACGGAATGGAGACAAGGTACTGTATGTTACTGTCTCTGCCGGAGGGGAGGAGATCCTCTCCAGATTCCTGTCGGAATTCAACAGAGATCAGCTTGACAACAGACTGCTTATTATTGACTGCTTCAGAAACAACACCACCGAATCAAAGGACAAGCTGATAGTGAACATAAACGGCCTTTCCCATCTGGAAAGCATAACGCTCGCCATATCGACTGCGGTGGAAGCGCTCGGTGCGCCGGTAAGGGTCGTGTTTGACGGCCTTTCAACGCTCTTCCTGCACAATGCACCACAGACAATGGCAAAATTCTTTCAGGTCCTCTCCGTCAGATCCAAAAACGAATTCGGCTTCATTGTCTCGAGCCTTGTTGAAGGGATGCATGAAAGCGTCACAACAAATACGCTTATGTCCATCGCAGACGGTGTCATAGAGATTGAACTGGGAAAGTCAATGGCGCGCTTTGTCAGGTTGCGCTTCCTGAAAGGAAGGACAACAGACCCTGTATGGTACCGCTACAGACTCCACAGGAATGAATTGCAGCTTGCACAGCATGGCCTGTTCATAAATGAAGACACCGTACTGGACGAGATACGCATCCACAAAAGGAACAAGACGGAGGAGGAATGAGAAGTACGGAGATGACAGAGGAGAGCCGGGTGAAGACATACATAGAGGGTTTCGATGAGATACTCGGCGGCGGCATTCCGGAAGGAAGTGTTGTGCTGCTCTGCGGGCAGCCGGGTACGATGAAATCTTCGGTGGCTTTCAGCATACTGTATAACAATTCACTTCACAATCAGGCAGAAACTGTTTACGTCTCGCTGGAACAGAGAAAGAACAGCCTGATACGCCAGATGAAGTCCATGGGGTTTGATGCTGAAACACAGAACAGGATCAGGATAATGGATCTGAGCGGTATACGGGAGGAACTTGAAAAGGCTGAGACAGACGAGACTGTTATATCAGTGCTCAGGGAATATCTGCAGAGGACACTCAAGGACAGCAGATGCAGCATTTTCGTACTGGATTCGCTCAATGTCATAGACATATCCGCCGGCCATTTGTCGAGGAGGAGCCAGATCTTTTTCCTTTTCGAATGGCTGAGGGAGATGAATATGACCTCAATTCTCATCTCCGAAAGCAGCCCGGAGGACATAATGGAGAAGGGCATTGAGGAAGGCTATCTCTCGGACGGCATAATCAATCTGAGCCTGTCGTCAGATGATGAAAGCGCTGTCGCGAGGAGCATCAGGTGTGTGAAGATGAGAGGAACACCCCACGACACATCATTTTATTCGCTTCAATTCAGGAACGGCAGGTTTGCGGTAACTGAGTCAATGAGGTGAACTGTGACGGCGAGTGTTCAGCTCTGTCCTGTCTGCGGCTACGCTCTGAAGAAATCAGAAATGCAGTGCGGCAGGTGCGGGGAAGATCTTTCGGGGAGCAGAAGCGTCAAAGAAGGCAGCAGGGCACAGGACACAGGCAGGGCCTCAAGGTGGGGCGGCGACTATACGATAGAGACCATAGGCATGGGACATTCTGCGCCCAGTTATGGTATCAGGGAAATGAACTATGCTGAAGTGGAAGCGCCGCATGAAAGGGACAGGGCGGAGGAGAAGCAGGAGAGTGCTGCCGTTATAGAAGAACTGAAGAGGCAGATCGAGGAGATGAACAGGAAGATGTCTCTCCTTTCCTCGCAGAAGAGTTTTCAGGCAAGTGCTTCCGGAAGCACGCCGCCGCCCCCATCCTCCACGATGCCTGCCGTGTCGAGGAGAAGGATGACAGGCAGAAACGATCCGGAGTTCAGGGCTCTTGTTGCAGCGCATCTGAAGAGAATAGAGGAGATGCTGAATTCCGGGCATGCGGACGGCCATTCCTCGGGAAACAGACATTTCAAATTCCTTTCCGAGAGCATAATTGCGCCTGGCGTTCCGGAGGACTCTGCAATTCTCTTTGTAGGGCCTCCCGGAACGCTGAAATCGGTCTCCGCCTTTGTATCATCCGTTGAAATTGCGAAGAGCACAGGCAAGAGTGCACTTTATGTTCTTCTCAACGAGTCTTCACGCAAATTCATGGGCAAGCTGCTTGCCCGGGGGATAGTGAGCGCGGATGACATGCAAAGGACCAGGATAGTGGACGGAGCGGAGATAAGAAAGGCAACGACTGGGCTGAATGGAAGCTGGAGGGAAGTTCTGCTGAAATACCTTGACATGGAAATGAAGGGTAAAGCCTATGCTGTCGTTGTCCTTGACAACCTGAATGCGCTTTCATCAATGGTCATAGGGGAAAGGGAGAGAAGGGTGGCATACGATTATTTTGAATGGTGCAGAAGAAAGAGCCTGGTGTCGATAGCGATAAGGGAGGGAAGCTATTCCACGGCGGTAAGGGAGAAGGCGGCTGATGCATATCTCGCTGACGGTGTGGTGCAGTTTTCTTCAAGGTCGACAGAGAGCGGAAATACCATTCCGGTCTTCAGGGTGATGAAGCTCAGGGGGGCAGAGATAGATACGAGGTACTACACGATTCAGCTTGCTTCAGGCACCCTGAAATTTGTACCGGCTGTTGCAGTCTGACCGTCAGCACCTGCATTGCTCTCCTGGCCGTATGACCGGAGATGCACCGCTGCATTCTCCGGAGAAATTGAATTAATGAAGAAGCCTGTTCCCTTTTCAAATCCTGCCATTTTGCTTACTGCAGGTATTATCTCAATATGCCAGTGGTAGAAGGGGAATTCCCTGCTGTTGACAGGAGCGGTGTGGATGTAGAAATTATATGGAGGGTCGTCGAGGATGGTATGGAGCGCATGAAGTGTTTTCTGAAGGATGGAGGCAAGATCCGATGCCTCCTCGTGCGAGCAGTCAGCGAATGAAGAGCAGTGCCTCTTTGGAAGGATCATGAGTTCATACGGGTACTTGGAGGCGAACGGTGTGATGCAGACAAACGAGCTGTTCTCGAAGACCAGCCTTTTAGAACTCTCAATCTCCTCGCGTATCACTGTATCATATATGCACTCGCCCCCCATGTCGGTGAAATAATTCTCTGCGCCCCGCAGCTCGCCCGCGACCTGGACAGGTATCATCGGAGTGGCTATTATCTGGCTGTGAGGATGCTCCAGGGATGCCCCCGCCTCCTGGCCGTGATTCTCGAATATGAGTATGTATTTAAAACGCCTGTCTTTTGAAAGATCCATGAGACGTTCCCGGTACATTTCGACAAGCTCCCTGACCTGCCAGGATGCCATCAGAGCTATCGGCCTGCTGTGGTCCGTCGATTCTATCACAACCTCATGACACCCTATTCCCGTCATTTGCGTGAAAACAGATCTTGAATTCTTGTCCAGTCTTCCCTCGATCTTGAGTGCGGGAAATTTATTCGGAACGGTTCTTATCCACCACCCCTTCGTATCCGGCCCCGTCCCCACGTTCCTGTACGCATATATCTCCGGGGGCGTCATCTTCTCATTTCCTTCGCAAAAGGCACACACACCACCGTTTGTCGCAGGACGCGGCCTTATGAAGTCCTTTGGCCTCCTTGCCCGTTCCTCTGAAATCACAACCCAAGTATCAGTCACATAATCCTTTCTTATCTCGGACAATCCGCTACCCCTCCAGCAGAAACAGGACGGTCTGCATATGACAGCAGGCGGTTGTAGGAACTCTCACTATTTATGCATTCTTTAATCAGTCGCTTTCGCCGGAATCAGTCAATTCACAGGAGAAAGTTTCCACCACAAATGAAATATATAAGAGTATAGCGATGCAATGGGACGATGGAAGAGGATTCTGATGAAGGTTCTTGTTGTCGATGATTCATCGCTGACACGCGCCGCGATGGTCGCTGCGCTGTCCGCCTACAATTATGAAATAGTGGCGGAGGGGCAGGACGGTAATGAGGCTGTGTCTCTTTACAGGAGCCTGAAGCCGGACGTTGTGCTGATTGACCTTGCAATGCCGAACAAGGACGGACTCGAAGCAATCAGGGAGATCCTTGAATTTGACAGGAATGCAAAGATAGTGGCCGTAAGTGCCCTCTACGACAGGAGCATGCAGAAGAGGGCCATGGAGCTTGGAGCATCCTCGTACATTGTCAAGCCCTTTGAGCTCACTGAACTCATATCAGTAATGAACAAGCTTGAAAAGAAGTAACAGGTGTGTTCCTTTGCTCATAGGTGCTCACGTCGGCATTGGAGGCGGTTTCACCAACGCCGTTTCATCCGGACTTGCAATTAAGGCTGACATAATACAGATCTTCACAAGAAACCAGATGCAGTGGAAATCCAGGCCGCTGGACGTCCGGGACGCGGAGAGGTTCAGGGACGCATTTGCAGAAAGCGGACTGAAGGGAGTGATTGCCCACGGCTCATATCTCATAAATCTGGCGGGGAGCGATGCCGGAAATGCCGCCATGTCGGTAAGCGCCGTCGTGGAGGAGATGAGAAGATGCGATGCACTTGGCATCGGGACATACATATTCCATCCTGGCAGCCACCGCGGCGCAGGGGAGGAGAGGGGAATCACGAATGAAATACAAAACATCGGAAGGATACTGGATGCGACAGCGGACATGCAGGTGAAGATGGCAGTAGAGACAATGGCAGGACAGGGGGATGTCATATGCAGCTCATTCGAGTCAATCGCCAGGATCATTGAGGGCGTCGATTCGCCGAGAATTGGCGTCTGTCTGGACACCTGCCATGTCTTTGCAGCCGGTTATGATGTACGGACGGCAGAAGGCGTCAGGAAAACACTGAAGCGGTTCAGGGAAGTGATTGGATTCGACAGACTGCTTGCAGTTCATCTCAACGATTCGAAGGCGAAGCTTGGAAGCCGTGTGGACAGGCATGAGAACATTGGGAAGGGAGAGATAGGAAAGGAGTGCTTCCGTTCGCTGATGCATACAGCCTCCCTCTCCAGAATACCGATGGCGCTCGAGACACCCGGAGGGGAAAAGATGTATTCCAGGGAGCTCAGGCTACTCAGGAAACTTTAGGTGTCCTCACAATTTCGCCGTACAGTTCCGCATATTTTGACGCGGAGGCATCCCAGGAGAAGTTCTTTGTCATGCAGTTGATGACAGCGCTGCGCCATATTTCAGGCGACGAATAGATGGAGAGCGCCTCGCCGATAGCGTCCGCCAGCTGCTCATGATTTTCATCCTCGAACAGGAAGCCCTCGCCGGTCGCCGTGTCCGGGTCAAATTGCGTGACGGTGTCTGCCAGACCGCCTGTCCTTCGCACAACCGGCACCGTGCCGTATCTCATGCTTATCATCTGGCTCAGGCCGCAGGGTTCGAAGCGCGAAGGCATGACAAATACGTCCGCGGCCGCATAGAGCCTGTGTGCCAGCTGTTCATCGTATCGAAGGACGGCCCGGAAACCTGGTGTCGAAGAAGCCATGTCCTGCACCTTCCTCATAAGGTCCGGATCGCCTGTTCCGAGAATGATGAACTGGAAGCCCTCTTCAATATCCTGCAGGGCGTCGAGGAGCAGATCTATGCCCTTCTGTCTCCACAGCCTGCCTATCGATACAATCAGCGGGCGCCTGACTTGTGGCAGGGAAAACTCCCGCTGCGTGTGGCTCTTGCACACGGCCTTTCCGCTCCTGTTGTCGCGGCTGTAATTTGCGGGTATGGATCTGTCTGTCTCCGGATTCCACATCCTGTAGTCGATGCCGTTCAGTATTCCCCTGAGCTTGCCCGCATACTTTCTGATCACACCGTCCATTCTGAAGCCGTACTCGGGTGTCTGTATCTCCTGACTGTATGTCGGGCTCACTGTGACAAGTCTGTCGCAGTAAACTATGCCGGCCTTCATTGCACTCACGTTCCCGTAGAATTCTATTCCCTCGATAAAGAAGTACGAATGGTCTATGCCTATCTCATCCATGAGTGACGGGCTGTAATTTCCCTGAAATTCAAGATTGTGTATCGCAAAGACTGTCGGGAGATCCGATTTTCTCTGTTTGAGAAGGAGCGGAACAAAACCTGTCTGCCAGTCGTTGCAGTGAAGGACGTCGTAGTCACCGGCTGAAGCAAGCGCAGAAACAGCCGCAGAAAAGTGGCCGAACCTGACCGGATCGTCATCATAACCGTACATCCTTTCCCTTGAAAAGAGTTCGCTGTTCCCTATCTTCAGCGCCCTCCATTCTCCGATGCTCTCCTCCGATACAGTGAACTGTCTTCCGTTGACGCTGATCGGAGCGGCCGCATTCGTCCCTGTGGCGGAATTCGAAGTGCCTCCCGGCGCATAGTCTGGCACCATGACATCGACATGATGACCGGCGGCCGCAAATGCGTTTGCCAGGGAATAGACATAATCTGCGAGACCGCCGCTCTTTGATAAAGGCAGTGTTTCAGCAGCAACCAGTCCTATCTTCATGGGCAATCAGCCCCTTCGTCCGTCATAAATTCCTCACTCTGTCCTGCTGATGAATAACAGCGAATTATTTTAACCCCTGACCTTACTTACAGCCATATGCCTCATTTCATCCACCGTTTTCCTGTGAACTGGGTTGACACTGACGGACTGGCAGTGGTGCATTTCTCCAACTATCTCAGGTACTTTGAAAAGACAGAAGAGGAGTTCTACAGGAGCGCGGGCGGTGAGAGTTCTCTGATGCGGGAAAGGGGGATTGCCTTTCCGCGGGTTGAGGTGAAGTGCACATACACCTACCCGTGCAGGTACGGAGACATCGTACAGACAGAAATCTGGCTCGATCGACTCACTGACAGATCCGTCCGCATAAATTTCATTGTGAAGAACGTTTCGGAGGATCGGGTATCTGCTGAAGGGTATGCTGTTCTGGTGTGCGTGGAGACAGCAGGCTGGAAGGCTGCTGTCATACCGGATGAAGTGAGAGAGATATTCGAGAAGCTGAGGTGAACTTCTCTATCCGAGGGAAGGCGTTCTCATCTGGACATATGCCATCAGCAATGCGGCAAGCATGGATGTTGCGAATGCATACACATAGGAGTCGAATACGCTGAATGTGAAAAGAACACCCATCAGCAGGTTTGATGCGAACAGGCCGATGCTCCTCCATGCGCCCAGGCTTCCCATCCCTCGTGAAATTCTCGATGGATGGACGAGCAGGGAAGCAACAACCGGCTCAAATGTTTCGATGCTGCCTGTTCCCGTGCCGAGGACGGCAGCCGATATGTAGAAGGAAGCAAGACCCAGGTGGAACAAATAAGTCATGCCGATCATGAGTGAGCCAAGAGCCGACAGGGCGTAGCCGAACACCCAGAGTCCGCGGGCAGGCTTGAGGGACGAAGAGCCCATGAGGTATCCAGCCAGTCCAGATACTCCGAGAAATACAGTGTAGGTAAGGAGACCGAAGGCATAGCTGTTCTGCGCTCTTGCGACGGTTATTATCGGAAAGCCAAGGCTGTAGTAACTGAAGCCGAAGAGACCTGCGGATATGAGAAAGAGTTTCATTGAACCTTCGTTTCCCGTAATGTCGTTACGCTCTTCTTTTGAAGCGGCTGTGCCCGGGTCACCCTTCCTCTCCCTCACGGGGAACAGGACAGCAGATGAAACAAGTATAGGAAAGACTGTGAGCAGCATAATAACGGAAACTGTGAAACCTGAGTAGAGAAGGGCGAAGGCAATCAGTGTCGATACCATTCCTCCTCCCACATCAAGCATGTGAAGAAAACCGAATACTCTGGACCTGTGATCAGTGCCGGAAACGTCGAGGAGAAGGGCCCTCCTCGGCGGAGAACGGAAGTTCCTTGACCACCATCCGCCCAGATAGAGAGCGGAACTCTCGGCTATGTTTCCGGCTGTTCCGCTGAAGGAGAGGAGAGGTATCAGCAAATTTCCGGCAATTGCAAGTTTCTTCCTGCTGAATCTGTCGCCGAGCCTTCCGCCCAGATAGGAGAACAGCGATCCCGCGCCGTAGGACAGAGCCATGAGCAGACCGAAGACATACGCAGGCTGCCTGTACAGGAAGGTGACAGTAACGGGGAAGAGGCCGATGACTGTCTGGTACCCGAGGTCTGCGAAGAATGCGGAGAGGGAGATGAGCATTACATCCCTTGTCAGCCATCCGTGCCATCTTCCGCCCATCGACTTTGCCTAATGGAACATGTTATTAAAATGATGCCATATTCGCGAATTTGCATGCGTTTGTTGTGATCCGTAGATGTTCACCACAGATTTTCAAAGTGTCCGGTGTCCCCCGGAATTCGTTACAGCTCATATTGCCGGGAAGCTGCTGACCACACATGTGCGTGAAAAGAATGAAATACCAATCGGACCGTATTATATGGATGCAAGCTATTCAAAAGTGCATGTCATGATGCTGGTGAGGAAAGGGAAGAGGGGAAAAAGATGAAGGCAATTGTTATGGCGGCAGGAAAGGGAACTCGTCTTCTTCCCATAACTGCGACGAGGCCCAAGCCGATGATTCCCCTTCTCAACGAACCTATCATGGACAACATGATGAGCGTGCTGCGAAATGCAGGCATTGATGAAGCTGTGATTCTGGTCGACTACCTCTCGGACAGAATAGTGAATCACCTCGGCGACGGGAAGAGATTTGGAATGAAGATCGACTACACAACAGACAACATCCGAAGGGGGACGGCCGGTGCTGTCAGATATGCGGCAAGAGAGATGGATGAGCCCTTCGTTGTCGTTTCAGCTGACGTGCTGACAACCATCGACCTCAGGAAGTTGATAAAGGCGCATGAGGAAAGCGATGCGCGCATAACAATGGCACTTTCAACTGTCAGCGATCCCTCACAGTACGGGGTGGCAATACTTGATGGAAGCAACCGCATCACCAGATTCCAGGAAAAGCCGAGAAGGGAGGAGGCGTTCAGCAACCTTGTCAATGCAGGCATGTACATATGCGATCCGGAGATCGTGAAGATGATACCGGACAACACTCCGTTTGATTTCTCAAGGGATCTCTTCCCCCGGATGCTCTCGGAAGGTGAACTTATAGGCGGGTATGCCTTCGACGGCTACTGGAATGATGTGGGTCTTCCAAGCACCTACCTCGGGGCGACAAGGGATATGATTGAGGGAAGGGTTGAAGGGCACGTGTCAGAAATAACCGCAGACGAGGATGAAATAACATACGGCAGGATTGTGACTGGCAGCAACTGCTCCATTTCAGCGTCAGTACAGATAGACGGTTTTGCAGTTCTGGGGGACAACGTGGTCGCAGGGAAGAATGTCAGGATATCGCATTCGATTATATACTCAAATACGCTGATAGGGGACAATTCGGTCATATCCGATGCGATAGTTGGTGAAGGTGTGATCCTGGGCCGTGACGTGACACTCGACGAGGGAGTGGTCATAGGCGACAGAACAAAGATAGGCGAGGGGAGCCGGATAGGACATAACATAAAGATATGGGTCCATTCCAGACTCGGACCCGGAACAAAAATGCTCCATACGTGATAAAATGAGACTCTATTCGTGGGACAGGTACGAACCGCTTAAGGTGACAAGGGCTGGAATTGCGATTGCAAAGTTCTTTGGAGAAGGTTGCACCCTGGCCACAGGCAGAGATGGCCATCCCATTTCCCGTTTCACGAGAAGGTGCATAGTAAGCGGGCTTGTGACAAAGGGGGCACAGGTCGTTGACTTCAGGGTTGTACCAAGCCAGGCACTCCGCTACGGCATCACGAGGCAGAAGCTTGAAGGGGCCGTCTACGTCTCCTTCTACAGGGGGGAGGTTCAGATCCATGTCTACACAAGCGACGGCAAGAACCTTCATGCGGAGGGCATGCTCAGGATAAGAGAGCTTGCGGAGGATACAGAGAATGAGACGTGCTCTATCAACGACATTGGCTCTCTTCTGCAGTACACAAACGGAATTGAGGATTATACTGAGTACCTTCTTTCAAAGGTCAAATCCAAGATAGCTGACAGGATGCTCATCGATACACAGGCCGATCCGATATCCCTTGTTGTGGAGCCTCTTATGAACAGGATGGGTGTCGAGTGCAGGATTTTCAATCCAATGCTGATAGACAACGGCGACATCAGGGGGAAAGAGGAGTTCTTCAATGAACTCAGGAACGGGAAGTTCGACTGCGGCGCAATAATCGAGAGGGATGAGCTGCTTGGTGCCACATTCATTGATGGAAAAGGGGAGAACATTCGCTTCGCCTCGTTTGAGGAGATGCTGACGAAGCTCTCTGAAAGGAAAAGATGAAGAAGGATGGCCGGAAGATGCAGTTTGGCCATTGTGCTCAGCGCCCATTTTCCGTTTTCAGGGACGGATGACGAACTGGCCGGAATCAGGCTCAGCGAAGTTGTTTTCAACAGTTACCTCCCCCTTCTGATGACGCTCCAGACAGTCCGCTCGGACAGTGGAACAGTGCCGGTCGGAATTTCGGTGTCTCCGACACTGCTGGAGATGATCTCACGGGACGGCTTCACTGAAAAATTAAGGAGATATGCTGATGAAACAGCATATCACATCGCCAGGGACATGCGTTTTTTTGCTGAAGGAGGCAGAAAGGAATACGTCAGGGCAGCTGAATACTGGCTCCAGCGCATAGAAAGACTGGTTGAATTCTCTGACAGGATAGACGGTGACATAATCGGGGCACTGAAGGATCTTGCCGGACATGGACTGGAACTGCTCGCGGCGCCTGCGACAAACAGCTGCCTTCAACTCATCGGGAACACCAGGAGTGCCAGAATGCAGATCCTGACCGGCGTCAGCGCGTTTGAGGAACACCTTGGCTTCACCCCGGAAGGAATGCTTGTCCATTGTATAGACAGCCTACCTGCAAAAGACACGGATGACATAATTGATGAGGCAGGTCTGAAGTACATTTTGTCCGCAGACTCTGTCGCAGGATGTTGCGACATTGTTTCAGGCAGAGCCGGAGACCGCAGGCTGACAGGAAAAGCGGCTTCCGGACAGCCTGGGTGGCTGCCGTTGCCCGCGAAGGTCTCTTCACATGTGATGCGACTGGAGGAGGGAAGGCATCCGGATGTCGTAAGGAAGTCTGCCTGTTTGCCTGCAAACCTGATTGGAAGGATCGAGACATATCCACTGAACACATGTTACCTTGATACGGCGAAGAGGAACTTTCCCGGCCATGGCCGTTACTGGAGAAGAGGTGGGAGCATTGACGGCACCAGGGCAGGTGCCTACGATCCTTCGGAAGCAGAAAGCATGGTCATCTCGCAGGCAACCGATTTCCTGGAAACGTTGAGGACAGGGTGCCGCAAAGGTGCAGAATTTGCTCCACTGGTAATCGGTGCAGGCTTGCTCGGCAATATATGGCACGAGGGACCGCAGTGGTTTGAAAGTGTCCTGGCAGGCGCAGCGGAGAACAGGATAGAACTCATAGGGCCGCGACGTTTTGCGATGGACGCACCGGCTGAATGCGCTGACAGGGATGATGCTTCAACTTCGGGGGAGGAGTGCATGGCTCTGCTGTCAAGCCGACAGGCGGAAAGGATGATGAAGAAGGTTCGCTCATCCCAGGAGCTCTACTGGAATTTTCTGGTCAGGTACCTTGCAGGGGAGGCGAAAGACGACATCAGAGCGAGAGCGGCAGAACAGGCAGGGAGGGAACTTCTGCTGCTTGAGAGCATTGACTGGCCTGTGATGGCTTCACTGGAAGGCGAAAGCGATTACGCAGGGAGGAGGGTGGACTCACACCACAGGAGATTCATTGAAATGGCAAAGATATCAGCCGGAAAGGTGAAAGGCACTGCTTCACTCAGACTGGTTGAGGAATGCGAAACGTCCGTTCCTGTTTTCAATGTCAGGGACGGAATGGTGCATTTTCAGCAGCGTTAGCTGCGCCAGTCGCAGCATCAATCGACTTTATCTACATGCAGGATTGTGAGCGGAAAGTCTTCATGGACAGCCCACTCCGTTTCAGCCGCAATTCGGAAAGCATACTTGCAATAAGTCTTGCAGATATGGTGAGGACGCTTGGAAGGTCATCGGCCGTGATCCTCCTCCCAATCTATTTTCTCACCGGGAGGCACGCCAGCTACATCGTAATAGGAGCCGTCATAGCTGTGAGCTACATCGCCACAGCACCGTTCAGCATACTTGGCGGATCACTGGCCGACAGGATAGGCAGACGCCCTCTCTTCACACTTCTGCCGCTTGTCTCATTTGCGGTTTTCCTTTCAATGAGTATTGAAATAATATTCAGGATGCGGCTCTGGCTGCTTCTGTTCACATTTGTCTTCACCTCGCCGATAGGTTCGCTCCAGGGCACCGTCGACTCTGCTGTTCTTTCCGATCTCACGGCACCTCAGGACAGGATAAAGGCGTTTGGACTGCTGAGGCTGTTCTCCAACGTCGGATTCGCACTGGGCCCTGCCCTTGGCGGACTTGTCGCTTCCATCGGATACGGCACACTGCTCCTGGTACCAGCTGCCGCAAACCTTGTGGAAGAGACAGTCTACTTCAGTTTCGTGAGAGAGTCGATGCCCTCCGTGCCTTCTGAAATCAATGCGTCCTGGACAATGAAAAGGGGGCTCGTCTCGTTTCCGGCGCATGACGGACCTTTCATGATACTGGTGGGTGTGATGGTTGTCGCCTCACTGTGCCTGGGACAGTGGGGGACAACGCTCACCCTCTTCCTGTCCGGCAGCTACAGGCTCAGCGCTGCCCAGATAGGTCTAATGTACTCGCTCAACGGGCTGGTTGTTGTTCTGTTCCAGCTGCCAGTGAACAGAATGATGTCCAGATTCGGAGACATAGAGCGACTTGCGGCCGGTATCGGGCTGTATGCCGTCTCCTTCCTCATGTACGGTGTTCTGCGTGACTATGTTCTGATACTCCTGACAACCGCAGTGCTCACCATAGGTGAGAACATATACAGCCCCGCGGCAAGCACTGCGATTTCAAAGATAGCCCCTCAGGACAGGAGAGGGGAATATTTCGGCGCCTACAGCGCAGTGAATTCATTCACCTCGCCTCTGGTGGTGATATTCGGCTCGATGATGCTCACATTTTTCATCAGATCGCCTTACCTCATGTGGTCGGTTGTTTCGCTCATAGGAGCTGTATCCTGTGCGCTCATGCTCTATTCAAGACAGCAAATACCGCGATCAAGGCTGGATTGATACATCCGCCGTTCCCCTGTGAGAGGGTGAGCACACAACGCGATTCCGGGAGACCCGGCATGCGGCCCGCTACTATCCACCCTCACCGGTTTCTCATCCTGCCGCGTCGGGAAATATAATACCTGAAAATTGCAGACCCGGCAAAAGCCCCCGTGGCTGACAGGAGAAATGAGAGAATAACGATAAACAGAGCGGTTGACGTGTAGGCGAGGCCGCGGATCTGGAAAGCATATAGTACGGACTGAATGCCCGGTATGCCTGCGCTACCGTATATCGAGAGCAGCACAGTTATTGCAATAGCCGATGCAAGACCGTTCATGGCACCATCCACGACTCCACGCCTTGACATCGAGCCGAATATGAAACCGGTGATGGAAAGCCACAGTGGATTCCCTGCGAACAGAACCAGGACACCTGAAGCCAGGCTGCCCAGGAATACTGACCACATATCCAGCTTGAGCTGTTCACCCATCAGCTGTATCTTGAACTGCATTGCCTTGAATGGATGCAAAATGGGTGATAAATCTTTTCTCGACGTAAGCGCTTCATCATGAGGCAAACAGTTTTTATTGATGGCTTCTCTCATGACAGCGGGAGTGATTGATCTGTCAGATGAGAAACGGACTGGTATGCCGGAGAGCACGAAATGCGCTGTGAATCACGGCAGGATCGTCAGAAGCGACAAGGACACAATTACTTTTGAGGATGGAGTCGTCGTCAGGAAGGGAACAATGGAGGTTCTGTTCGACCCCCGTTCAAAATGAGGCGTGGTCCAACACGTTTGACCGCCTCAGCCGGTGTGAAGCTCACAAGGATTAAATCCGCACAGCGGATAGGCCGGGACAATGTCAGTTTTTTCGTTTGAAGGCAGAACGCCAAGGATCGACAAAACAGCTTATGTGTTCGAGAATGCTACCATAATAGGCAGTGTGGATATTGGAGAGAATGTCTGGATTGGACCCGGGGCAGTCCTGCGTGGGGATTATGGTGACATCAGGATAGGAGGATACACTGCGGTGGAGGACAACTGCGTCATTCACGCAAGACCGGGGGAATTCACTGAGGTGGGTGAACATGTCACGCTCGGCCACGCCTGCATAGTCCATACAGGGAGGGTATCAGACTGGGCAACTGTTGGAATGGGCGCAGTGGTGTCCGATTTTGCAAGGGTCGGAAGATGGGCCGCTGTCGGTGAAGGCGCCGTCGTCAGGGCGAGGTTCGAGATACCCGATGAATCAATAGCTGTGGGTGTACCTGCGAAGATCATCGGCAAAATAACAGAGGAATACAGGCAGGTATGGACGAAGTACAAGGAAAATTACAACTCTTTCTGCCGCAGATACAGGGAAAACCTGGATACGCCTAAATCATGAAAGGAAGGCACGGTGTCTTCAAATGAGCAGAAGAACAGGCGGACGCAAAAGCGCGGGAACGTTTGCATCGCTCGAAGGGAAGGTCATCCTTGTCACAGGAGGCAGCAGAGGCATAGGGAGGGCAATTGTGCGTGCAGTATCTGATGCTGGAGCGCTTCCAATAATACACTACAACAGGGACGAGCGCAGCGCAAGATCCCTCGCCAGGGAGATCGGCATGAAGACAGACGGATCTCTGGTGAAGGCAGACATATCATCGCCTGACGGAATTGAAAGGCTTGTCGAATATGTTCGCAACGCAGCCGGGAAACTGGATGCGCTTGTGAACAATGCAGGCATCTATTCAGGCAATGGAATCGATGAGGAGAATTTCAGCGAGTGGGACAGGGTTGTGGATACGAACCTGAGATCTCATTTTTTCATCACAAAAATGCTCTATCCACTGCTCAAGGAGAGAAGGGGAAGCGTCGTCAACATATCATCAATAATGGGCATAGCACCTTCTGCAGGAGCTTACCCGTATCAGGCAAGCAAGGCGGCCCTAATACACCTTACAAGGGCACTTGCTCTTGAGCTTGCTCCCGATGTGCGTGTGAACTGTGTCGCACCGGGATTCATAATGACGGACATCAACAGGGAAGGATGGGAGAACGCTTCATTCAGGCGGGAGGTGGAGCAGGATACTCCTCTGGGGAGGTGGGGAGTGCCTGAGGACATTGCGGGTGCGGTGCGTTTCCTGCTGTCTGACAGCGCTTCCTTCATCACTGGGCAGACGCTGCTGATCGACGGAGGCAAGGGTCTTCACTGAGGCGGAGCCTGTCGGGCCATCCCAGGGCGCTTCTTCCTAAGCACATTGAGGAGCCAGTAGAGGAAGAGAACGACTATGGCTGCGACGACGATATATGTCAGGAAGTCGAAGAATGGTATCAGCCTTTCCCAGTTTCTTCCGAGTGTGATGCCAAGGTAGACGAGGACGACATCCCATATCAGTGTGCCAAGGGTTGTGTAGAGAAGAAATGTTCTGATATTCATCTGGGCGATTCCGGCAGGTATGGATATGAATGTCCTGAATATCGGGAGAAGCCTTGTTCCAAACACGGAGAGCTGCCCGTATCTGTCGAAGAATCGCTGCGCCGTTGCTATCGACCTGTTGTCTATGAGGAAATACCTTCCGTACCTTTCTATAAATCTTATTCCACCGATCCTTCCAATCCAGTAGGCAATGAATGCACCGGTCACGTTACCCGTTGTTCCTGCGGTGAGCAGGAGCAGTACGGCAGGAATGCCGAAAGTCCCCTGAAGGTCGCCTGTGACGACCAGGTAGCCTCCGAATGCCATCACCACCTCGGAAGGGACAGGAAGCAGCATCCCTTCCAGAAGCATGAGGAAGAAAATTCCCGGATAGCCGATCCTGACAATGACTTCGATGGTAAGGGAGATCAGATATGCAGGAATAGACAGTTACAACCCACTCTTCCAATAATAATCGATCAACTATATTTTAACATTCTTTTATCCGACTGGTAAAGGGAATGGACTGGATGACACATTCACTGCAATCAACTGGAGATGATCGTGTGGCAAGCATTAATCTACATCCTGTCTGATGGAAGACATCCCATGGCACAGATACGGATGAGAGGGACGGTTGAGAGCCTCTACAAGGTGAGTACTGCCTTCGTCGTATCGTTCGTGCTCACAGTCCTGATGGTTGACAGGGATTTCAGCAGATTCGGGCTGTATTCCGCCTCCTCAAATTTCAAGGTGTTCTTTGGGACACCTGAGCTTCTGACCGTATACAGCACAATCATAGGTCTGGGCCTTGCTGCCTATGCGATAATGGTTACGATGCTTCCGCATTTTTCGGGAGAGAGCCTCAGGCAGCCAATATTCGCACAGGTGAACAGGCTCTTCCTGTTCACAATACTCAACGGAATACTGCTTATGCTCATAGATTTCGTCAATGCGGTCTCTGCCATCAATACGATTCCTCTGTTCGAAGATGCAGAGATATTCTTCTTCATCACGCTGATGATAGGCCTCATCTTCTGCGTGCTGGCTCTTGCCGATATTTTCACAATCGTCAGAAAGAGAGGACAGAGATAGAGTGCAAAGCAATAAGCATCCTTGCCAATTCAGGTTGAGATGAAAGGATACAGAAGAGAAGAGTTCGAGCTGCTCAGGCGTGCAATATTTTTCAACTGGGCATCACTCTCCCCGCCCCCGCGTTCGGCAATTGAAAGGCTGAAGAGGACGCTGATGTTTGATGAAAGGGACACTATTCCGCTCGAAAAACAATCAGAACAGATGAGGAACGAAGCGGCAACACTCCTGAATGCCCGGCAGTCTGAAATTGCGTGCCCGGGAAGCAGCACGACGCAGGGCATACAGCTTGCGATTGACAGCATCAACCCCTCTGCGGGCGAAAATATGGTCACAGCGAGCATAGAGTTTCCGACTGCGGGCTTCGAGGCAATAAGATTGAGGAGAAAGGGGGTCGAGGTGAGAGTGGCAGACTGCGGCGATGGAAGGGTCGACGCGGACAGGATCGAGAAGCTGGCGGATGACAGGACAAGGGTCATTCTTGTCAGCGGCGTAAACTGGATAACCGGCTACCGCACAGACATACGCAGGATCGCTGAAATTGCAGAAAACAGGGGGGCCTATCTTGTGGTTGACGCGGTACAGCAGATGGGCGCCTCCGCAATCGACGTGCGGAGGACCGAGCCTGATTTCATAGCGGCCGGAGGGCAGAAGTGGCTCTTTTCTCCCTTTGGCGCTGCATTGCTCTTCGTTAACAGGAAGAGGTCGGATGAGCTGGAGGAGCCATATCCCAGCCTAAACAACACTGTGGAGCCCGAGGAGGGATGGCCATCCTACTTTGCGAACGAAGAAAACGATCCTTTCGATGTGAGACAGCCCGTCAGGACAGCCAGGCGTTTCGAGCACGGGGGATGGCTGAACCACTTCGGCATGATCGGACTGGCAGAATCTCTGAAAATCATAAACAGCATAGGCATAGAAAGGGTTGAAAGGAGGATAGGGGAGCTCTACGATTATGCGGCTGAGCAGATACAGAACGCGGGCGGCAGGATAATATCTTCCCTGGAACCCGATGAACGTTCATCGATACTCACCTTCAGGCTCAGGGACAGCTGGAAATCGCATCTCGACATAGTGAACGCACTTGCGGCAAGGGGCTGTATCCTCTCGTGCCGCGGGGCAGCAGGTGTAGGCGGCATAAGGATGGCGATTCACTGTTTCAACGACGAGGAGGATGTGGACAGAATGATGGAAGAAATAAGGAGATTTTAGGTGTTAAAAGATTTGAACGCGGTGTTCATGCGAGTGACTTCTTAACGTAGTCAAGGAAGCTGTCTTCCGGTATTGCGCCTTCGAAAGATGTGTCGTTGTTTATGACCACCTTTGGCACGGCCATTACCTCAAAGGATGCGGCAAGATCCGGAAATTCGCTTGCCTCCACCATGTCAGCGGTTATGCGGCTGTTCTCCATTGCGAACTGATGGGCTGTCCTGACCGCCTTTGGGCACCAGGGGCATGTCGGAGTCACGAATACCTGTATGTGAACATCTGAGCTGATCTTCCTGATCTCGGACCTGACTGTTTCGGACAGTTCTGTTGAGCCTTTTGAGGCATCCACCATATCCTCCACAAGGCTCATGAACTCATAGCCGCCAGGTATTCCATAATAGCGGACCCCTTCGCTGCTGCCGAACGGTATTATTATGGCAGGTGCCTTGTCCACACGGTACTTTTCTGCAAGCTCGCCTTCCTTCTCCAGATCATGCTTCTCAACGGAAAGCTTTCCTCCGGATATCTCCGCCATTTCGCTGAGCAGCTGCGAGGTGTCATCACAGTATTCGCAGTCTGATTTTGAAGTGAAAAGTATGAGCTTTACGTTTCCCTTCAGTTCGGAGTCGAATATCTCTTTCAGCTTTACCCTTTCCTTTTCCTGTATCAGTTGCATAGTTGATTCGATTTTCATTCTAATATATAGAATATTTCTTAATCAGGTATAATTGAAATAACCTGGTATAAAATTTACATTGATTTTTTGAGGTAATCGGCCACAACCTTCTTTAACGCTCTCCTCATCACGTCTGAGAGGCTCGACGGCGAAACCTCCAGGATCCTCGCTATTTCAGTGAGGCTGGAAACTCTCTGGCTTTCAAAATAACCGTGATTGAAGGCAAAGAGCAGTATCTGCTTCTCCCTGTCCGTCATTTCGTAAACCCTGTTTTCTGTGATGTCAACAACACGCGGCTTGAGCCCCTTTGCCTTCATCTCTTCAACCAGTGACTGCAGCGCCTTCCTGGACTGCACAAGGAGCCTGAAGTGGACATGCGTTTCATCTGCCGTCCTGCTTGAGATGACGGGCACCATCCTTTCGGACAGGAAACGGCATGCCGAACAGCTTTTGCTCTCGACCCAAAGCGAATCCTTGCCGACTTTCCTGACACTTTTGGATATCTGCCTGAGCGGGGTAATAACATCAAGTATGTCATCGGAGACTACCCGATGAAGACTCGTCTCCTTTCCGATGGAAAGTCTTCCAACGCTCGCATCCTTCAGCTTCGAAAACACGAGACTGGTCACAAGGCAGTCGGTTCTCTCAAGTTCAACCGTTGCTTCAAAACAGCCCATTTCGACACTCGCCGCATCTTACTGTTAAATAAAACAGTGTCTTAAATTTACTGTGGGCGGAGGCTGAGGTTGTTTCCTCAGGATTTGTTGTTGCGCACAGAATGCCATGGTGCACGCAAAGTTTTAATTTCACCATTCATCTTGTCATTGAAAGGTCAGCACTCGTAGGAATTGGTGCGGGGGCACAGCCGGTTTATGGCGACAGATGGTGTTGGAGCATAATGGTGGAATTTGTTCAGGGAAACAGGGCAGAGAGTGACAATAAAGGCAGGCTTCTGTACCTACACGGTGATCAGGGCCGCAAAAGGCCATATCCTGGCATTTCACTGATAATACCGGCATTCAATGAGGAGGACAGGATATCCAGGGCACTCGATTCATACATTCCGGTCCTGAAGGCGACAGGTTTCCCGTTCGAAATACTCGTAATTATGGACGGGAATGACAGGACACCTGAAATTGTAGAGCGTTACAGTCATCTCGGTGTGACAGGTTTCACATACGGGTCGAAGCTTGGAAAGGGAGGGGCTGTCGCGAAGGGCGTCCTTCTCTCCTCCCACGATATCGTCGGGTATGTGGATGCGGACGGAAGCCTTGACGCCGGAGATCTGGCGATGATGCTGAATTATGCGCTCACCTATGACTGCGTTGTTGCTTCCAGATGGCTCAGGGAAAGCAGGTGGCTCAGGAAGGAGCCGCTGTTCAACAGGATTGCAAGCAGATCCTTCAATATAATCGTCAGGGGATTTCTTGGAATACCTGTGAGGGATACGCAGTGCGGTGCGAAATTCTTCAGGTCGGCGATAGTGAAAGAGGTGGTAACAAGGGCAATTGTCACAAACAGGACGTTTGACGTTGACTTCCTGTATCATGCTAGGAGAATGGGTGCCAGAATGATCGAGATACCTGTGAGGTGGTCGCACGACGAGGACACGAGGATGCCGATATTCAGAGTGATACCCATAATGTTTCTCACAGTGCTGGGAATCAGGTTCATGAACCTGCCGCTGAGAAGGTACGTACCGCCGTCCGTCGTTGATTTCTTCGTGAGAAGATACGCATCCGATTGATTTTCCACTTACTATTTCTACGGGGAGCGACTCACTAATCCATGTCATGCATATGCTGACTGGTCGGCAGGATGTTACGGTGGCGGACAGCCTGCACGGACAGGATGCGCGGAGATGACTGTGTACAGATGAGAAAAATATTCCTGATGCCGGGTGTGGCGCTCTTCATCATAGGCATACTTGTTGTGTCCTCAGTAAATCAGCTGGTGGACTCGACATCTGTTACAGGCAGCCACTTCTACAGCCATGGAGTCAAGGACGAGTTCATTTCGCAGGCGCTCAGCATAACGCGGGAGAACGTGCTTATTGTCTTCTTCAACGAGACATATCAGCATGTATACCTCATTCCGTCGCCTCAATCGCTCTATGTCAATAATACGACGGCAGCTGAACTGGCAGTGATGCCGGTGAGCAACGGGAATGTGACAAAATACGGTCTCACATACAGCCTGAATTCGACCGGGGCCATTTACGACAATCTCACAGGCCATTACAATATAGTGGTGTTTGCCGGCACTCCCGCAGGCATCACATACTATCTCCTGAATGCGATGCGGGATGAACAGCTGACAGGTGAGATAGAGCTCGCAGGTTTCTCCGCCATGTCCGCAGGCATTGCCGGCATAATAGCCGGGACAGTTCTCGGACCCCGGAAGAGATGAGCACCTGCTGACTGCGCGTACCCTCCGCTGCCGTACGTTACAATAAATAAAATTAATAAACTAAAAAATTTATTAATATCCGCCGGCATTTACCCCTCCATGAAAGAGGGAACAAGGAAAGAGGACAGGAGATCAGCTGTTGTGACCGGATGCACCTCCGGTCTTGGGAGAAGCCTCTTCAGGAAATTTTCCGGGGAAGGATGGCACGTGACAGGTTGCGGAAGAAGGGTGGATCTTCTCGATTCGCTCAGGACAGAGTGCGGTCCTGACGCAGTGACCGTCCCGTGCGACATAAGACTGGAAAACCACGTTTCCGCGCTGCGGCGGGCTGTCGAGACGACGGCAGGACACATCGACGTGCTTGTTCTGAATGCAGGAGCCCTGGGACAGCTGCCGCTGCCCGGATTCCTTGCCACAAGCGTGATGGAACTGCGCAAACTGTACGAGACAAACGTCTTCGCCAATTTCACTGTGGTGAAGGCACTTTCTGGCCTTCTCAGGGATGGGGCAGTCATAGCACACATAACTTCTGACGCTTCCCGCATTCCCTACGAAGGATGGGCCGGATACGGTTCATCAAAGGCTGCCTTCAACCTTGCCGTAGATGTGCTGAATCTGGAACTGCGCGGAAGGAATATCAGGGCGCTGAACGTGGATCCTGGTGATATGGATACCGAGATGCACAGGCTGGCTGTCCCCGACGCAGACGCATCGAAGCTGAAGAAACCAGATGATGCCGCTTCGGAGATATACCGGCTTATAGTGTCCCTGAAGGGGGAGTGATTCCTTTGAAGCATGCATTCGAATACGTTTCCGCGAACCTGCCCCCTGAATTTTACGGCTACAGGAGGGATGAAGTGAAACTGCTCTCAATCGACAGAAGGAGCGGACTTGTCTCACAGACGCCGTTTACGTCGATCCACCAGTTTCTCAGAGCAGGCGATATACTCGTATTCAACAATTCGACGCTCGTTCCATCCTCACTTGATGCATACTATCCGCGTGAAGGGAGGTACGGAAGACTTAACTTCGGGACAGGGGCAATGAGGGATATGCTTCTCTGCGAACCGAGGCCCAGGGAGATGGGCAGGGAAATTGAGGCAGATGACACGGCTGTATTGCTTCCTTCCCGAACGACAGTGAGATTCGTGGAGAGGCATGGGCTCTTTCACAGATACTGGTGGCTTGACATGGGGGACTACACGCAGTTCCGGAGCGCGATGGCACAGTACGGGAGATACATAAGGTATGACCACATACCCTTTGACCTCCCGCCCTCATATTACGTCAGCCCATTCGGAAGCGTCCCAGGATCGGTGGAATACCCTTCCGCGTCCAGACCCTTCACACAGCGCGTTCTCTGTGCACTTCAGAAGAAAGGTGTGCAGACAGCAGAGATAACACTTCACTGCAACATTTCTTCCCTGGAGCCGGAGGAGTTCGAGAAAGCGGACAGGCTGCTCGATGAGGAGTATGCCGTGACGGAAGCAAATGCAGCCAGGATACTTGCCGCGGCCAGGGAGGGCGGAAGGGTGCTGGCCGTCGGGACATCTGCGCTGAGAGCGCTCGAATCATGGGCAGGAAAGGACAGGGCCATACATTCAAGGACCGAACTGTACATAAGGCCCGGATTCGGCTTCAGGATAGCTGACGGGCTCATCACAGGCATGCATGAGCCGAACGGTTCGCACATAGATCTGGTTGCCGCGTTTGCAGATGATTCGACGCTGATGTCTGCCTATTCCACGGCCGCGGACCTTGGGTTCAGATGGCACGAATTCGGTGACATCACACTTATCGCATAGGCCAAAGCCTCATCACCCCTTTCTGGTGAAGAGGAACACGTACTCATGTTTGAAGACGTAGAAACCGCCGGCAAGAGCCCTGTACCTCCAGAGCTCCTTCCGGTTCATCTTTCCGCGTGTCGTATCGAAGTTCTTTACCACAATGGACTTCAGCCTGAACCCTGCAGGAAGCACCTGGTTCATCGCCATGAAACCGAGCGGGATCCATTCTCCGCCTGAATACTTGTCACCTATGACAAGGGCCAGGTAGCGGCCCTCATCCAGGAATGGCGCAACATTTCTGGAGATTTGACTGAGCCTTGAAAGGAAATGCTCAGCAGACGGTGAATTGGAAAGATCCCTTTCGTCGTTGCTGAACCTTATTATGTCCCAGTATGGCGGATGCATTATAACCAGCTGAACAGAGGGTATCCCGAACTTCCCGAGCAGCTCCGCGTAATCGATGCTTGTGGAGTCGCCCTTGACCACAGCCGTAACAACATTGCCTGTGTTCTTCTCCTTCTCTATGTTCTGTACAGCAATCCTGGCAATCTCCTGGTCCAGCTCAACCCCTATCCCGTTTCTCTCCTGCCTTCTGCATTCTATCAGTGTTGTCCCGCTCCCGAGAAAGGGGTCCAGTACCCATTCACCCCTCTTCGTGAATCTCCGCATGAGCTGGTAGGGGATCTGCGGCACGAAGTTGCCCCAGTACTTTCCGTTATGCGCCCCCGAACGGTCCCTTCCCTTGAAGAGCCAGAGGCTGTCGGTGATTATGTCTCCGTATTCCTTCCACCTGTTCAGGTCAATGTCGCTAATGCCCATCTTCCTGCTTTCCGTAAATTCCCTTATCAGCCTGTCCAGATAGTATCTTGCGCGCTCGATGGTGCGGGAGCGCATTATCTGGCCGATATCGCGGATAAGTGAGCTCTTCGTCAATGGCGGGGTCTCTCCGCATTCGCTCAATATGTCGTTTCTGCCGTCGCTTAGAGATGACAGAATGGCGCCAAGCCTGTCCCTGAGCTCCGTAATATCATCAACGGATGTGAGCTGCCTCAGCTGCTCAAGGACATTGCATCCGATCTCTCTGTTCGCATCCCCTTCCGGGGTTGACTCCACAGAACCGCCATCCTTTCTCCCCATACAGGTCGGCGATTATTTGGCAGCGATTAAAGCTTGTGCCACAGGTGAAACAGATGTTTGCTGATTTGACAGTCGCGCAGCTGCAGCACAAACATGGCCGATACCGTCGAGGGACGGCAATTAATTACACCTGCCTCCGCATTATCATGGAGGTGTTTATGTGAATGGCCTCTTCGACGGTTCGGTTGACTTCGGCGTCTACCACCACACCGACAGGAATGGCTCTGAAAATACCAGGAGGAGGGTGTATGCACTCTTTGAACGTGCCTTTGCCCTTCTTGACGGCATAAATCATCATCCGCATCGGGTACTTGACTGTGGTGGGGGTCTTGGCTTCCTGAGTGCGGTTGTTTGCAGAAGATATCCTGATGCTCAAATCGCTTGCATTGATGGCTATTCCCACGAAAGTCTGAGCGGTTCCACGGCACGGAAGGCTGCCGGCAATATGGAGATTCTGGGCTGCGGCGGCAGGGTGTCAGTGGTACGCGGCGACGTGACATCCATGCCATTCGTACCCGGCAGATTCGATACTGTTGTTACAAGCCTCGTTTATCACAACATGCCTGATGAGGCAGCAAAGGGGCTTGACGAGATCAGGCGGGTCACAGCAAAGAATTCAATTGTCCTCTTCGGCGATCTCTTCTTCAGAGGAAGCCAGCTGAGGCGGATGCTGACTGAGAGGTTCGGCATACTGGCAGAATACAGAAACAGCGGAAAATATCTCTCCGACTACAGCCTGTTCGTGCTCAAGAGCGGGTGATGAAACCGCCCCGCCTCCTTCCAGGCAGGCATGTCACCGGGAGAAAGGATCGCTTTGCCGCACATTAAATTGTGGATTGCACATTCGCGTCCTTGCTGGTAACATGAAACCCAGAGACATGATTGAGATGAGGCTTGTGGATGCGCTGAAGGTGGAAGCCTGCCCCTTCTGCATTCTGTCAGACACAGACGAGCGCAGATATATCAGTCACATACTGACGGATGAGGTTGTGATGAACGCCGATTACCGCGACATGATCCTTGAAAGAGGCGGCTTCTGCAACAGGCATTACCATCTGCTGCTCGAAAGCAGGGCGTCCGGCGGCACAGGCTCACTGGGCCTTGACATCTACCTGAAGGATCTGATGTCTGAAACAGCGCAGAATTTGAAAGATGCGCTGTCAACTGCAAGGCGTTCCGGAAGAAGAGGAGGAGTGAGGGGACGCAAACATGGGACAGGTTCCGCTGTCGTCAGTATCGACACTTCTGTCCTCAGCGGTAAGTGCCCAATATGCTCGAACCTGATCCAAGCAGAGAGAAGGGATGAAGATGCAATGCTCCGTCTCTTCGTCGAATACGGCAGGGAGGCAGCCTCAACGGCCGGCAGGAAGATGTGCGTTCCGCATCTCCTGTCATTTATACAGAGAGCAGCGGCAGAAAGGGCGCCCGACTCTGTGATATGTGAGGTTCTGGAAGAAGCGCTGGAGTCGGTGACAATGCTCGAAAAAAAACTGGTGTCACGTATAGACAGATATTCCTGGAACAGGAGGGACACGCCGCTTACAGCTGATGAGACTCGCGTTGCAGCTGATGCCGTGATGAAACTTGCCGGACGCAAGGGGCTGCATCTGTGAGATAGTGCTGAGGTGCCTTCTTACCACGAGTCAAACATTTGCCAGGCAGCCAATCAATCTGTCCTGAGGGTGGCTCTGATCCTGTCAGGCAGCAGCAGGAGATCCAGTGCATCGAGTATATCCCTTACAACCATGTCCGACGAGTGCAGGGCTGAAATGGAGGTGCCCTCCCTTCCCATCACGGCTATTGACAGCTTCGATACCTCAAGCATCCCCTGATCATTGCTACCGTTTCCGATAGACACGGTGCTTTCCGGACCGAGCCTCCTCACATACTCCATCTTCTGCCTGTCGTGCCTTTTTCCAGTGAGTCGGACCACCTTGCATTCGACGGCTGCGAGTTCGTCCACTGCACTGCCATAGGTATCGGACGTGACAACATGGATGTCCAGTAGACTGGATATCCTGTTCAGCCTTTCGGCCGTCCCGTCGATCAGCTTTCCATCGGAGGCGAGTGTGCCGTTAAAGTCACAGACGAGGTGGCGCAGCGAGACAGTCCCCAAACCTGGCAATGATAGCTCAAGCATGACATTACAAAAGCCCGTCGGCCGTATAAACAAGCGCCTGTCCCATACTGCCTTCAACTTCACTGTAAAGGCGAAACCTGTGCAGCTTCATTTGCATGAGACGCCGTAGACCGGATGTGATGCGATTACCCTGCAGCATCGTTCGTCTGAAGTATAGGAGACTACTTCTTGCGCCTCTTCCCTCCGGATGCGCGCCTTGCTGAAGTCTTCATCTTAGGCTTCGGCTTCGGCGTTGCCCTTATCTTCGATCTTGCAGCCTCAAGCACATGGCCATGCCCTCTCGCAAAATCATCCTGCTTCAACCTGTTCTTTGGCCTAAGACCGAATTCGGAAAACCATTCCGGAGGCTTGAGCCTCTTCTCGTACCCCTTCGGCAGTTCAGCCTGGTATACGAAGCATATGTCCCAGTGGGAGCTGTCGTCAACCGCGCCGTCACCTGCGTGTGACTGCACATCGACAAGCCTGACCCTGCTCCTCGGAATATCTATATTCACCATCTCCCTCAACACACGAAAAGCAGCGTCTTCAGGGGACTCAAACCAGGCGAGATGGGATGCGGGAAGCACATACTTGCCGCTCTCAACTATCTTAGGTGCATAGGCCTCATCCACAAAGAAGCGCTCCGACCACACCTCTGGCTTCGAAGGTTTGCCCACCAGTATGTTGTTGCCTGAACTCACAACAACAAACGACGAAAGACAGGTGCCTCCCGGATTCACATTACCTTCCCTGAAAAGTGCCTTCTTCCTTGGCTCCATAACCGGATTCCTCCGTTACCTTAATGCCGCAGAGGATATAAACATTGAGCGCTGTCTCTCACGCTGCCGCCATAGGGAGAGGGAAAGGGGCTGCAAGGGCAGAGCCTCTGTTTTCAATGATGAAGCCTCGCGTGAAGGGCTCCTGCAATTCTGCTGTACAAGTTGTTGTGTGAAACAACTATGAAAAGGACTCCTCCAGCTGTCTGGATGAAAGTGCTCAGGAAGTAGACGGAAGTGGGAACGTATACCCCGAGTCCGATGTCTATTGTCCTTTGACTGACGAATATGAGATACCATCTTCCGTATCTGAAGAAAAAGTAGTAGAGCGACCAGCCAATCGCCCAGAAACCCATCGAGAGCGATGCGATGCCCAGCGCGAGTACGGGCATAGACGAATCCTTTGCCTTTAGTGCGGCCGATACCGATATCACAGCTATCATCAGATATACCGCCGCGTAATAAAGAGCGTTGTGGTACTGTGACGGGAAATATATGTCAACCAATCCGAGTGCGAGGCCGAAGATAACGCCGAACAAAAGATATGTGGAATGTATGCCGGGCAGCTGTGAATCTTCATTCCCGTGATTGCTTCTCATCCTCATCCGCCTCGTTGTTCGCTACTCATCGTACATGGAAAGTAGGCCGGGAAGGAATTGCTGGCAAAACTGAACCACAGGGCGCATCCGCGGATCTTAAATGCTGAGATCGCCTCTCTGAATTCACTGGATCACAGGACATGCATCTCACCACTCAGTTTCAACAACTGAGCGTGATGCATCAATATGCTTTATGCATGGACCGTTCACAATCATTAAGTAGAGCGGTTGCATAAAATAAGGAATTTCAGCATAACCACCAGCGTACATCACTTCAGATACTGTGCAGGACGAGGAAAATACATTCTTTAACTCAGATTGATGCAATAAGCGAGATTGGACCTTGCGTTGAACGACGGCCGGACGCCTGACAGGTATGATGCCGACAGACAGTAAATGTGAGAGAAGGGAAAGCATCTGTCCACTCGGCGGACTTACTGACATTAATCTCCAAAAGGAGCGTATGTACATCCTCCATATGCGTTTTACTGCGCGCGGATAGCGGACTGAGTTAAGAATTTGTAGTAAATTATATAAATTAGACGGCAATAACTGTGCAATGGCTTTCTGTCCATCGTGCGGCAGTACTGTGGGTCCAAATGATACGTTTTGCGGATCGTGCGGCAGGCAGCTGAATGCATCCCCATCCACTGATAAGAGCAGGACAATCAGTCCCGCGGCACCAAACGCTGCAGTTCCGTCGCAGACCTTTCAGGGGCAGCCTCCTCCTTCACAGTTCAAGTACTGCCAGGTATGCGGCCACATGGACCCGGCAGGGGTTGTTTACTGCCAGCAATGCGGCTCAAACCAGTTTGGACCGAATCCGCCTGCAAGAATTCAGAGACCGGCAGGAGTAACGATATTGGGCATAGTCCAGATAATCTTATCAGTTGTCGATTTTTTTGTGGTTCTATTTTTATCGAGCGTCATAGCGCTGTTTGCTCCTGGAATCGCCATTCTGTTATTGGCAATCTCATTGCTTCCACTGTTCTTTGCCATTGCATTTCTGACCGGAAGGAATTGGGGGAGGATTTTAATGATGATAGGCGCTGTGCTTGAACTATTTGCCATACCAATAGGGACGATAATAGGCATTATCATCCTGTACTACCTTACAAGGCCCAGGGTCGTAGCCTACTTCAAACAGCCAAGGTGAATAGGGCCAAGGAACTACAGGCCGGAACTGGAATACCACATTCTTCCGGCTCAATGGAACAGCATAGACATAAACGCGGATATTCCATCAGCCTTTACATGCAAAATCCAACTGGAAAGCGTGAAAGGGAAATTCAACAGAGCGATTGTTTGCATAAATTCAGCCTGCTTTCGTTGCCTGTTGTCTTTCGTTTATCGTTTTGAACAGATAAGCTATTGCGCCCGTCGCCCAGGAAATCAGCAAACCAACTCCGACTCCCCTGAAGTACACGTTGTTTTCAAGATATCCAATTGAAATAAATATCACACTCAAGACAGATTCAAGCAACAGGAGGGCGGCAAGCAGATGGCGTTCCAGAATACTTCTTCTCCATTGCGGCAGAGTTAGACTTTTTGTCACAATTTTCACCCCTCCGCTTCTTTCAGATGCTTGCTTTCCACATATCTGTCAAACACCAGTGCTATGGTGCTTATCAGAAGAAA
>JAGVSJ010000050.1 GCA_019720975.1 Candidatus Sysuiplasma superficiale
TGATTCTAAATCTTTACTCGCCTATGCTTTTATCTTGAGATCCTCTAAGATTATCTGTGCTGCATTGTGTCCAGGGGCACCTTTGACGCCACCGCCGGGATGTGTTCCCGCGCCGCAAATATATAGCGAGTTTATTGGTGTTCTGTAATGTGCCCACCCAACCAATGGTCTGAATGAAAGCATCTGATTCAAAGTCTGGTCCAGATGGGTAACGTTTCCTTCTGTGAAACCAAATGTTTTTTCAAGGTCAAGCGGCGAAAGGGCATCAATATGCGTTATAGACTTCCTGACGCCTGGACAGTAATTTTCCAGAACGTTCAGTGCCCGTTCAAGCGCAATCGGTTTCAGATCTTCCCATTTACCCTCACGCAGAACATAGGGATTGTATTTTGAAATTATACTCAGAGTATGCATGCCTGCTGGCGCCATTGTATTATCCCAAGCCGTCTGTGAAAAAATGCTTAAGGGCGGTTCATCTGGTATTCGACCCCATCGGCTATCATCATATGCTTTCTGTCCGTAATCTATTGAAGGGTTAATATCAGTCAACGCCTTTTGCTGATCGGCCACGACAGCAGATGGAAGTGCTTTGAAGTTCAGATGAGAATTGAGAACAAGATTTATTTTGAAGGAAGTGCCGTACGCTCTCAAACTTTCTGTCTTTCTTACAAAATCGTCCTCCAGATGATCTTCACCGACGAGTTTGAGAAAAGTAGTTTTCGGATCTGCATTCGAAACGACAATCTTGGAGGTAAGTTTCTTGCCAGTTTTCAGTTCGATGCCGGTTGCCTTGCCTTTCTCAATGATGATATTTTTTACCTCCGCGTCAGTAATTACTGTGCCACCATGCGCTCGGAAGTACGATGCAAGTGCTTTGGTTACCGCTCCAGTGCCTCCAATTGCACAATGATATCCGCGCTTCCCTAGCGCCATCGCCATTATATAGGAAGTGCCGACGGTATCCGGCCCCATGCTTGTATTGAGAACACCATTCATCACGAGTGCACCTTTCACCTCATCAGATTCGAAATGTTCATTTAGCAGATCTGCCGCACTCGTCATCAGTATTTCCCTTACAACATCCTCAAATTCACTGCCTTCGAAAAAGGAAGTCAGATCGTTAAGTGACGGAGGTGGCGCAAGCAGTAGCGGCTCCACTGTTTCGGCAAAATTTCTGAGATATTCCGAGAATCTTGGAAATTCTCGTGCATCATTTTTGGAGAACTTCTCCATGCTCTTTGCTGTCTTCTCATCGGAAAGATAAGTGAAAAGATGTTTGCCGCTTGGAAAAGGGGCGAAATTCTGCGGATCCACAGGTTTCAGAGACAAACCGTGTTTTACGAGTTCCAGATCTGTAATGATTTTGTCCATCACTCCTGGAACATAACTTGCACGGGAAATTTTGATGCCCTGCCAGAGTTCTTCAGTAACGGCGGCACCGCCTATTATGTTCCTTCGCTCAACAATGCAGACTTTGAGTCCTGCCTTGGCCAAGTAACATCCACAGGTCAGACCATTATGTCCTGATCCTATAATTATGGCATCGTAGTCTGTCATAATCGCGTTTAATGCATCCTATTATTAAATTCTTCTTTTTTCCAGAATCTTATCCATTGTTGACTAAGTTGTTCAACTAATGCCTATGTGTTAGGGCAAAATTCCACACATAACGCATTTCCATTATGAGACTGAAAAAGGTTAAATCCCATAATCCGCATGAATGATGCGAATGACGCAATTGCAGGATCCTGTTAAAGAAGCAGAGAGAGTAATTGAGCATGCGTCACGCCAAAACATTGATCTAAAATTGATAGGTGGACTGGCTGTGTATTTCAGATGTCCTTCCGCAAGATCCGGTCAATTGAGCAGACACTATGTGGACCTGGATTTTGTCTGCTCCAGAAGTCAAGGTGCGAAACTTAAAGATTTTTTTATTTCTTTGGGTTACAAACCTAGAGAAGTCTTCAACGCACTTCAGGGTGATAGAAGGCTGATATACAATGATCTGAACAATTCCCGGAGAGTTGATATTTTTCTTGACGTTTTTGAAATGTGTCATAAACTTGATTTCAGCAAAAGACTTTCTGTTGACAGAGATTCCTACACGATTCCCATAGCCGACCTTCTACTTACAAAGCTGCAGATTATTGAATATAATGCGAAGGACATGAATGACATGGCCTGCATTTTCTTGGACCATGATATCTCTGATACTGATGACGGAAATCATGTGAACGGCGGCTATATCTCTGAAATTTGTGCCGAACAATGGGGATTGTACAAAACTGTTACAACCAATCTGTCCAACCTCAAAGCGCATGTTTCGGCTATGAACGTAGATACAGGCTCGAAGAAGTTGGTCATAGATAGGATCGATAAGCTGACAGGGCTTATCGAGAGCAGGCCAAAAAGCCTGAAATGGAAGATGCGCGCTAGAGTCGGAGAAAAGGTGAAGTGGTATGAACTTCCAGAAATGGATAAAGAAGTTGTAGACTCGGGCGTTATGACAACCAAACAGAAAACTGAGAATTGAGAGACAAAGACGACATTCGACTTGACAAAATTTTCTCAAAATTTGATTTCAACAAATTATTTCTACTAATGCGGAATCGAGTATGGCGTGAAATTATATTTCGTAACTGACATTCATGGATCAGACATTTGTTTTAAAAAGTTTGTAAATGCATCCAAGTACTATGGTGCAGACGTGCTTGTTCTGGGCGGTGACATTACAGGAAAGATGATGGTTCCGCTTGTCAGATCATCCGACGGCACCTACAGCTCACATTTTAACGGTTCCGACATAAAAATTTCCACTGCTCAGTCGAAGGATGAATTCATAAAGAACGTGAAATTCAATGGTTTTTATCCAGTAGAAATGTCTGAGGAGGAATACCTTAAAGCACTCAACGATAAGCGCTACAGGGATTCAGTGTTTGAGAATGTGATGCTGGATTCAGTGAAATCATGGGTTAAGCTTGCGGAAGACAGGCTACAGGCAAGCAAGATTCAAGTGTACATATCCTCCGGCAACGACGACCTGCTAAGCATGGATGGTGTCTTGCGCGAGGCAGAGACAGAGCACGTGCACTTTGTTGAGAAGCAAATAGCATTCATTGAGGACAAATACGAGCTGCTGAGCTGGGGTGATGCCAACAAGACCCCATGGAATACACCCAGGGAGTTTACCGAAGAGGAGCTGTATGAAGGGCTTAAGAATATATCAGGCAGGCTTCAATCACCGTCGACATCCATTTTCAACGTGCATGTCCCTCCCATAGGTATTGGTCTGGACGTCTGTGCTGATCTTGACGAAACGCTAAAACCAATTATTCATGGTGGTGAAATTCAGATGAAATCCGCTGGAAGCACCTCTGTCAAAACTATAATGGAGGAGGTACAACCAATGCTGGGTCTTCATGGACATATACACGAATCCCCTGCCATAGCTAAACTTGGTAGAACTGTTTGCATAAATCCAGGGAGCGAGTACTCTCAAGGAGTCCTCAGGGGAGCGCTTGTTACAATCGAGAAGGAAAAATTAAAGCATTATATACTTACAAAAGGTTGAGTTCTCTGAACACTACTGCTGGATGCCACAGGCAAACATCACCTATATTTCTAGCATTTCCTTTATTCTTGAAGTCATTAATAACAAAAATAACGGTTAATTTCATACGGGAATCTAGCCATATCAGATTCGACATTGAAACAATGTTCAGTTTTGCAATGCATTATTGGAAATTGTGAAGTAATTATTTACAATTTCTGGCCTTAGGTATGTCAGACAATCCGATCCGATGAATTCGGTTTAGAGAATTATTAAATACAGGATCGTATTTTTGAGTGACCAGTCCTTATTCGATGAGAATAGGGAGTTGTCGGGGGACGATATTCTGGCACAAGCCACAAAAGTGAAAGTGTTCGAAAGGGAAGCAACAGGCCTAGTAAGGGAATTAACACCTCTGGATGTTGCACTGCTGAATTTTGCAATACTGGGTTTCCTGTTCACTTTATTCTTCACAGTTGCAATAATCCCGCTAATAGGCGGAAATTACCTTATCGGTTTCCTGTTGACCGGCGGACTTTCCCTTTCGCTTCTATACACTTATTATTCGTTTCACCTTGCAATGCCGCGAAGCGGCGGAGACTACGTTTTCCTGTCTAGAACACTTTCACCTGCACTTGGCTTCGTAGGTAATGCCAGCTTTATTCTGGTGCTTCTAGTATACACTGGAATCACCGGCGTTACAATACAGACAACAGGTTTTGCAATCGGATTCGCACTTCTTGGCTCATTACTGCACAGTTCGTCCATATCCGGCATGTCTGGATTCTTCGACACAAGAACTGCTTCCCTAATTCTTGGCACGATAGAGATCCTGGGTCTGTCGCTTCCGGCCATTTTCGGACGCAGAGCGTATTTCAGACTCCAGAACGTCATTTACATCATAGTATTTATTGCGGCCATCATTATGATACTGCTGTTTCTGACGTCCACCAACGCGGCGTTTCAGTCGGCCTTCAACAGTTATTCTGCTTCGTATGCCAACACACCAAACTATTACCAAAAAGTAATGACTCAGGCACAGGCAAATGGGTGGAGCGCGCCCAGTCAGAGCAGCCTCTATGGAACGCTACTACTTGTTCCGATAATTTCTATTTTTGGTACCTCATTCATATCGTCAACCTATGTTGGGGGCGAAATCAGAAGGCCCTCGAAAAGTTCGCTGCAGGGTATGATGATCGCAATGATATTTGCCTTCATCCTGGCAGCTATATTTATCGGCGCCCTTTACAACACTGTCGGATTCAATTTCCTTTCAGCGCTCGATTTTCAGGCAGCTTCAGGAACATTGGCTATTCCGGTAACTCCGTATGCGAATTTTCTCGCTCTGCTGCTGACTCATAATTCAATAATCATAGGCTTTGTGATAATTGCCGGTATTCTCCAGATGGCAATATATATTCCAGGGTACTATTACATGGCGTCAAGAAGCCTCCTTGCTTACAGCTTTGACGGCATACTGCCAAAGCGCGTATCAAGCGTTCATCCGAAGTATCATACCCCCGTAGTGGCAATAATAATTATCGCAGTTTTAAGCGAAATATCTCTAATACTCCTGAACATACCTTATACATCAGCCAAAATCTACCTGTTCTCAACTGTGCTTACTTGGTATGATGCAATATTCCCGATGATGCTTGTGGGCATAGCCGGCATAATCTTCCCGTTCAGGAAAAAGGATTTATTCGAATCGAGTCCTGCAAAGTCAAGAATAGCGGGCATTCCAGTAATGTCTATTACTGGAATAATTACAGTAATCTTTACAGGCATGATTGCATATCTAGAATTAACAAACTCTGTATACGCTGCCAACACTTCACTTGGAATTGAGTTTGTGGTAGGATCCGTTGTAGTACTCTTTGCGATTTACTTTGTGGCAAAAGTCGTGAGGAAGCATCAGGGCCAGCCCCTTGATCTTGTCTTTGGCGAAATTCCGCCGGAGTAAGAGATGCCGAATATCGAATTCAAAATTCAGATAGCTTCGACGTTGGAACAGACTTTAAGCGCTGTAAACAATATCGATTTCCTCTCCGACGCCATACCAGGGGTAATTTCTGTAACACAGAAGGGAAACAACAGTGCAGAATGGGTAATGGAAGTCAAGAAGGGATTCATGCGCAGAAGAACCTCTCTTGATGTTGAATTTAGTTTGACCACGAAAAACAATGTTCATGAGTTTTACCTGAGTGCAAGCGGCAAGGAAATAGTACTGAAAGGCACGATTTCCTTAATTCCTTCAAATGAACCCGGAAAGACTGATGTCAAAGTTGATTTGGATTATGAAGCTTTTGGCCCTCTCAAGTACATTATCAATAATGTCGTGGGAGAAATGATTACCGAATTTCCTGAAAAATTTAATTCGAAACTTAAACAATTCACAGCCAGCCGTCAGACTTGAAGCACCCAATAAAGTTGGTCGAATGCGATTGCCGCATCTGCAACGAAATTCAGTACTTATTCATGATTAGTAAGCCGGCATCGTTGAAATTCAATTTCCATGCAATTACATGAGACCATCCTACATTTCCTGTTTATGCACATCGCCAAAACAGACAATGCAACTGTACCTCCGCAGGTTTGGAATAGGGACGAGCTACAGACCGCAGAAACAGCAAGGTCAAGGGCATAGAGCAGTCAGGCTGCTGAACATGAGCGTTACTGGGCTCATAGAGACTGAATTGGTACTTGCAAAGACACGCTAGGCCTCCAACAGGCATAGAGGCAGCCTTGTTGTGTTCGGCAAGAGCATACTTTTCAGGAACCTGCTGTTGATGACTGTGTGTTCAATAAACAAAATCTACAGGGAGAGACAAATACCCGTCAACCGTGGACTGTGGCCGAATGAAACAATGAGACTGTTGCAGA
>JAGVSJ010000051.1 GCA_019720975.1 Candidatus Sysuiplasma superficiale
CCCCATATCTCTCTCCTGCAAAAGACAGGGTTGTGGATGCTTTATCCCTATCATTTATCTTCCTAGTCAACCGTATGGCGAGAAAACCGAGTGATGCACATCATTCATATGATTTCCATAGGATTGAAACTCTCCTCAATACTTCACTAATATTACTTTTCATAGCAATGGCGGCGTATTCAGCTTTGGTAACTACCCAGCTTCTTCTGGCAAACGCAGTTAGATCACCGGGTTCGGCTGTTATACCATCAATCGCGGCCCTTGTACTGCTGCTCATAGCTGCGTTTTTCATGGATAAGGATGAGAAATCAAACTTCAGTGTTCTTTTCATTCACACAATCCAGGACCTCGGTGCAATAATGGTAACATTAGCATTCTCCCTAGCGTCAGCATATTTTACCGGACTGCCTTTGGATTATATTGGAAGCTATGCCGTCCTTGTCATCATACTTTATGGAAACAGGAAGATGTTTGGAAGAAATATCAACATACTCCTGGGAGGTTCACCTGTAAGTATAAGGGAGGTGGAGGACATGGTCAGAGCAGAGTTTCCCAATGCACACCACCTTCACATATGGGACATCTGTCAGCACCAGAGAGTTGCTACATTACATCTCAGCATACCTTCCTCCTTGAAGCTGTGATCTTTATTCTACTAAGGCTACGATTGAGGATCTGCTCTCAACATACGGTGTAAATCATGTCACGATCCAGTTTGAATCGGCAGATTCCGGCGAGCCATGCACAGAGACCATCTAAAAGGCGATTTCAGTTAAGGTCCGTTCATAGGCCCTCATGGAAGCGAAATACAATTATTACTATTTCAACGGAAGTGTGATCCTCTTTAGATAGTCTACAAATTTTAGATTTTCTTAGGTTTTGGGAAGCCCATCTGAAGAGACATAGTTGATCAGGATTCCGAGTATTCACTTAATACTTCAATCAAATCCCGCTGGATCCATACTCAAATAGGTTTTGAACAATTCTGAGAGATATTTTAGACGATTTCTAGCAATGCCCTTATCCTGTTTGTTGTTTCGTGTTATTTGATATATCAGCTTCGACCTCTGGCTTAGACATGTCTAACCGGCGTGTTTCGATTCCGCTGTCATCCTTAATCTTGTTTCTCATGACAGCAACGATGCCAGGCTCAAAGAATAAGTCGTTACCGGCTACGATATATCCTGCCTTCCCCTCTGCCATGTATTCTTATTGGAACTGATCTTTCCTTCATTGTCAAAATTGCAGAAGCATATCACTTCTTTGAGCGCCCTCAATGTATTACACTTTATTACTTTCATCATTCTATAGTTACTCAACAAGCTTTATACTTCACGACCAGTAGAGTGGCAAATCCGGATTTGTACAGAGGAGAATGAATGTATTCGGGAATTTTGGCAAACTCTCGGACAGCTTTAACAGGTTTTACCAAAATGAAAATTATGGCAATTATTCTGGCAGCATTGATGGTTGCTGGACCTCTTTATGTCATAACGACAGGACATAATCCAAGTCCTGATTCCCTTAAAAGTTCAACTCCTATTGAACTGTCCAATCTTAACAGCTCTCCCTCTTCATCAGCTCAAGTCAATCCCTTCCTTTACTACAGCAGTGAGCCTGCTCCTATGGGTGTGGCAGATTTTGGAATTGGAGCGAATGGCAATCCATACGAATATCAGACGGACGCATTTCTTGGCGTGGTCAACATCACTTCATTGAGCACTTACAATTCCTCCTTCCCCGCAGGTTCACGGCACTGGATGTCCTTCCAGATGAACGTCGTGCTTGAGTTTTCATATGGCGGAAACACATATGCTTACTGGGTGCAGGATGTTGCTCAGGTGGACACGCTCACCAATTATTTTTCATTCATAGACAATGTGTGGAATTTTTCCTCTCCTAATGCAAACATCCAAACATCCACTCTCGTAGGTAACGGCACCGTCGCGAGTTCAGGCGGGACAGGGTATTACTATGACTGGGCTTCCTCTCTTCCCGGAAACAACATATCGCTCACTTATCCTGCAGTGGTAAAATTCGCAGTATCCTCATCAACCGGTTCAAGTGGGCCGGAAGTCACTTTCATGTACAATGACGGTTATGGATGGCAGACGTACGACAATGTCCATTTTGTCTTTGCACCAAACCCGACAGCCGATTACGGCTTCGTGGTTGACGGATACAATTACGCCCCCTCGGGTAATTATTTTGACGCTGAACTGATTCTTGGCGGACCCGGCGGCGGATTGAGCACTAACGATAATGATTCCCAGGTTCAGCTTCAGCTCGAATACTGGAACGGTCACAACTACCAGCTGACTCCGAGCGCATACAACTTTGGCAGCGATACTGCTGAAACAATCGGCAACGTTGTTTCAAGTGAATATCATTACACAGCCGATGGCATGCTGTTCACCAACGTTACTGCCAGTGCCGGCACACTGGGTCAGATATACAATCAGGCAACTGTCAGTTTTCTGAATGTCAAATCATTGTTCACTTTTCAGGGAAGCATTTCGGGGACACTGTATGTCAACAGCACGGAATATTCCTTTGTCGGCGGAGATGTGAACCTGACGCTTGAGCCTGGCACATATAACCTCCAACTTTACTCCGACGGCATTCTCTACTGGCTGGATAATGCAGTTACTCTTTCTCCAGGTCAGGTGCTGAATCTGAATGCAGGTTACACAGTCACATTTGCGGAAAGCGGTTTACCAGCCGGACAATCATGGTCGATCAAAATGAGCAACGAAACAGGGGCATCCGTCACACTGTCTTCCACCTCTGCCCGGATGACTTTCGTCGTTCCGATGGGTCATTACAGCTACACAATAGATGTTGTGAATGGTTATTCGCCGACAATGATCGAAAATTCCGGAAACATCAGCCAGAACACAGTGCAGGGCATAACATTCGTAAAGTGGCCTGCTTCCATGATTTCAACGGGTTCCAGTTCATTTCCGCAGTTTGTTCTCTACGATCCTTCAAACGGCTATGTCTATGTCAGCAACAACAATGCGAGCAGCATCGATGTGTTCAACGGAAACAGTGTGGTTCAGGTCATCAATACAGGAAGCTACCCTGGTGAACTGGTATACGATCCATCAAACGGTAACATATATGCCCTCCTGGGCTCAGGCATAGATGTGATAAACCCGTCCTCCGGAGGCATCGGTGCGATACTGTCCGGCTATTACTTCAGTGCCATGGCATACGATTCAGCCAATTCCTATCTGTATGCAACAGGGAACGACAACATCACTGTCATTAATCCGGCTACAGGCTCGGTAATTAATACAATTGCGCTCAACTTTAACCCCGATTGTATTGCGTATGATGCAAACAACAACTATCTTTATCTGACAAACATGAACAACAATGCCCCCGGAGGCAACATAACTGTTCTGAACCCTCAGACATCAGGCATGGTGTCCGTTATTGCCGTGAGCTATGAACCACTGTGGGTAATATACAATGCATTCAACAACGAAATATATGCGGCGGGCTTTAATTACAACATCTACGCTGTGGGCATGAACGTATACTCTGTGCCAGGCAGCGTTTCCGACATAAGCGGAACTTCGATAGTGAAGACCATAACCGTGGGCTACGCTCCAGGCATGATGACGTTCAATCCGTCCAATGGCCAGGTGTACGTGTCCAATCTGTTTTCCGACAACGTCACAGTCATCAACGGATCGACAAACACGGTTATCAGGAGCATAGCTGTTGGGTATTATCCCATAGGGGTCGCTTATGATGCTGACACAGGAGTGCTGTATGTCGCCAACGCATTCTCGGGCAACGTTGCACTGATCAACACCATACAAATTTATTCGGTAATGTTTTCAGAATCCGGCCTGCCTTCAGGCACATCATGGTCGGTGACCCTGAATGGGGCGACCGAGGCTTCTACATCCTCCACCATTACATTCAGTGAACCGAACGGGACTTACGGCTACACCGTTTCCACACCCATCTCCGGCGGAAGCGGAGTCAGGTACGTGAACGTAAGCTCGGGCTCTGTCACAGTCAACGGAAATAACGCAGGGGTTGCTGTTTCCTACACCACACAGTATTATCTGACCACATACTCGAGTCCGTCCACCGGCGGGACGACGTCTCCGTTGTCAGGCTGGTATAATGCAAGCTCTACGGTCACGATATCTGCAACGCCAGTCTCGGGATATGTTTTCCTGTCATGGACAGGCAGCGGTTCGGGCAATTACACAGGCAAGAGTTCCTCGCAAGTGATAACAATGGATTCCCCTATAACCGAGACAGCGTACTTCGGTAGAGTCTACAGCGTGACATTCACTGAATCAAGCCTGCCTTCAGGCGCAGAATGGTTCGTGAACCTGAGCAATGGACAGTCTTTTAACGGATCCACAACGACTATAACATTCAATGAAGCGAATGGGACTTACTCATTCAGCATCGCCACCACCAACAAGTCATGGTTCTCCGGTGGAGGCTCATTCACAATCAACGGATCATCCGCATCACAGTCCGTCACCTTCACAGAAGTGACTTACAATGTTACGCTGACTGAATCCGGCCTGCCGTCAGGCACATCATGGTCGGTGACCCTGGAGGGCAAAACATCGTCTTTTACAACGGTATCGGCCGTCTTTGCTCTGCAGAACGGTACGTACACCTTTACGATTGGCAACGTATCGGGGTACTCTGTTTCACCTTCCGCTTTGATTGTTAAGGTTGACGGCGCCGGTGTTTCGAAGAGCGTCTCATTCTCGATAATCAAGGGATACCTGACGGGCAGTGTCGAACCCTCAACAGCGACTGTCTCTGTAGACGGAACAGTCGTTGCGGTTGTTAACGGTCAGTTCAATGTTACGCTCAGTCCCGGAACATATGAGGTTGAGGCCACACACTCAGGCTACAACAACTACTACAATAACATCACAGTAACAGGTGGGCAGTCAACGCATCTGGCGATATCCATGACACGCCATGCGCAATCGTCGCCTTCCAATATCCTCAGCGGCTCAATACTTTACATCGGCATCGGAATTGCAGCGATTGCCGTTGCTGCCGTCGTCGCAATCGCTGCTCTGAGTCGACGTAAGAAGCTCCAGTAAGGCATTCGAACCTGCCTGTTCGACAGGTTGCTTTGCATATTGTGAATGCAACCAGAGGCGTTTTCAATATGTTTCGTCCAAACGGAAAGCGATTTGCATCTAGCCACGGGTGAGCATGATGTTTTCCACTCCGCTGTCAGAAATGGAGAGCAGTGCACCACGTAATACGCCATCCTGGTATTCGCTGCCTGCATTCACTACGGGTACCCTGACAGATGATTTGCCTGTTATATTGTCAACTCCGGCTGATTCATGTATGTGCCCATGAACACCCAGCATAGGTGAATACTCCTCCATCAGGGATCTGACAGCAACACTTCCAACCGACCTCATTACGGCATCGCCACCCTTAATGACAGGGCGAAGATCTTTTGTCAATTCAGGGGCCTTGTCGATAACTGTGTCATACGGCGGCACATGTATCACTGCAATTGTTTTCTTCATCCTGCCCCTATCAGCTCTTTCAAAAAGTGCGGAAAGCCTCTTCTCTATCTCATCTTCAGTAAGCTCTCTGGGACTGTTCCACGGCGTCCTGTTTGAATAACCGAATCCCAGCAGCTGTATACCTTCGAAATTAGCCACCCCTTCATCTATGTCGATGAAGGTGCTGGAACCATCGGTGAATTCATCCAGAAATTTTGACACCGATTCGCTGTCATCATTTCCGGGCATCAGGAAAAGCTTGACACCGTCTTGCCTGTACTTGCTCTCAATCTGAGTCAGTGCCTCGCAGAGTTTCTCCTTTTCCACCTTAAGGAAAAGATCATGAATCTTTTTCTCATCGGATGAAATTTCTACGTACTCGTCCCTGTCCATGACGGCAGTGTAATAACCGCTCATCTCTATTGTCTTGACCGTGTGTTCCAGTTCACTTTCCCTGATTGTCCTGTGATCTCCGAAGATCACCACATCATATTCCCCGTCTGTCCTTCTGACAATAGGAACAACAGCCTTGCCTGTGAG
>JAGVSJ010000052.1 GCA_019720975.1 Candidatus Sysuiplasma superficiale
CTCTCCTCAAGAAGGAGAAGTCTCCGGTAAATCTCATCTTCAGTATCGATCTTTGCGCTTTCAGACAAAACCACTACACCTCATCGCATCCCAGAATTTCAGTAACATATTGGAGTTCGGCGATTAAAAACTTTGTGATTTAAAATACACGAAGCTGCATCCTGGGTTACCGCATGTTCCCACACACGTATTCATAGATTGAGACAACCCTTTCGTCTTCTATTGATGGTTCAAACGCTTACTGACCTTTGCGAAGTGGCACTCATTGCAGTCAGTAATCTGGTTGCGATACGCCGGATGCCATCTGCAGTGTATTGTGGCAGCAAGTTCTGCCGATTTTTCCGCATGCCTACGTTTAAATAATCTGCGTGTTCTGGTCGAGGCACCCAGACGGCATGTTGCTTTTCCAAAGTCTTAAGCTTTTCAATGAAATTTTCTATGAAAAGTCGACAGTGTGGCGAAGCCTCTATTCAATTGAAATAAGCTCACCCTGCGATAATTATGCAGGGTTAAGCAGATGCAACTTAGGCAATGGACTCAGCCACCAAGAACTCTTATGAAGAGTGTGTGAGTGAATCAACAAGATGGCAGGCACTTTTCGTGCCGTATTCTCGATAGGAGGCGCAATAATCGGACTCCCAATCGTCTTCATGCTGGTAACTATTTATGTCTTAGTTAGACTGATTGGCATCAACTCGCAGGTAATATCACCAGTTCCAATTTTCCCACATGCAACAGAAAACAATCCAAATCGACACTCTATGACCTAAAGTGTCAGAAATTCAGGAGCAAAGCTAAAAGGCAAAAGGGTTCATTTGCCCCCGAGATACGATGAAGAAAGCGGCAAAGAAAGATTTCATATCGATTATTGATGCGACAAGATCACTGCCATCACTCCTGAACAGCGCGGCGCGGCTTAAAAAGGAGCTGAAACAAGGGAAAGGGCATCTGAATATCAGACCACTTAAGCATAAACAGATTGCAATGATTTTTGAGAAGTCGTCTACGAGAACCAGGGTTTCATTTGAAGTGGCGATACATCATCTCGGAGCCGATGCACTGTACCTGAATCCCGGCGATCTGCAGCTTGGAAGAGGCGAGACGCTGTCTGATACGGGCAGGGTACTGAGCAAATATGTGAACGGAATAGTTTACAGGGCATACGATAACAGAATGATGAAGGAGCTCGCTTCAGTGTCGTCCATTCCAGTGATAAATGCACTCGATGATGTGGAACACCCATGCCAGGCTCTGGCTGATCTCCTGACCATAAAGGAAATATTCGGCAAACTCAGGGGTCTGAGGCTTACATACGTCGGAGACGGTAACAATGTATGCAATTCACTCATGCTTGCCTCTGCTTTGACTGGAATGCATTTTGCCGCTGCCACACCGAAGGGGCGGGAGCCGCCGCACCGCCTTTCAGAGTATGCAGCATCAATTGCAACAGGCACTGGTTCAAGAATCGAGATCGTCAACGATCCAAAGGCGGCCGCTAACAAGGCCAACATACTTTATACCGATGTGTGGGTATCCATGGGTCAGGAAGCACAAAAGGAGGAAAGGGAGAAGTTATTCGTGCCGTATCAACTCAACAAACAGCTGCTCGGGTTGGCCGACAGAAAGGCAATAGTCATGCACTGTCTTCCTGCCCACCGGGGACTCGAAATAACAGATGATGTGATAGACGGAGACCAGAGCGTTGTGTTTGAACAGGCTGAGAACAGACTCCATACAGAAAAAGCTGTACTACTCTGGCAAATCGGTCATTGAGACGTTTCCTTCACGTTGCGTGATCTGACCGCGGACAAGTCCGTCAAGGCTTGATAGGAATTCATACTCCTTGCCGGTATCAATGGTCGCACCGGCCGCAATGCTGTGACCGCCCCCTACACCACCGACAGATTCTGCGGCCCTCCTTATTGCCTCCGACAGATTGAGACCCTGTTGAACCATCTCACTGCTTCCCCTGCACGAGACTTTCACCTTCCCTTCCGAGAAGGCAAATCCCACAATCACCTTACCTGGCACTGCCTCCTTTGACTTCAGCAATATGCCTGCAATCGTTCCCACGATTGTGTCAGGGACTCGATCCTGCATGTGGAAATACTGAATAGAAGAAAGCTGAGTTAGTCCGTCCTGTTTTGCCATTCGGATTGCACTCGAAACATTCTTCCTGTGCCCCTCGAGCAGCGCGAGAGCATTATCCAGTATGGTTCCTCTCTCTCCGAGGCAGAGTCTCATCCCAGTTTCGTATTTAGCATACCTGCCACATGAATTCAGAAGCGTTGCGAATTCCTTGGCATCCTCCGGCATTCTCGCATCCGCGGAAGAGCGGAGATCACGCACAACATATGTTTCACCGACGATTGAATTTATTTCCGAGGCTGGAAGACCCTCGGCGATCATCTTCTGCACTATGAACGACACGATCTTCTGTCTGTCCGCCGGCTGTAGATCGGACCAAGTCTTCTCTGACCCTTCATTTACAACTTCGATGCCGAGTGAATCAAGTACCCTGGCGGCAGCGCTGTGGTCATTGGACACACCGGGAATCGGCGGATCCACGGAAAACTCCAGAAGCCTGGTAATCGGCCTTGTTTCCTTACCATAGAAACGCGCGTCCCTCATCACCTTTACGGCTCCGCACTTAACCGCATCCTCCAGTACAATTCGGTTCATACCCGTGAGTTTCCCGTACCTCGAATCCTGCAAATCGCCTACCGCGCCCACAATCGCAATGCCTGAGAGATCTATATTACGGTCTGAAACTGATCTTGCTATGAAATAAGAAGTGGTTGAAGAGGATATCTCGGTAGAACCCTCTATACCAAATAGGTGCGCATTCAGATGATATATGGAGCTGTCTGCCAGCCTGGAAGTTCCATTCTCCACGAGAACCGGATTGATGGATTCTGGCTCATGGTGATCAGCTATGATCATGTTAAGTCCTGAAAAACGCGATATATAGCCTGAGCCTATATCGTTGAGCCAGATGAGGCTGTCTTTCTTCATTCTGATCAATTCTGTGGCAGCATCGTCCAGCTTCTTCAGAAATGTGATCTCAACTGGTATCGAAAGTCTGCTCGCTGTAGCGTAGGCAATAGAGCCGGATGATATTCCATCTGCATCTATATGCGTGAATATGGATATGCGGCTAGCTCCTTTCACCGCCCGGCCGATCCTCTTCGCCTCATCAATAAACTCCTTGTGACTATCCATCCAGCAGGCCACCTGTCGTTTTCGCGTAAAGTATATCCCTTATTGATTCTGAAACCGGTAACAGATTGCACGTATCCTCCATATTATACATCTTCAGCAGATTCAGTGCTCCCCTGCTTCTCTTCTTTTTCCAAATATGCCACAGCTCCACCGCACGTCCGTTTGCAGAAAGTTCAACAAACCTGTTACGCCGTATATTCAGTCGCCTTTCCACGGACTTCAGGCCCCCCGACAGTCCTGCCTTTCTGGCCATTGCAACAATATCAACAACAGGATACCGTAAACAGATACCCGGTATAACCGTGTTGATGTAATGCATGTCATGCCTTGCACCGTTGAATGAGACGAGCATTGTTGCTGCACCTATCTTCCTTAGAATTGAAACAGCCGAAAGATTGTCTCCCCTGACAAAAGAGCTGAAACTTCCCTGAGCGAACACGCCAATCACTACCGGTTCAGAATGCCTGCTCCAGCCGTCAAGCTCCACGTCGATGAATGCTGCACCCTGTATGAAATCGTAACAAAGTCGCCACCTTTCTGACTGAGAGATAAGTCTGGTGAAGTAGCGGGCATCCGATTTGAGCAATGCGTCCTCAGCCATGGTTATTTCATGCTCTCTGGAAGGGCTGCAGCGTCTGTCGTTAAGCAGGTCTGTCCAAGTTTTGATCCCACTCTTCCAGAGCGCATATTCCCTATCTGGACCTATGCCCCTGAATATTGTAAAGGTATTCCTCAGCAATTGTATCCGATGTGGTTCGACGCTGAAATGACATTATTAGGCTTTCGGCCACATAGCCGAAACACTTCTATGATCCGCAACTGATCTGCGCGACAAAAGAATAAGATTGCGAAAGTTGTCGCTACCGAATTATAGATGCCCGATATTAGCAGTACGAAATGCCCAAAGAGTACAGGATTTGTGACGATATTGTCATCAGCGGATATGGCATTGTATATATGCCCAACGAAGAAACCATAGGCATATCCGACCTGCACTTGGGCTTTGAGGTTTACATGGAATCCCGTGGATTATTCCTTCCCAGAATGCAGATGAAATTGGAAGAGGAGCGTATTGAGAGTATACTACGCGAATATCAGCCCTCTACTGTACTGATAAACGGGGACGTAAAGCATGAGTTCGGGAGGAACACCATGCAGGAATGGCTCGAGATCAGGAGACTATTCACTTTGCTGACAGACAGGTGCAGGGTGACTGTTGTTCGCGGAAACCATGACAATTACATCATAAACATCGCAAGAACATTTGGCATAAGGGTTGTCAGATCGCAAGATGTCGGGAGGGCGAAGTTTGCTCATGGAGATGTGAGAGTTGACAGCAGGAAAGATTCCGTAATGATCATAGGACATGAACATCCGGCCATCAGGATTGTTGACAGCGTTGGAGGATCATACAAGTTCCCCGCATTCCTTTACTTCGATGAAGATCCGCTGCTCATACTCCCAGCATTCAGTCCGTTCGCACTCGGAACTGATGTGCTTTCCAACTGGGAAGAATTCATGAGCCCGTATCTGAAAGGGCGCGACGGAGGTAACGCCATAGCGTTCGCTGTGACTGACGGAAAACTGAAGAAGATTGGTAGACTCTCAGACATAAGGGACGCCGACATAAGCCGTGTCTGAAACGATACGGAAATATCAGAGCGGTCTGAGCGGCGCATCAGGTCTAAGACCCAGTACCTTTCTTATTCGCATGTGACTTTCAAGCGGTGTTTCCACTGTGTTGAGCATATAGACGTCTGTACTTGACAGCAGTCTCCTGTATGCGTTTATACGGAGCTTCTTCTTTCGCGCATTTTCAACCAGGAAATGTGGATTGCAAAATTCATGCTTGGCCAGATAATCGACGGCCTCTTCTGCATCAAGCTTCCTGATCATGTTCCTGTCGCTCTTATTCCTCTGTAGCAATATAACGTGCTTGAGCGGAACGCTGTCCCTTATGTTTCCTCTTCCTACAATCCTGCTTATATCTACAACCGCTCTGTTTTTGTTGTCGAATCTTGCCATTTTGACAAGCTTCTCATATTCATGCCAGACATCACCCACATCGGCCCTGATATATGATTCGTTCTCCGAACCGTATGCTATAACATCCTTCCCGAAGAACCGGAAAAAATGCCAGTCGTCGCCTATGAAACGCACGTTTTCCAGTCTCATCAGTCCGTAGGCAGTTGTGGTTTTGCCAGTACCGGAAGGCGCAATAATTGACACACCATGGCCGTCAACATCCAGACAGGCGCCGTGTATGGAATAGATGTCGTGATTCTCCTCCATCACATCGCCGGCCAGGGCGAGGGCGACGCTCTTCACATAACCATAGTAGTCCGTGTCAAGAAGAAACGCAGTATTGCTCAGCGGATCGTATTTGACTTTCTCTTTGCCGCCCACGTTCCTGACAAACAAGCGTCCGTGTGAATGTATTGTGTGAAGCATCGGAAACCAGTTACGTCTCCATTCATCAGCCCAGAAGTCGATATCGGTATTCAGTTTCACACAGACCCCGGAAATGTTTGCTTTGAGTCCGTACGGCAGAT
>JAGVSJ010000053.1 GCA_019720975.1 Candidatus Sysuiplasma superficiale
AACCACTGGCCTTGTAAATGGAACATTCCAGAATTTCAAGAACATCGTTGCAGACGGACCATTTGTAATCACAAACTACACGGCCGGAGAAAACCCGATAATATTCCACGCCAACAAATACTACTTCCAGGGACCGCCTCACATGAAGACACTGGTTGTCAGAATATACTCCTCACTAGCTTCTGAGGTTGAGGCATACAGGGCAGGGCTTGAGGATGCTGTCTGGGACATGGGTGCCTATTCAATTGTTGTGCCGCTGCTTAAGGGATTGCCAAACACCAATCTTTATTCCATCAGCCCGGGTCCGTACGAAGGTATATGGCTCAACATGTACCAGTGGCCCTACAACACGACACAGTTCAGAATGGCACTTGCATATCTGACAAACAGGACAGAGCTGAATGATGCTGTGAACACACCGAACGGTACAATGGTAGGGTACAACGGCCTTATACCGAGCCTTGACCAGCAGGTTGGCATCAATCCGTCCAGCGTGAACAACTATCCGTACAACCCGACACTTGCACAGAGCCTGCTTGGACAGATAGGGATCAAGATGGACAACACATCAGGCACTGCAAACTACGGATTGTATGTGTATGACAATCCGTCACTGCCTGATTACGGAACGCCTGTTACGATAAACATATCGACAACACAGCTGGGCTTCGGAGATATAGCAACAGCTGTTCTTCTCGAACAGCTGTGGCAGTCTGCAGGGTTCAAGGTTTCAGTGACGTCGCTTGCATCGAGTCCCTTCTTTGCAACATTTCTCGGCTCCACAACCGGATGGCAGGTGGCAGTCACAATCGACCTTACGGGCTATGCGCCTGTAGCACTGACAGATGAAGGTTCGATGATGACACAGGACGCTGCGACATACTACAACTACAACAATTCATTCGGCATGCCGAACTGGAAAGTCAACTATATGAACAACCTTAGCAACGGAAGCAATCTCTATCCTGAAGGCACAACTCAGTCGAATCACTACGTTGCGGAGATGGCCAACTACGTTGACAGCGAAGTGCCCATGATACCTCTCTGGAACGTCATAAATGTTGTTGCAAGCAAGGCCGGATACAACTGGGGCAACGCGTCCAAATACTCAGGAATATTCAGGCCCCAGGGGATGGTTACACCGCAGTTTTTCTGGTATGGTGCGCTCTACAACATTACATTGGCGACAAGAACGACAGTACCGTCAGCCATCTCTCCCATTGTCTATGCGGGCGTGGGAGTTATTGTCGTGCTGATAGTCGCAGGCATTGTGGCTGTGGCGTACAGAAGCAGGAAGAGGAGACAGAAGGAAGAGAAGTGAGGATTTGAGGTATACAATCCTCACAAAACATTTTAGGCAGGGAGCGGACGGCGGCTGCCGGCAAGTGACTGGACATACAAACAGTCAAAGGCCGCTACTTCAACCCTTTGATTTTCTTCCCAGCTGCAACTGCTGAACCTATGAGGAAAGCCCGCTCCCCTATCCTGCTGCGTACAATCCTGAGATTTCTAGACACATAAGGCTGCGCCGAAACCATTACAGCGGCCCTGATATCCTCAAGATACCTGTCAGCGATTGCGATTCCGACACTGCCGTTGATCACAACAAGCGCAGGATTTAGGGTGTTCGCAAGGTTTGTTATGTTCACTGAGAGAAGCCTGAAGGCTCTTTCCACCAGCAGACGGGAAGTGGTGTCTCCACTGTCGGCGCGACTGAACAGCTCCCTTGCACTGATTCCGGAATGCCGGCTGGTTTCCATTCTGTTAGCCACAGTTTTCCCAAACTGTTTCACCGATATCCCAATGTTCTCGGCAAGATGAGACAGACTCCTGCCGCCGAGAATCTCCTCGAGATGTCCCACATTCGTTGCCTTTCCGATGTCACATTCCTGTATGTTCCATCCGATGCAACCTGCAGCGTTGTTGCTCCCGGATATCAGATGGCCTCCAATCATCAGGCCTGCGCCTACCCCTGTACCTATGAGTATGACAGCCATATCCTTCTCATCGAAATACCAGTTTTCGCCGAGAACGGCCGCGGATCTGTCATCGATAACCTCGGCAGGTACCTCCAATTTCTCCTCGAGAATGTCCCTGACTGCTATATTCTCGCTCCTGCCGATGTTGGGTGCCCAAACCATGGTCCCGTCTTTTGAAGCAATACCGGGAACACAAACACCGGCAGCACCGAACTCTGCGGATCTGGACATCCTCTTGCCCTCCTCGGCAATCTTGTGCACAAGCTCAGACCCTGTACGGCCTGCGGTGCGAAATGACCGCCTGCTCAGTATTTCCATTGAGCCGTTGAATACACACAATCTTACCTTTGTGCCGCCGATGTCCACCGCGAGTATTCTGCTTCTGCTGCTCATCGCCATGGTATGCTCGATTCAGAATTTACTAATATTGATGCCGCCCTTGCAACGTCTGTTGCGAAGCCGGCGGAAAGCAACGATTTCTGCGTATCAAGGCGGATGAATTGTGAATTTCGGGGAGAAAACAGCATGAAGGGTGATCGCGTCCCCCAATCAGGCTACCGAACGAATATTGAAATAATGCAACGACATCCGCCTGAATCGGGGAAAATGTCAAGATTTCCGATTGCTGCGTGGTACGGTGTTGGAAGAGTGACATCATCTGATTCTGAGGATCTTTTCAGGAGGGATATTGGAAACATGAAATCCCTCGGATTCAGCTTTGTGAAGGGATGGGTGAACTGGAGGGAGACAGAGCCGGAACCGTTTCACTACTCTGTGGAGTATGTGAAGAGACTCTTCAAATACAGCTCAGAGAACAGGATGAGCGTTATTTTGCAACTGTATCTTGAATTCGGACCTGACTGGGTTGGAAGGAAATACAGGGATTCGCTATATGAGTCGGAACGCGGTGATCGCATCATACCGCAGGGGAGCCCTGGTGTCTGTCTCGATCATCCTGAGGCAAGGAAACATGCAGAACGGTTCATGAAGAAGATTGCGTCGGAGGTAAAGTCCGAAAAGAATTTCTATGGATGGGATCTCTGGAGCGAGCCGCACACGATTCAGTGGGTTTTCAACCAGTCGGGCGGTCAGTCGCTATACTGTTACTGCCCCAGCTCACTTAAGAGGTTCAGAACATGGCTGAAGAAAAGGTATGGGACAGTTGACGAAGTCAACAGAAGCTGGCACCGTGATTTCGGAAAGATGGAGGATGTGCAACCTCCGCGTTTTCTCGTGCTGCACTACGCGAAGGAGAATCTTGACTGGATAGAATTCAATGTTCTGAAGCTCAAGGAAGATCTCGAGTGGAGAGTAAAGACAGTAAAATCAGCTGACAAAGAACACATAATCACGAGTCACAGCGATACAACATCCCTGTTCCACAATCCACTTTACGGCAATCCCAATGACTGGGAGATGGCGAAGTGCGTGGACATGTGGGGTGTTTCCCTTTATCCCAAACATGCGGGCAGAAAACCGGACCCTGTGGTGGACGGTTTCATACTCGACGGCACCAGATCAGCATCGTCGAGGCAGCACGGTGACTTCTGGCTGGGTGAACTGCAGGGCGGGCATGGCTATGGCGGCCTCACACTGAGGGAACCTGTTGTTTCCGCGGATATTTCCAACTGGATGTGGCAGAGCATCGCCCATGGAGTCAAGGGCATCAACATATACCACTGGTATCCGATGATGTGGGGATACGAGTCCTCGGGCTACGGTCTCGTCAACCCGGACGGTTCCCTGACGGATCGGGCCAGGAAAGCAGGTGAGATCGCAAAGATTGTTGCGCGCAATGAGAAGCTGTTCCTTGAGGCAAGGCCCCCGGAACCGCTTGTGGGAATACTCTACAACATTCAGTCCTATGCAATGATGTGGGTTTTCAAGAAGGATTCTGTCGACCTTCAGTCCAGATCTCTTCTCGGACTCTACAGGGCTTTCTTCCGGAACAACATTCCCGTAGATTTCATTTCTCTGGATGAGCTTGAGAGAGACGAATTGAGAAAATGCAGGGTCCTGTTTGCGCCGGCAAGCCTGCTCATAACTGAAAGGATGGCGGCCAGTCTCAGGAAATTTGTCAGGAACGGCGGTATTTTCGTAACAGACAGCAGGTTCGGGTGGGTGAAGGAGGACGGCTTCATTGACGGCAGTGTCCCTGCATATGGCATGTCTGACATAATCGGGGGAAATGAGGACTTTGCCTTTACAGACGATACGGTCGAGATTGAGATCACGCGTGACACGCCGTTTGGACTCGTGAAAGGTGACAGGCTGGAAGGCTCATATTTCGGCACAGGACTTTCCGGGACGGAGAAGGATGAGGTCTTTGGAGTGATTCGTCACGGAAGCCGCGAACTGCATTCACTCATTGCCAGGAAGGTCGGGCGCGGAATGGCCATCTACACGGGAACAAACATTGCCAATGCTTACGAGACAGGCAAGGGCAGGGAAACAACCGGCAGACTCATCAGGGGGATTTGCAGCTATGCAGGCGTATCTCCTCCTGTTTCCTTGAATGAAGTAGAGGCGTTCCCTGTCGAGGCGAGAGTCCTGAAGAATGGAAGGGAAGCTGTACTCATAATATTGAACTATTCTTCTGAAGCGAGATCTGTGGAGGCAGCTATAGAAGGGATTGCAGAAGGCAGCGTGGAGGATTTGCTGACAGGCAGGAGCACACGCATCAGCGAAGGAAAGCTGAGGATCCAGCTGGAGCCGAGAAAGGAATTTGCTGGTGTGGTGCGGAGGGCCTGACCTGGCATGAGTGTTCCATTCGCTGAAAGTTGTATAGAATAACAGCAGGTGTACGGGAATGAACACAATTAACACTATGGTTGAGTGGTCGGAGCATGCGCAGCGTATCATAGGCTCAATCGCGTCGAGCCAGTCGGAGCAGATTGAGAAGGCGGCGGAAGCTGCAGCAAACTCCATAGGTCTGGGCCACGCAGTGTTCCTTTTCGGCTCGGGCCACTCGGTGATGCCGGTGGAGGAGATGTTTCCAAGGTACGGCGGGCTGCTTGGATTCCTGCCTGTGCTCGAACTGCCGCTGTCCTTTTTCACCGCAGTGACGGGAAACATGGGCTTTGCACAGTTCGATTTCCTGGAAAACAGCCCGGAGTACGGTAACAGGATCATCTCAAACTATGAAATACACTCTGATGACAGCATGATAGTTTTCACACACAGCGGTTCCACGCCTGTTACGATGGAAGTGGCGCTCAAATTCAGGGAAAGGGGAGGCGGGAAGCTGATAGGAGTCACCTCGCTCAAGCGAAGCAGGAATTCGAGATCAAAACACCCTTCCGGAAAGGCAATACATGACATAGCAGACATAATCATCGACACTGGCGTCCCGGAAGCAGACGTCAGCATTGACATAAGCGGCGTGCATTGCGGTCCTCTGTCCAGCATCGGAGCGCTGGCTGTTGCCAACATGATTTCCATAGGGACGATCGGCAATCTACAGAAGAGAGGCGCGAAGCCGGCTGTCAATCCGGTCAGGGCATTTGACCCTGATGCGGATCGAAAGATGGAAGATATACTCGCGGGGTACAGGCACCTCTATTCCTCGCACATAAGGAGGAAGTAGTCCGCTTTCAACCGGCATATTGACACACTGTGCAGGAAGCTTCCAGTACATCAGGATACGGCAGGTTGATGAACACAAATTCAACGTATTGATAATTATGCCAGTCCTGTGCTCAAGAGTGTAGTCATAGCTATCAATTAATGCAACTCGTGTAGATACCCATTTATTTAGATCTGACAAACACAGGAACGCAGACAGTTTGTCTG
>JAGVSJ010000054.1 GCA_019720975.1 Candidatus Sysuiplasma superficiale
CCGACACCCGTAATACCTTTGACGAGGAGCGGCAGTGACGTCCAGGATCTTATTTCGTCGAAATAGTTCCAGTCAAAGGCCGGATTGACATAGATACCCAGCCATTCCATTATGGCACTCTTCATGTCCTTCTCCGGCTCGACTGCCAGCCTCTTTCTGAAAACGGGGTCCGTGACGTAATTGGCAATACCATGTCCCTGCAGAAACGGGAGATATGCGTTCCGGAGATCATTTTCCCTCCACCCCAGCATCGTTGTGTCTACTGTCACCACTATTGCGCTGAAACCTGCTCTTTCCGCTCTCCTGACAAAGCTCTTCATGATATCCCTGTCCTTTCCAGGATAAAGCTGAAACCACTTTTCGGCGCGTGGGGCACTCTGTGCAATCTCCTCGATACTGTTCGAGGAGACAGTGGAGAGGCAGTAGGGGATGTCGAGGGATTCGGCAGCCATCGCGCCCATGACGTCAGCGTTCCGTTCGATTATCGAAAGGGCGCCGAGAGGTGCGATGATGAACGGGCTGCTCCTCTCTCTTCCAAGAAAATTGCACCCTATGTTGGATTTTTCGACATTCCTGCAGTATCTTGGCCTTACACGGTAATGCCTGAACCTTTCCTCATTCTCGCTGTACGTGTCGCCGGAGCCCGCAGACCCTTCTATATACCACCAGGCCTCGTCATTCAGTTTTTCCCTTGCCAGCCTCTTCCATTCCTGGATGCTCACAGGCAGATCGGAATCCCTGTCGGTCCCCGTGTAGCGTTCCAGCTGAAACTGAAAACCGAAATTTGTCATTGGCTGTTATATGCATTTTCGTTATTTATAATGGAAGAGCGGATGCCTCCAATGCCCTTTCAAGAACATGTGCTTTGTGTCCTTTGGTTCACATAATAAGGGAGACGATGACAGTGAATGCAGTGAAGCCTAAAAGTGTCGGTGCGGCAAATTTCTTCGAAGTGCCATCGTGCGGATTTTTTTAGAAGCCGGGAAAGCTGTTCTATTGCTGCTATGATCTTTGATATCTTTGCTTTTGCCTGAATAGACAGTTTGAAGCCGGAACGGAAGAGAAATAGTGCCAGCCATCAAAATTAGCCCTAAGAATGGTTTTATCGTCAGGAAACTTTGAGATGACAGCCTTGAAGCTCCTGATGTTTTCCCTGTCTCCCTCAGACGTTGCAAAAAATATACTCCGTTGTCACCTATGAATTTGCTGATCAATTCAGTCTTTCCAACCCTCATTCTTCCGTAGAGAAAGAATAGCGATGATTTCCAGGTTGAGCAGGCATCTTCAGGACTTTCATTCCCTAGATCCTGTTTACAAACTTTTGTTGATATATGAGTATTATACCTGATTCACAACTAACTTTTATGTGTATTCGGGATGAATTTACTGAATTCAACATCAGCAGAGTATCCCCTCATAACATTTGCCAAATCCCATCCCCAGTTCATAGAATTGTATTTTATTATACACTTCTTTTCTTTGCACAATATTTATGTCCAAAACTACAGGCTCGTTGTTCCTCATCTGGTAAATTGCTCTGTAGCCTCCCACCATAAGGGCTCCAAAGTTCTGTAAGTGCTGACTTGAGTGGTTTGCCGCATGAGGACTGCCTCAAAGCGGCAAACCAGTTAATCTCTCTATAAGCCTGATCAAGAGTTTTAATCCCATCTGTCTCTATGTAACCGTGTCTTCTTGCAATTCCTCTCATCAGCCAAGCGTGAAAAGGAAATTCAATAGTTCCTGCCAATAAATCTCTGCTGGCGGTCTCGTGATACAGAAGGGCGCTATCCTGGCCGGTTACTGACAGTTCGAAATTCGCTGCGACAAATTCCGTTACTGCCTCTTTGGAGCTGATCCTTGTCATAGTTGGTTTTTTATCCTAAGAGTAGGATTATGGCAGGGGTGGGTACCAGGGGGATTCATAAGGTGCTCTATCCTGCAATAGGTATAGTCATGCTCACTGTAGGCGGTGTGCTGCTTGTCGGCTCGCTGCTGATCAATATAGTGTACAACAGGGATTCCGGTATAGCCATCCTTGTCATCGGTCTGATCGTTGCAGGCATGCTCTTCGGTTCCGTATTCCAGCCCAGTGCTGCAACCGGCAATGTTGTGCTTCCCGGTGAACAGGCCAATTACTTCATCAATTTCCTTTCTGCCTTTGCGAGCCCATTCATCAGCCAGCTGATGCTCATCATCATCTTTACCGGAGCAGGGCTGAAGATCGGTGCAAGGGACAGAAAATCAAGAAGCGGCAGGCTCAGAAGGAATGCAGACGGATGGCTGATGGGTTTCCTCGACATTGTCCTTTCTGCTGTCCTATTCATGTTCATTTTCAGAATCTTCGGTCTCCCCATTCTATATGGAGCGCTCTTTGGTGCAATCGCGGGCGAGACATCAGCAACCGTAGTGATACCTTACGCCGCGAAGGTAACCGAAAGGCGCGTCGCCGAAGGAAGACCTGAAAGGATATACAGACAGGTCGGCGAACTCCTCACAATCGAGTCGGCTGCCAACAGCGTACTTCTGCTTGTGGTTGTTGATGTCATCCTCTTCCTCATAGCAACTGCCGGTCCCTCAGCCTCTGCACAGGCCGGAATCGGATCGGTATTTCGCACGCTCGACGCATACCTGCTGGGCCACTTCATTAACATCATTGAACTGATCGTCACTATAGGCGGCTTTGTAACCGCGACGGTTCTTCTCCTCACCTATTTTCCCAGGGCAATCTTCTCTCAGAATGGCGACGACAAGGAGGAGGACATGAGCAAGGGCATGATGCAGTACGGATTGCTCCTCGGCTTCTCCATAATACTGTATGAAGTGCTCGAGGTGGAGGGACCCTATTTTGCTCTTGACAGCTTCAGCATTGCAGTCATTGGCCTTATTGCTCTCTTCCTTCTCAACTATGCCGTGGGCTTCTTCTTCCTGAAGAAGAGGAACGGCTTGCTTCAGCAGTCTCCTGCGGACAGCAGGGAATACGGTCTGTCAGGGATGACCATGTTCCATGAGGAGTTCGAGCAGATGGTGCGCATCGGTTTCTTCTTCGTCGTTGGAATGCAGTTCTACGGAAATATGCTCGTCCTGTATGATGGCGGCTCATTTGTTTATTCAGGCATTCCATATCTGTCCTTCCCACTTCTCTCTTCACTCCCATACCCCGGACTGATCGAGGGTGCATTCTTTGTCGTCGTCTTCTGGGTTGTGTTCATGATACTCAGAAGGATGATAGGCTATGTCGGCAGGACACTGCTCTTCCCCAACAGCTCCGACAGCAGGGACAGGGGCATAGTGCAGATCGTCGAAGCATCCCTCCCGAGGGGCGCAACTGCTGTCGCTGTGGCATCCCTGCTTCTCAGCTCCGGAATCCGCTATGCGGGCATCATTTACGATCTTGTGATGATTGCCGTCTTCGTATCCATATTCGAATTCCTGTACTATTCCGCAGGAAGAAAGTCCCCCCATGCTGTAACAGCACCTTCCGCCGTTTGAATGTCTGCGACAACGCAGGATGAGTCCGATATCTTATTGGCGCCACTTTTTCCCCAAAATCCAGCTAATTGCGCTATCTTCCTGTTACTTCGACTAAAACAGATTGAACGCGGCTCGCTGGATGACTGGGCCAGAAGGCTGGAGGAAAAGGGTGTGCGCATAACACACAGGGAGACATGGGATACAGGCAGCCGTTCCGTCTATTTCGAGGATCCGGATGGAAACGTGGTCGAGCTGCTGGAGCAAGGCCTCTGGCCGCTGAAGGATTGATGCGCTCCGTAAGTCGGCAGGCGCCATAATTTGAATATCAGCGATCTCCAGGATTTAAATCGGCATTGATGCCTGATTTTTGTGCCGGGATGTGAGTTATGGATAGCCATTCCTCGTACATTTCAATATTTCTCTGTCCTCCCGGGAAAGACATCATTGTTCCAGACACCTAAGCCTGAGTCCCAGTTCACCTGTAAGCCATGGGTTTGCGGCCTTGCCATCAATTGTGCTCTGTGGCCCGCTGGCATAAACGCGACAGACTTCTGCCCGAAGCAATCCATCGTTCTGCTCAATGAAAAGTAATGAGTTCCATTCCGTGCAGACGAGCAAAGCACAACGACAATGGTGACAGGCAATGTCAATTGTAGCACAAATATTATGCGAACCTACGTCAGTCTACGGGCAGATGTGGCAATGAAACCTTCTCCTTCCGAACTGATTTCAGCTCTGAGGCGGCCATGCAGGAACTGGATGGCAGTAATCCTCCTTCTCGCTTTGACGAAGAGAGACCGATTGCGTTTGGAACTCAGAGAATCTGGCGTTAGCGTGCTAATGGCCCGTGAAGATTTACTGACACTGGTTCATCTGCTTAACAGCGGTTTCAACGTTGCAGGCGCCGATGACGCGACCATGACACTGGCGAACGGCAGTTTCAGACTGAAGTGCAGGCTGGGATCCGGGTTCGATCTCGGTCACATCAATGAAATATTCATACAGAAGACTTACGGGACGGACTTCAGGGACAAGGTTGTACTGGACATAGGTGCATCCAACGGCGATTCCTCTATATGGTTTGCGCTGTGCGGCGCGAAGCGTGTGATAGCACTCGAGCCATATCCTGAGTCGTACAGGCTCGCGTTGGATAACGTGAGGATGAACGGACTCGACGACAAAATCACCGTGCTAAATCTCGCACTGTCATCTGTGAAATCGAAGGCGGACTTTGCAGTTTCCAGCAGGAACCCGAACGCAAACGCGCTGGCGCCTACCGAACATGTTGTGAAATCGCTTCATATTGTATTTGACGGGTCAGTCACCATTGAAACGACTACCGTCCCTGAGCTGATATCATATTACTCTATAAGCAGAGTTGATTACCTCAAGCTCGACTGCGAAGGATGCGAATACGATGTTCTCAGGAATCTTGCGGGCGAGGTGTGGCCTTTGATCAATGAGATTGTGCTCGAATACCACAACGGCCTGTCAGATCTTGCTGAACTCATGGAGAGACATGATATGGCAGTGATTTCTGATGGGGGAGACGAAGTTATGGGAATTCTTCATGCGGTCAGAAATCGCAGCCGGGATTGACATCATCCGGCCTGATTTTGCCGACATGGGATACTTGAAATCCGGTTATTCACTCATGCACTTTCCGTTACATGTGGAAATATGATGATACAAATCAGGCGAAAAGCGATTTGCGAAAGTCACTGGAAGCGGACGATGTGCTCTCTGCCAAGCTCCTTCAGGGAATTGAAGCCTGACAGTGCAAGCTGAAGCGACAGCTCACCCTTGAATTCCCTGAAAAGTCTTTCAACACCACGCCTTCCGGCAACGGCAAGCGCATAAGCATACGGTCTGCCTATCAGCACACCTGCAGCCCTCATGCAGAATGCACGCATGACATCCGACGCATGCCTCACGCCCGAGTCCATGAATATCTCTCCATCGTAGCTTCCGCTGCCGGTTATCTCGTTCAGTGCGTCGATGGTGGATATTGCGCCATCGACCTGTCTGCCACCGTGGTTGGAAACTACAACACCTTCCGCCCCGTGCTCGAATGCGGACCTGACGTCCCCGACACCCGTAATACCTTTGACGAGGAGCGGCAGTGACGTCCAGGATCTTATTTCGTCGAAATAGTTCCAGTCAAA
>JAGVSJ010000055.1 GCA_019720975.1 Candidatus Sysuiplasma superficiale
ATTCCGGCTGAAGGATGACGATGTGATATCGAGCAAGAACTTCACGATATGGTTCGTGAGCGAATTCGGCAAATATCCCATCCTGAGCAAGGTAGACTGGCAGCAGCTTGTAACTTTCTGGTCACAGCGCAGCATAAGGAAGGATCCCGCATCGGACAGCATCGCCGAACCAATCGTGGATGACTTCCTCGACATGCTGCAGATGGCCACCTGCGCAGTTGATTTTGGTCCGGCAGTGGGTGATAAGATATCCGTCAAGTCATCTGTCTTCGTCGCCGATGCGCAGACCGATTCTGTCTTCGTCCCTGTCTACATGATGAATTCGCTTTTCGCCAACTACAGCCTGTCCTCACGAAAAAAGAGGCAGATGCTCGGTTCATTCCTCAAGGGCGTCGAGAAACAGAAAAAGCGTGTGGAATGCGAGAACGGCAGCAAGATGCAGCCATGGTTCTGGGTATTCAAGCTCTCGCGCATAAGGTCGGAGCGCCCTGGCATAATCCCGTCAGGCGCGCTGGATGATGCGCAGAACGCTCAGGATGCAGGCGTCCAGGGCATGGTAAACGACGGCCTCAGCTTTTCGACAGACCCCACAGATATGATGACTTATGTGTTTCGATGCAAGTCTCCCGTATCATTCAAGCTCGATGGCGCCCAGTATACGATGGGGGACGATGACGCTGAAATCCTCCCGTCAAAGGTCGCCAAACATCTTGAGTCGCTAGGCTTCGGGAGGGCTGACGCAGTATGATACTAAAGTATCAGAAATTTCAACCCGTGTCCAGCTACTGTTTGCGCCTAAATTCCGCGAAGGCATGGATGGGCGCAGGTGATTGAATGACAGGCAGAACAAACATTGAGTGGTGCGACTACAGCTGGAACCCTGTAACAGGGTGCAGCAAAGTATCGGAGGGATGCCGCAACTGCTACGCGGAGGCTCTATCGCACAGGTTCGGCAGGAGCTTCGAAGTTACTCTGCATCCTGAAAGACTCACAGCCACAAGGAAGTGGAAGCCAGGCAGGATATTCGTAAACAGCATGAGCGACCTCTTTCATGAAAACATCCCGTTTGAATTCATCACCGAAGTCATGCACGAAATGGACCGCAACAAGCAGCACACATACCTCATATTGACCAAACGCCCCGAGAGAATGGTGGAATATTTTGGCGAAGCCTACTACGACTGCACGCTTCCTTCACATGTCTGGTTTGGGGCAAGCATTGAGAACCGCAGATGGACAGGGAGAGCGGCAACACTCGTATGGATGAGATTATTCGCAGCACACATCTTCCTGTCATTGGAACCGCTTCTTGAGTCACTGGCTCCCTTCGACTGGCTCTGCGATAACGTACCAGACTGGATAATCACAGGCGGGGAAAGCGGCCCCCATTTCAGGCAGGCCGATGCACAGTGGTTCAAGGAGATTCGTGACTTTTGCACCGCACATGATATTCCATTTTTCTTCAAGCAGCCGGGTGGCCTGAGACCTGGAGGCCGTGCACTCCTCGACGGGCAGGAATGGCGTCAATCGCCGCCTGCTTGGAAGGGTTTTGTTGGAGGGAGTGAATGACCCAATCTGTCGCTCCGGCTTTCGAATGTCCCTCCTGCGGCGTGGAATACAACGCGGAAACCGCACGTGCGAAGGGGTTTTACTGCGGCTGCACGCCACAGCTGATATTCATGCGGAGGCTGCGGCGGTGAGAGTACTCCACTGCCCCAAGGGATGCGAGTTGCGTGTGCTCTCCGATCGTTCATACAGTTCCATCCGCTTAACATGTCGGCATCATTTAGAGCGAGTGCACAACATGACAGGAGATGCGCTCGTAGACTCAGTTCGCGCCATGCTCGGTGACGACTATCGGGAGAGTCCGGAATACGAGCTGCATGAGTTGCCTGTATGGCCCGACGACATAACCGTACGGTCTGAGAATGTGAGGTCATAAAATACTCCTTCTCACAATCAAGGTAGCAGCTTGTGGAAAGGAGAAGGCCCTCTCCACAAGCTGGTCTTCCCTTTCCCAGCTGGAAAGGGAAAATAAGTGGAAAGAAAATTTACAACGAAACTTTGTGCCTTGGTTGTTGTTGCGCTGTTCGTCATAGTCTCCGGCGCGGCACTCATTGGAACGCTGCAGAAATCCGGGCCGGTTTACGGCTCAATCAAGTTGCCGTTCCAGTCCAACCCATGGACGACAGAGCTGAATGTTAGCATCTCGCGAGTGGCATACATCACCCAGCCGCCGCAATGGCAGTTCAGCGCCTCCAACCATTCGGTTAAGCAGGCATACAAGGACTCCACAGCCTGGGTGACAAATAACTCAGGATATCAGTTCTTTGTGTGGAACTCTACGACTTCCACGGCTCCCAGTCCGGCGAGCTTGAATTTCAATGTCAGCTCGTACATCGGCTCCAGCGTAAAGTATATGTTCCTTGCCTCGCGCTTTGCAGTCAACGGCACGGGGGCCACTGCATACATCGAGATGTCCGAGTCCAGTCAGACAGCAGCGCCCGCGGGAGCGGCGGACAACGCGCTCAACAGCGCCGCAACGGCAGCCAACAACGTCATAATCATTGCACTTACTGAGCACAACGCGTCGACATATGTGCCCACAGTTGACTACTATGCTGAGAACTCTAAGGGGTATCAGAACTACACCACATACACGTTCGGCACGAACATTAGCAGCCTGCAATTCTATGACTTCATGATCAATGCGCAGCCCGGCGGCACCGTCGTGTCAATCATGAACGGCACGGGCTCCGTTGTCGACACGTCAAGCACGCTCTATCCGGTTCTCGACGGCAATCTCACGAAGGTGGCATACGCGTCATATGTGATTGTTGCAGCAGCCTCCACGGCAGGCGACATGGGCATCCTGAACTATGCATATCTGGTCGACCACAATTCTATTGTCTACAGTTCCTCCGTCGCAACGGCAGGCGTCGCGTCAGCTCTTACAGAGAGCATTGCACCGTTCGACCCTGGAGCATCGCAAGGGAATTTCACCCAGCAGCCGAACGCAACCAACAGCTACTCAAGCACGGCAATTTCCAGCTCGGACTTCACAAGCATCGTGAACTCATCAAGCAACGCATCCCGGCAGTCCTCGCTCATTAACCCGGCATATCTCCCGGCAGCGAACCAGACAGAGGTGCTTCCCACGCAGGCCCTTACATCCATGAGGACCAACAGCTCAGTGCCGTCGACAGTCACGGCTAACCTCTACCTCACGTCCTGGACACAAAAGTCAATCAATGCCTCCATCATGTCCTTCCTTCAGGGATACATCGGCAGCAGAATCAGCGTGCCGGCAAATGACGTATTCATCATTTCATATCTGGTGGATGCAAAATCGTTCAACACGAACTTCTCCTCGGCGACGATGAAACAGGTGGGCGATTACATCTACAACGCTGCGCCTGGCATCCTGCAGAGCAACCATCTGTCCCTGGTCGACGTACAGTCCGGAGCGATTGCAGCGGGAGCGGCAATAGGCGACTTCTGGACGCCGCACGGCCCTGTTGCACCGGAGATAATCAGCCCGGGCATGATGCTCAATCCCTATACGGGAGCTGTTTACAGCTCAGCCATAGCTGCAGGATTCCCCGCAGGCTCGTACATCGGGGCAGCATCTGTTGTTGTGCCGGGGCAGGCACCGTTCTACGGGTTCGCTGCTGACGGCGCTCCGATATTCGGAGCATCATTCAATCCGTTCGGTCTCTCGGGAGCAGCTTCAGCAGTGGGTTCGTTCCTCCAGAGCGGAGCAAAGGCAATATCCAATGCAGTGAAGCCTGTGTCCTCACTTCCCACGGATATCTACACTATCAAGCAGTCTGCAGGCAGCGCAATAGGCTCCGATCTCACGTCCTTTGCGCATGATATGTCACAGGCCACTAACTCGGTGATGCCCTTCCTCGGCGGTGTCGAGGGACAGGTATCCACTTCCGTCGGAGGCACCATCAGCCACACGCTGAGCGGTGTTTCCAACGGCCTCGCATCATTCCGTTCCGGCGCGGCAGGAGCAATCGCGGCCGGAGTGAGTGACATCCATCAGCAGGTATTCAGTATCGGCGCGACCGTGAGTCATCTCGGCGCGAACGCCACACATGGCCTCTACACGACAGCCAAGAGCTTTGTCTCTGATGCCAACGCAGTGATATCGCCCATAGTGACTTCCGTAAAGAACATCCCCGGCGCGCTGAATTCCACCGCACAGGTAATCGGGAAGACGGTTCTCGCTGCCGGCCAGAGCATGTTCTCCTCGGCTAGCAAGCTTGGCAGCCAGATACTGACTGAGGGACAGAACGCCCTCGACACAGTGGGCAACGGTTTCGTCAAGCTGACGAACGGCAGCCTCCAGTGGGAAGCCAATGCATTCGGAGCAATCGGTCATGCTTTGTCGTCGCCATTCACCTTCTTCGGCTCGATGTCCTCCAGCATCACACACATACTGCTGTATGTCGCGATAGGCGGTGTTGTGATTGTGATCATCATCGTGGGACTGTATGTCTTCACGCATGATGGAAAGAGCAAAGGCAGGCGCAAGTCAAGCAGCAAGAGCAGGAGGCGGTGATGTCATTGGGCAAAACACAGGTCAGGGCGCACGAACGGGAGACCGCCGACGGCCGCCAGCATGTTCGGGCTCACATGCGAAAAACCCCTTCCTCCCCTCATTTTTCCGAAGAACTACCTCCCGAGGAATATGACGTTACCGCTACCGTGGAAGGCAGCATCGATGAGAAGGGCAACGTCAAAGACCTCGAGACAACGAAAGTGGAAGTGAGGAAGAGTGACAAGGACGGTTAAGGTCCGTCCATTCAACAGGACAGTGGACGGACGCAGGGAGCATGTGAAGGGATACACGAGGGAAGGCAGAGGCAGCGCACACTCAGACAATGAGCTCCCCCCGGAAGAGCCACACGAGGTTGAGGTCAGCGTGCATGTCAGTCCGCACGAGTCGACATCAGCGACCGGGAAGAAGGAGCACGTAAAAGGCTACTCATACAAACGCGAAGAGGAGCGGTTCGGCGGCGAGTCGAAACGCTTGAAGCGCAAAATCTACGAGGAGTACAGGCGCAAGGGATACTCGCCTGCGGAATCGGAACGCATTGCAGGCGACACGGTCGGCGACGTATACCGGAGGAAGCTGAAGGAGGCAGGGAAATGACCAAACAGAAGCAATCCGTCGACTTTGTGCCTGTAGTCATCGCGCTGATCATTCTGGCGGCCCTGGAGGCCGTTGCGGATGTCATAGCGTTCCCTCTCGATGAGATACTCGTGCCGGCTGAAGGGGGCTTCGACATGCTGGTCGTCATCGTAATGGTCGCGATGCAGTACTTCGGCGGCGGAAACATGAGGAGGATAAAATGAGCGGGAAGTCCAGGCGCAAGGGCTTCAATCATCCCGTCATGCTCGCAGTCCTGATGTTCCTTGTTATCATCCAGGTGCTCGCAGACATCGTCATTGCCATGACTTCC
>JAGVSJ010000056.1 GCA_019720975.1 Candidatus Sysuiplasma superficiale
TCCCGAACAGGTGAGCAGCCGTAGCGCAAGTTCAAACCCGTAGTCTCCCCCTGACAGCCGCGTGTCAGGTGCGTTACCGTCAGGAAGGTACGGAGGGTTGAATGCAATTATGTCGAAAGTCCCTCGAATCGCATCCAGAAGATTGCACCTGACAAGCCCTGTCTCAACGCCGTTGATCCTTGAATTTTTAAGCGCTGCGTAAAGGCATCTGGCGTCGATGTCCGTCGATGTGACAGAATAGCCGCACAGTGCAGCCTTTATTCCGACTATCCCTGTCCCTGTGCCGATGTCAAGAAACCTTCCCTCCCCCTCCGCAATATTATCAAGCAGAAGAAGCGTGTCTTCGGCCGGGAAATAGATGCCGTCATCCCAGTACTCAATATCTACCCCGCTCACCCTGGCCATTCTGCCTCCTCTTCCAGCAGCTGAGGAATTCGTCTATGTGCTCTTCGGTATCCTTCGCAATCCCCCTCCTCATCCAGATCCTCGCCGGAGGGAGGTTCAGCACAAGCTTCCATATGCCGCGCGGCCTGATGTTTATCTTCCCCTCAAAGAGGCATGTGCCGCCTGATGCCTCAAATGAATATTTTCCCTCCACAGTCCATACCCTGCTCACTGATGTGAATGACACACTGTTCCTGCCTATGAATGCATGTACACGATCAGTCATGTGCAGCGGCCACGAAAATGTGTCCTCCATGACTGCCTCGTTCGGGCTCCGGCTCACCATCCTCCTGGTGACGGACATGTATCTGTTTCTCACGCTGTCACTTTCCGAATAATCTGTCCACCATGCGAAGAAACTCTCTGCGGGTGCTTCTATATCCCTCCTGATGACTATTTGCAATCATAAACACTCCTGCAGCGGCGCTTCAGCCTCTCCTTCCCGCTCCGCCGGGCCCGGGTCTGGGATGGTGCGCCTGCCCTTCCCTGACCATCTTTGCGTATACCCTGACGATATCAGCAGCTTCGACGCTGCCCCTGTCTAGAGATCTGCCGTCTGTGCGTATACCTGTAATGACCACCCGGCCCCTGTCCGTCTCGACTATGTCCCCTATTGCAAACTCCTCCTCGGGCTGGGCCTCCACCTTCAATGACAGGGTTCTCGAGCCCTGGTTGACTGAAATCCTGACAACCTTGACGCTTGTCGACCTGGCCCATATTGTTGTAATGTCCGTGCTCCTTGCACTTTCAGCTCTTCCGTTCTTCGTCTCCAGCGCTGTTACGACGCATCTCCTGTCCCCCAGATAGAGCTCCTCTCCCACCGAAACGCTTTCGTCGCTGAACAGCTTCGTCGTGCCCTTTGTTGATACGCCCCCCTCGCTCAGCACATAGGGCCGGTCCACGAGCTTTTCTTCCGAGAAAACCCTCTTGTGTGTGCTGCCGCATTCAGTGCATTTGAGGGTGAATTCCATTCCCTCCCTTCCGACGCCCCTCTTTGCGTGTACGAGTATGTGCGGCCTCACGCAGCCGCACACGGGGCATTCAACCTCGTAATCCTCTTCCTTCAAATCGTATCGCCTCCCGTAAATTTCAGTATCTCCCTGAGATCCTTTGTGCGCACCACAAAATCTGCCTCCGCCTCTATGCTGCTGTTCCATGGGTTGAAGGCTATGCATCTTCCCGCACTCCTGAAGAGTGAAAGATCGGAGGGCCCGTCCCCCACAGCTATGCATTCATCCTTTCCGACACCGGCTTCCCTCATGATCTGCGAAGCGCACTTCGATTTGTCCTTTATGTCAACACGGAGTATGCCCTCTCCTGTGAGGAGTCCGTTGCTGTCAGCTTCAAGTCCGTTTGCCACGACGGTGTCGATTCCGGTGGCGGACGCAATCCTCTCCGCAAGTATGTCTATCCCTCCGCTCACTATCGCAGTCCTCATCCCCTGTCTCTTCAGTGCAGCGATCGTCTCTCTGCAGCCGGGCATCATCGGAACAGTGCTGAAGAGCTCCTCCAGATCCTTCAGCGAAACATCCCTCTTCACAGCCTTCCACAGCATTATGTCGGACCGCATGAATTCCAGCTGGTCTATCTTCCCCTCGTAGAAGAGTTTGGCATTGCCGCTGTTATCAACGCCGAAGTGCCTGTGCACTGTGACCCAGGAACTCGGCGTGTCAACCAGCACACCATCCATGTCCAGAAGAGCAAGCCTGAACCTCATTGCAGCCCAGCCTCATCTGTTCTCCTTTGACTGCCTCTCCTCCTGCCTGCTGCCCTTTCCATCCTGTCTTTCCCTCCAGTTGTAACTCTTGTTAAGCAGCGTTACGCTCCCCGAAACTATCACAATTGAAAGCGCAAGGGCGACGAACATCAGGGAATGATTGAGATCCAGTTTGCCTATGAAACCAGAGAGGGGAAGGAGGTACGAATGCGACAGCGAGACAAGTGTGAAATTGAGGTAAACTATCCTCGAGAGCTGCACAACTACCGTTGCCTGGCCCGGAGAATAGCCGTTCTTCCCCACCTTCACTGTGTAAGTGCCCGCTTTGAGTGACATGAACTGGTAGATGCCGTGGCTGTTCGTGACTGTGTGCATGAACACCCCGGGTCCGGAGAGGGTGACATTTGCGTCTGCAAGCTGTATGATCCGGCCCGCGCTTGTTGTAGAGTTCACAATACCGATTATCTGCCCGAGGAGAGGCTGCAGTGTGAAATTGAGCCATGACTGCACACCGGCAACGATCCTGACCGTTGTTTCATTTGAAAGATAGCCAGTATCGCTGACAGTCACATTGTATCTGCCGCCGGGTATGCCGCTGAACGAGTATTCGCCCAGCGGCTGGGACGTATGTGTCGTGTATGCAATGCTTGAATTTTCAAGTGTAACAGTTGCACCGGGTATTGAGATGAATCCGTTGCTCACGAAACCGGTGAGGTTCCCCTGAAGCTCAATCATTGTGAAATTTGCATAGAAATTCCCGGTATCGACATTGACGCTGCTGTAGCTCCTGTTGGCGTAGTAGCCGTCAAACCTTGCGGTGATGTTGTATGTGCCTGAAGGGACCTGCTGCATCGCGGTTCCCTGGGAATCTGTCTTGAGTGAATAGGTGATGGTCCCTGTCACATTGCTTATCGTCACCTCGACATCCTGCATGGGCTGCCCCGAAACGTTCACTACCCTCGCGACAATATAGTAATCCGTCGCAGCGGCAGCGGGCTGTGAAACTGCCGGGATCAGGAAGAGTCCCACCAGCAGCAATGCGGCGACAACACCGGAGATCTTCAATGCGTTCATGCTCTTCTGCCTTTAATGGATGCAAATGCTATATTAACCATACATCAGATAATCATGACGGACAGGCAGGCGCCTGCCTCTGTCCGAATGAATGCCGGTGAGATGTATGATTGAAAAGATACTTGATGTTGCCGTGATGGTGCCCGACGGAAAGGAAGCTATGAAATGGTACACTGAAAAGCTGGGCTTCAGGGTGCACAGTTCGGAGGGCCACTGGGTGACTGTCGGACCTTCGCGCTCGGAAACAGCAATTCACCTCTGCGAGGGAAAACCGGAACCGGGCAATACAGGTATCGGATTTGTAACAGGGGACGTCGAAAAGGAGTACCGAGCCCTTTCGGCAAAAGGTGTCAGGTTCACAAAGAAGCCGGCCGATGAGGGTTTTGGTATGTATGCAATGTTCTCTGACCCCTACGGCAACGAATACTGGCTGCTCGGAAAGGAGTGAGCCGGGGTCTGTCTCATTGCTTCGAAGTAAGTCTTTTTCTTATGAAATCCAGCAGCTCCCTTTCCCCTGCAGCGTTGACGACACCCTGAGCGAATTCATCGCTGCCGCCCCCGTTTCCTCCAAACTTCTCCGCTATCTCCAGAAGGAGCCCGGAGCAGCTGACAGAAAGACCTGATCCCCTGCCTATCATTATTCTTGCGGGACTGCCTTTCAGAAGAATCAGCGCGAGGACGTCGTTTTCCGCCGTAAGCGTCTTCATTACCTTTTTCATCTGTTCCTGTTCTGCATCAGAGCGGTGGATTATCACCCTGGCACCGTTTACGGAATACGCCTTTTCAATGAGTTCCGATGAGAGCTTCATGGCTGACCTGTCCTCACCGCTCTGAAGCTTTCTCTCCATCTCTCTGACCTTTGCGGAAAGCCTGTCAACAGCCTCCGCCAGATGATGCTCATCCGAGCTCAATTTCTTCTTCAGCTCCTCCACTGTGCTGAAGATCCCCTGAATCGCATGCAGTGCAGGCATCCCTGCGACAAACTCGATCCTTATGACACCGTCCTGGATTCTGGAGGTCTGAAGTATCTTGAAGGCGCCTATCTCACCCGTTCTCTCGCAGTGTGTTCCGGCACACGCCTCAACATCCCAGCCTTCCACCGTCACAACCCTGATGTCCCTGCCCGGAACAACCCCTCCCTGGTAGAGGCGAAAACCGTAGAGGCTCTCTGCCCTTATCCTGTCCATCACCTCCACTGTTATCCTCCTGTTTTCAAGTATGACTGTGTTGACGGTCTCCTCAATCTGGGCCACCTCTTCGGGTGAAAGCTGAGCGAAATGCGTTATGTCAAGCCTCGAAATGTCGCTCTGCTTGTGAGCACCCGCCTGCCACACGTGGTTTCCCAGGATCTTTCTCGCGCCAGCTATCAGGACGTGCGTGGCCGTGTGGTGGCGCATGAGGTTCATGCGCCTGTCGCGGTCTATGGTGCAGTGGACCTTCTGTCCCTCATGCAGCATCCGTCCTTCGTAGAAATGGGCTATCACATTCCCGACGAGCTGGACATCGCTGATCCTCCTTCCCTCTATATAGCCTGTATCAGGATCCTGTCCGCCGCCCTCCGGATAAAAGTATGTCCTGTCGAGTACTATCAGCCTGCTGTCGCAGTAAACGACGGTGGCATCAAACTCGGTGCAGTACTGTGATTCGTAATATGCCCTCTCCGTGGCCCTGAGCTGTGGAAGGGCCGTGACACTCCTTCCCTCATCCGTTCCATCGGACTGTGTGTTTCTGGCGGCGGCAATGCGGGCGTAGAAATCATCCGGTATCTCGATCTTCCGGGAAGCAAACTCAGCAACCTGTTCCGGACTGAGGCCATGTGATTCATACAGACCTATCAGGTCGCTCAGTGCAATCGGCTCACCTGCCCTGGCGCTTTCAAGTTTCCTGACCACCGCCCTCCCCCTTGAGACGGTCTCCTCATATTTTCCCTGCTCAACCTCCACAAGTTTCAGTATATCCTCCTTCTCCGTCTTCAGCTCAGGGAAATCCCTCTGACAGAACCATCTCTGCCTATCTCTTATTTCACAACTTTTCGTTTTCGCCTTCCGCTTTCCGATTGTCGTCACCGCACTCCTGAT
>JAGVSJ010000057.1 GCA_019720975.1 Candidatus Sysuiplasma superficiale
AGCTCGTCACAGGTAGACGGAAGGCCTTTTGAATTTACTGTCACGCCGATGCAGAATGTTCCGCTCGGCCATATAAAGAGCAGGGATTTCCATAATGTCGGTCTGAGCAAGTCGCAGCTTGCCGTATACTATGCCTCATACCGTCATCTCGCAAAAATGGCGATGCGCAATTCGGCAAAGGCGGGCACCGGAAGCTTTCTGGCGCGCGCAGGAACCGGCCTGCTGATACCTTTCGGCGGATGGCTCATGCTCAAGGGAATAGAAAGGATGTGCAGAAAGATGGGGCTCGATGTGGAGAAGGTAAAAAGGCATGGCATTGCCTTAGAAAGAGGTTCCGGGAGCATGGTGCCGTCAAGGATATGAGGCGGCCTGCAGCCGGGTAGCGGTTTGAAACACACATCCGCCTGGACTATGAAGGCACGCCAGCGTCGGCGCCATGCCTGCTGGAGAGCTGTTCGGGTCTGGATGTCCATCAGCAGTCAGTTCGTTCAATTCTCTGAACCACATTTAATTTACAGCACTTTTATATTTATCAGTATGTAACGGCATATACATACCGGTGAAGAATCGGCATGTATGAGGAATACAGTGAAAGAAAAGGCGGCGTTGTGCCCTTCTGCGCCGAGTATGCAGTCGGGCAGAGGTTCAGGATAACCGGGGAAACGACATCAGAGGTCTTTCTCGTCCGGCACGGTCGCAAAGTGATGCTGTGCGGTATTGTCAGGATAGGAGACAATTCCGGCAATGGAACTGCCCCGGAGTCAGACAATGAGGAAGCGGATGAAGACGCTGGTGAGGAGTATGAGACCGCTCCCGGGAGCATGCCTAAGGCAATAACAAACGGAAACAACTTCTCAGGCAGCAGGGCGGATGCGCAGGCAGGCAGAAAAATGGAGGTTCAACCGGAGTCATGAGGCTCAAACTCTTTTCAGCCGGATTGTTTGTTTCGTTTGCCGGCTCAGTGTCTCTCTCGGCCGCGATGCAGGCATCTGCGGACGGAATCGGAGCTGGGCTCACCGCTCTGCTTGCCGGTCTCGTGATCAGCATGTTTGCCCTTATGCCCGGAGAACACAGGACAGACTGGAGGAATTCAGGAGCACGGCGAAAGGAGGCGTGATGTCCAGCATAACGCCTCACCTCCGCATCGGGAGCATATCCGACCTGCTCAGGAGAAACTGGTCCAGAGGATACAGGTATTCGATCTCCGGTTTCGCGGGCTTCCTGTTTTTTGAAGCGATTTTATTCACCGGGCTGCGACTTCTGACGACGGGCAGCATACTCTTCATAGATATCGGCGCCGCCGTGTCAGGCACATTTGTTGCTTTCCTGCTCAATGAATATTGGACATTCGGGAAACGTGTATCTTCTGACGCTGCCGGCAAATTGCTGGTTAAGCGGATTGTCGCGTTTCAGGGCGTAAATGCAGCCGGGAACGCTATCATAATCGGCATTCAGATTCTGCTTCTCTCTTATCTTGCCCTGGAACCGCTTATCGGTACGCTGATCGCCTCGGTTGCGGCGACTCCCGTTGACTATTATCTCTCATCCGTTTTCGTCTGGAAGGTCGGGATATAGGTAAATGAGGACAACACAACGGGAGAGTTTGTTTCTGGCAGCGGCCGTTGCCGCGGAACTCGGAACAGCACTGGTTGATCTCAGCTCGCTGCTCTCGATCCCGCTGCTGTATTATGTCGGCCTCAATGTGCTGATACTGATAATCGGCGGTATCGCCCTTGAGAGGACAGGTTCAGTCCTGTTTTCCGTTTCCGTCATATTCTTTGCGGAAAGCTTCTGGAATCTTTTCTGGCTGATTGGAGCTCTGGCAAGCGGCCATCATATTGGTCCGACACTAAACGAAGGCGCGGGATATGTTGTTCCCGTCTCACAGTACTACGCAGGGCTTGCCGTACAGTTTATCATTGCAGCAGCCGCCTATTTCATCTGCTCCAGAAAACGCTCAAGAAAATTGAACAAAGCGGAAAGGGTGAACGCTGCCGGCCCGAATTTTCACAAAAATTCCAATGAAAGATAATCCGACCATTAAAACAACATGCATGTTGCATCAGATGCGGAAGCATGAATGTACTGCTGCGGGAATTCATGATGTTCATGACGTGCCGAATACAGTCAAGAAATGCAGCTGAAAAATGCACGGAATGCCGGCGCAACCCGTTTACACGCTTCGATTCAAAAAGAAGAGCAACCGGAAAGATAACCGGAAAATTCAGTACGCTATTTCGGTTTAGCACCGGATGACTTTTCGATCCAGTCAAACAACGGAATCAGCTGTGCCCTGAGCTCGAGACCTTTTTCCGTCAGTGAGTACTCAACGCCTACAGGACGGGTATTGATTATACGTCTCTCGACAAGACCCGCCGATTCAAGCTCCTTGAAGCGCTGCGAGATCAGGTTGGATCTGGCAGCTCCCACGCTCCGGAGTACTTCGTTGAAATGCATGCTTTTCTCGTTGCCCAGGAGCCCGATAATGAGAAGGGTGTATCTCTTTCCGATCAGTTTTAGCACCGATTCGGAGGGAAGAATGCATATTTCCCTCGAATCGTGCATTATCATGCAGGCCTTCTCTTTCACTTTTACCATACAGGATGCCATATGAGACCACACTTATATTAAGCTTTTAATATACTTTAAAAAAGTGGATTAAGTCCAGATAACTGCACTGCCTGTTAAGGTCGGAATATCTCACCGGCAGGCGCACCCGCAGCAGCCGTAACAGCAATGGAGACAGCGCCTCGTTCTTCCGGCCGATTTCTGACCATGTCCAGAAAACTTAGCCTGCTCCTGAAAGTAAATGCACATTCAGAAAATGACGCTTTTCGGTTTATTTAGCTTGTGATGATTCAAATTCAATCATGAACAAAAATCATCAAGAATCAGTTGTGCTGCGTGTTTCGGGCATGACCTGCCAGGACTGCGTTATGCACGTGAAAAAGGCAATACTGAGCCTGGACGGCGTATCCGAAGCAAAGGTCGACCTGAAAACAGGCGACGCGAATGTTGTCTACGAACCGGACAGGGTGAAACCTGAGGATATGCTTGCTCTCAGGATATTCAGGCCTCCCTCCCACTACAGAGCATCGATAAAAGAGCGGTGATTGAATAGAATGACCCAGAAATTCGATGACATCATAATCGGGCGGGGGGCCGCCGCATTTTCCGCTGCCATTAAACTCACCGAGATATCCGGGGGCGAGGACAGCATAGCGATGATTGGCAGCGGCCCGATGGGCGGGACCTGCGTCAATGTCGGATGCGTGCCTTCCAAGTACCTTCTCGAGGCTTCCCACAGCCTCTATTACCCTGCTCATCCCTCGTTCACAGGCATAGGGAAGACACACCCAAAACTTGATTTCGGCAGTATGATGTCCGGGCTGAGGGAGCTGGTAGCGGGACAGAGGAGGGACAAGTACGAAAAGGTAATAGACAGCTATCCGAACGTATCTGTATTCGAAGGGAAGGCGAGATTCATATCTCCCGGCGAAGTGGAAATAATTTCCCGGGCTGAGAGCAATGACGGACACAGTGGAGTAACGTACGCCGCGGACAGGATACTCATTGCAACCGGATCAAGACCGACTGCGCCGCCGATAGAGGGACTTGATGCGGTGGACTACATTACAAGCGATACAGTGTGGAATCTGAATGAAAGGCCGGACAGGCTCACCGTTATAGGGGGCGGTGCGATAGGTCTCGAACTCGGTCAGGCTTTCAGCCACTTCGGAACAAAGGTCTCTGTAGTGGAATCCATGCCAAGGATAATGTCGCAGGCGGATAGCGATATTTCTGAACTGTTGCAGAGAAGGCTCGAAAGCGAGGGGATGAAATTCTACCTCAAAGCAAGGATCAACAGGGTCAGGAAGAAGGATGATGAACAGATAACGGAGGTCATTACGGCAGCGGGCAGGAGCGAGGTGCACAGCGACGCACTTCTTGTGGCAACAGGAAGAGCTCCGAATACGGAACTCCTCAATCTGGAAGCAGCAAAGGTTGCAACCGACAGCCACGGTTTCATAAAGACCGACAGTTCAATGCGGACTACAAACCCATCCGTATATGCTGCAGGCGACTGTATTTCCAAGAGACTGATGCTTGAAACGCTTGCCGGTCGTGAGGGAGTGGTGGCTGCAAGCAACATGCTCGGCCACCCGATGCAGATAGACTATGCGGCAGCCCCCTGGGCAGTGTTCACGAATCCGCAGATAGCGGCTGTCGGACTTACCGAAGAGGAGGTCACGAGGATGCTTGGCTCATGTTCTGTGAGCGTGCTGAGCCTTGATCGCGTTCCGAAAGCAGGAATACTGAATGATACGGAGGGGCTGGTAAAGCTGGTGGCAAATCCATTGAATAACAAGATCGTAGGGGCGCAGCTTCTCGCACCGCTGGCAACCGAATACATAATGGAGGCGGCGACAGCAGTCAAACTGGGCTTGACGTACGACGACATAATCAACACAACACACGTGTTCCCCACGCTTGCGGAGAGCATCAAGATTGCATCTCAGGCGTTCGTGAGAGATGTGGAAACAATGAGCTGTTGCGTGGAGTGAAATGTGACAAAGGTCGTGCCGAACCTTTGACGGCGATAAATGGGGAAGCAGGGGAATAAAATGGCCGACCGGCAGTATGGTGGTTTTTCATGAGGACAAGATACCTGGCCATCACTGCTGCAATACTGGTTTCTCTCGCTCTGCTCTTTGTTGCCATCCGAAATTACGCCGCCAGTCTCGGCGCTGCTCTCGGTACCGTAGCCGTTGTGATTGCGCTGTTCGGTTGCTGTGCGATCCCGCTGATCCTTTCCCTCTTCGTGAATAAGAACAGGAACGGTGAAAAATGACGGGGTGCATATTGAGTCTGTCCAAAGCCGGATTTAAATTGAAGCTGCTGAGGATGCTGAAGATATATTGCCTGGGGGATACGTAAACAGGAGGGACTGACTGACCATGTCGGCAGGCAGCACGGTTTCAAGCACAGCATTCGACGTTGATGCGAGGAGGATAAAAGCGGTGGAAACAATCCTAATGCTCCGCGCATACGTGCGTGACTCCCTGAGGACAGCCGGCGGCAGGATCCTTTTCCTTGCTTCATTGGCCGGTTACTGGCTCCTCTATGCACTGAGCACCGGCATCATAGCATACTTCGGCTACGATGCTCTTTCACAGGTTATCTCTGCAGGAGGAACGAATCCGATTGTCGTCAACTTCCTTGCATACTGGCAGTATCCCGCAAACATCTACGAATCGGGCCTTC
>JAGVSJ010000058.1 GCA_019720975.1 Candidatus Sysuiplasma superficiale
TTCAGGCAGGTTCAGTCTGCACCCGGTCATTTTTCGCCGTTCCTGTTCTTATTCACGAAGAGGGAAAGAATCAGTGGGATCGCACAGCAGCCGAACAGTGCGATCACAACAGCTACAGTACCAAGAGCAGCGCCGAACCCGGCGGCGTAATTACGGCCAGCAACAAAGAGCAGAGCGAGAAAAACCAGTATTGCGGCAGCAATCGTCAAGTACCTTGCCCTCATTAAAAACCACCATACTGCCAGTCCGCCATTTTATTTCCCTGCTTCCCCATTTATCGCCGTTAAGGCCCCGGCCTGATTTTTGTCACATTTCACTCCACGCAGCAGCTCATTGTTTCCACATCTCTCACGAACGCCTGAGATGCAATCTTGATGCTCTCTGCAAGTGTAGGGAACACGTGTGTTGTGTTGATTATGTCGTCGTACGTCAAACCCAGTTTGACCGCTGTTGCCGCCTCCATTATGTATTCGGTTGCCAGTGGTGCAAGAATCTGAGCTCCGACAATCTTGTTGTTCGAGGGATTTGCCACCAGCTTTACCAGCCCCTCTGTATCATTGAGTATTCCTGCCTTCGGAACGCGATCAAGACTCAGCGAGCTGACCGAACATGAGCCAAGCATTCTCGTGACCTCCTCCTCGGTAAGCCCGACAGCCGCTATCTGCGGATTTGTGAACACGGCCCATGGTACTGCCGCATAGTCTATCTGCATCGGGTGACCGAGCATGTTGCTTGCAGCCACCACTCCTTCGCGCCCGGCCAGCGTTTCAAGCATCAGCTTCTTCGAAATACAGTCGCCCGCGGCATATATGGAGGAATTCGTGGTCCGCATTGAGCTGTCGGTCCTTATGAAACCGCGGCTGTCGGTTGCAACCTTTGCAGCTTCCAGATTGAGAAGTTCCGTGTTCGGAGCTCTGCCTGTTGCCACAAGCAGCGCATCGCTGCGCACCTCACTCCTGCCCGCTGCAGTAATGACCTCCGTTATCTGTTCATCGCCCTTCTTTTTCACCCTGTTGATCCTTGCTTTGATGTAGAATTTCATCCCCTCGCTCTCGAGCCTTCTCTGCAATAGTTCAGAAATATCGCCATCCGCCTGGGACATTATCCTCGGCATGGATTCCACGACGGAGACCTCCGTTCCAAAGTGGCTGAAGGCCTGACCGAGCTCGAGACCTATCGCACCGCCGCCTATAACCGTAAGCCTGTCCGGTCTTTCATTCAGATTCCACACTGTATCGCTTGTAAGGTAGTCCACTGCATCCAGTCCCTCGATCGGCGGCGCAGTCGGTCTTGATCCCGTTGCAACAAGTATCCTGTCCGCGGCGTATGTTACGCCACTGTGTCCGTCATTGCCATTCGCTTGGGAAATTATTTCCACTTCGCCAGAGGATACGAATCTAGCCTTCCCCTCGAATACAGAAACGTTCGGATAACCGTCTATTACTGTTTCATACTTGTCCCGTCTCTGTTCCTTTACCAGCTCCCTCAACCCGGACATCATACTGCCGAAGTCAAGTTTTGGATGCGTCTTCCCTATGCCGGTGAACGAGGGATGGGCAGGGTAATACAGGCTGTGGGAAGCCTCAAGAAGGTATTTGGAAGGCACGCACCCGACGTTGACGCAGGTTCCGCCCATCGGGCCGCTCCCAATCATTGCTATGCTGTCCTCGCCCCCGGATATCTCGGTGAGTTTAATGGCAGCAGAAAAAGCCGCAGCACCCCGGCCAATTATGATGTCATCGAATTTTTGGGTCATTGTTTTCAATCACCGCTCTTTGATCGATGCGCTGTAGTGGGAGGGAGGCCTGAATATCCTGAGGGCAAGTATATCATCCGGTTTCACCCTTTCCGGTTCATAGACAACATTCGCGTCTCCCGTCTTCAGGTCGACCTTTGCATCCGTCACACCGTCAAGGCTCAGTATTGCCTTCTTCACGTGCATAACGCAGTCCTGGCAGGTCATGCCCGAAACACGCAACATGACAGATTCACGATGATTTTCGTTCATGATTGAATTTGAATCATTAATTGCTAAATAAACCGAAAAGCGTCATTTTCTGAATGTGCTTTAAATTTCCGAAGCAGGCTAAATTTTCTGGACCATATCCGAAAACAGTCAGAAGAATGAGGCGCAATTTCAGTTGCTGTCACGGCTACCGTGGTTGGAACTGCCGGTGATGCATTTCGACTGTCACAGGCAGTGCAGTTATCTGGACTTAATCCAATTTTTTAAAGTATATTAAAAGCTTAATATAAGTGTGTCCTCATATGACATCCTGTATGGTAAAAGCAAAAGAGAAGGCATGCATGATAATGCACGATTCGAGGGAAATATGCATTCTTCCGTCTGAATCGGTGCTGAAACTGATCGGAAAGAGATACACGCTTCTTATTATCGGACTCCTGGGCAACGAGAGAAGCATGCATTTCAATGAGATACTCCGGAGCGTGGGAGCTGCCAGATCCAACCTGATCTCGCAGCGCTTCAAGGAGCTTGAGTCTGCGGGTCTTGTCGATAGACGGATAATCAATACCCGTCCTGTAGGCGTGGAGTACTCACTGACGGAAAAAGGTCTCGAGCTAAGGGAACAGCTGATTCCGTTGTTTGACTGGATCGAAAAGTCGTCCGGTGCTAAACCGAAATAAAGTACCGAATTTTCCGTTTATCATTCCGGTTGCGCTTCTCTTTGAATTGAAGCGTGTAAACAGGTTGCGCCTGAAATTCAGTTCACTTATCGCCTGCGTTCCATGACTGTATTCGGCACATCATGAACATCATGAATTTCCGCGGCTGTATATTCATGCTCCCGCACCTGCTGCCACATGCATGTTGTTTTCATGGACGAATCATGATCGAATTATCTTTCATTGGAATTTTTGTGAAAATTCGGGCCGGCGGCGTTCGCCCTCTCCGCCTTATTCAATGTGCCTCCGCATTTTCTGGAGCTGATGAAATAGGCGGCTGCCGCAATGATAAACTGTACGGCAAGCCCTGCATAGTACTGTGAGACAGGAACAACATATCCCGCCCCCTCGTTTAGTGTCGGACCAATATGGTGGCCGCTTGCCAGTGCTCCAATCAGCCAGAAGAGATTCCAGAAGCTTTCCGCAAAGAATATGACGGAAACGGAAAACAGGACTGAGCCAGTCCTCTCAAGAGCGACGCCGCCGATAATCAGTATCAGCAGATTGAGACCGACATAATACAGCAGCGGGATTGAGAGCAGCGAGCTGAGATCAACCAGGGCTATTCCGAGTCCTGCGGCAATGGACGCCGCCAGGAATAAACTCTCCGGTGATGCTGCCCTCATTTACCTATATCCCGACCTTCCAGACGATAACGGATGAGAGATAATAGTCAACGGGAGTGGCGACAACCGATGCGACCAGCGTACCTATAAGCGGTTCCAGGGCAAGATAAGCGAGAAGCAGAATTTGAATGCTGATTATGATTGCGTTCCCGGCTGCATTTACGCCCTGAAACGCAACAATCCGTTTAACCAGCGATTTGCCGGCAGCGCCCGCAGATACACGGTTCCCGAATGTCCAGTATTCATTGAGCAGGAAAGCAACAAATGTGCTTGACACGGCGGCGGCAATATCTATGAAGAGTATGCTGCCTGTGGCAAGAAGCCGCAGTCCGGTGAATAAAATCGCTTCAAAAAACAGGAAACCCGCGAAACCGGAAATGGAATACCTGTATCCTCTGGACCAGTTTCTCCTGAGCAGGGCTGATATGCTCCCGATGCGGAGGTGAGGCGTTATACTGGACATCACGCCTCCTTCCGCCGAGCCCCGGAATTCTTCCAGCCTGTCCTGTGTTCTCCGGACATAAGGGCAAAAATGCTGATCGCGAGACCGGCAAGCAGGGCAATGAGCCCTGCTCCGATTCCGTCAGCGGATGCCTGCATCGCGGCAGAGAGCGATACCGAGCCGGCAAACGAAACAAACAACCCGGCCGAAAAGAGTTTGAGCTTCATGACTCCCGTTGACCCTCCATTTTTCTGTCTGCCTGTGCATCCGCCCTGCTGCCTGAGAAGTTGTTTCCGTTTGTTATTGCTTCAGGGATGCTTCCGGGAGCGACTTCATAGTCCTCCCCTCCGTCTTCATCCGTTTCCTCGTCATCTGACTCAAGGACGGTTCCATGGCCGGAACTGTCTCCTATCCTGACAATACCGCACAGCATCACTCTGCGGCCGTGCCTGACAAGGAAGACCTCTGATGTCGTTTCCCCTGTTATCCTGAACTTCTGTCCGGCTGCATACTCGGCGCAGAAGGGCACACCGCCGCCGCGCTTTCTTCTCCTCTGTTCTTCATACATACCGATCCTTCACCGGTATGTATATGCCGTTACCTCCTGATAAATATAAAAGTGCTGTAAATTAAATGTGGTTCAAAGGATTGAACGAACCGATTGCTGATGAACATTCAGAACCGAATCGTTCCACCGCCAGGCACGACCCCGACTCTAACCTGTCTTCGCAGCCCTGGCGGATATGTGTTTCAAATCCGTTCCCGGCCGCAGGCCGTCTCATATCCTTGACGGCACCATGCTCCTGGAACCTCTTTCAAGGGCAATACCGTGCCTTTTTACCTTTTCCACATCGAGCCCCATCTTCCTGCACATCCTTTCTATTCCTTTGAGCATCAGCCAGCCGCCGAAAGGTATCAGGAGGCCAGTTCCTGCGCGCGTCAGAAAGCTTCCGGTGCCCGCTTTTGCCGAATTGCGCATCGCCATCTTTGCGAGATGCCGGTACGAGGCATAGTATACAGCAAGCTGCGACTTGCTCAGGCCGACATTGTGGAAATCCCTGCTTTTTATATGGCCGAGTGGAACATTCTGCATCGGCGTTACAGTAAATTCAAAGGGCCTTCCATCGACCTGTGACGAACTGAGTCTGTTGATAAGCTCGACAGTTTCCCAGTTGTCTTCATCCGTCTCCTCCCTCTGCCCGACCTGGCAGGTGAATGCCGGCCTCCAGTAGTACCTGTT
>JAGVSJ010000059.1 GCA_019720975.1 Candidatus Sysuiplasma superficiale
TTCTTTAATAGCCTGTATCATAAATCCCGACTGAAAACGGCAATCTGAAAAAGGGCCTTTGAACTTGCATGTCCTGATGCTAATGAAGAGAAAATGCTGGATCCGTGAGTGCAACCAACATCTGCCAGGGCCGTTACATACATATTAATAATCTCCTTGTAATACTATTAAATATCATGACACAGAAAATCATGATATTGAGCAGTTTATGGTGAATCTGAGTGGAATTATATGGCAAAGAATAAAAAAACACATATTACACGCAGCGTTCGTCTCGAGTCTGAAGTAGATGCAGGAATACAGGAAGCGGCCGCCAAGAATGGATTGAGCGTAAATCAGCTTGCATCAAGAGCCCTGAAGAGATACGTGGAATGGGACTTTCTAGCCGACAGATTCGGATTCGTTGAGGTTCCTCCCGAACTCCTGCAAAAGATGGTGGAGTATCTTGCGGATGAGTCAATCAGGGAAGTGGGAAAATGGTTTGGCGGGACGGTGCTCAAAGAATATGTTCTGTTCTGGTTCAAGGAAATAAATTTCAAGAATGTGATCAAGGCTTTTCCGGAGATGATTGCCAAATATGGCAGGATGTTTGAATATGAGCAGATTGAAAACGATGATGGAGGCATGATTATTATCAAACACCAGTGGGGAGAAAAATGGTCTATTTTCTATGATCAAACGGTAAAGACGGCGTTCGGATCGCTTCTAAGCTGCAAGGTGAAAACAGAAACTTCCCCAAATCAGATTACGATGTCTTACCTGTTTGCCAGCATTGAAGTTGTTCGTTAAATCTTCACGCCGAATACCTAACACAGCTGCACCTTTTAATGGGAATGCGTGATTGAAAGTTTTTCTGACACGGCGCGCCAGAAAGAAACTGTAGTGCATTCCCATACAGCCTTAGCAGGAGTATCATTCCTACTTCGAATATACCTTCAGGGTTTCGGCATAAATTGATGTTTCCTTCGACACCGAATTTACATAGAAAAGACCAAAGATCCAGACAGCCACATAAATGAGCCAGACAGAGCTGATTGCATACCCGATGCTGTCATCGACAAGATATTTTGCCAGACCTGCAATTGCTCCGAACAGAAGAAGAAAGAGAAGGGACAGTTGCGGCCAGAGTCTAACCAGAGGTTCTTTCCCGCCCTTCTGACCCTTTGGAGTCACTTTGAATGGCTTCTTCCTTCCAGTCAGAGCATAGACTGCAGAAACCAGGTATACGGGAAAGCAGACAAAATTGAGACTGATGTTAAGGATTGCGCTCGATATTCCATGCCCTCTCAGCCTCATAGTAAGGAAGAATGAAGTCATAGACAGAGCTAGATACGGGACTAGCGCATAGAACAGCAGGATGCCTGGGCCCACCACGGGCGGAATGCCCAGAAAAACATAGGCCAGCGGGGGAAGTATCACGAACATGTTTGCAAAACCGACAAGGTACCAGCTTGTGGAATTCAAGTATTCCCAGTACTGCGATGCCTTCATCCTTTTTGGGTGCCTCAACATCAGTTTTATGACCCTGGGCCAAAGAGAGATGGAGCCGAGCGACCACCGGCCCTGCTGTGTGAAGTAAGCCGCAAGTGTTGACGGCCCTTCTCCGAATACCAGCTTTTTGTTATAATACAGAGATTTCCATCCTCTGGCGTGCATGTTTATTGCTGTCGCCATATCTTCTGTTACTATTGTTTCATCAAAATTGCCGACATCACTAAGCGCAGCTACACGGTAAACCACGTTACTGCCGCAGGTGAACATTGCATTGCTTACACTCTTTCCCTCTGCGATGTAGTCAAAGAATAGTGCCTGCACAGACTGTGCTGCAGAAGCCATTCTGCTCGCATCGGTATTGACATAAACCTGAGGAACCTGAACATATGCGAGGCTGCCGTCGTCCTCAAGCAGCGGAAGTATTTCGTCAAAAAACTCAGGCGATGGCCTCTGGTCCGAATCGAACACAGCCAGGTATTCCTCGGTTACGAGATGCATTGCATCGTTTATCGCCCCCGCCTTGGCTCCCCGTCTGTTCTCTCTGTGAACATAGGCAACATCATAATTTTTAGCAATTTCTTTAACCGATTCCCGGATTCTAACATTTGTAGAATCATCCAGCAGGAAAACTCTTCCCCTTTCTCCGGTTGCCAGTTTTACTGCCGTTACAGTCCTTTCAATAATCTCCGCAGGCTCATTGAATGCCATAATGAAGACAGCGACTCTGCTGCTGGCGTATCTTCTGTAATAATTCGCAATCGTCTGCGGGTAGTGGAACTGGGCCTTGTAGAAGTTGTAAAGATAGGCCGAGGTCTGCAGTGCAAAGAAAGTGTCGCCTATTATCAGCAGAACGGCGAAGAAGTGGCTGGAAGGTGAATAACCATGTGAGAACAAGACGATACTGCTTATCACCAGATACAGAATCATGAATGGAAAAGTCATGAGAACAAGGACCAGGTACCCGAGTCTGTTTCCGCCCATAGACTCAGACATCCTGATGGTGAACGCGACAAACCGGGAGGAGAGGAATACGACTCACTGCATCATTAAAAGTAAGATTCATTGAGATCCCGCCGGGAACTCCATTATTTCATCCATTTCGGGCTCCTGCTCCGACTCGGCGGTTCCTGAAATCGGCAATCTGCCGAGCAGAGTCAGTTTCATCCGTCCGTCGACGATCCGTGTGCCGATCTCAAATCTTGACGGATCTATCTTTACACCTCTAATCTTAAGTGCTTCGATAAAGTGTGTTCTTGTATCGCCGACTGCCTGGAACCCGAGGTTGATTATACCGTCGACGTAGCTGTCGCCGTAACTGAACGAGCCAGGCCCGTACCTTGCGGTCTTTGTGAGCATCGAGGTGGTGCCCATTTTTGATAGACTCAGTATAAACCCCCTGATGAAATCCCTGCCGGCTGCGTCGTCTGGCCAGAAATCATCTATCGAATCTATCACCAGCCTTTTTGCTTTATGTTTGAGCACTACCATGCCCAGATCAGTAACGATCTTCAGCAGGTATGCTCTGACTGATGAGGCATCTCCCTTCAGCATCTTTTCCCTGAGATCCTCTATCTGCGTAGTCAGGTCGACGAGTAATATATCACGACGGAACAATTCGACTTCCAGTCCCTGATTTGAAAAATCAGAAAGAATATTTTCAATGCTCTGACCCGTGACGACCATCACACCTCTTTCACCATGTTTTGCTCCCTGTATCAGATAATTAACAGCCACGGTTGTCTTCATCGAACCTGATGGGCCGGAGAGTATGTATACCCGGCCGGAAGGGAATTCGTCGGCTATTTTTTCAAAGCCTTCAATTCCAAACGTTGTTGATGGCCGGGTTATCGGATTCAGAAATTCATTCCTGATGAAATGCCAGAATTCGTTCAGAGCGCCATCTGCATCCGCGCTGGCCAGTATACGGATGCCGAAATGCCTGGCCAGGCGCTCTCCTTCTTCATCCATTCCGTGAATTGCGATAATTACGCCGCGGTAGCCCTCTATATCGGAAAGTTCGCTGTAAAGTCTCTTGACATGTTCGGAACCCAGCGACTTATTCCCGATTCCCGGCACATTGATCACAATACCGCGTGTCACTTCTCCATATCCCGCATCCTGACCGGCAGGTGAACCGCGTTCCGCTCTCTGAGCTACAGCGATATCAAAGGTGTGAGTGATGCCGGACATGCCCTTCAACGTGGCTAACTGAACAGGATCGAGACCGTGCTGTTTCATGACTTCCACAAACTTGAAGAAGTCCGGTATTGCTTTTGTCACCGTATCTTTCAGTTCACTTTTAATCGAATAGGCGAAAGCCTGTCTGATCAGGCCGTCTCCGTATGAATAGAGCTTTGAGCATCTACGGCACCTGAATGCCGGAACAACTGACCTGCCGTGTGACTTATCCATTTTCGCAGCATACCCTCTGTTCGGAGGAGGGTTTACGGCGTTGAAAAGGTCCAGGGATATAGGGTCGGTGGCACTGCATGCAGGGCATGCGACAGTTTCAAACCATACCTGCCGCGTAAGAAAGCCAGCCTTGCTCAATAACTCAAGCCTTTCCTTCAGCTCGACTGAGCCAATATGCAGAGTCTGTTCAAGTCCTGGATACCTGAAGTCGAATACCGCGTCAGGTGAAGGCTCGGCGGTGGTTCTGCCGTAATATAGCATCGACAGAATGTGCTCCGAATGATGGCCAATATCCGGCTCTTTAAACAAAATGTCATGAAACTGACTGGAGGCGTTACTCCAATTGCACTGTTTCGTATCTTCCTGTCCGGCATCACAGCTCTTGAATGAGGCTGACAGTGCGTCAATTTTCCTTAGCGTTTCCTGATGTGCGTACACTGCCTGCGTTTTAGGTATATTCCGCTCTTTACTCCTATTTGATTTGCGCCTGATTGAATTTCTCGCAATCAGAATCGCAAGTAACAGGGTAAGGATCAGACCGATTGCGATGAGGTAATATAAAAAACGGTTAGCCAAGATTAAGAACCAATTGAGGAAATTGAACAGATACGCGAATCCTGCCGCAATCGTCACGTAGAGAGTGGCGGAAGCCAGTGAAGTCGAAATTGGCAGTTCGGTGCGGGTAAAGAGCCGGGGCACTTCCTTTTCCGGCACAATAAATCCACTGCATTTCATAGGTTACGCTCCTGTTTCCGTCAATTACACGGGCACTCCGTTGCCGGAGTCTGTTGATGCAGTCTGGCAATATACGGACTGAATATCCCGGCATCTTCGTGAGATACCATATTTTTTCACACGTTTGCCTTATTTAGCCATTTGGTATCGACTTTCATTGGCTATGCCGGATGACATTTTACTGATTTACAAGATGAGCCTAGACCTGACTGCAGCTGCAACGCCATGCATG
>JAGVSJ010000006.1 GCA_019720975.1 Candidatus Sysuiplasma superficiale
ATTAAGGCAAAATAACCGCCTTAACCCGAACAGACCAGAGAAGAGATGGTTCAACCGGCTATTTGTTAAACAGAGCAAGGTTTCAGTGTGCTGCTTCACGCCAACCGCTTTGTTGAATCAGCAAAAGCCCAGATGCCAAAGCACCGGCTTAGTTTGACAGAATAAAGTGGTCCTGAAATGGGCGACCGAAAATGACGGATCCAACAGACATGAGAATGCAATGGGCTCCCAAATATTTGACTCCACTGAAAATGGCGGGAAGCTTCTGTCGCGGAACTTTTATATTTCGGATAATTGGGGAAGCGGAAGGATACGCGAGACTCAACGCACCTTGTGGTGGCTTGACGATAATGCTCCTTTCCCGTAATCACCTACGCAGCCTGCAAATGATGTGAACGGAAACTTCTGGTCATATTTCGAAGTTGAAGAAATTGAGTCCTTCCGTTCTGAATTGAAAGGAACGGGTATGACATTCAGACATGGTCCAGGGAGGGTTCCATGGAAATGGCTGCATGCCTATCCCTCCAAACCCGGATGGAAACGAAATAGGCATCATCCGTTCCTGAGGGCAAGGATTGAATATCAAACTATCCGAAAGGGGCAATGGATGGCACGGCAAGATCAATGACGTTGCAGTGACCCTCTCTCGGTCGACGCACGTTGAACGTTGCATTGAACCAGGTCGCCCTGATACATCAACCTACCAAGGTTCTGCCCTCCCCAATAACTGTCACTGGCCATGCATCAAGTACAAATGGATCCCTGTTCCACACTACAAAGGATGATCTGCAGCCGCGCGCCAGTCTGCCAATATCCCTGTGCCCAAGTATTTCAGCCGCATTCCCTGTTATCAGGGATATCGCCTCCTCCTTCGAAAGACCAAACCGTAAGAAGAACCTCAGCTGCAGAAAGAGGTTGCGCTGCAGGACCACAGGATGGTCAGTCATGAGGCAGTATTTCAGACCGGATTCGGCTATGAACCTCACATTCTGCCACCGTTCGTGCTTGAGTTCTACCTTATAGGAAAAGGCATCCACGGGTCCGTAAATCACATTCATGCCTGCCCTCTTCACTTTCTCCCAGAGCTCCTTTGAATGCACGTCGCCGGCATGATTGATGACAGCTTTGAAACCGAACTCCTTCACGAGATTTATCAGATTTACAATATCATCCTCTTTGTGGACATGGACCATCAGTGTCTGTTTCCCGCTGAGTATGTCCATGAGCGCCTCCTGATGCGGTTCTATTTCCTCAGCGGTCTTCTTTCTCTTCCTCAGAAGCACGGATGCCTTTCTTGCCTTGATCAGTTCGGATCTGAATATAGACATTGCACCCATCCTGGTTGTTGGTCTTGTTCCCTTCCATTCTGTCGTCGAACGGGGATTGTATCCAAGAGCGGCTTTCGTACCAGGCTGCGATACGATTGCATCCTGAATATCGCGCGCAAAATTCCTTATCAGGACTGTTTTCCCCCCTATGATGTTGCCGCTGCCCGGCATCACGTGGGAGTAGAGAACACCATGCTCGATACTTTCCCTGAACGCAAAGTCGTCCATGTAAACGGAGTCAATGGCATTCACAAGGGGAAGCATTGAATCCATGCGCTCATTTCCCTCTTCCTCATTGGACGGTTCACCGCTCCTGGCCAGGCCTATATGAGAGTGACCGTCAATGAATGCAGGTGTCACTACACCTTCGCCTATTAATTCACCTTCCGGCCTATCCCTTGTCAGCGACACAATTCTTGCGCCATCATAGTTCACATACACATTCTTCAGTGCAGTCCTTGACGTTCCGTCGTAAAGCAACGTTGCCTTTACTGAATTCATGACAGATGTAACGTTGTGATATTCAAAAAGCATTTCCCTTTAGGTTAGAACGATGAAAATGGAAATAATGTCCGAGGTATTCATCCCCTGCGGTCATAGAACCCGAGGTGAATGAATGCCATCAGCGCTCCGGGAAGGCAAACAGGGAACTGCTACTGAACCGAGATTGGACATCCCCCGGTAAATTCAGTGTATCAGACAGGATGGCAAGAGGCATCCAATGAACGGCAAGCTGTCTTAAAAAGGCATGGGGAAGAACGCCTTTCCGGTCCTTTCCTTGAGTGATGCAGCAGACTGTGATTTGCTGCTTACAGCAGTGTTGATATGAAGGTTCTGCCCAGGCAGCCTTCAGAAACGGATTAACAATATATAGGCCGATCGGATACAAAATGCGGTGTCAATTTTATCAACACTTGTGATAATAGTCCTGTCGCTATTCGCCCTGTATTCGTTCATATCCCTCGGCACAGTCTATCTGCTTGCAGTAAACACTGACAATCTGGACAAACACTGTTCCGGAATTGTCAGGCCTGATGACACAGACAATCCGCTGGTGAGTGTCATAATCCCCTGCAGAAACGAGTCTGACGGCATCAGGCAGTGCATAGCCTCTGTTCTGGAGCAGAGTTACAGAAGCATTGAGATAATTGTTGTTGATGGTAACTCTGATGACGGGACCTGGGAAATAATTGGTGAATTCGGGGACAGGATTCAGGCCATCAGGGAGGAGGAAAAACCCGAGGGGTGGACAGGTAAGAACTGGGCCGCCTATCTGGGTTACAAGAGATCGCGGGGCAGCATACTGCTCTTCCTGGACGGCGATATGGTGCTGGGCAGGGATGCTGTCCTGAGGAGCATGGACTCAATGCAGACCGAAAGGATTGATCTCCTCTCACTCGGACCCGAAATGGAGATGAAAAGTTTCTGGGAAAGACTGATTCTCCCGCTTTTTGCGCAGTTCATCATGCTGCTGTACATGCCACCGCTGATGAACAGGGACAGGGGCAGACGGTCGATGGCAAATGGTCAGTTCCTCATGTGCAGGAGAGAAGCCTACGAAAAATCCGGGACGCATGAAGCGATAAAAACGAAGATTGTGGAGGACGTGAATCTTTCAAGGAAGTTCAGGGAAAACGGATATCGCATTCGATTCTACTGGGCAAGCCAGTATCTGAGGACTCGTATGTACAGGGATTTGGGAGAGATGTGGGAAGGGCTCGTGAGAGACATACAGGGAGAGACAGGAAGACGTTACCATCTCTACCTCCTGAACATGCTCTACATAATTTTCACTTTCTACTTTCCAGTCTGGGCTGTGATATACTTTTCAGTGGCGGGGAATGTCCTCCTCACACTGATTGCGGCTGTGTCAATCGTCTTTGTATTGCTCAGAATGCTCGTCTTCCAGGTGGGAACAGGCAGCCCTAATTGGCTGGCCCTGATATTCCCTTTCTCAACGACCATATATCTCGCAATGGTTGCAGCGGCCTTCGCCCGTGCACTGACAGGTACTCCAGTTGTGTGGAAGAAAAGGCATTATCCGATGTCGTATGTGCGAAAGTGAGATCACATGCCTCACTGCCTCTTCAGGACAGGATACCTCACGGAACTGCTGGAAGATGAAGCAATGCGAACATTACATTTCCGAGTATATATGTGGCTGCTGCCGCACCGAGAGTCAGACCGACCGTTTCGGCAACCTTCTTCTTCACAGAGGTGTCTGACGAGAGTGCGATTATGGTTGCAGCAGTGGTCTGCGCAAGAGCTACAGCTATTACAGAAAAGACAAGGCCTACCGTTCCACCTACAAATGCAAAGGGCAGTATCGGAAATGCCGAACCAATCAGGTAGAATATGCCTGTCTGTATTCCGGCACGCCTGGGATTTTCATTTGTTTCCCTGGATCTGCCAAGTTTGTTGCGCACAAAGAATTCGGTTGCCATTTCACTGTTTTCAGACATGGATTTGGCTGCCTGTTCCGTATAGCTGCCATCGAGACCCATTTCCGCGAACAGTGCCTTAAGCCTGGCGACACGCTCGTCCTTTCCAGCAAGTTCTATTTCCCTGGCAACCCTGTCCGTCTGCTTCTTTCCCACTTCTATATGTGCCTTGGTAGACATGTAGGCTCCAATCGCCATGGAAAGTGTGCCAGATATACCGACGACCAGCCCCCCGGCCGCAACAAGTACCGGTGTATGAACAATGGGTACAAGACCAGCAACAGCGGCGAGAACTTCAACAAGTCCATCGCTCATGCCATAAAATACATCCCTGATGGATTCAAGAGTGTTGGAAACACCGCTCAGCTGAGATGCAAAATATTCTTCGTGAAGTATCTCATCCTTCACAATCGACTGAAGCTTTTCCCTGTCAGATGCCTCAAGAGACTGGTTCATCAGGAAATTGCTGTACTCCCTGATAACAGACTCCTCCCCCCGTTCAAAAAGTCTTATCACGAGTGACAGACCTATAATTCTCCTCAGGAATTTCATCAGTGATGTCCTGTATTTCGGGTACCTGTAGTCGGAGTCAGGTGCACCCATTTTCCTCAAAAAGTACTTCCAGAATTCTGCATGCGATTTTTCCATGTCTCCGAGCTTTGTAAGGACCTTTCCCCTTTCGCTGTTTCCTTCCCCTTTTCCGAGAGTCGAATAAATCTCTGCATCCTTCATCTCGTCCCTGTAAAACCAGGTTGCCTTCCTCACCGCTTCTTTTGACACCGATTCCATCTATTTCCAGCTCTCCGAACAACTCACCCCACCATTATAAAAATTTTTGCGGCTGTTAAATGCACTCCTGCCTGTTCAGTCGGAATCGATATGGTGGGACCGGATGGCCATCCTGAAGCGCTGCTGCATAGCATTGCATTCACAAAAGTGTTAAGTCATAACATTCGATATATTCCAATGGCTGAAACGGTTACGGAAGTATTCGATTGAAAGACAGGCCAGAAACAAAGGTTGTATTCTTCGCATTCACTGTAATATTGATACTTGTCCTCAATGTACCACTTCAGCGCTCTACGGATCGAGTGCATACATGGATCGCTGAGGATACAGCTTATTTCCCTGCTCATCTCACCGCTTTGCGACACCCGCAGGTCGCTGCGAAGGGCGGGAATGCAGTATCACTGCCTGAGACTGAAGTGATGACTGTTGATTCCAACCTTACATTTACGAATGGCAGTTATGAGATATCGAACAGAACACTCATCATTGATTCGACAGTTTTACATCGCATTTCAATTCGCCTGAAAAATTCCACGCTGTTGCTTGAGAACTCAACGCTTGAACTGAATGCGACTTTAGCCGGCAGCTATCCCTTCAGACTGTATGGAAACAATTCGACCCTGATAGTCAGCAGAAGCAAACTGATTGACAGCCCTGCAGCCGGGAGATCCGGTTCAGTCATTCAAATGGCGTTTTCCACAATAATCATTGGCAATGCAATACTGACATCCTCCTCAGGTTCAGCCTGGGAGAAAGGAAGGGGTGCAGTAAAGGTATACAACAGCTATCTCTACGGGAATGGAACGAATGTCAGAGTTTCTGGTGCCACAGGTCTTTTGATTTCGGGAACAACAATCATTGAAAACGGGACACTGACTAACGAAAGTTACAGCGCAAGCGGCGCAATAGAGGCATCATCTACTGGGAATTTGCTGCTCGAAAATAGCTCGATATATATCTACCACGAAGACCTGGAATACGGTCTTTATGCCGAAAATACGGAATCAGCGGCAATCAACAACACATATTTTTCATTCAATAACATCAACAGTTCAGTAGCAAATTTCGATAAGTACGGAATTGCAGTCATTGCCTCTTCATCTGTGTATGCGGACGGAGACATATTAAGTGGAAATTCCATATCTCTGTCAATAACAGGGTCCAAGAACATCCTGCTTGAAAGTCTGAGAATGAACTTCAGCTATGAAGGCATCGTACTCACAAGGGATGGTTCTGTAGACATATCCTCGACAGAGTTCGCTGGGGGGACTTATGCCGCCTTCATTTCACTAAGTCTTGGCATAAGAATTCAGGACAGCTACGTTTCTGGAAGCCTCTTTGGACTGAGACTGTCAGATGTCAGAGGAGCATTACTGGAGAACATATTTGAGCAATTTGTCATATCTGCTCTCCAGATAGTGGAGAGTTCCGATATAAGGATCGAATCGATGGCTGCTGAGCTTGTACCATACGAATTCAATTTCCTTGAGTTTTTTGGCATAACGGAGGCGCTGTCATATGACGTCAACATAACAGGGGTAAGGCTGCTTACGGAACCGGACGCATCCGGGGGTTTCATTGACGGCATATCCCTGCTTTACGCAAACAATTCAACGCTGGGCGATTCGCATATCCTGTTCTCAGGGGAGTTCGTATCAACTGCCATATCGGTTTACGGATCTGAAAATGACACCGTTTACAATTCGACTGTCATTTCAGAAGGAACCTCAGGAGATACAGGACTGCGGCTTTACAATTCAACAGCAAACGATGTATCCTCAGCGGAGATAGGGCTCATCGGGCAGCAGGCGCTTCTTCTGCAGAACTCTCCCGGCAATTCATTCAGTGACCTTCAGCTTTACGTGGACGGAACTTCAACCACTGGAATATATATGTACGATTCAAACGACAATACATTCAGCGGCACAAGCATAACTTCAGAAGGGTACAATTCAGAGACGGGCATCACATTCCAGAATTCGAGTGACAACTCATTTAAACAGACATACCTGCTGCTGACAGGATCCTTTGCGTTTCAGACGCTGGTGAAGAGCATGGATTCGGTCGGTAACAGGTTTTCAGGTTTCACCTACTATTCCGCATATGTGAATCTGAAATGGATGATCGCATCCTTTTCACTTTCATTCATGGCTGCAGCCGGGACGGTTGTTGCAGCCATACCGCGGAAGAAACGGCTGATGACCAGAGCCGAAGAGAGAATATACAGCAGAATGAAACTGTAACAGCGAATTGAGAAGATGGCTATGGAGATGCGATCCTCTCACAGATAAGCTGATTGCTGCACAGGTTTTAAAACAGGAAGTATATCGAGTAACCGCCATGGAAAAGAGAACAATAAGAGCACCGCGCGGAAACAAGCTGAATTGCAAGGGGTGGGGACAGGAGGCTGCACTTCGGCTACTTATGAATAACCTGGATCCGGAAGTTGCGAAGGATCCTGACAACCTGATAGTCTACGGTGGAAGAGGGAAGGCCGCAAGGAACTGGGAAGCCTATGACAGGATTGTAGAATCACTCCGGACTATGGAGAACGATGAAACTCTGCTGATTCAGTCTGGGAAACCGGTTGGCCTGTTCAGAACAGGAGAAGAGATGCCCAGGGTGCTGATAGTGAATGCACAGATCGTTCCAAAGTTCGCCACGGACGAAATATTCTGGGATCTTGAGGCGAAGGGTCTTACCATGTATGGTCAGATGACCGCAGGCTCATGGATATACATAGGTACACAGGGAATTCTTCAGGGCACATATGAGACGCTGCATGCACTCAGTGTGAAGGAGTTTGATTCGGAGACACTTGAGGGTAAGTGGATTCTCTCTTCGGGTCTCGGCGAAATGGGAGGGGCCCAGGCGCTTGCCATAACAATGAATGGCGGAGTGGGCGTGATAGTGGAGGTCGACAGAACAAAAATTTTCAGAAGAATAGGTGACAAGTATCTCGACTGCTGGACAGACAGTCTGGACGAGGCTCTGAAACTGAAGGATGAGGCGCTTTCCTCGGGAAAACCGCTTTCCATCGGTTTGCTCGGCAATGCTGCGGAGGTATATACAGAACTGATGAAGAGAGAGATTGTCCCTGATATAGTGACGGATCAGACGGCTGCACACGACATAGATGAGGGATACATACCGGCAGGAGTGGGCCTTGAGGAGGCCGCAATGATGAGGAAGGAGAGCCCCGAGGAATACAGGCGTGCCGTTTATACCAGCATTGTTATGGAAACAGATGCAATGATATGGTTCAAGAGCAGGGGATCAAAGGTCTTTGACTACGGAAACAACATAAGAACGAGAGCGATGGAGGGGGGTCTTCAGAGTGCGTTCGAGATTGAAGGTTACGTTCCAGCATATCTCAGAGATCTGTTCTCTGTTGGTTCCGGTCCATTTAGATGGGTCGCGCTATCCGGGGAGGAGAGCGACATAAGAAGGATAGACAGAGCGATCATCGAGGAGTTTGATGACGATCACCTGAAAAAATGGATAAGGCTTGCCGGTGAGAAAGTCCACTTCCAGGGGCTGCCGGCCAGAATATGCTATATGAAATACGGTGACAGGGAAAAGATGGGTCTGCTGATAAATAGGCTGGTGCACGACGGGGAGGTAACAGCTCCGGTGGCGATAGGCAGGGATCACCATGACACAGGATCTGTTGCCAGCCCTTACAGAGAAACAGAGAAGATGAAGGACGGAAGCGACGCCATCGCAGACTGGCCCATACTCAATGCTCTTCTCAATGCAATATCCGGCGCGACGTGGGTGTCGGTACATCATGGCGGCGGGACAGGAATAGGCAATTCCATCCATGCGGGAATGGTTGTGGTCGCGGATGGAACCGACAAACAGGGAAGAAAGATCTCAAGTGTATTGAATTCCGATCCTGGAATAGGCCTCATACGCCATGCGGATGCGGGATATGAAAAATCAATAGAGGCGATAAGGAAAGGGGTCAGATTCCGCTATCCATACGGCGACTGATGTCACTGCCATGTCCTGTATCTCAGCACAGCAGCTATGCCTCCAAGACCGTCAAGCTGTTTTCCCGATTCCCATCTGGAGGTCACTATGAAGATCTCACCTGCCTTTTCCTCCGCAGTACGCATCATGGATTCAATCTCCCTGTCCCTCAGCAGTCTGTCTGTGAGAACGAGTTTCTTGACCGCCCCCGCCTCGAGCGCCTTCCTCACACCTTCCACACCGTAAACAACGGGTCCATTTCTCGATATTCCCTCCATGATTTCGTTAACTGCCTTCACCTCTTCTGACATCCTCGCATCCTGAAGAAGCCTCGAGTTCTCCGGCTTGGAAAGGGCTTCCCTGATACCTGCCATTCCACCCTGGCCTGTCTGGATGACCTGCGCATCGGAAAACAGTGAAGGTTCCACTTCCCTTGCCTTACGCAGAAAATCCTCCTTTATGAAACCGGGGCCGGCTACCAGCACAGGCATTTTTGGGAGCGCTCTGACCTGCTTTATGGTTTCCATATAGAGGTCGTCTCTTACTGCACTTGTACCTTCCTCCTTTGATTCCCTTCCATGTATGACCGCGATTTCATCCACACCGAAACTCTTCACGACTGCAATGGTTGCCTCTCCGTGTTCAATGGATATGCATATGAAACGTGAACTGCCTTTTCCCTCGACAGCCTCCCGTATCCGTTCCAGATCGTGCCTGTGCCATTCCTCCTTCTCTATGATTATATCTGATCCCTCTTCAATATTGAATGTGTGGAAGGAACCCGTACCGAACTCCGCATCAACAATCCGGCCCGTAACCCTCAGAACATTCTGAAAATCCATGAACTCGACCCTGTCGACAACAACTGTCAGAAATAACCTTACCTTGGGCTCTCTCTGCGCCCTGACAGCGTCCTCCCTTGCCTCTTCTCTTCTGAAGGTGTATCCCTTTACCCTGTCACCCGGCCTTATGATGTTGGAAAGATGCCACAGATCGTCAGGGTTTGTGACAAGCACCTTGATCTCGCCCGTTCTTGGATTCTGGCTCAACAGACGCATGCAGCCACCACAGGTTCAGATGTGCTTTCCTCTTCTGCCTGCATATTCACGCACAATCTTAATCGTTGTCCGTACGGAACCGGCGACTGATTGACCTCTGCCTTCGGCTCTGCTCTTTCCGGAGCCAATGGACTGCAGTATATCCGATTGACTGAGACCTTCTCCTTCAACAACTGTATACGCCCTTCCGGCTTCATGCGGAAAATGTGAATCGCTGCCACCAGTCTCCCCCATACCTGCGGCACGGGCAAACAGTTCCGCGCGCCTGTTCCTTGAGCTGTGATTCCGGCCGTTTACTGTTTCAATTGCGTTTACACGCAGTCCTTTCAACACTGTCTGACCTGCGCCGGTACCCATCCTGAACGGGTGGGAGGGAACAGCGACACCTCCCAGTTCCTGAACCTTCTCAACTGCTTCTGCCATCGCTATACCTCTTGGAATATCCTCCCTTATACCCAGGCAGAGAAGATGCCCGTCGGCGGTTGAGAGTTCACACCCTGTTATTACCACAATACCCGTCTTCACCATTGAAAGCGCCGCAATTGAACCTCTAACAGTATTGTGGTCGGTGACGGCTATCGCGTCCATTCCCGCAAGTATTGCCGCCTTCAGCAGCGTTCCGACATCAGTCATCGAGTCCGGACTGTACAGGGAGTGAGTGTGTGCATCTATCTTCATCTTATTCTTGAACCCGGTCCTATTTTCCCGCCATCAACGGTGATTGCAACATCGTCCTTTTTCAGTGGGACGATTCCGTCGGCCCCGACCATTACCGCGATTTCAGATGAATCAGGCGGGCATTCACCCGATAAGCGCAGTTCTCCCCGGGAGAGGCAGGCGATCCTGAGGTCTGCCTTCCTGAATTCGTCAATAGTTATCGTTCCTGCGCTGATTCCTCGGCTGCAGTCAAGCGGGCCTACAGGAACGTCTGAAGCAGGTGTCAGGAACTTGACGCTGTCGCCGTTTTCAGCAGCAAGTATCATTCCCTGCGACTGATACCCTCTGAGGTTTGCAGTTGCGAGATTTGCAAGAACAACAACCTTCTTCCCTGTCAGCTGCTCCTCTGTATAGTAGGGTCTCAGGCCGGCAACTATCTGTCTGCGTTCACCTATATCCAGTTCAAGCAGATAGAGCTTGTCAGCTGAGGGGTGCTTTCTGACTGAAAGTATAAGCCCGACCCTCATATCAAGCACGCTGTCTTTTTCGGCGCTTCCTTCAAGAACTCCCGGAATGCTCCTGGCATCGATCCTTTCAAAGACAGGCGCGGGTTCATTCAAAGTGAAGGATGAAGGTGTACTGTCAAGCATATCCCATTTAAGCTGCTCTTCCGGACTCAAGCCCAGAAAATGCATTATCTTTTCAGAGGAGTAAGGCAGAAATGGGCTGGACATGATCGCAAGCCTCCTCACCAGCTCAAGATTATTAAACATATCAGCAGAGCATTTTTCCCTGCTGTTTTTTATTGTCGCCCAGGGAGCACAACGGTCAAAGAACTGGTTTCCCCTCTGTGCAAGGTCTATTATTGACTTCAGCGCCTTTTTGAATTCACAGGCTTCTATGTGGGAGGAGACAGAGGCAGCTGCAACAGATGAGTCGGATATCGCCGGCTGAAGATCAATACCTTCTGCGGGACACGACAAACTGCCAAAATTTTTGTATGAAAAGGAGAGAACACGGTGATAATAGTTGCCTAGAGTGGCAACGAGTTCGTTATTGATCTTGGCCACCATGTCTTCGAGACTGAACGTGCTGTCCCTTCCTTCAGGCATCACAGAAGTCAGATAATATCTGATATGTTCTGGCTTGAAGTGCCTGCCAAGCTCGCGTATTTCCGGAGCTCCGCCCCTGCTCTTTGAAAATTTGAGTTTAGAATTGCCAGGCATGAGGTATTCGTTCGCAACAACATTGAACGGCAGCCTAAGACTGCCGTGCGCAATAAGCATCGCGGGCCAGATTATAGTGTGGAATGGAATGTTATCCTTACCCATGAAATAGTAGTGTTCAGTCTTCTCCTCCTGCCAGTACCTCTTCCATCCGTCGGGGTTTCCTGTTCTGCTGAAAAGTTCAATCGTGGCGGACAGGTAGCCGATAACAGCCTCCATCCATACGTAAATGACCTTTCCGCTGTACTCCGGAAGAGGGACAGGCACACCCCAGTCCAGATCCCTTGTGGCCGATCTGTCATCAAGGCCAGACTCTATCCAGTTGAGTGAAAAATCAATTACATTCTGGCGCCAGCCATGAACTGACCTCAAATATGCCTGTAGGGGGTCAGAGAACTTCGATAGAGCAAAGAAGAGCTGAGTGGATTCCCTGAGAACAGTAGGGTTTGAGCATATGGTGCATCTGGGATGTATCAGTTCGCCGGGTTCAAAGGTAGATCTGCAGACTTCACACTGGTTTCCCTTTGCCTCAGTATATCCGCACTTCGGACAGGTGCCGATGACGTATGTATCTGCGAGAAAACGTGAATCGGTGATGCAGTAATACTGATTCGTGGACTTCGGGTAGAGGAAGCCCTTTCTGTACAGATCGAGGAAGAATTCCTGTGAAACCTTTATGTGGTTCTCGGTGTGAGTCTTCGTGAAAATATCGAACTTTATACCGAGCCATTCGATGGATTCCTTGTTTATACGGTGATACTTTTCAGCAACCTCTTCAGGTGTTTTGCCTTCCTTCTCTGCTCTTATGGAAACAGCAGTGCCGTGCTGATCGCTTCCAGATACCATTATGACTTCGTTTCCTCTGAGTCGGTGATATCGGGAAAAAATATCGGGGCCGAGCAGTGAGCCTGCAACGTGACCCACATGCAATGCGCCGTTCGCATATGGCCATGCCACATTTACCAGTATTCGCTTCAACTTTCCGGATACCTCCTGTGCTGCCAAGCCGAAGGCATGCAGTTTGCCTCGGAGTCGCGATTATTCATAACAGCTTATTAACATTATCTGACAGGCCGCCCGGGCTCTCCATAACCTGTGCTGAATAGATATGCCTGTTTCATCAGGACTCTAGGTCTCTAGGTTTTAAGGCAAATGCAAACTTTTATATAGAGATGTTAACGTTATTAGGTATAGCCTAATAACTGGAGCATACAATGAGCGAAAAGAGAAATACGCCTGAAATAACAAGAAAGGAAAGAGACTGCATAATGCGGATTGTGGAAATGACGAATGATTCATTCCCTGTCAGGCTCTGCGACCTGTCAAGAGCCATGGATGTCAAGCCGCCCTCAGCATTTGAACTTGTGAACAGACTGTCAAAAAAAGGTATGGTGAGGGCAAAGAATGGAATGATATCTCTCACCGATGACGGAAGGAGGACATATGACAGGATAAAGTTCAGTCATCGCGCACTTGAGTCCCTGCTGGTGAAGGGTGGAATATCAGCGGATACTGCGTGCAGGGAAATAGAAACGTTTGACTACATAGTTGAAAGAAAGACTGCACTTGCGATATTGAAAACCATCGGAAATCCTTCTGAATGCCCGCACGGACTTCCGATAAGGTCAAGGGAATAGGGGATGGATGAAATGGTGGTGATAAATCTCTGGAATCCGAGCAACGTAGACTTCATTTCTGCGCTGATCATATCATTCCTGCTCGGAATTGTGCACGGAATCACGCCGGACGAGCATACCTGGCCGATTACATTCTCATATTCAGTAAGCCAGAGAGGTTACAGGGGGGGCGCAAGAGCAGGCATGATATTCGCAACAGGCTTCACCATACAGAGATCCATACTCTCTGAACTTGCCTATTTCGCTCTTGCGGGCATATTCCTAACATCACTTTCGTTCGGCTTGACTTACATCATGGTTGGCGTTGCGATGGCGGCTGCAGGCATATATTTCGCGAGGAGGAAGAACTATTTCCACTTCCATCTTATAGAGGAAAAACTGGAATCGTTCTTCCGGCTGCATTCAAAGGGAAGCGCTGAACAGAAGGGGGAGATGGATCATACGTCCAACCCTCTAACAAGCAGAGACGGCATGTTCAGCGATGAGCCAATACCTGCGAAGCTTGCATTTATACACGGTCTGATAGCCGGTTTCGGTTTCGGTGCCTTTGCGCTGATACTTTATCTCGTGATAGTTCCGACAATGCCCGGTCCTCTCTTCGCATTTCTTCCCGGGTTGCTGTTCGGCCTGGGCACAATGGCAATGCAGATTATGTTCGGTGCCTTTTTCGTCAGTGTGACGCGGAGAGCTGGAAAACTCTCGGAGAGGGGGATTTCATTTGTCACGAGCAGAATAACGATGAGCGTGTTGCTCTACGGCGGAATAGCATTCATCATTTCAGGAATAGGTGTGCTTCTTTATCCATCCCTGATGAACATCGGTTTTACGACAGGCATCAGGGTGCATAACCTGCACAATCTTGGAATAGGCTTTTTCCTCGTGATATTCAGTGTTGGAATAATAGGAATAGCTTCATTCATTGAATCGTTCAGAAAGGCAAAAGAGCTGGGTCTCGTAGAAAGGAAAGAGAGGGTTCCAGAGACAACTTAAATAGACACCTCCTTCTTCATTGAAATGGTAGAAGATGAGGGTAGCAGTGCTGCTGGAAGACAGATGCCAGTCCAAACGTTGCAATATTGAGTGCATCGATTTCTGTCCTGTGGTCAGGGCAGGTACTGACTGCATTGAGATGGGTGATGCAGGAAAGCCACTGATATACGAGGATCTGTGCATAGGGTGCGGCATATGTGTGAACAAGTGCCCTTTTGATGCGCTCAGGATCGAAGGGCTTCCGGATGAACTCACCGAAAGACTCGTGCACCAGTACGGAATGAATTCGTTCAGGCTTTACGGCCTGCCAATGCCACAGGAGGGCAAGGTGATTGGCATACTGGGATCAAACGGCATAGGCAAGACCACTTCCCTTTCCATTCTTTCAGGCTCTCTGGTTCCCAATCTCGGAAAATACGAATCCAAGGGAAAAAAGGAGGACGTGATAGATTTCTTCAGGGGAACAGGGCTGCATGACTATTTTGAGCTCGTTTACAGCGGAAAACTCAGCGTTGCGGCAAAACCTCAATACGTTGACAGCATACCAAACGCTTTCAATGGAACTGTGCGCGAACTGCTGGGCAGAGTTGATGAGAAGGGAGCGATTGGCGACATGGCGGCCGAGCTCGGTATAGTTAACACGCTTGAGAGGGACATCAAACATCTCTCTGGAGGCGAACTGCAGAAAGTCGCTGTTGCCGCAACCTTCCTCAAGGATGCGGATGTCTATCTCTTTGATGAGCCTTCTTCATACCTTGACGTCAGGGAGAGGCTGAAACTTGCCGCAATGATAAGAAGGGAGAGCAAAGGAAAGAGGATAATTGTCGTGGAGCACGATCTCGCGATATTCGACTTCATTTCAGATAACGTTTACATCTATTACGGGACGTACGGGGCTTACGGAATAGTTTCGAACGAACTGGGTTCCAGGAACGCGATCAATTCCTACCTTGAGGGGAGGATCAGGGAGGACAACATAAGGTTCAGGGACTATGCTCTTGATTTTCAGAAGAGACAGCCGGAAAGGGAGACATCATCAGTTTCCATCCTTTCATTCACCCAACTGAGGAAACGATATCAGAATTTCAATCTGAGCGTAGACGCAGGCGAAGTGCGGAAGGGGGAGGTGATAGGGATCCTTGGCCCAAATGCAACTGGCAAGACCACATTCATCAAGATGCTTGCGGGAGTCGAAAGGCCTGAAGCCGGAGATATCACAAGGACTGCCCAGGTGAGCTATAAACCGCAATATATCAGCGCGGACACTGATATTACTGTTGAACAGTTATTTTCATCACAGGCAGGACAGCGGCTCAATGAGCAGTTCTATTTGGCCGAAGTGATGGAACCCATGGAAATGCGCCATCTGATGGGAAGGAAGCTCACAGATCTCTCAGGGGGAGAACTGCAGAGAACTGCAATATCGCTCTGCCTGATGAGGGAGGCGGATATATACCTCATCGATGAACCGTCCGCATACCTTGATTCAGCACAGAGAATGAATGCGTCGAGAGTCATAAGGCGTGTCATGGAAAACAGCAAAAAGTCAGCATTCGTGGTGGAGCATGACCTCTATTTCACAGATCTTGTATCGGACAGGCTGATGGTGTTCGACGGCATCCCTGGTGTTGAAGGACACGGCATGTCGCCCATGACGATGCGGGACGGCATGAATACATTTCTCAAATCTGTGGGAATCACATTCAGAAGGGACGGGAGGACAAACAGACCCAGGATCAATAAACCTGACTCAAAACTGGACAGGGAACAGAGAAGCTCCAACAACTACTACTACGAAGACTGACTGTTTCAGTGCCTGAATTCAGGAAGTCTGAATGTTCCGTCTGGCGCCATGGTGGCGTAACCGCTGGCAAAATATATAAGCGGAAATCCCCCGGAAAAGCCTTCGATGCGGGTTACATTTCCGACTACAAGCTTATGGTCAGCCGCCGATATCACATTCTCAATGTCTATCTCGATTGCACCCACACAACCGTCTATGATTGGTTGTCCGTTTCTCCCCAAATGAGTCGGTACAGTGGAAAATTTAAAATCCTGACTGTTTCTCTTAGCAAATGTCTCCGACACATGCCTTTGCTGGTGTGAAAGAAAGGATATAGCTGCCCTGTGGACACTTTGAATGAGCCTGGTTGTTTCCGCCTCATCCTGCAGAGAAACCACGACAGAAGGAGGATTTAACGACAGTGAAAAAAGTGCGTTCGCCGTCATGCCAGCTCTCATTCTGCCATCGGTCGCTGCTATCACTGTGACACCGGTGGGGAAGGAGGAAATTGCCTTCCTGAATTCGTGCTCGCTGACTGACATTTATACATCGAAAACGGATCTGTTAAATAAAGATACAGTAGAGGGGGACCGCAATGGCCTGGAATTCTGCTGCTTGAACGGCATTCCGGCAGATCGGCGGGTAACGGCTCAGCGACACTTACACTCATTCCTTTCATGTTCGATACCTGGCAGACCTTCTTCGCCGAAATATAAAATAGAGTATGGAAGAAAGCACGATGAGCGCTATCACGGCTGCTGCCAGATCATTGAGGTATGAGAGAATCGAGTGCACTGCTGCCATGTTTCTGCCCAGTTCGTATCCTGCAACTGTAAGTACCGAAATGAAAAGCAGACTGCCTGCAATAGTGAATATGATAAAACGCCTGAAATCCATCAATGCGATGCCTGCCGGAAGGGAAATATATGTCCTGACGAGAGGTATGACCCTCCCGGCAAAAACCGCACTGTCGCCATGCCGTCTGAAGAAAGCGTCGGCTCTGTCAATATCGCCGCGCCTGATCAGTAGATATGGGCCGTATTTTTCCACTACCCTTCTTCCGCCATACTTCCCTATGAGCCAGGAGAAAGTGGAGCCTGTGACGGAGGCGATTGTGGCAACGAGTATAACTGCTGCCAGACTGAAACTGCCCCTGTAAGCCAGAACACCGGCCAGTATCATTACGGCCTCGCCTGCAACAGGAACCATCATGCTGTCGAGTGTCATGAGGTAGAAGATACCTAAATAGCCAAGGGAAAGAAGCACACTCAAACTTATTGTAAAGAGATCAGAAATGATTGCCATTTTATCTCCTCCTTCTGACAGCGACTGTGTTTTCTGTGGCACAGATGTACAGCTTCACCCTCATCTCTCCTGCAGGCCTAGACGATGAACTTTCCCGCCCGTCCGTGGCCCGATATTCTCAGCTGACCTGGAGGCTTTGCGCTGAAAACAACAGCGCGCTCATCCTCAAACGCTATTTCCTGGTCTGCCTCGAGTTCTAGCCTACCGCTGAATTCAATAACCCGTGACTGAACGCACTGGAGGCCAATGTTGAGATGGACAATCCTTCCAGGTTCGATTGCCTCCCTGTAATAGTTCTCCTTTGCGAAGGACATAGATATGGACCGCGAGGACTGAAAATGCATGTTGTTCGTGAGGACAGTTCCTCTGGGGATCTGGTCCGGAGTCAGACCGCGAAGAGCAAGACCGACCCTGCTGCCTGCTTCCGCAGATTGGTGGTCTATATCGAATATCTGTATCGAGCGGACAAGACCTTCGTCTCCTCCGGGCATCGAAATCAGCTTGTCGTGAACCCTGACAGTGCCATACCGCACTATTCCAAGCACAACCGTCCCAGCACCCTTTACCTCGAAGGAGTGATCTACATCAACTCTCCAGAAATCACCCTCTGGATTCCTCTCCGGATTAAGATTTAGAATGAATTCCCAAATTCTCCTGTCTACGTCCTCATCCTTCGTCATCACATTCCATCCCGCGAGCCTTGACTTTACGAGCGAGGCAACCCTGTCCGCGATGCCTGATTCAGCAACGACGATCCCGGGAAGAGAAAAGGTGCTAATGGCAACGATCTCCTCTCCGAAGGTGCTGTCTATGGAAGAGGCGAAGAGAACCGCTGCATCTGACATGTAGAGAGACTGTAACAGCGGTTGCACCCTCTCGGGGTATGTCTGCGGCACGGTGATGCTAACAGCCATATCCCCTTCGCGCTTGTCGAATATCAGCAGATCGCTTGCTGTGCCCTTCTTTGCAATCCTGGAGGCAATCGAAGAAAGAACTTCGGTAGTATCTCCAACAAATACAACATTTGCGAACCTCAACAGCCCACCTCCACGAACACCGCAGATTGCACGAAGCCCGGAGAATTGTGACAGAGTGGCAGACAGCATTTATTCATACACATCCACTTTCCTGAACAGTGAGCGCGGTGCAGGACGCGGAATTCAGCTTTTGGGTTCATTGCAGTTTGGGCACGAGTGCATGAATGCGGGAAATGAAGCGCCGCACTTTTTGCACTTCACCATGTCGGCATGCTGTCTGGATGGACCAGTTGCGGGAGGAACTGTGAACGGCTGTGACTTAACCTGTGACTCGGGCTGCCTTGCCTTTGCCGGCGGCTGGCTCTCCTTCTGCTGCGCCGTCGTATGTGACGGAGGCTGTTCCTGATGCTCGACCGCGCTCTGCGGCATCTGTACACCTGTTGCTCTCAGCTTTACTGCAGAAGCAATCAGAAATATGCCGGGGAGGATACCAAAAAGGATTGATATGATGCCCCAAATTATCGCCCGCTCCTCCGCAGATGAGAAATGCCCGGTGTCGATGAACGAAGTGACGTGCAGCTTGATGAATGCAACCTCGAGTATACAAACAAATACCACTGCGATCAGGTAGACGGCAAACCAGAGATAGGAGGTGGAGTAAGAGGCTGCGTTTGGATTCACCAGGACATAACCGGGCGCCGAATATTTGAAATAGTAATAGAATGAGATGATCGCAAGAACAACTGCTGCAGGTATCTCAATCAGAGCAACTATCTGCGCCCAGAAGGCGTGACTCCTGGCTTCTCTGGCAGTAGTCGGCAGCCATGGTGGCGTCTCCTCTGATGTGAAAAAGTTAATCTGGGTCAAGACATTCCTTCCCTGTCAGCAGCATTTATTCTGACATCTGACCGATTGGACAATCGATATTTATTACTATCTAGTTGTGCAGTAACTGTCCGGAAATGGATGTTCCAGCATACAGAATGAAGGTGAATGTTTGAAAAGAGAACTGTATTCCGAGATATATTATTCGCTGAGAAGGCCAGAAGACATAAAGCCGATGGCTGAAAAGTTCAAACTGCCCGAAGAACTCATGCTCGTCATATACACTCAGAAGACCGTGCGTTATGCCACCAAGGATTACTACCAGATAGTAGAGATGGGGCCGACACTTCTGAAGCGCTGGAAAGCAGGTGAACCAATGGTCAGGATAGCGAGACGCCTCAACTTTCCGCCAATACTTCTGGGTCTTATACTAATGGGCCAGAACGGTACAGGGCGGAAGAAGTTCTGGAAGATGGTGCGGGATCCTGACAGCATTCAGGACAGACGGCTCAGATCTGAGATAGCTGCGATAAGAAAAGCAGACATACTTTACTCACCTGAAGGAGCAGAGGTACAGAAACAGAGGGGCATAAAGGGGGAAGAAAGGCTTTCCGAATGGCTGACCAGGCATGGCGTCACGTTCAGGACAGAGAAGGATCTTAGGGGGAAATTCCCCAAGACGCCAGATTTTCTCCTCGACAAACCAATCGAATTTGATGGTTACTCCATAAAATGGATAGACTCCAAGGCATCGTTCGGTGACGATATAGAAATAAGGAAGAACAACAGGAGACAGTTTCACCAGTACGTTAGCCTGTTTGGAAAAGGATTTGTGCTCTACTGGTTCGGTTTTCTCGATGACGTTGCGGTCGATGAAAATGTAATGATCGGGGATGCAAGAACGCTTGATCGCCTTTCCAAGGTACTTGATAACAGCTAAAATGACGCAGGATGAGAAAGGAAGGCAATCGTTTTTATCCAATGTGGTTGAAGTAAACTGCACATGCGTTCACGCCCGTTCTCAGCAGGAGAAGTGGAAAAGTACAGCTACTGCCCCCTCAGCTGGTGGCTCTCCGGACCTGAAGAGGAGATGACAGAGGAATTCAGCGAAGGAAATGCAGCTCACAGTCGACTCAATACGCAGCTCAGCGAACTGTCCGGCCGGCAGAGGGAAGCGGGCATATACAGCCGAATGATCATGTATTACGCAATTACCGCGACTGTTCTCGCATTCATCGGAATTTCTGTGCTGAAATTTGACCGGAAGACAGCAATATCCCGAATACTGCTTCTTCTCGCCATTGTCTGGCTCCTGATGGCAATATCCATCCTGTATCTGTCACAGAGGGAGTTCTACAACACAAAGATTATGACTGAGAGGGTTGTCCTTTTCCTTGCGATTCTTTCAATGGTTCTGTCCATATTATCTGTAACCATACTTCAGGTCAACGCGTTTCTTGCCATGATCCTTGAGAGTGCTTCATTGTTATGGCTCATCGGAGCATCCTCCTTCCTATATCTTGACCTCTGGTCTGAGAGAAAGGCGGAAATGCTCGGAAGCAATATCAATGTGAACGGCAAGATCATCTACATCGGAGATGACAGTCACCCTGTCCTCAGTTCTTCAGATGGCAGCCTGTCGGGGCGTCCTGATTTCATAGTTGAGAGGGATGGCATGCTCATGCCTGTGGAATTCAAATCGGGGAGAGTTCCATCCGGGCCACTGTTTTCCCATATCATGCAGATTTCCGCATATTGTAGGCTCGTCGAGGACAACTTCGGTTCCAGGCCGGACTATGGTCTCATATATTATGGCAGGAAGAGCTTCACAGTTGATTTTGATGATGAGGTTGAGAAGCTGCTGAAAACAAAACTGGAGGAGATGAAACGGAGCTGGGAAACTGGGCAGGCACACAGGAATCACAACCGCCCCGGTAAATGTGCCAGATGCTCCAGGCGGGCAAGGTGTCCTGAGAGGCTTGCCTGATCCTACTTCTTCATCATCTTCTCAATGGATCTCTGTATTTCGTTGATCTGTTCCTTCATAGAGAGCATTTCAAGCTCGAATGGAGTGAAATCTCCCCTTTCGAGGAGGCGGTGAGCAATTGTTATTCCAAGGAATATTGCACCTATTACGGCAAGAATAGCGATTGTTACGAGCGAGAAGACAAATAGATAGAAATTGGCAGCAATCGATGATACTCTGACCAGGCCGGTAAACTGAAGGAACTCGAATATTACCAGTATTGCGATCACCGACATCCAGATTGCTGTCATGAATGATATCCTAGGCATCGCTCCTTCCCTCCATTGAACTGACATACGGTGTCTGACCAAGTACAATCACATGGAGGCCGTTGCGGGGGATATACTTGACGAGTGTGCTGCCTGAGGCTGACTCGTTCACAGTAACAGTGGCATTGAAGTAGTAAATGCGACTCGCTGAAAGGTCCAGAGCACTCGAAGTCATATTCAGATGTTCCGTATGTAACTCGAATCCAAGATAGTAGACATTGTTCCCGTATTTCGAATACTGAAACATCACGCCACTGGCATTCCAGTATGTCACACTGACTGTTATGTTCCTGTAAAGATAGGGACCGAGTGCGCCATGTATGAGGAGTGTGATATTGCCGCCATAGTACGCGAGCATCACCGAAGGATAACCCGGATAGCTGCTCGCCTGCCTAACAGACATTGATGCTGCAGTGTAGATATTGACAGCCACCAGCACAATTACGATGAAAAATATCAGAAAATTTCTGAATCTTCCTGACATGATAACCGCCACCTGCCGTGCATGAACCTTACACCGAAGGTCTTTCCCTGCATTCATTCTGTAAGGAGCACATGGATGGCATATACAATAAAGCTATATTCGATCTACCATGCCCTAAAAATCGAAATCTTCACCGTTCTCTTCGTTGTATGCGCCGTAGATCCGCCTATTCATCAGAGCGGTTATTTCGGGAGTTTTCAGCTGGAAAAGATCGCACTGGTAATGTGGCCCCACATTTTTCTTCCTAGCTATGCAGTATCCCATGAGCTCGCCCGGATTCCCCTCAGGCCTGTGATCCCAGTTTATGCACTTGACACACAGATTTGTTTTTTCCATGCAGGCGGACCATCAGGTATGCTCTATAAAACCATTGCCCGGGTAAAATCAACAATGTAACATTACAGCCGAGTAGCGGGGGATCGATTTGAACGATCGTTCTTCGGGTAACCCATAATAATTATGAGCCCGACGGGATGTCCTGGCTACCCCACCCCGCTATATGTTGCATGTGAATGGTGCTATCATAATAAACTTTTCATTCAATCAGGTTCAGCGTCAGGATCCGGCAGATGTGAGTTTCAGAAGAACTTCCGTATCCTCATCAGGTCTTCCAGCGATGCCTTGAACTGGACCTTTTTGGTTGCCCATGCCTTCATTGGACGTATTGTTCCATTGAGCAATCCAGATAACGTCGCTTCATCTGATACTATCTTGATATCCGGATTGTCAACACGGCCTTCATGGAAATCCCCCATCACATTATCCTTGAGACTGAAACAGAAGCTCCTTCCGTCTTTAAGTTCTATCTGGACTGTTCTCGTCATGCCCTCAAGCTCCTTCTTGAGAGTGTTATCCCTGGCAACTCTTGCATTGAACTTGTCTATCGCACCGTTAATTAGATCCTCTATCATCGGTTCACCCGAATTCGTTCAGGTTTTTAATCCTGATGAAAGATATTATCCTTTTGGAGGTTTCCCAGCTCCTGCGGCAATAAGGGGGCAGAACACCATTCTTTCTTACATAGGACGAGATGAAGTCGATTGTCGCTGAATCTCCGGGATAGCCGCTTCCGATATCTTCACCAAGTTCTTCTGCTATCTCACTTATGATCCTGTCCCTGGTGACCTTTGCAACGATGGAGGCAGCCGAAACTGCAGGATAGCGGATGTCAGCCCTGTGCTCAGCTACCACCTTCCTGCCCGTAATGCGACACATCTCAGCTGAAAAACGCTTACAGTCAACGTCGGGAGCATCGACAAATGCCACCTCCGAATCAAAATGCCTGATAAGCGATGCAAAATGCAGCAGTTCAAGCCTGTTAAGCGAAGAATGAGCGACAGCCATGTCGATTTCTTCAGGCCAGACGACTGAGATTCGCCAGCTGGAAATGCTGCCAAGACTCCTGAAGATCGCATTCCTTCTCTCTTCGGACAACTGTTTCGAATCTCTGACGCCGATGGATACAAGTTTCTCTGTGTCACCCAGGAGAGCACAGAGGACCATGGGACCAATCACCGGTCCTCTTCCTGCTTCATCCGCGCCGAGCTGGTAGACCATTTGCACACCGCTGCTGAGACCTGATGATTGCGTATTAACTGATAAAGATATATGCGGCCAATTCCCGACTCCTTTGAGCTCACATTCAATTGAATCCCTTCTGTTGACAATCAATGTCGTTATGACAGACAGATGTTCCGGATGAACAACCGTCAGGTGTCATCACAGAGAGTGTGACTCCCGGGCGGAATGACTTTGCGCCTGACCGTAAGCAAAATGGAGCAGGGCTGTCTTGTGATCAGGGCGAAAGACGCGGAAATCCAAATAACGCGGCATACAAACTGGCTCTTCCGCCGGCAAATTTTAAAAGCATGTTGTCCGTATGACTCATAGAAACATTCATTGCCCGGTGAACTTACAGTGAAAAAGGATGCACAGTGATTGAAATGTCAGAGGATGCAAAAAAGGAGCTTGAAGACGGAATTCAACTGCTGAATGAGGGAAGGGCCGAGGAAGCGATAAAGAAATTCTCGAAGGTGACCAAGATAGATCCAAAGAACGCCGAAGCCTACTTCTGGAAGGCAGAGGCATCCCTGGCTCTGTCACAGGTGACGGTGGAAGAGATACTCGCACTGTACAAGAAGGCAATAGAGTACGATCCGAATAATGCGTATTACCAGAGCTCTCTTGGATTTTTCTGCGCCGAGAATGGAAGGTTCAATGAGGCAGAGGCTGCGTACAACCGTGCCGCAGAGCTAGATCCGGAGTCCTCATCACAGTTTTACTCTGAATTTGCCTCGGAATATGCAAGAAAAGCGCCTGTATTCATGGAACGTTTCCTTGACGAAAAAACAAGAGAGATGATTCAGAAGAAGGCGCTCAAATATGCCCTGAAATCGATAATGATGGATGAGGAGACAGCAAAGAAGTTACTTGTATGACGTGCCGGGGATGACCTCGTTTGAATCTTGAAGGCTTTTGCCACATTTGCGGGGCCACAGCCGCTCTCACCTGCAGGTTGTGCGGGAGACTGACCTGTCGATCGCACCTTGATAGAAGCGGTATCTGTTCAAGTTGTGCGAAAGGGAGGAGTGTGTAAACCGCTCGACTGAGGTCTGTTTTGCCTCCCTTATACCTTGAAGCCGAGCCATCTGAGACCCTCCACGAATCCCTTGCCATGCTCTGCCTCTGCACTGTAATCGGCCGCTTCTTTCACACTGTCAGGCGCATTCCCAACAGCGATGCCGTACCTGCACCCTTTCAGCATTTCGATATCGTTTTCTCCGTCCCCGAAAGCGGCCATTTCCTCAACATCAAGGCCCATTACAGATGCTGCCCTCCTGACGGCTCCGAATTTGAGATAGTTATTGCTCTCTATGTGTATCGCAAAACCGCTGTATTCCACATGAACACTGAAGGGTTTCAGAATCCTTCTGACAATGTCAGGATCCACATTTGGTTCAAGTGCTATCTCTGTAACTCTCCATCTGTCGGTGAAAAGTCTCTCCACCTTCATCTGCTTTCTCAGGAAATCGTATGCCTTCTGAGGTTCCTGCACACTGTTGAGATATTCAACCTTCTGGTTGTAGTAGAGTATGCCTCCGTTTTCTGCAACTATCGCTCCGTCGAGACCTATCATCTTAAGGAAAGAGTAGGCTATTGGCAGAACGTTGCCTGTTGCAAGTATAACCCTGATGCCGCTGTCAGCAACCTTTCTCAAAGCTGCAGCCGCGTCGAAATCCAGTCGCCTGTTTCTGTCTGTCAGGGTACCATCGATGTCAGTGACTATCCCCTTTATCCCAGAAATCTTTGCCTTCAAATTGTTAATCCCTCCGGAACGCTCCCTGAGCGCTGTGCTCCGGGTGGCTGTTTGGCTGCCTGAATGTGACCCTTCAGGTTCCATCATGCAGAATGCCCTGCTGCCCAGCCGGGCATCCTGAATGCTTGAGGCTATTGCTGACTCAGATATATATTTGAGGAACTGCTTTTGTACGTGCACTGTGTTTCAGTGATTGTATGATACCAGGATTAGGACGGATTGATCCGCGCCAGATGAAGATGGCAATGAAGAAGATGGGGCTGCAGACGGAGGAGATAGATGATGTCACCGAGGTGATAATAAGGACAGGGACCAAGGAATATCACTTCACGAAACCCTCCGTTGTCATGGTAAAGATGTCCGGGCAGCAGATATACCAGGTCACAGGGGAACCTACTGTCGGTCCTCTAACCTCCAGCCAGAGTGGAGAAAAAACTCAGGCACCTGTCTTCAATCAGGAGGACATAGATCTTGTCATAAGTCAGACAGGCTGCACGGCGGATCAGGCACGCCAGGCACTTATGAAGACGGATGGAAGACCTGCCGATGCAATAATAATGATACTATCGGGAAATTAGGCTGTGGCCGTCTGCGTAAATTAAATATCAGTAACTGTTCAGGCTGAATCAGCCCTGGTAGTGTAGTGGCCTATCATCCAAGCCTGTCGACATAAGGCAGACAGCTTGGGACTCGGGTTCAAATCCCGGCCAGGGCGCCGGTTCCTTGACTGAAGAATACCGGTCTGTCAGAATTTTAATAACAGTAACTGCATTTTCATTCCCATGGCGGAATTCAGATGTCATCAATGCTCGAAGATAATGGGCACAGGTGAAAAGTTCACTTTTGTAAGGAAGGGACCGGTACATCTCGACTGCCTTGTTTCTTCGAAAAGGAAGGAGATAGCGGAGGAAAAGGTGCAGGAACTCAAACTGCTTTCATCTGTCCTGGAATCTGAACTACAGCACCTTGTCAATCTTCTGTCGCGGAAAGCCGACGATGAAAAACTGGACACTGTAATCAAAAACAAGATCAAAGAGATGGAGAAGGCAAGCGGTGAAACAACAAGGCTCATCTTTGAGCTTTGAACCTTTCCTGAGCAGACTTCAGAGACGCCAGTGAGATGAAAATATGTCGAGCGAAGACCTGACCCATCCTATACCCACTCCTTTGCGGTCATGGACAACGTCGAACCTTGTGTTATATGGTTCACCGCAGACTCCTGCTACCAGTCCGCACACCACGTCAGAAAGCGCGTCAGGATTATATCCGCCTTCAAGAACAATCGACAATGGCGGACCGAGGGACGCCAGTCTGGAAATGCACTTCACATAACCCCCCGTGGAAAGCGTTAATGATGCAAGCGGGTCGAGATAGTGCGCGTCAATTCCCAGACTCACTATGATAACACCCGGCGAATACTGCCTGAGGACAGGCATTATCACTGAATCGAAGGCAAAATCAAAGGTACTGTCCCCCGAACCGGAAGGAAGTGGCAGATTCAGATTGAAGTATTCCCCCTCCCCACTTCCAATCTCCCTGGCTTCTCCGGTTCCAGGATAAATACCACTCTGATGGGTTGAGATATAAAGGACGTTCCTTTCTCCGTAAAATATATCGCTCGTCCCATTGCCGTGATGGACATCTATGTCCACTATTGCGCATCTGGACTGACCGCAGTTTCTGGCAGCAACTGCAGCGTTATTGAAATAACAGAAACCTCCACCGTAGTCCTTTCCGGAATGGTGCCCGGGGGGTCTGATCAGCGCCATCACGCAACCGCCAGACTCAATTGAATGGAGGGTAGATGAAATAGCACACCCTGCGGCCATTGCAGATATACTGTATGTTGAAGGATAAACCGGGGTTTCCTGGTCCAGATAGCGAATCCTCCATTGTCTGATACCGTCGATGTAGGAATGAGAATGCACTGTTCCAAGCTGTTCCGCCGAAGCAGCGGAGCCCTTGAGAAATCTGAATGAAAGAGGGCTTTCCTCAAGCCCCTTCACAATTGAAATGAGTCTCGAAGGTGACTCAGGGTGCCCTGGAATATGCCTGTGCTCGAGGAACAATGGGTCATAATATATGTCCATGTGATGCGCACTCCGGCTAAGGGGAGAAGGATGGGACTTCATACATCTTGTTCATCATGAAGGTCATCCCGCCGCTTTTCCTGAACTCATTTTGAAACCCTGCGAAGTATTTCAATGTCATCCTGTGTATCAATATCCCTTAGCTGGACATCGTCAACTTCGATACACACCACACTACTTCTTGATGCCGCCATGACCGCAGAACCACCTGTTTCTCCCTTCAGCCCGCGTAACAGCGGAAAGTACTCTGAAGGAAAGAGAGCGGGGTTTCTGAATCTGCCATTGACGCAGCATGCGATTATCTTGCTCCTGTTCTTCATGTGCTCACACATGATTCTGCTGAGCAGCGGAGCAGTGACAAACGGCTGATCTGCGACCATCAGCAGAACAGCCCCGCTGTCTGCGCAGTATTCCAAACCCTTTCTGATCGATGATGAAATGCCTTCATCCCTCTGTTCGTTGATGACAACAATTACACTTTCAGGCAGCGATGCCCCTGAAAGGTGTTGTTCTGCAAATTCTCTGCTAGTGACAAAAACCACCTTCCTGCATCCTGCGGCCAGGCTCGCATCGATCGCTATCCTGAAAAGCGGCCTTCCGCAGAACAACTCTGACAGCTTATCCCTGCCCAACCTTGAGGATTTACCCGCAGCAAGGATCACAATGCTGACATCAGATGTGTGCCCGTCAAACATCTGGGCATCACTTCTCGAATGCTTTTCTGAATGATTCTACAAGCTGTGCTATATATTTCTCTGATGCATTCTGCACCATTCTGCTGCCCATAGTGGCTGCAAGTCCACCGATTGTCACATCTGCGCTCCACTTTACCCTGGAACGGCCCTGTTCTTCAGAAATGTCGCAGTAGCCGTGGAAATCGACGGAACTTCCAGATCCAGAGCCGTTTCCCTGTATCTCGGCGTGTGACTTAGGTATCCTGTTAAGTATCCTCATCCTGAGATTGAACCTGCCCTTTATGAATGAGAGACCAACCCTGACTGTCATTCTTATATCCCCTGACTCTGTGACTTCCATATTTTCAACATCCGGGACAAGCGAGGCCATTCTGTGGGCGTCGGTCAGGAAATCAAAGACACTGCCAGCATCCGCCTTCACCTCAAATTCGCCAGTAAATTTCATGTTCTTACCGGGTCGTAGAAGCTGTGTTTGAAAATATATGTTTTGTATTCAGAGCTGCGTGACAGAGTCCATACAGAAATCGTTTCCATTGCGAAACGATTTATAAGACGCATGTTTGATCACTCAGGGAATGAAGAATCTGGACTTCATCAGGAAAATGAACGAGCTGACACAGGAAGGAGTCCCGTTTGCTGTAGCCACTGTGGTTAGAATAGAGGGTTCTTCGCTTGGAAAGCCGGGATTCAAGGCGATAGTCTCCGGAGAAAATGTCCTGTTCGGTAGCCTTGGAGGTGTATGTCCTGAAGCAGTTATTGTTACAACTGCAGAAGATGCGATAAAAAGCAACAAGCCGAAACTTGTGAGGATCCACCTTGAAGAGGCCGGGAAGGCCATTGAGGGGATGGCAAGGGCGGAAAGTGAGGACGATATTTATGTGGAAACATTCTGCGGCGGGATGATGGAAGTGTACGTGGAACCGTTCAGGCCGGCCGAAAGGCTCGTAATAATTGGTCAGGGAGGCAAGGATGATGTCGAAGATGCCCTAGTCAGGCTTGGCCGTCTTCTTGACTTTGAAGTGCTGGTGATTGACAGAACGCCAGTGCTTAGCGAGAAGCCTGACGCAATACTGAAGGACGTAAAGGACGATCTGTCCAATTTTGAATCAAGGGAGAGCGATTATGTGGTCCTTCTAACGAAGGGCGCATATGACATACCTGCACTCAAGGGGCTTTCGGAAAGAAATGTCAGATATATCGGCATGCTCGCCAGCAGGAAGAGGATAAAGGAGGATTTCGAGCAGCTGAGGTCACTTGGAGTCGGAGAGAATTTCCTCGAACGCATACATTCCCCAATAGGGCTGGACATAGGTGCAGTTTCGCCTGAAGAGATTGCTTTGAGCATTGCAGCCGAGATTGTAAGCGTGAGAAGGAACAGAGGAAGGCCGCAGAAATGAGGCCGATGCCGGTCCGCTGCACCCGCCTTAACGCTTTCACGGATGAATATCAGCTCTGTTTCCGGAAGTCAGTGCGGCTCTAGTTAAATTTATCTTAAATATCAGTGCATTATTTCCATAACTCATGACACCTAGCAGATTCACATATCATGCCCCGGGTAACCTTGTGAATGCGCTCAGACTTGTTGCAGAATCAGGTGACGAAGCGAAGGTGCTGGCGGGAGGACAGAGCCTGATACCGCTTATGAAGCTCAGATTTGCTTCGTTTCCGACTATTATTGATCTTTCAGGAGTGAAAGAGCTTCACTATATCAGTGTGGAAGGAGGTTCGCTGAGACTCGGTGCCATGACTACAACAGGTGAGGTAGAGAAATCAGGCGCAATACCGGATACACTCGGCGCTCTGAAGGATGCCGTTTCTCATATCGCCGATCCATTGGTCAGGAATATGGGTACAGTGGGAGGTAACGTCTGCCACGCTGATCCCGGAAATGATCTTCCGGCCGTTATGATCGCGCTCTCGGCGATGTTCGTTCTGAAGCGCGAAAGAGGGGAAAGAAGGGTGGCGGCAAGGGATTTTTTCATCGATTCCTTCACCACAGCAATAAAGAGCGGTGAACTTCTCACAGAGATTCTCATTCCTCTACCTGAAGGAAACACAGGCAGCTCTTACCTGAAACAGAAGAGACGCGCCGGAGACTATTCGATTGCAGGTGTTGCGTCGTCACTGACGCTGGATGCCAAGGGAAAGATAGCACATGCTGCCGTTGCACTGACTTCCCTTGGCCCGAAGGTTATCGTTGCCGCAGAAACTGAAAAATTCCTGCTAGGGAAGAAACCAGAGATATCAGTTGCGGAAGAGGCTGGCAGTGTTGCAGCGGGGGAGGCGCAGCCTTCCGATGACTTTTATGGTACCGCGGAATTCAAATTGAACGTGCTTAGGAGATTGATGCAGGAATCGATAATTCTTTCAGCAAAGAGAGCTTCGGCAGGAGTTGGGTGAAGATGGATGAGGTAAATGTCAGAATCGACGTAAACGGCGTAAACAGAGAGGAGAAAATTGAGCCCAGGACGCTGCTTGTCCATTTCCTGAGGGAGAATCTGGGCCTGACAGGAACACACATAGGATGCGATACGTCAAACTGTGGCGCTTGCACTGTACTCCTTGACGGAAAGGCGGTTAAATCCTGTACCGTCCTTGCCGTCCAGGCCAACGGAAGGAAGGTTCTGACCATCGAGGGTCTCGGCAAGGGAGGTCTCCATCCGATACAGAAGGCTTTTCTGGAGAAACAGGCGCTGCAGTGCGGCTACTGTACGCCTGGCATGATAATGAGTGCATACTGGCTTTTGAGTGAGAACCCCAGCCCGGATGAGGAGCAGGTGAAAAGAGGGATAAGCGGTAACCTGTGCCGGTGCACAGGCTACAGAAGCATAATAGAGGCGATAATGCTCGCTTCAAAGGAGATGAGTGCTGGAAGGACGCACGGAAGGGATGGAAGGTGAAATGATGTCGGCTATTGACGGTTTTGTCACAGGTCAGGGACGTTACGTCGATGACATAAAGCTTCCTGGAATGATGAGGATGTATGTTGTCCGTAGCCCTTATGCGAGAGCTAGAATACTGAAAATAGAGGGTGGACTCAACGGACATGAGGTTCGTGGGTCAATGAGTTCGGTGGGAGAAGGGGCAACAGAAGGATCGATGGAGCTTCAGGAACCTGTACTTTCCACCAGTACTGTAAACTATGTGGGACAGCCGGTCGCGGCCGTCTTTGGCGACAATCTGTACGAAGCTGAAGATCGTGCGGAGACGGTCGAGGTTGAGTATGAGCCGCTGAAACCTGTAATCTCAATTAAGGAGGCTTTGGAGTCAGAGCCTATACACAGATCTGCAAAGACAAACATAATGTCTGACACGTGGCTTGGAAAGGACTTTGAAATCGATGCACCGGTAGTGCTTGAGGACAGATTTGTGAACAGAAGGGTCGCGACAAATCCTATCGAAACCAGAGGCATTGTGGCGGACTATTCCGGTGATAAGCTCACTGTCTGGATATCGACACAATCCGTACACAGCATAAAGGAGGGGTTATGCGAAGCCATGGGGCTGCAGCCCCAGAAGGTCAGGGTAATCCAGACCGATACAGGAGGTGCGTTTGGTCTGAAGGGAGCCCTGTATCCTGAGTACGTGATAGCAGCCTTTGCCGCCATGAAATTCAGAAAACCTGTGAAGTGGATTGAGACAAGGAGGGAACATCTTTCAGCAAGCCATCCAGGCAGAGGAGCTGAGGGAAGGATGAAACTCTTTGCCGACAGACAGGGAAAGATACTGGGATTGAAAGGGGAGGTGATAGTTGACGGGGGTGCATATTCCGGAGGCATGGGTGAATTCGCCCCGGGATTCATAGGCTATCAGCTCACAGGGCCGTACGCAATACAGAATGCACATGTCCGTGCGATGTCTGTTTTTACCAACAAACCGCCTCACGGACCGTATAGAGGAGCCGGCCGCCCTGAGGCTGCTTTCTTCATCGAAAGGATGATGGACATGCTGGCAGACGAACTGGGTATTGATGCAGCAGAACTCAGGCTGAAAAATGCAACAACAGAATCTTTCAGATCGCCTCTCGGAATGAAGATCGATGCATCACATGATTTCATAGCAAAATCCATAGAGGAGCTGGAGTACAGGAAGCTTTCAAGGGAGAAGAAGGCGGGCTTCGCATGCTTTGTACTTGTCCCGGCGACGCAGCCAGGTGAAAGTGCAAGGATTGTCGTTAAGGAGGGGAAGATAAAGGTCTGGCTGGGGGGAAACACGCATGGACAGAGGCATGATATTTTTGTAAAGAAACTGCTGAATGAGGAACTTGGTGTTCCCGAAGATAAGGTTGAACTGGAACGTGGAGACACGGACATGCTCGAGGCTGGTGTTGGCGCATGGGGGAGCAGATCTGCAATGATGGCGGGAACGGCACTGATCATGGCTGCGAGGAAGATAAAGGACCAGACAGAAAAGGAATTCGGGAAGTACTCACCTGAGCTACTTCTGGCCAACGAATACGATGAATATCACTTCGAGAAGTTCAGGGAATCGCTAAATTCTTTCGGAGCGAATCTCGCTACAGTAAGTATAGATCAATATGGAAACGTGAACGTTGATGAATGTCGCAGTTACTATGATGTCGGGAATGCGCTCAGCAGGGAATCTGTGATCGGCCAGATAACAGGCGGATGTCTGCAGGGCATCGGACAGGCACTTTATGAAGAGGTGGCGTATAACGAAGACGGTCAGCTTCTCACGTCGAGCATATCAGATGCAGGTGTCCAGTCTGCGCTAACTCTACCGAGGTTTGTAATCAGGATTGCAGAGAACAGGTCGAGGCTCCCCCATGGAGCAAAGGGCCTCGGAGAGAGTCCGACAATTGGAGTACCCAGCGCTGTTGCGAGAGCCATAGAACTTGCAAGTGGGAGAAGGATACGCGAAACACCTGTGAGGCCCGAAATGATCGTTTGACATGGTTTTGACTGTTCAGTATGTCTCACAGGATAGAGGGAAAATACTTCTGCATGGACAATGTTTATTCGATCCCTGTAAAATAATACTTAAAAACATGAAAGGGACAGTAAGGCCCGATAAAGATTGCAAAATCACTCCGAACTTAATTCATCACCCGGGCATGTTGGCCTTGATGAGAGATCCCGTCGAGTCGGTAAATTCTTCTATTCTGTGCTCTTCTCGATCTTCATCACACTGGAAGCAGCACTTGCACTTTTCATCATAAACTGGCATCATGCCGCATCCGTGGCTCTGTTTTTTGTCCTTTCGTTCATCTTCCTCATATCCTCCTACGGAACCGCGAGGCAGCTGGTATCGCTCGTCACAGGCTACAGGAGTCTTCCTTCCCTGCATAACGCACCGGCCGGAAAGCATGTGGCAATGCTTTATACAACGATGAACGATGTTGTTCCAGAGTGTCTCGATTCCATCTCTCAGACATATCCCTGTGACGTTTTCATACTTGATGACTCGACGGATGAGGCGAAGAAACGTGTTGTAGACACTATTGCTTCAGTGAAGGATTACAGAATAATAAGAAGGAGTGAAAGGAAAAGTTACAAGGCTGGTGCAATAAACAACTGGTTCATCAAGTTTGGGAGAGATTATGATTACATTGTGCTGCTCGACTCAGACTCTTATCTTCCGTCGGACTGGGTGGAGGAGGCACTGAAATTTGCCGAGCACCCGTCTAACGGTAACGTGGCCGTTTTCCAGGGCATGATAAACATATGGAATCTTGATACACGCTTCGTGACAGTTCAGGCCCCCATGTCAAGGATAGGGCAGTTCACCTGGGAGGAGAAGCTTGCCAATGAACTTGACGCCGTATTCTGTTACGGACACAATGTGATGATAAGAATGGATGCACTCCGCCAGATTGAAGGTTTTGTTGAAGGGTATGTCTCTGAAGATTTTGCGACTGCGGTCAGCCTCTCTGAACTGGGCTGGAAAACAAGGTTTGTGCCACTTCACACGTATGAGGCAATGCCGGAAAACGTGAGGGGATTCATAAGAAGACAGAACAAATGGACGCGAGGGGCTATGGAGTTCTTTACACTGAGCAGGAAAGGAATTTCCCGCGGAAAGAAATTTATTCTTCTGCAGACACCGCTTGGACACATAACAAACCTCCTGATGCCCGTCGGAATGTTCCTTACCATCTACGGTTTCTCGTCCACCAAATCCGGGGCTTCGGGTTTCATCTCGTCATTTATTTCCAATCCGCTTCAGACCTACTGGTCTGTTCCGATACTGCGTTTTGTACTGCTCTCAGCAATTTTCTTTTCAGCCATATCAGCGGCTGTCCGTTTCAGAACAGGAATAGGGTATGTCGCAAACCTCAGGTACAGGCTGTTGAGTGCTGCAATCAGCTCAATATCCATCCCCTATGAGATTAAAAGCATGCTTTCCTACATAGTCACCGGACTGAAGAATATACCGGTCACACCCAAGAACGAGGATGTGTTGAGCTTCAGGGAGGTGTTGTCTATTTCCAGATATTCCCTGATTATTGAAGTTGCACTTTTTGCGGGCATAGTGTACGTGAACCCTCTGGGTGGTGTATTCAATCTTACCTGGTTGATACCCATGATGGTGGCTCCGGTTGTAATCACAAGGATGAGCCGCAAGGAGCAAACGCATCCACTTGCCAATGAGATGAGCGCCAGAAAATCCACATGCCTCTATCCAGATCCCGCAGGCGTTCATAGGTCACTCGCGCACCCGCTCAGCACACACGATCCGGCGGGGACACGGAACTGACCGTGTACTGACTGGAATGGACAGAGGAAGTGGAATGAAACGTATACTCCCAATGCATCTACTGAACCGAATAAAGGCCTGCGGAGCAGTTTCAAACCATATTTCAAACGGTGTATTTGCACGATGAGGGCGAGGCCGGACCCACTAATGATGATGAAGGGCGCACTGAGAACCTTGCTGACCTCACCATACACCCCTTTACAGAAAGGCAAGTGCATCATTTATCATGATTTCAAGAATTTTGGTTGACAGATACGTGACCGCAAAAGATAGATAAAGAATTGACAATTTCACTGCATCTGTCAGACATAAGGAGGAAGTGAAGTGGATTGCGTGGAAGCAGCCGAATGATCATGTCCAGAACTCCTCTCCGTATAAGCTTTCTCGGTGGAGGAACGGATTTGCGTGAATATTACATATCCCGAGGCGGTGCTGTAGTATCGGCTTCCATAGACAGATATATACACATAATTGTGAACAGGAAATTCGATGAAAAAATCAGAGTTTCATACTCGAAAACAGAAATAGTTGAATCGGTCGACGAACTGAAACATCCACTTGTCAGGGAAGCGCTGAAGATGCTTGGCATTGATAAAGGTGTCGAGATTGTGAGTATTTCCGACATACCTTCAGAGGGCACCGGCCTTGGTTCATCCAGCAGCTTTACGGTTGGCCTTCTCAATGCACTCCACGCTTGGATAGGTGAACATTCACCTGCAAGGCAGCTCGCAGAGGAAGCCTGCAGAATAGAAAGGGAAATAGTAAGAGATCCCGGAGGAATGCAGGACCAGTATATTGCAGCCTTCGGTGGATTGCGCCTCTTTGAGTTCATGCCAAACGGATCCGTCCATGCAAATCATGTTCTGATGAGCGACGAAGGGAGAAGGATGCTGGATGAGAGCCTGATGCTCTTTTACACGGGGATCACCAGAAGCTCATCATCCATTTTGACGGACCAGATACGGGGCATAGAGGGGAAAATCGAAAACTACGACAGAATGAAGAAGATGGCATACAGATGCGCAGAACTCCTTGAAAAGATGGATATTGAGGGTGTGGGTGGCCTGCTGGATGAGGGATGGAACATCAAAAAGTCCCTCAGCAACGGCATTTCTAACGGCAGGATAGACGAATTCTATGAGAGGGCAAAAAGGGCAGGGGCCTACGGCGGAAAGATTACTGGTGCCGGAGGTGGCGGCTTTCTGCTGCTTCTTGTGGATCCGGCAAAGAGACATGCTGTCTCCAGTGAGCTGTCGGAGCTCAAGCAGGAGCTTATTTCAATCGATGCGCTTGGCAGCAGGATAGTCTATGTGGGCGACTGAGCAATGATGGTGCCATTGCCAGCTGCGGTGGCTGCGGGCTGAAATGGGCTGTCTTGGATCTCAAGGGCAATTGAGTGAGGAGGACACTGATGGTGTTGCTCCATTGGCCGGTGAGTTTTTCGCATAATCAATGAGACTGGCAACGGCAATTAGCTCACATTTGCAGTTGACTACATGGAGCATCATCTCCTTCTCTGCACCATTGCCGTTAACGATGAGGAGTTTTACATGACGGACGCGTACAACGTAATGCGGTGCTGACACATCACATACGCTGAGCATGGAATAGAAGGTGAGAAGAATTGGCTTGTGACTTTGCCAGGAAGACCGTAAGATGTGGACAATTAAATACATGGTCTGACTATGCGATCGAAGTCATCGGTAAAGCACGCTCTGCTGATGCCCTCATGCGGCAGCTTTGATGGCTGACCTGTAGATGGAGATGCCTGATGCCAAAAAGAACCATCGGAGAACTTGAAAAGGCTGAGGAAAAATATTCTGCTCTGGTCGAAAAGAGAGACAAGCTCAACAGTGATGCTGCTGAGATCAGAAAAGTGCGCGATATGCTGAACGATCAGAAGAAGAAACTCTTTGATGAGGTTCTGTCCATCAAAAAACTGAAGGACGAAAAGGCCTCTGAGATGCGTTCCCATAAGCAGAAGAGAAATGAACTCAACGCAAGGGCAAAGGAACTTATTCAGCTGAAGAGACAACTGTACAGGAGTGCGCCTGACAATGATATATACCGCGAGATTGAGAGGCTGAACAGAGAGTTCGAATACCTTGAGAGAAGACAGCAGACTGAAGCTCTCACCATACAGGAAGAGAATGAGGTCATACAGAAGATGAGAAACAACCTTTCGGAGAGGACAAGACTCATGTCAATATCCTCAAAGGGAGAGGAGATCGCAGGCAAACTCACTGATATCAATTCACAGATTGACAGCATATTCATGGAGGCGAGAAGGGAGCATGAGGCAGTCACGTCACTCTATGCCGAAGTGCAGGCGCTCGGCGAACAGATGTCAGTCAAATTGAATGAGGCGTCAATACTTGTTAGCGAATCAAACAGGAAACACAAGGAATATATTGAAAAGAAGGAGGAGGCCGACAGATGCCATGCGGAGGCAATGGAGATGCGCTCATTCATACTTGAAAGAAGGAAGGAGAGAAGGGAGAAGGCGATCGAAGGCCGGAAAGCAATCCACGAGCAGAACTTGAATGTCAGGAAAACGCTTTTTGACGAAAAGGCAAGCGAGGAGGAAGCTGACAGACAGTTACAGGAACTGCTCAAGAGGGGAAAGATCAGCCTGAGGTGATATCATAAAGGCGGTTGTACTGGCCGGCGGCGAAGGCACGCGGCTCCGGCCACTTACTGAAAACATACCAAAACCACTCATACCTGTTGCAGGTAGACCGTGTGTTGAATATGCTTTGCGATCACTTGTGAAGGGCGGATTTGAGTCAATAATAGTAACAACCGGCTATCTGTCTGATAAGCTCATCAGAAGGGTGTCGGACGGAAGGCATGTCGGTGCTTCGGTTGTATACTCCTTCGAGCCGGAACCGGCCGGAACTGCAGGAGCGGTGAAGGCCGTTTCATCGTTCCTTGACTCCCCTGTAGTTATAATGAGCGGAGATACGCTCATGGATGTTGATATTGCGGCAATATACAGGGACCATATTCGCAGCGGAGCGGCCGTGACCATGGCTGTCACTGCTGTGCAAGATCCTTCAGAGTTTGGTGTCGTTGAGCCGGATAGCGACGGATTTGTCCGGAGATTTCAGGAAAAGCCGAGAAGGGAGGAGGCTTTTTCAAACCTCGTAAATGCCGGCGTGTATGTAATAAATCGGGAAGTAATCGACATCATCCCTTCTCAGACGCAGTACGATTTTGCTAAGCAGCTCTTTCCGCTTTTACTTCAGAAGGGGATGAAGATAAAAACTCACAGGATAGAGGGGATATGGCTCGATATAGGCAGGCCACAGGATCTCCACCTGGCAAATCTGGCAATAGTGGATGCTGAGGGAAAGGTGCAGGAGCTTCCCGGTTGCACTGTGTCCGGAAAGATGATAATGCTGCAGAGACCCGTGTACGGCAACGATGTGGAGTTCAGAGGAAGGTGTTACATAGGGAGGGATGTGAAGCTCGAAGACAGGAACACCATCATCAACTCATGCCTCTACGACGGCGTTCATATAGGTTCGGAGACGAGAATTGCTGAAAGCATGCTTCTGGAAGATTCAAGGGTAGGGAAAAACTGTGACATTGTTGAAACAATCCTTTCGCCAAATTGCAGGGTTGGTGACAACGTCCGCCTTGAAAAATCGGTGATTGGGGAAGGTGTTTTCATCAAGGCGAATTCGAGTCTGATCGGAGCAAATATATCCCCGCAGCCCAGGGCACACAGGAGTGAACATTAGACGCCTCAGAGTATGCCTGCCTGCGTAAGCTTTTCCGGCAGGTAGGTGTCGGTAACATAGTCGAGACCATACTTTGCCAGCGCCTGCTGTTCAGCCTTCTTCCTGTTCTCCAGCATGGTCTCGATCTCTGATTTCCAGAAGGGGTCATTGAAACGCGGATCCGTTAGTTCGGCTTCGAGTGCCTTTACATCCACGTCAGACAGTTTGTCTGTGGGAAGATCGTAATTAAGTATATCCGATGCAGTTATACCGATGAACTCTGCCGTCGGCGTCGCAAGATATTCAGATATATGCGCTGTCTTGATTGCGCCGTAGGCAATCGACGCGTGTATCCTGAAAGACCATGGATCGCCATCTGTAAAAGTGACGACAGGCAGATGCAGTTCCTCGTTCAGCCTTTTGATGAAGCGTCTCGTACTTCTTGCAGGCTGTCCCTTCAGGTGGACAAGTATGGCACGGAATTTCTCATCGAAGCCATTCTCCACCAGTCTGTCGAACATACCTCCTGTCTCTATGGCAATCACAAAATCTGCGTCTGAAGAGAGCAATCTTATCTTGTCTTCCTCGACGTTATATGGTATACTGTATCCCGAGTCACCGACATCGTCCCTGCAGTTGATCTTCTTCTTCTTTCCTTTCCTGTCTGTCTCCTCAACCGTCATATTTCCGATTACACGGGCACCGTCCTCTTCCGGCCTGAGCTTGAAATCCTCCCTCAGGCACTTGGTTATTATTTCGAGATCCTCTGCAAGTTTGTCTGACTCATCCTGCGAATTGAATTTGGCCTTTCCCCAGCCTTCGGAGATGTAATACATCTCCCTCAGAGTCGATGACTTTGCCTCCTTTATCATCTGATCTATGAACTCCAGCATGTAGACCGTCCTGAGAAGCATGTAGGCGCCGACGGCTTTTTTTGCACTCCTGATACCGGTTGCCCTGCCGTACTTCCAGACGTTCGATTTGCTGTCAAACCTTATATTTGCCTTGGTTCGAAGAGGCAGTACCATTTTTGGTATGTCCCCGCCCTCTAGCTGATCATAGACCGATTCTGCGATTTCAATAAGTTTCTGTCTTGCTATTGCAGTGTGACCTTCATCATTCTTCACTCAGTTCCCCTCCTTCCTCATCATAGTCTGCCTCCTCCTCGTTATCCTTCAGTTCTCCTTCCAAATCGAATGTCTTTATACCCCAGTCACCTGGCAATGGTTCCGCTCCTATCACCATAACCGGATTGATTTCACTGACATAGATCTCATTTTCAGTGTAATCATCCCTTTCCACTCCTTTCAGTGCAAAGTTCACCGTGACGATTCCAAGAGGCTGAAGTCTGCCTATCTCCCATGTCAGTTTGCCATCATCGGAAATCTCGACTGGATGGGGGGTTAAGGAGGATCTGTCGAGATTTGCGGCAGGAATAAGTGCATGAAGCTTAAGATCCTGTTTCTTTGAGGTGTAGTTTCTTATCCTAATCGTGGAAATAGCGGCTCTCTTCTTTGAGTCGTATTCCACAGAGTCTTCAATGTAAATGACGTTCATTATCTTGGTTATGGTTCTTGATATGTCAGGTACCGGCTTGCTCAGTACAGCAGAAGTCTTTTCGGCGATCTTCGGTATTATTTCGGTCACGATGTCAAACTTAACGGAAGCTTTGCTCTTGGTTTCCTTCTTGTTGAGGTGGGATTTCAGGTTCCTGGCACATATCTTGAGCGCGAGGTCTATCTCCTGCATTATTTCAGGTATGGCAGCAATAGCCTCCTTGGATTCTGATGTGAATGGGAGTTTTGTCGATAGCACATGCACGAGAATCACAGCCGGGCCGAACGGTATACCTGTCCCTCCCCGCTGCTCAAGTCCGTATCTTCTCCAGTCCACATTCTCTATTGCCTGGGTGATTGCGCATGCACCCTGCTGATACAGCAGAGGGACACGGTTGGCGTATCTCATAATTGTGACAGGCTGATCAGGCTGGAGCTCACCTCCGTAGACTATACCCACTTCCACCTGAAACGGATTCCCGTTATAGACTGCAGGCTGTCTTGTAACCGGCTGTGCGTAGAATTCAGGCTTCAGGCTCCCCAGCACGTTCTTCAGTCCACGCTTTATCAGAGATTCACCAATCGGGCTTAGGCAGTCTGTCTGAGGTGCCATTATCTTTGTCTGGGATATTGCACCGAGCAGTGCCTTTGCCTGCTCAAGCGTTATGTCCTTCGGTCTCTTTTCAGGAGATATCATTGCCTTTTCGCATATCTCCCTGGCTACCCTGTCGCTGATACGCGAGAATTCATTCTTCAGAAAGGAAGCTAGGCGCTTCTCATCTGTATAGGAAAGCATGTTTATGAGCGTTCCAATTTCAAGGCCATAGGGGTGTGGCTGTATCTCAATTGCCTTCGGTGGCATGGTGTCTGTAGCCCTTTCAAACCTGTAGGTCCTTCCGTCAGGGTCGGTGTAAGTGATTGTGGCGTGCGGATTTACGACCGCTGTGCTTCTGAGATATTCCATCACGGACTGCTTACCTGTGACGTATCTCCCCACAGTCGCGAACTCAACCTTTGTACCGTGTGGTATCCTCTTCCCTTCCTCCTCCCAGATGACGTGGTCTTCTCTCAACACGACAGGTTTGTTCTTCTTAGTATCTATTGTCAGATCAATGTCATTGGCAACATCGGACTCAGCAACCTTTGATCGTATGTGTGTTGCCTGTCCTGTTGTTATCTGTGAATACATCACCACAGCGGAAATGCCAATGCCCTGCTGCCCTCTTGACTGCCTTATGGCGTGGAAACGTGACCCGTACAGCAGACGGCCAAAGACGTTGGGTATCTGTGTCCTGACAACCCCTGGACCATTATCCATCACGGACACCCTGTACTCCGTCTGGTTTATTTTCGAAATTGAGACGGAAATATCGGGCAGAATCATGGCCTCCTCACAGGCATCAAGCGAGTTGTCCACAGCTTCCTTCACTGCGACGATAAGTGCCTTCACAGTGGAATCGAAACCTAAAATCTGCCTGTTCCTTTCAAAAAATTCCGAAACGGAAATTTCCTTCTGCTTTCTGGCCATCTCCTCTGCTATTGTTGCCATCCCATCCGACCTGAACTCACCTGTATCCTCTCTTTCCAGGCGATTTCGTCTGGAAGTAGATAAAACACTGTATATATACAAAACGCCGACATGGACATTCTCACCCGACTCTCACATGTTGCGATAAGCGCATGTCATCAATCGAACTTTTCACCACAGCTGCTGCACACCTCGGCATCCTCAGAAACCTCCGCCCCGCAAGAACTGCATGTCCATTTCTCCTTCTTCACTGTCCTTGGCTCCTGTCTCCTTGGCATTCCACGATACTGTGTCTTTGGCGGTGATGTGTTCTTGCCGGAACGATCATTCGCTTCCTTCATTGGATTAGGGCGCATGGCAAGGAGCCTGTCCTTTCTCCTGTTGTTCTGCCTTATGAGAAGAAATACAAACACTATGCCGAAATAGAATATACCGACAAAGATGAACGTCCCCACGCTGTCGGAGATTATTATTCCGGAACTCATGAGAGAAACGAAGGTGGAGGAAGGTGTGGCGGTAGATGCGGTCGATACAGATGTTTTTATCCAGGTTCCGGAGCTGTTGAGAGCAAAATAGTACACAAACACGAGTCCGGAAGCAAGTGTAGTGTTGTATACAAAGGTGGTGACTGTCTTCCCTGTGGAAGAGGATGAGGTCGACTCTACCATCATGGTTGAATTTACCACTGTTCCTAGATCGGAGAGTTTCAATATAACAACGTGTGCAGGTGACAGAGTGTGATTTCCCGCATTGCTGAGCACCGTGGCTTCAAATGTAAAAACAGTATGTCCGTTTCCCATGGAAGGTGTGACGCCGCCGCCCTGAAAAGTGATGTTTGAACCGGGAGGTACGGTTCCCGGAACAACATCATGGCTTGAGTAAATCACGTTGGAATAGCTCACGTCAGTCATCAGCGCCACCACAAGAAGAAACACCAGACCAGCGAGCAGTATATTCCTGATCCTCCTGTTTCCCATGTAATAAGGAAGGGCGAAACCTATGACCGGCACAAGAAGATATGTGAGGATGAAAAAAGGTGCTGCTATGAGCATGAGTGCGGTGAAGAGACCTGATATCAGGAAGGCGATAGCTACACCTTCTCTCTTTCCTCGAAGACTGAGAAGACGGGAAATTATGTTCGCGGGTGAACCGCGGGGTGGCCTGCTGTTCTGGCTGCCAGATGCCATCTATACTTATCTCTCGGACATCTACAGAAGACATCACGATATAACTGTTTGCAGGAAGCTGCATCGTGTTCTCATCTGTTTTCCGGTCGATGCAATTCGTGAAAATCTTCAGGAATAACACTATAATATAAACAGACATTGGTGAGTGGCAGGATAAAGAAATATTTGCCATAACACTCCCCTGATCAAAGAGAGAAGCTGATTGAATGCCTAACATAGAAGAGCAGATTAGAGAGATTGAGGAGGAGATCAAAAATACCCCATACAACAAGAAGAGCCAGCATCATATCGGTCTTCTTAAGGCCAAAATGGCCCGGCTGAGAATGGAATCCGAAAAGAGAAAGTCTTCCGGGGGAACGGCAGAGGGGTACGCTGTCAGGAAAAGTGGAAATGCGACCGTTGCACTCGTTGGATTCCCATCTGTTGGAAAATCGACTGTCCTGAACAGGATCACCAATGCAGAAAGCGAAGTGGGGGCGTACGCTTTCACAACACTCACAGTTATACCTGGACTGATGGAGTACAAGGGAGCGAAGATACAGATTTTGGATCTGCCGGGGCTTATAAAGGATGCGTCTAGAGGGAAGGGAAGGGGGAGGGAGGTGATATCAGTTGTGAGGACATCTGATCTCATCGTCCTGATGGTTGATGTTTTTGAGAACAATGTCTCCGTCCTTCTGAACGAACTTCACGCAAGCGGAATAAGAACCAACACGGAGAAACCGAACATATCAATAAGCAGGAAGCCCAGAGGCGGGATCAGCGTCAACTTTACAGTCAAAAACACAAAGCTCACTGAGAGGGACGTGAAATCGATATTAGGTGAATTCCAGATATACAATGCCGACGTTGTAATCAGGGAAGATGCTGATGACGACAGACTGATAGATGCGATAACAGGCAACAGGACATACGTGAAAGCGTTCCTGTGCATAAACAAGCTTGATCTGGCATCGGAGGCGACTGTAAGCGGACTCAGAGAAAAATATGCTTCCCTTGATCCTATCGCAATTTCCGCAGAGAAAGGTGTCGGTCTTGACGAGCTGAAGGAAAAGATATACAGAAAACTGAGCTTCATCAGGGTTTACATGAAGCCCCCAGGGAGAGAAGCAGATATGAAGGAACCCATGCTTATCAGGGGTGGAAGCACCATAGGTGAGATATGTGATTCCCTTCACAGGGATCTAAGGAGAAAGTTCAGATATGCAATCATATGGGGGCCTTCATCCAGATTTCCCGGGCAGACAGTTGGTGTGGATCACGCAGTCGCCGACGGTGATATAATATCCATTATTGCAAGGAGATGATTCCCTACAGGTTAAGGGACAGCAAGAGAACAGTGAACAGAAGCGAAACCAATGTGATTGGCAGACCGTATCTCATGAACTCTGCAAGTGAAATATGTATGCCTTCCCTTCCTGCTCCTCTTGCGACTATGACGTTCGCAGCAGCTCCTATTATGGTTGCATTGCCAGCAAAGGTTGAGCTCAGTGCCAGTGTGACCCATATTTTGGTTGTCGGAACAGTGCTCTGGACTACAGGAGAAAGGAGAAGAACCGCAGGCACATTGCTTGTCAGGTTTGACAGGACGGCCGAAAGCACGGTCATACCCGCTACCGTCCCCGCAGATCCTCCTGAGAGCTGCTGGAATCCGGATATCACAGAAGAAAGAAGACCTGATGATTCCACACCGGCTATCAGTATGAAAAGCCCTATGAAAAACATGAGTATCCCCCAGTCGACCTTCTGCAGAACCTGCTGATTGTTATCTTCAGAAATGAAAGGAGTGATTAGCAGTGCAGCAATACCGCCCGTTAGTGCTATCACCGATATCGGAATGCGGAAGATTGATGAAGTGTAGAACCCCAGGAATACAAGCACAAGAAGCGACGTCATTATCCTGACAGGCCACTTTCTTACCCGAAACACAGGTGCGGCTTCGTCAGGAGCATGTAATTTTCTGCGATTAAAATGGACCCTCCCGATGACGAGTGCGATTATGAAAGCCGCAGCAAGCGACAGTATTGTAGGCGTTAATGCGAGTAGAGTGAAGGTATGAAACGGGACACCAGAAACACTCGCAATGTAGGCATTCTGGGGGTTGCCCACTTCGGTGGCAGCACTACCCACATTTGCGCTTATGGCCTCCATTATAAGATAGGGCACAGGCTGAACATTCATCCTCCTGGCCGCCCTTATCACCACAGGGGTGAATATCAAAACAACTGCGTCATTCAATATGAAGGCAGAAAGCAATGCGGTTATGCCGCACACGGTTCCAAGCAGATATGCCGGATTTCTCGAGCGGGAAATCAGATTTGCAAACCAGATGAAGAAACCGGTGGAATCCATCGATGCAACTATTAGCATCATTCCCAGAACAAGCACAATAGTATTCCAGTTGATGCTCTGGATGGCGGCAGAGGGAGGGAGTATGCCAGTTACCATCATAAGCGCACCGCCTGCGAGCGCAGCTGCAGGAAGTTCAATCCTGCTTCTTCCTCTCCTGTTGAAGGAAATCAGGGAATAGGTGAACAGAAATATTACAAGGGCTGCCACTTCTGAAAATGCACCCGACATTGGCGGAATGCAGAAACATTCCTGCTAATTAATGTTACACACACCTCAAGCTCTGGCACAAGGCAATTCCAATCTGTTTTAAATAGAATCATACATTGGTTAATTGCCATGATACAGCGTCTCAAAGGAACGAGGGATTTCAGTCCGGAAGAGATGTCGAAGAGAAGACGCCTCGAAAGCATCCTCAGGGAAATTTCATTGAGATACGGTTTCAGGGAGATACAGACACCAGTCATTGAAAGCTCAGAGCTTTTCGTTCTGAAGTCGGGGCCAGGGATACTCGAGGAGATGTATGTTTTCAAGGACAAAGGCGGCAGGGAAATTGCGCTGAGGCCGGAACTCACTGCACCGATAATCAGATTTTTTGTAAATGAGCTATCGAACTATCCTCTTCCGCTGAAAGTGTTCTGCATATCACCTGTATTCAGGTATGAGGAGCCGCAGAGCGGCAGATACAGGGAGTTCGTGCAGTACGACGTCGAAACCATAGGTGCAGAAACACCAGAGGCGGATGCAGAGCTTCTCATTCTTGCCTCGGACATATGTTCTAAAGCGGGTCTGAAGAACATAAGGATAAGGATCGGGCACGTCGGAATAATCAGGGAAAAGCTTGATGAGGCAGGTGTCCCGGCGGAGAGACAGTCAGAATTCCTGCACCTAATGGACAGAAAGAAGCAGGATGAAGCATCAAAATTCCTGACAGATCTGGGCATCGCAAGGGATGTTGCAGACTCAATAGTTGGCGTATGCCAGATCAGCGGCGGGGCGGGAGTTCTTGACAGTCTCAAAGGCGAGAGAGCTGATTACATGAAGAAGGTAATCTCAATCCTGAAGTCTTCGGGAAACAGGTTCTTTCAGGTCGACATGGGGGTTGTAAGGGGGCTCGATTATTACACTGGCGTTGTATTTGAGATAGATGCACCGGATCTCGGTGCAGAGAAGCAGATATGTGGCGGCGGATCCTATTCTCTTTCCAGACTTTTCGGTGGCACATACGTCCCGTCGACAGGCTTCGCTTTCGGATTTGACCGTCTGCTCATCGCTATGGAGAAGGCAGGATGGAAGGCGGAGAAAGAGCACATAGATGCATTTGTCCTTGCAGTGTCTGCCGGAGAGAGCGGAAAGATGATGGAGATTGCAGCCATGCTGAGAGATAATGGAATTATCACCGAAGCAGATCTCATGGGCAGAAATATTAGCAAGGGGCTGAAGTATGCCGCTGCCAGAAACGCAAGCTTTGCCGTCATTGTCGGAAGCAAGGAAATGGCTGCTGGGAAGGTGACGCTCAGGAACATGAAAAGCGGAAAACAGGTGGAAACTGAAACTTCACTTCTCCCGGAACTTATAAAAAAGGGCGGAAAGTGAGATATCAAGCGTGTATCACGCCTGCAATCTGAAATTTGCCTTCCCGAACTTCCTGAAAAAATCAATTCCTTTCTCACTTATCATCGAGCGGGCAAATGCGGAAGCCTTTTTTCCTCCTCCTGCAGGTATTTCCGCACCCAGCTTTCTTTCCAGTTCCTTCAGCCTCCTCATGAATTCTGCGGACGCGATTATCGAGGCTGACGCCACAGATATTTCCCTCTCACCACCGGTAACAGCGTGCAGTTCAATACCTGGAAGCATTGATTTCATCTCATTAAGACGTGATGAGGCAAAGAATCTGTCTATCACAGCGGCGGTGCAGCTGTTTCGAACGCAGAGATTTCGGATCACCTTTGAATGTGCCCACATCAGGATGTCATTGATATTACCCGCCTCATCATACATCTCATTGTACCTTTCCGGAGAGATGGATATGACTTCAATTTTCTCCCTACCGACAGTCGATTCTATAAATTTCGACAGCCTCATAATCTCAAGACTGGAAAGCTTCTTTGAATCTGTCACACCGGAGATAAATAGCTTCCCGGCGGTTTCATTTTCAACACATACGCCAGCAACAACAAGAGGGCCGAAATAATCGCCCTTTCCCGCCTCATCAGTACCGGCCCAGCTATCCTTCATCTCGATTCCAAGCACTTTCCTGACGTAGTCGTTGTAATCTATTCTGAAATTTTGAAAGTAATGGATCACAGTCCTGGAGTAAAGATCATCCTTCAGCTCGCACAGCACCGTTCCGGTGTCATATATGGAGACTGAATTCCCTTCCCTCTTCAGCACGTTCACTGCGTTGTGGCGTGAAAGGGAAAAACCCAGCCCGGATATGAACGATACCGCGTCAGCGCCCTTGTCCGGAGGAATTCTGAATCTGAACCTCACGGAACGTGATACGGCGGCATCATAAAGAAACTTTCCCGGATCAGGAGGAAGTGACAGTTACCGAAAACATATCGACTGTCCGGAAATCAATGGAGCATATCGGCTCAACCCAAAAAGGGCATCAATTATTTTGCTTCCTTCACCTGGCCCTCGCCGAAGGAAATTGTGCATAGTGAAGCGCCTGACACAGCAAGAATCACCAGCAGGAGACTGACTGCTGTTAGTGGAATAGCGATGAACAGTGCGCCGAGGAGAAGGGTGAATACTGGGATCATTGACATCAGTACCGACGCCAGGGTGAATCCCGAGATTCTGGAAGATACAAAAAAAAGGTAGTAACCGGCGAACATCGAGGTTATTCCTATGATAAGCAATATGAACAGCTCCTGCATGCCGGGCACCTCCAATGGCGTGCCTGGATCAAGCAGCAGGAAAAGTGGAAGAGATATGAGAGCTGAAACAAGGAAAGTGGGCGAAAGGATGCGGGCCATTCCGTCAGCCTGTATCCTTCCGTTAATGTAGACGTAAAAAAAAGATATAAGAACCGGATCCGCAATAATCAAAATCAGTCCCGGAAGTGAATGAACGCCAAACCTTCCGCCGTAGACCGAAAGTGCGATGGCTGAAGCCACAAGGACAAGGAGACCGGGAAGAAAGAGGGAAAAATTCGGAACAAACCTGTTTCTCCCAAGCGCAAAGATGATCACAGGTGAAAGGATAGCATCGCCCACGAGTATGAATGTTGATGTCAGAACTCCTCCGTTGATACGGGCGGAAAGAATTATGACGATCTGTGAAGAAAGATAGCCCGTGGCAGGTACAAATATATCTGCTTTTCTTGAGGGCAGTTTGATCCCCCCGCCTGAAAAAAAGCCGAATGCGATAAAGGAGAGTCCTCCCACAACAGAAGGATATGCGAACAACGCGAACGAACTTGCAGAACCCAGCATGTGAAGGAAGATGTAGTAAGTGGACCAGACAAAAGCTGCGGCCACAGCAACAACTGATCCTACTATGATTCTTCCGTTCATCCAGACCGAGTTTATTCTCATTGGCTAAAAACCTTTCCTGCATTATTGTGGCCAGGGAGGGTGTAATCGTCCAGGAAAAACAGTCTGACCCTGTTCCCTCTCTTCTCTCAGAGAAGGGAAGGGGGTACCCTTTGCCGAGAAAGCATTTCTGCAAAACCCTCCCTTTCACGCGTGAGTTCCGCCCTGCCGCCAATGATCATGACTTCTGCTGCCAGAGGGCGGCCGTTGTATCTGCTGCCCATGGAGAAACCGTAGGCACCGGCATTGAGTATTGCGAGTATATCACCGCTTCTTGCACTTGCAAGCATCCTGTTTCTTGCTATTATGTCGGTATTTTCGCAGATCTGGCCCGTTATGTTCACTCTTGATTTTGCTCTCCTGGTCATCGCGTTGGCAATCAGTACCTCATGGTAGGCGCCATAAAGGGCAGGTCTCAGCAGGACGTTCATTCCCGCATCACAGCCGACAAAGGTAGAATATGAGCGTTTGACGTGTGTCACTGAGGAAAGAAGAACAGTCGAATCTCCAACAATGTACCTTCCCGGCTCAATTACAAGCTCCGGATTACCGATGCCGCTGTTACTGGAGAGTGCCTCTTCAAATGCGTTCACAACAAGCTCGGCGGTGTGCGTGATATCAAGCTCATTTTCCGAGGGGCCATACGGGATGCCAAAGCCGCCTCCTATGTCTATGAAGTCAAATGAAATTCCCAGTTCCCTTGAAACGTCAGAAGCAACTTTCATGAGCCTGCCCGTTATCATACCGAAATAATTGCAGTCAAGTATGTTTGAGCCTGTCATCATGTGCATTCCGAAGCGTTTTATGCCCAGTTTCGCAGCCGTTCGGTAGGCGGCTATCGCCTCCCTTTCCCGCATTCCAAATTTGGCTGCAGGTCCTGCTGTTGTTATGCCTGCAAATCCTCCCTTTCCTACCCCAGGATTAATCCTGAACGATATGATTTCCGGCTTACCGAACCTGACCAGACGATTTAGGAGCGGCCCGTCATCCAAATTTATGGTCACACCGGACTCGAGGGCAAATTTCAGTTCCTCATCAGAATTATAATTCCCGCTGTAGAGTATTTCCTCAGGCCGGTAACCGGCAAAAGTTGCGAAGTATATCTCCGGTATTGATGAACAATCTGCGGATGCTCCCTCTCTCTTCAGCAGTCGGAGAACCGCGAGATTGCTGTTCGCCTTCAGGGCATAATGAATCCTGAACCTTGTTCTCTTTGAACTGAATGCTCTGTGGATTCGCCTGTAGTTGGAAACAACACGTGCGGAGGAGGTAACGAAAAGGGGAGTGCCGAATTCTCTGACAAGCTCCAATGAATTCACACCCTCGATGAAAAGGGACCCGTTCCTTTCTGTGAGATGTTCCTGCAAGACCATATGAACGCCAGGATTGCATTGTATTCATGCATAAAAGGAGCATGTCCGTGGAACGGAGCACGTCATAGCCTGTCTCCTGCAATTGTTTGAACCAATCAATATCGAATACACACCCGCTTACTGCATGGGCTCCGATGTTGATTGAGCGGCGGATTCGCTGTATTAGCCATTGAAGAATCCATTTGCCTGAAGCGGGTCACCGGGAAACGTTTATATTGAAGCAGATGTGTTCGAATATAAGCAGATGCCCATGAATGATGAAGATGCTTGGCATCCGAATGAGGTATTTAAATGGCAAAACCAGCATATGTCAGGTTTGAGGTTCCAGCGGAACTTTCGGAGAAGATATACCAGATCGTCGAGTTGGCCAAAGACGGAGGCAAACTACGAAAGGGTACAAACGAAGTCACCAAGGTGATTGAGAGAGGGGAGAGCAGCCTTATAGTTATGGCTGAGGATGTTGACCCGCCAGAAATACTTGCTCACCTGCCTCTTCTGTGTGAGGAGAAGAACATTCCCTATGCTTACGTTCCAAAGAAGGCAGAGCTCGGAACTGCCGCAGGATTGGACAAGCCAACCGCATCTGTAGCAATAATTGATGCGGGAAAGGGAAAACAGATGATTGAAGCGGTGACCGAGGAACTGAAGAAATTGAGGAAATAGGTGATCGCACTTGCCGGATGACAGCATTCCTGCCGAGGTCGTGGAGATAATCGGCAGGACGGGGATGACAGGGGAGGCGACACAGGTCAAGGTCCGTGTCTTGGACGGAAGAGACAAGGGAAGGATCATTACAAGGAATGTGATGGGGCCGGTAAGGGTCGGAGACGTCCTGATACTCAGGGAAACGGCGAGAGAAGCGAGAAAACTGTCAATCAGATGAGGTGTCTTGGCAATGGTGGAAAGAAGAAGCTGCAATTTTTGCGGCAAAGATATTGAGCCTGGAAGCGGGCGGATGTATATCAGGACAGATGGGACCGTTTTCCATTTTGACAGGCACAAGTGTTATACCAATTTCATAAAACTCAAGAGGATACCAAGAGAGACGAAGTGGTCCACACTAAGCTCCAGCGCATCCCGATGGAAGGACAGGCCAAGGAAAAAGAGTGAATCGGGCCAGCGGAGGTATGTTCCGAAAGACCTGGCGTCAAAGCTAAGGAAGGAGCAGGGAGCGCGGGAGGAGGAAGCAAAACCACACGAAGAAGAGACTGGCGAAGAGAGCGCGAAGGAGAATGATGGGACTGCAGGGAGCGCTGAAGGACAGTCATCAGCCGATGAAAACAAAGGTCAGTGATCGACATTGGCGGAGAGAACCTTTGTTATGGTAAAACCCGACGGTGTTCAGAGGGCACTTGTCGGTGAAGTGATTTCAAGGTTCGAGAAGAGGGGTCTCAAACTGATTGCGGTGAAGATATACAGGATTCCCACAGACATAGCGGAGAGGTTTTATGGCGAGCACAAAGGCAAGCATTTTTATGATTCCCTCATACGATACATAACATCTGGTCCTGTTGTATGCATGGTATGGGAAGGGGAGGAGGCAGTTTCTGTTGTTAGGGCGATGATGGGCAAGACAAACCCGGCAGAGGCGGCTGCGGGAACAATAAGAGGGGATTTTGCACTGCATCCCGGAAGAAATGTCATACACGGTTCAGACTCCGAGGCTTCGGCAAAAAGGGAAATTAACCTGCTCTTCAATGACTATGAACTGATAGACTACAAGAGGATTGACGCCGAGTGGTTAGTAGAATGAGGTTACCCCATGCCCGTAAGACAGCCTATCGTGACTGTGATGGGTCACGTGGACCATGGAAAGACGACAATACTTGACAGCATCAGGGGTAGCTACGTAGCGGCGGGGGAGTCCGGGGGCATCACGCAGGGTATAGGAGCCACTGAAGTTCCAATAGAGAGGGTTGCAAGACTCTGTGCCGACATCAGGGGCGGAATGCAGTTCACCATTCCCGGGCTCCTCTTCATCGACACGCCAGGCCATCACGCGTTCGTATCAATGAGGGCAAGGGGGAGTGCACTTTCTGACATTGCAGTTGTTGTCATTGACATAAGGGAAGGTGTCATGCCACAGACTGTTGAGTCAATCAAGCTGCTGAGAAGATTCAGGACACCGTTTGTCATAGCGGCCAACAAGATAGACCTTATTGAGGGCTGGAGAAGCGGTTCCTTTGAATCGTTCATTTCATTGCTTCAAAAGCAGAGAGAGGAAGCCATAGAAAGGCTCGACAGTGCGTTATACAAGATTGTCGGAGATCTGAGCAGCCTCGGTTTTTCGTCAGAACGATATGACAGGATCAAGGACTTTACCAGAAATGTCGCCATTGTTCCGCTTAGCGCCAAGACAAAGGACGGAATACCGGACCTTCTCCTCGTTCTGACCGGACTTGCACAGAGGTATCTGGAACAACGGCTGGACAGCGAGGATGGACCAGCGCAGGGCACAATAATCGAAGTAAAGGACGAAAAGGGGTTCGGAACTACGGCAGACACAATCATTTACTCAGGCACACTGCGGGTCGGAGACAGGGTTGCAATAGGTGTGAAAAACGGAGTCAAGACAACAAGGATCAGAGGCATATTCAAGGCGAGACCCCTCGGAGAGACGAAAGACCCGAAGGAACGCTTCGCACCTTTCCAGTCTGTCAGTGCCGCTGCAGGCATCAAACTGCTCCTCCAGGATACTGAGGACATTAATGCCGGCGCGCCAATTTACGTTTACAGGGATGATCCGTCTGAGGTGGCGGAGAAGATAAGAAGGGAAAGCGAGGTAGGTGTCTCATTCGATGAAACTGGAGTGCTTATCCGGACTGATGCCATCGGTTCACTCGAAGCATTGCTCCTTGAGGCCAGGGACAGGGAGATTAGGATTGAAAGAGGCGAGACGGGCCCGGTCACAAGAAGAGACATCATAGAGAGATCGTCGAAGACAGATCCGCTTGACAGGGCCATACTTGCATTCAATGTGCCGGTGCTGCCGGAGGCTGCTGAGGAACTGACTAACGCTGATGTAAAGGTCATCAGTGGTGATGTGATATACAGCATACTTGACAATTTCACAAAGTGGAGGGACCAGAAAAAGGAAGAACTGATGAACAGGAAGAGGAAGGAAATGGTATTCCCCGCAAAACTTCTGATCCTTCCGAACCATGTCTTCAGGCTAAGCAAACCCGCAATAGTTGGTGTTAGGGTGCTGGCAGGTCAAATTACACAGGGTACGGGTCTCATCAGGGCAGACGGAAGGGAAGCTGGAAAGCTGAGGAGCATAAGGGCGGGAGAACAGCCCAAGACCGTTGCTGTTGCAGGTGAGGAGGTAGCCATAGCCATAGAGGGCCCAACTGTTGGAAGGCAGATATCCGAAGGCGATATTCTCTACAGTGACATGCCTGAAGAAGACGCGAGGAAGATAACCCCAGAAGAACTTACATTCGACGAGGCACAGATCCTTGATGAGATAAGGAATATCAAGAGAAAGTCAGATCCATTCTGGGGAAACTAGGCACGGTCTCTGTTGCCTGAGGCACAAGAAAGGACACAGGGATTCGCGGCTGCCTTGATGTTCGAAAAGTTAATAGCGACTCCCGGAAATACCACACATGATGCATCTTCCGTCTGAGCTTGAAGCAATGGCTGTCATACCCGCACTTCGTTCCATGCTCGCGAGAGAATTGCTGAGCAAGGGTGCAATGAATCAGACTCAGGTTGCCGCACTTCTCGGCATAACGCAGGCTGCAGTGAGCAATTATATGACCGGTGCAAGGGGAAAGGATGCACAGTACCTGAATGATCCCGAGATAAGGGTACGCGTCTCAATTCTGGCGTCACTGCTGGACGCCAGGCCAGACAGCAGGACAGTCGCAAGGGGCCTGACTGATCTAACAGAATTCATAAGAAAACACAGGCTCATGTGCGTCATACACAAGGAAGTGGATCCTGACCTTGATGTTGACACGTGCCACATCTGTGACGGGTGATACAGAGATACACTCTGCTTCAGGGATTAGAGAACCGAATCACTTCCTGATATGTGAGACATGCATGAGACCGACAACTCCATGGCAGTTACTTGTCGTCGCAACGCCGATCCTTATAATGTTCTTGCCGGAAGCCTCTATCAATTCCTCCAGACCTGAAAGCGAGTTGAGTATGCCGGATACAGGTATGCTTCCGACTCCCCAGGCGTAATGTTCTGTCTTGTATACAACAACAGCGTCCGCATCATCCGACATCTTCTCGGGAACGAGTTTCGACAGATCCCACGTTCGCTCCGACCTGATTGCAGGGCAGATGGCAGGTTCAATGCAGGAGAATGGACACAGCCATGCTGCAGCGCTTATGTATCTGACACTTCCGGACGCCTTTTCGAACGGGAGGCCGAATACGCTTTCAACGCTGACCTGTCTGACTTCAATTCCATCCCTTTTCCTCAAATATTCGGCAGTCAGGTCAAACAGAAGGTGCGGGGCAATATGGGCAGGGATCAGCTGATCTCCGGCGGATATCTCTCCATCGAGGAAGTAACGGAGAAGGTAGGAAAGCCAGTCAGAAACAATCGTTTTCACCCGCCTCTCGCCTGCAAATTCAGCCGCAGCAGGAGGCTCGACATTCCTGTCCACGACGACTATGGTCCCTCCAGCAATCTTGCCGGCATCCATTGCCTTCAGAAGACTTCTGGTCTGACGGATGCCGTAGCACCCGCCTCCCACAACAGTTATGCGCACGTGAGACAAAAGCTGCTACAGCTCTATATATCATTATCCCCTTATCTGGGAATGTGCCGCCGCCGGTCGGAGTAAATGACTGAGGACAAGAAGAAAGCTGGAGATAGCGATAGAGTTTTTCTCTCAATCCTGGCAATTTTCGTCATACTTCTGGCAGTTTCAATAATGACTGATGCTGCGGCACACAGGACCGCACTCTTGAGCACAACGGGCAATGACATAGTATATTCCGGCAGTTTCGGCATTTCCGTATTTTCGCTCGTTGGCATATTGCTCATTGCACTGATGCTCTTTGACATTGTTCTTCTTCTTTTCGGTTCGCGCCCAGTCTTCACAAAGGGGAGTTATCAGCAGAAAAAGAAAGGGGGCATTGCCCAGAACATTGCACTTTCCATTCTTTTCCTCTTCATTGTCATCGCCTTCCTCTACATATATGGCGGTGATTTCTCGTCTGGAGGAGGACTCAGCAGAAGTTCAAGGATATCCTCATTGAATTCCACGTCACCGTTGCAGGGCATAAATTTCGGAACATCTTCGCTGGATCAGGCTGCAGGCCCCATCATCATTGCAGGAGTTGTTCTCACTGCCGTCCTCATCATTCTGACTGTGCTCACCGCCGTCAGGGTTGCGGAGGAGCCAGAAAGGAAAGAGATGCTTAAGACCGAAACAGATGAGCTGAAGAAAGGAGTATATGAAGTGACGACATCCGACGATCCGAGAAACGCAATACTTGAGATGTACAGAAAGCTCTGCGATCTGCTGGTCTCGAGTGGAGCACGGAACAGACCTGAATGGACCGCAAGGGAGTTTGAGTCTGAAGCCAGATCCATCCTCGGCTTGCATGACAGCCAGCTCACCGAACTGACCCTTCTGTTTGAGGAGGCTAAGTACAGCACACATCAGATGGGTAAAGAGGAGAGAAGGAAGGCGGCTGAAATACTGGAAAGAGTTGTCTCGTCTGTAATATCGGGCAGGGGGGAAGGGACTGATTGAAATATTGAGCAGAGATTGGAGGGTTGCGACGATCATCCTTGTTTCAATTATGACTCCGCTGTCCTTCCTCCTCCTTCACGCCCTACGTCTTCAGACTGCGCCTGCCGTTTTTGCTGCAGTCATTGCCACATCACTTATTGAAACAATAACCATAATTTCTGTACTGAGCAGTGCAGGAAAGAAGGGTGGGGGAAGCCGCAGAAGGTGGAAGGGCAGAAGCGATTTCGGCAGTCAGGTAAGACGTGCAGAAATGGCATTGTCGGGAAAGGCATACAGCCAGGAACTTGTACTTCGTGAGGTACAGAATATCTTCCTGGAAAGAATAGCCATGAAAGCGGGGATATCACAGAATGAAGTGAGAAGAATGATTGAGGATGGTTCTTTGAATGACCGGCTCACAAGAGAACAGCTTGAAGTGGCCCTGGCAGTAGTGACCTGCAGCTCAGGACGACATGGTGACCGTGACAGGAAATTTTTTGAAACCAGCCTCAACAGGTTTTTTGATATTGTGGAAGAATATTGAGGTGATTTGCTGGATACCGCACAGGTCAGGGAAATATCTGAACAGATCCTGGATGAGATAGAAAAGTCTGTTATCGGAAAGAAGAATGTTCTGACAGCCATGCTGACGGCAATCTTTGCCAGCGGGCACATACTTATAGAAGATCTTCCGGGACTCGCCAAAACACTGATTGCAAGAAACCTGTCAGCGGCTGTCGGATGCAATTTCAGGCGTATACAGTTCACGCCGGATCTGCTGCCATCGGACGTAACCGGGGCAAACATATTTGACAGGAGGACAGGAGAATTCAGGCTCAGGAAGGGACCGCTTTTCACAAATATGCTTCTGGCGGATGAGATAAACAGGGCTCCGCCAAAGACCCAGGCCGCACTGCTGGAAGCGATGCAGGAAGGTCAGGCAACAATAGAAGGGGAAACACATGTTATCGAACCCCCCTTCATTGTGATAGCAACACAGAATCCTATAGAGTACGAGGGCACATATCCTCTCCCTGAAGCACAGCTTGACCGTTTCATGGTGAGGATTGCAGTGGGCTATCCCGGAAGGGCCGAAGAGGCCGAAATACTGCGAAGGAGAAGAGAAAGGAGAAGAGAAGAGCAATGTGCTGAAGAGGTGATAGACAGGGAGACGTTGCTTGAGATACAGAAGACGACTGAGACGATCCATGTTTCCGATGACGTTCAGGATTACATTGTCGACATAATACGCTCCACCAGAAATCACAGGTCGGTGGAGACAGGCGCATCCCCAAGGGGAACACTGGCACTGATGAGGCTGAGTATGGCATCGGCCTGTATGAAGGGAAGGGATTTTGTAATACCGGATGACGTGAAGGAATTTGCTGTTTTTGCGCTCGCGCACAGGATAATACTCAAGCCGGACCCGTGGCTCAGGGGAATGAAGGCGGAGAGCATAATATCAGAGGTTCTGGAGAAAACGGCAGTACCCAGGATGGAATGAGCTACGGAGAAAAATCTTTCACTCATACTGGTCTTCGCTTCCATTCTTCCAGTGCTTCTGTTTCTTACAGGCGACGTCGTCTACGGACTGCTCTTCGCGGCTGCTTCTGCAGTCATAACTGTGTCCAGATTTGTGTTTTCTGACTTCTCCAGTATTACTGTCGAGTGCACTGTCCTGCCCCGGGAAATATATGCGGGGGATGACATCACCATCAGTCATCGCTTCAGATCATATCGTGGCTCTGTGTTCATAGTCTCTGTTCTGCAGAGGTTTCCTGAAGGCATGGGTATCGGTGACATAGCCTATGAATGCCTTGTCAGGGGCGAAAGAAGACTGGATTTCGTTTTTCATGTCGGCGGTGCCGGCATCTTCCCGGTTGATCCGCCCCAGGTGAGGGTGTATGACATTTTCAGGCTGAGGAGCATGCCTTTGAGCAGTGGTAACGGGTACCATATCTCATCGATGCGCCGTGTGGAGAGAATAGACGCAGGCGTTGTCAGACCCTTTCACTACACCATGCAGGCCGGTAACATAGTCTCAGCGTTTGCCGGCAGTGGGATTGAATTTCACTCTGTTGTCAGTTACGCCGGCAGTCCTGAATCCAGAAGAATAAACTGGAAAACTACAGCCAGAACGGGTGAACTGTGGTTCAACCGCTATTCGAGTGAAAGGAGCGGTACGGCTGTCATTCTACTCGACCTCAGACAGATAGCCTCAGATGAAGAGCTCACAGTACGGTTTGCGGAGAGGGCAGTGCAGGCTGCACTGTCTTTCGCATACAGTTCGCTGCAGGAACGCAACGCTGTAGGAATGATCGCAATCGGTGAGAGAGTGATCAGCATTCGGACAGATTTCGGAAGGAGGCATTATGAGAGAATATCACGGGCTCTGATGCTTATGCGCCCTTCAAGAGAATATTCGCCTGTCAGGCTTGACGCAGCAGCCAGCAGATACGCACACTATGCTTCACAGCTGATCGTCATAACACCTCTGCATGAGAGGGATGATGTGGATTCAATTGCATCGCTTTCCATTTCGCACAGGGACATACTGCTTGTCGTGCCGATGCTCCACCACAGAGAGAGTGCTGCCTCAGCAATGCAGATAGCGGCAGAAATTACACGCCTGAGACAGCAGAACAACGCCATAGCCGCATCCCGCTTCTGTCGAACGTTTGTCTGGGAACAGGACGTGGATCTTGGCATGATTTCCGAACTGCCAGGTTATGCTGCCGGGAGGATGAGAAGATGAGACGGAACAGGCTGGAAACTGCGGGATACGCCGTAACGGCTGTCCCCTCACTTCTCATGTCTCTGTTTTCATATCCCGCTCACTACGTTCCTTTTGCAGTCGTTGCTGCCGCTGTCTTCGTGATAAGCCTGGCAGGAATAAGAACGGCCGGATTCGCACTGAACCTTTCAGCCCTCCTGCTCTTCGCGTACGGACAGAGATTTTCCCTTCCTGATGTTGCAGGAGACATACTCATTTTCGTTCTGATATCTGCCTCAGCAATTGTTCCTGCCTGCGGAAACGTCACGCCAGTATCCGAAGCCGCTGACCGAATAATCACACGCCTGATCCTCCAGCTGTCCGGAAGTTTCCTGGCCGCGCTTCTTGCAGCACTGGCTGTTGTTATCATCGCTGAGCAGCTTGGCTTCAGCATAAACAGTATTGCGCTGCTTGTGCCTTTCCTGGGCGGAGCACTGCTGGCTCTCCTGTTTCTGGCAGGCCGGATAGAGAGAGATTCAGAAAGGGGTTGATTCTGCTGCCGCAGCGTACAAATAAAAGGCGACAATTTAATTAATGAAATGGCATAGTGTAACCCATCCTGGCCCAGGGCCAGCCAATTGCACGGAGGATTTAGGTGCGCGAAGCATCGCTGACACAGGATACACTGTATGAAGCTGTCAGGGAAATCAAATCGAGACACTCAATTGTCGGCCGCGATGAGGAGCTTGCGGAAGCGCTGATGTGTGTCTCTGCCGGAAGGCACATACTCATAGAAGGACCGGTCGGCGTCGGAAAGACAGTCCTTGCATCATCAATAGCGGAGTACCTTGGCAGACCGATATTCAGGGTTGACGGTGATGAGCGCTATACGGAGCAGAAACTGACAGGATGGTTTGATCCGCCCGCTGTGATGCAGAGGGGGTACACACATGAGTCGTTCATAAGCGGTCCTCTGTCGAACGCCATGACGCAGGGCGGCATACTTTTCATAAATGAACTAAATCGTCTGAATGAGGGAGTACAGAATGTACTTCTTCCCGCGATGGATGAGGGCAAGATAGAGATACCCCGGATAGGAACGATTTACGCAAAGGAAGGTTTTTTGATAATATCCACACAGAATCCGCGTGAATTCATCGCAACAAGCTCGATATCCGAAGCACTCTCCGACAGATTTGAACTCCTTCCTCTTTCATATCAGAGTGAAGCGGAGGAAAGAGAGATAGTAGAAAGGAGAACAGGAACACGGGACAGGAAAGTTGTTGAGACGATAGTCGCCATAATCAGGGAAACGCGCGTACATCCCTCTGTGAGGCGTGGTGCCTCGATTAGGGCGGCAACAAGCATGGCTGCAATAATGAACTATCTCGGAACCGATGTAGAAGACTACAGGAAGGCAGCCTATCTGGCGCTTCCCACAAGGATCGAGCTGAGGGAGGACTCGAAGAAGAACGTTTATGAGATTATCGACGAGATAATAGACAAAGCAGTCTTTTCTTCGGCATCACTCAAGCCCGAGGCGAAGCCCCAAGACGCTGTTGAGGATACGAAGGGCACCGGTGAGGAAAAAAAAACGATCAGGAAATGAGCCCTGAGCCTGAGAGCGCATTTGAGATCATGCAGAGGTTGAAGGGCATAGTCGACATACCTTCAGGAACCAGTGATGAGGTTGTCTGGTCCATTGCAAAGAATTACCAGAAGATAAGACTTAAGGCAAAGGATCCGTCGCTTGTCCAGGCGGCGAAGAAGATCGCGATCAGGGCAATAATAGACCGGACGTTGCACCAGCTCGGCCCGACAAAGATGCCGATGGTCAGAAAGAGGGTCGAGTACGCCCCTGGGGAAGAGGGTGAGATAGATGTATCCGGCACTCTGGACAACATCCATTCGCTCAGGGAAATTAACCCGAAGGACATAATACTTGAAAGAAAGGAACTCAAGCACATTGCCTGCGTACTAATGATTGACGCCAGTCTCTCAATGACCGGCGAAAAGCTTGCAATGGCAACCAGTTCGATAGCCGTTCTCGCCCACAGACTGAAAGGTATCGAGTACGGCGTCGTCCTCTTCGAAAACAGGGCCAATGTCATAAAGAAAATGGATGCTGAGGCTGATCTTGAAAAACTGATAGGCGATCTGCTTGACCTCAATGCAATGGGATATACCAACATTGAGGAAGGATTGAGGGCAGGGATAAATGAGCTCGAAAAGGCGAAAACCACCGACAGAATTGGCATAATAGTCACTGACGGCAATTACACAATGGGACACGATCCAAGACAGACAGCGTCGCTGTTTCCGAAGCTGCACGTTATAATGACAACCGGTCTTGATGCAAGGGAAGACATATGCAGCGGCATGGCGCAGAGGGGGAAGGGGAAGATGTACGAAATCAAAAATTATGAGGAGATGCCGGGTGTGCTTTACAGCATCATAAAGACATTCCATCTCAGACTCCACCAGAGAGGCGGTATGAGGGAGAAATAGGTCCGCTCCCTGTTCATTTGTGGCGATGCCTGTTCCCTTTGCCGAACTTCCCGCCGGTAAAAACAGATTAATAACATCAACCCCGTATGGACGCACGAGATGACAGAAGGATGTCTTCATACAGAATAACCCTGATACCTGGCGACGGGATTGGACCCGAAGTGACGGATGCTACGGTGAAGGTCCTCGAGGCCACCGGGATCAATTTTGAGTGGGATGTGGTTGAGGCAGGGGAAAAGGTGATCGCCAGGGAAGGGACTCCCCTCCCCCAGCAGGTTCTGGACAGTCTGAAGAGGAACAGAGTGGGAATAAAGGGTCCTCTGACAACACCCATCGGCGGAGGGTTCAGGAGTGTTAATGTTGCACTGAGGCAGATGCTGGATCTGTATGCCAGCGTCAGACCTGCAAGATCCATTGCTGGGGAGGGCACGCTTTACACCGACATTGACCTGGTGGTCATAAGGGAGGCAACAGAAGAACTCTATTCAGGGGTGGAACACTGGATAGACAGGGAACATTCGGCGGCAGAAAGCATATCGATTGTGACAAGGAAGGCCTCCGAGAGGATAGTCAGGTACGCGTTTGAGTATGCAGTCAGGGAGAAGAGGAGGAAGGTCACTTCTGTTCACAAGGCAAATATACTCAAGACCACCGGGGCTCTCTTTCAGGAGGTCTCACAGAAGATTGCTAGGGAATACCCCCAGATACAGTTTGAGGAGAGGCTAATAGACAACATGGCGATGCAGCTTGTGAAGAAGCCTCAGGAGTACGATGTCATTGTCACAACAAATCTCTTTGGAGACATACTGTCAGATCTGTGTTCAGGCCTGGCTGGAGGACTTGGAATTACACCCGGCGCGATAATAGGGGACAGCATAGGTCTTTTCGAACCTGTCCATGGCTCAGCTCCGAAATATGCCGGACAGGACAGGGTGAATCCTGTTGCCACAATTCTCTCAGGGGAGATGATGCTCCGCTACCTCGGTGAGCGTCAGGCGGCAGACAGGGTATGGAATGCTGTCTATGACACAATAAAGGAGAAGAAATTTGTCACGTATGACCTCGCACTGCCAGGATATACGCAGAGGCCGGTGCAGCCCTCAACTTGCTCCCGGATGGCTGCGGAGATAGCAAAAAAGGTAAGGGAGAACAGCTGAAACAGGCGCTTCACAGTTCTATTGTTTCGCCTTTCCTTGGCATCAACACCTTTCTGCCGTCCATACTGTCGGCCAGCATCCTTCTCTTCTCCCCGTCGCCGTGAACGAGTATGACTGTTTCGGGATTGCACCTTTCGACGAAGGAGAGCAGTTCGCTGTGGCCCGCGTGGGCGGAAAGATCAAAGCGTGCCACCTCACAGTTTATCTTTTCGATGACACCGTTGATTTCGAGATGCCCTGTGCTTAGGAGTCTGTGGCCGTTCGATTCCTCCACCTGGAAACCGCTTATGAGTATACCGCTTTTCGGATCGTCCTTTATCCGCTCAATGTAGCTCAGTGCAGGTCCTCCATCGAGCATTCCGCTTGTGGTGACGATCACATCTGCCCTGTCACTCCTGAAGCGATCCTCGTTTGTCTCCACCTCATACGCTTTGAGGCAGGCACGCCTGAGATTTGAAGGGGATGCAACGAAATCCTTTGAACGCATGTATATCGTGTTGACCTTGCGCCCCATTCCATCCACCCAGATATTCAGCCCCGTTTTTTCCAGAATCAGAAGAAGCTCTTGCGTTCTACCAACAGCAAACGCAGGCAGTATGGCCTGCCCGCCCCTTCCAACTATCTCCTCAACCTTATCCGTCAGCTGGTCTTCGACCTGTCTCCTTTCCGGATGTTCCCTTCCTGCGTATGTGGATTCAACAACCATCACGTCCGTCCTGACTGCTTCAGCACCCTGAACCAGCCTCGTTTCCGCAGTGTGTATGTCGCCTGTGAAGAGCACGTTCCTTTCCCCCCTTATCTCAAACATTGCAGCGCCAGGTATGTGACCTGCCTTCCTTGGGACGAACTCTGTTCCGCCTATCTCGAAGGGTGTGCCAAATCGTTCGATGTCGAAGAGCTTCATTGCATCGTCAACGTCGGAGAATTCGTACGGTTCGCTGTATCCCTCCATCCTTGCAACCTTTATGCTGTCCAGCATCAGGAGACGGCCAACGTCCTTTGTAGGCATGGTGGAGTGAACGGTGACAGGGTAGTTCGCTGTCAGCCACGGTATCATTCCTGAATGGTCGACATGGGCGTGGGTGAGGACAATCTCATCGACAGCAGGGGCAGGCAAGGGGTAGACAGGCGGATCGCGGGGTATCAACCCGTAGTCGAACATAACCTTCCCGAATCCGTCCTCCATCATCACGGCAAGTCCGCCGACCTCATCAGCACCGCCAAAAAACCTGAATTTCAATCAAACACCTTCCTCATCCGATGTAAAACTGCAGGACGAATGCTACGGATAAATGGCACAGTGGAACACTTTCCCTGACCTGTTTCCTGATTTCATCATTCCTGCTCCATCAGGTCTCACATTGTCTCCGTAATTAACCTTTTCCCAAAAGAGCTACCTTCTCATCCTTGGGTCCAGTATGTCCCTGAGCCCGTCGCCGAGAAGATTGAGGCCTAATGAATACAGGAGAATGGCCATTCCTGGAACAACAAATGTCCAGGGATACTGTAGAGCCTCGATAATACCTATACTCTTGTACTGGAAATAGGTGGCAAGATTCCCCCATTCCGGCAGATAGATGAAATTGATGCCAATGTTGATGTAATCGAGTGCAGCAAGAAGAAGAACCACACTGCCCACGTCCAGTGACATCTGTACGAACACAGGATAGACAGAATTTGGTATTATGTGTTTGAATACAGTCCGGACGGTGTTTGAGCCTGAGGCTTTTGCCGCTTCGACGTATTTAAGTTCACGTACAGACAGTACCTGCCCTCTCACCAGCCTTGCGTACGTGGGCCACCATATGATGATGAAGGACACCACGAGCAGAGTGATCACACCACCAGGCACATGGTCGAAGTCCTGCCTGAAAACAACAATCATGGCTATTGCAAGAACAATGAATGGAATGGAGAAGAATATGTCGGTTATGCGCATCAGTATGTCGTCCACGACACCGCCCTTGTAACCGGCAAAAGCGCCGAGAAGTATACCGATCGTGGCGCCTGAAAGAACAACTGCGAGCGATATCCCGAGGTCCACCCTTGCGGCCTTGATGATGGCAGGCAGAAGGTTTATGCCGAAGTACGTGGTGCCAAGAGGGTACCTCCATGACTGGAACCACGGGATGTAGTTGTTGAGGAGGTTCTTCTGCGGATAAAGCACATAAGGATTGCCGCTCGTAAGCACAGGTGAAAATATGGCCAGAAGAACAAAGAAGGATGTCATGATGAGCCCGGCAAGTGCAAGAGGGCTCTGTTTGAAGTAATAAAACTGCCTGCGGAACTGGGCGATCCGCGGTGCAATGCTGCTCTGCCTCACTCCCTCCTTTCCACCGAAAGCTGTTGCCATTACATAGCACCTCATCCGAGACGGACCCTTGGGTCAAGATATGCGTATATGATATCAACAATAAGGTTAGCGGTGACAATGATTATAGCGAAAACGAACACAGATGCCATTATGGATGCAAAATCATTGACAATCGCCGCCTCGGCAAGCCAGTAGCCTATACCTGGCCAGGAAAATATATCCTCTGTGATGACAACGCCGCCCATGAGAGAGGCGAGAAGGAGACCCAGGATGGTTATTGTTGCGGAATATGCGTTGCGTTTGACGTGTTTGTTTATCACACGTTTCTGCGGAAGACCTTTTGCCTTTGCTGTGCGCACATAGTCCTGCCCCATCGCGTCAAGCATGCTGGAGCGCAGAAAACGGACAATGGCACCCATACTCGTGAGGGCCACTGTAAGCGCCGGTAGGATTATGTGTTCCATTCCATTGAGGAAGGCCGGTATATCGCCGTATATCAGAGTATCGACAAGCAGAAAGCCAGTCGGCCTGGTTCCCTCTATCAGCGCACCCTGATGCACAACCCACGGCTGGAAGCTGCCAGTAGAGGTGAAGTAATATGAAGAGTTCAGAGCACCTGAAATTTGAGTGATTGGGATATATGGTGCGATTGCGAATATCAGGAGAAGCCCGAGCCAGAATGTTGGTGTTGAATAACTTATCATGGCCCAGAGCCTTGATGCGTGGTCCGGGAGTTTGTCTCTCTTAACCGCAGATATGACACCCAGTGGTATGGAGAATATAATTACAAGTATTATGGAAGCAATGGCGAGTTCAATCGTGTTCGGCAGCCTCTCCTGCATGACCTGGAATACAGGTCTGTAGGTCCCGACAAGGGTGTCGAAGCCACTGGTAAACCCCCAGTGACCTGTAAGAAGCCCCTGCATGTAATAGAAATACTGCAGATAAACGGGTGATTTGAGATGGTATTCGGCTATGATCCTTGCCTTTGCCTCAGGTGTCCTTATCCTGCCCATGAGTGAACTTATCCACAGGCCTATGTTAACGCGTGTCAGTATGAATGTGAATGCAGTTACCCCGATAATGACAGGTATGAGAAGAATCAGTCTTCTGATGATATAGGTTGACATCTTCATTGAGGTCGATCACACATCCTGCAGTTTTCCGACGGGTGAGGCAATTCACTCTGTTGCCGTTGTATGGGAGTCACACTATTTAACGGTTGATTTTTGACACCTGGCACTTGCCGAGTCTGACCCCCACCCCGGGACAAGCGGGCGCAATGTCCTGGGGAAAGAGAGTATGAACCGAATTCAGCTCCGCACACTGGCTTTTCAGTTTGGTCTTCCAAGAACAGATTCATCGAAATGCTCTCCCGCCATCACGCTGGCCCTTTCCGCGGCCTCAATTATTCTGCTGTCCATCCTGTGAATGAGATGGCATGCAACCAGATGAGGCGTGTTGTTCCACCGCAGCAACTTCGGTTCCTTCTCCCTGCATATCTGTTCCGCGTATGGACATCTTGTCCTGAATCTGCATCCGCTCGGAGGCGAAGCGGCACTCGGGACATCACCCGAGAGTATTATCCTTTCCCTTCTCAGAAGAGGGTCGGGAATTGGTATTGCGGATATCAGTGCCTGGGTATAAGGATGCAGCGGATGGACGAACAGTTCCTCCGTTTCCGAGACCTCCACTATCTTGCCCAGATACATGACAAGCACCCTGTTGCACATAGCCCTGATAACGCTCAGATGATGAGAGATGAAGAGATACGACATATTGTTCTTCAACTGCAGGTTCCTCAGGAGATTGAGTATCTGTGCCTGAACAGAGACATCCAGAGCTGAAGTTGGCTCATCCAGCACTATGAACTTTGGGTTGAGAGCAAGTGCCCTTGCAACACAAATCCTCTGCCTCTGCCCGCCGCTGAATTCATGTGGAAAACGGTAAAGATGCTCCTCATTCAGACCGACGTCACTGATGAGAGAGGAGACCCTGTCCTTTATTTCCTCCTTTGTTCCCTCTCTGTATATCCGCAGCGGTTCGGCAAGTATATCCTTGACAAGCATCCTTGGATCGAGTGATGCGAAGGGATCCTGGAATACTATCTGCATTGTCTTCCTTATATTCCTGAGATGTACTCCTTTTGCCTTAAAAACAGAATACTTTTCGGCTATCTCCCTGATCCTTGCAATGATCTCTTCAGCCCTCTGTGTGCTGTCTCCGATGCCTTCCAGTTCGGCATAGAGAGAATCTATCTCACCGAAAACATCATCAGGTGCATCCACGAAGGCCTGACCGGATGTCGGCTCAAGCAGCCGCAGTATGGTTCTGCCCGTCGTTGTCTTGCCGCATCCGCTCTCTCCCACAAGACCAACTGTTTCACCCTGATATATCTGGAACGAGATATCGTCCACGGCATGGACATAACCTATACTCCTGGCCATAACACCCGCCTTTATAGGGAAAAGCTGCTTCAGGTGTCTGACATCCATATACAGGCCGCTACTGCTTACCGGAATCACCTCCAAAAAGGAAACAGGCCACAGAATGCCCTGCAGTCACTTCAATAGTGGCGGGGACGGTCGTTCTGCATATATCCATCACAAACGGGCATCTCGGATGGAAACGGCATCCCGACGGCGGTCTGAGGAGATTTGGCACAGAACCTGAGATGGATGAAAGCTTCTTGCCTGGCATGTCAAGCCTTGGAATCGCTGAAAGCAGCCCTTTGGTATAAGGATGGAGCGGGTTCCTGAAAATTTCTCTGACAGTGCCGCTTTCCACAACAAGGCCTGCATACATCACAGCCACCCTGTCACATATTTCAGAAATGACGCCAAGATCATGTGTTATGAGAAGTATTGATGCGTTGCTTGTCTTCTTCAGTTTGCGCATCAGGTCAAGAATCTGTGCCTGAATTGTGACGTCAAGCGCGGTTGTGGGCTCATCTGCTATCAGAAGGGACGGGTTGCAGGACAGTGCCATGGCAATCATGACTCGTTGCTGCATTCCACCACTGAGCTCATGAGGATAGCTGCTCAGTATCTTATGAGCATCCGGAATACTGACCTGTTTCAGGAGTTCCTCCACCCACACAGATGTTTCAGCCCTTATGCTCCTGTCGGCCTCGCGCCGTGCGACAAGATTGAGCCTGTGAAGGGCTATTATCCTCCTTGTCCTTCTGACCTCAGCGGAAATGCTGTTGAGCAAGTTGAGATCGCTTCCGAGCAGTATCTCATTTCTTTCCCTTTTCATCAGCTGGTCGAGCTTCTTCTCGAGCTCCAGAATGGTCTTCGCCTGTTTTGAAAGAGAGCCAATCCTTGCAATCTGGACAGCCTCGGAAACACGCCTTGAGAGTTTCTGCCCGCGCGAAACTATTATGTCATAAATCTGTATCTGCTGCCTCTGATCTTTCACAAATCTTGAAATCGAGAGCATGGCGGATTTTCTGAAATCATCACTCTGATTCCCTGAAATATCGAACTCCTCGGCGAGCCTTTTGACCTCAGTCCTGAAACCTGAAAGTTCGGAACTGCCCTTGTTCAGTATAGAGTCGACGATCTCAGATTTACGGTGCATCAGAAGCGCTTCACCAATCTGCCTTTCAACAGTCATCACCGGGTTCAGGGCAGTTGTGGGCTCCTGAAAGATCATTGAAATTTCTCTTCCCCTTATTCCCTGGAAAATCCGTTCTGTTAGTCTGATGACCCTTTTGTTCCTCACTACCTTTATCCTATTGCCCGTGTCCACGTACTTTGCTTCATATGGAAGATAGCGGGTCAGGTTTGCTCCTTTGTAAATTATCTGGCCGGAAACAATCCTTCCAGGTGGATCCTGTATAAGCTTCAGTATGGAAAATGCAGTGACACTCTTGCCGCAGCCTGTCTCGCCCACAATTCCAAGTGTTTCGCCCTTCCTCACATAGAGGCTCACACCATCAAGCGCCCGGACGACACCGTCATATACGAAGAAATATGTCTTTAGATCCTCTATCCTTAGCAGAATATCGGGATCCTGTTCTGTCAGGGCACTCATAATATATGCGGGAACACTCTAATTTATTGCCATATTTAATCGTTTTGAGATGCAGTGCTGGCCGCAGTGGATTCCATTGATTTTGTGATACGACAACAAAAAATGTTCAATAAAACGGACGGAAAATTTTTTGGTAAGAGGTTTGAGTTTTCTACGCATTCATGCCTGATGCGTCAGGTTTTGACAACTGCGAAGAGTATCAGGAAACTCAGTGTTGCTTCCGGCGAGGCGGACCATGTCATTGAGGACGGCACAATCCAGGATCTGTAGTACGTTACTGCAATGGGCTGATAGTCCCCAACAAGCATGTCGAGCTTTACAGACATGTAGTCGGAGAGCCAGTAATCATACGCCCTCTGTGAGGGTACGAGTTCGCCGGCACCCGCTGCGCTCGCATTCCACATTGTGTATATCATCTTCCACTGGTTGGGATGTGTCGTTGCATTGAATCCGGGACCCTGGAACCAGCCGTCAGGATACGAGTATATTCCATATGGCTGTACGAAAGGTGCTGCAAAGTCTGTGGGGTCAGGATAATCGTCGATCCAGCCTAGATAATACACTGGAAGCGGATTCTGGGCAGAAGGCACAGCGGTAACGGTGAGCAAAGTAGCAAAGTTTATGTCCTGCAGGAAAGGCTTGACAGCGTGGTTGGTCGCATTCTCTATTGCCGGGATCCAGTAGGACTCAATCATTGTGTCCTGTATCGGACTCCCGGTGATTGAGAAGATGGGGAATACTATGGAACCAGCAGCTGCGCCAGCATATGGCGAATTGTTCCAGTAATACTTTGCAAGCGACATGTTGTAGTACGGAACATATGGGTCCTGGGACATGTTGGATATGTTGCTGGGGTAATCTGTGAGTCCCGAAGGAATATATCCTGTGAGATTCTCTGCAAAGGTGATTCCACTGTTCTGGTTCATCGACATGTACTGGGCTTGGTTGAAAGCGTATGTGAAAGCACGCCTTACACTGAGATTTGCAAAGAACAGCGAGACCTCCCATCCATTTGTAACACCGGAAGAAGATGTTGAATAAGCGCCTGTGGAATTCTCGTAAATGATTGAGGAGGACGGGAATGAAACTGACTGGGAGGAGAGGCTGTTGAGATCTGTGACATTTATCTGAACATTGAAGAACCAGGAGAAAAGAGCGAGTTCAGGAGTGCTGATTGAACCGGCCTGACCGGCGTGTATCATCTTGAGGACAAGCGGCGTGGCGCTTGGCGGATAGGCACCTTCCGCGAAGTCGGCAGCACCTGTCTGGAAAGCTTCCTGTGCAACGGATTCTGAAGTGTAGTAGTAGATGGTTATGCTCGGCTGCAGAGCGCTTGGAGCAGGGTAGTCAACCGTCTGCGTGTAATTCTGATTTGGAACAAATCTTATGACCTGGCCGGGGACGACTGCCTGAACGATATATGGTCCTGTGCCCATGCTGCCGAACTGGAGCTTGGTGTTCCAGTTAGCCGCATTCCCGTACTGCTGATAGTTGAAGAACGCTGTAGAGAATACCTGCATGGGTGAGAATGACCCAATGGAAGCTCCGCTGGAATTTGCCCAGGCCGCATCCATCACAAAACCGACAGGCTGGGTGAGAAGCTGGAGGAAATAAACACTTGCACCGTATGATGAATATTCAGCGGCGGTGTATTTGCTGGTTGTGGAGTTTATGGATGAATTACCGGTCACCATGAAAGCAGCGTTAGTACCTTGCAGAGGAGTGTAGCCGAAGAGCGACTGGTTCGTTGTCGGAAGTATGTGGAATGTTATTGATGTTGTGTTGAATGTGAGTGCATGGTCAACCCAGAACGGGCTGACGTTGAATGGGCCGTATATTGAATCACCCGGTATCAGTGCATGGGCAAGCAGCCAGCCCGGTCTGCCCGGATCATTTGCAAACAGCAGTGTCCTCAGCACGGAGAAATACACATCGTAGGGTGTCACTGGCTGGCCGTTGGCAAACTTGGCGGCAGGATTGATGTTGAATGTGTAGTTGACATAGGTGACATTGCCGACAGTTTTGCTGACAAGCAGGCCGTTCTGCGTGGTTGGAACCTGCGTCGCAAGAACCGGTATGAAGGATGAAGAGCTTGTACCCGGTGTATACTGGACGAGAGGCTGATACAGATTGTATATCGCCTCGTAACTTACGGTATCATAAGCGATAGCGGGGTCGAGTGTCGCAAATCCGCCCGGTATCCATGTGGCATCCACAATTCCTGAGTGGCTCGAAGGGGAGCTTGAATGTCTGGGTGCGAAGCTACCTACAGCAGCTGTCTGGACAAAAGTCCAGGTGGACTGTGCGGTCGTGTTGTTTGTAACAGCAGTCAGTGTTACAGGGTAAATACCGGGGGTGGATATTGTTACATTGAGGAAGTTGAGGCCGTCGCTGATCTGCGTGGCATTGAATGAAGGTGAGCTTTTACCGTTCACTGAGAACTGCATTGACTTCAGGTTCCATCCTGAAACAAGCGGGTAACTGCTGAAGCTTGAGGGCAGGAGGCTGGTGACGTTTATGTAACCGCCGGAGGGGATTACATTCGGATATCCTGCGGAAAGGTTTTCGCTATTGGATGCGCTGGCAGTAACCTGTATTGCCGCAGGATACTGCTCGGCAATTACTGTTGAAGTAACGCTGGGGGTAACTGAAACAGGTATCAGATTCAGACTGTTCTCATATATAACGTTGGATGTGGACACAACCTTGACAAGAACAAGATAATTACCCGGGGCCGGATAAGTATAGCTGACAGACGCACCGGAGGAGCCCGAGTATGTTTTTACGACACCGTTTCCAAAATTCCATGTTACTGAACTAATCTGTGAGCTTGAGAGGCTTGAACCTGAGTAGAATGTAATCGCCGTTCCCTGGCTGGTGACGCTGTAACTTGAATATGAAGGTAGAGTTCCGGACTTGAACTTAGCAGGGGGCTTGGAAATCGACAGATATATGCCAATACCCGCCACAATCAGAATTATGACCACCACAACAGCAATGATCGCACTCTTCGAGCGCCCGCTCTTTCCCGGGGGAGGCTGTATCGATGGCGATGGAATGCTGCCAATGCTGCTCCCTGAAGACCCGCTCGCAGATGCGTTCACAACAGAAAAACTCTTCCAGTTCATCTTAATTTATCTCTCCTTATGCCTTTAAGGCTATTGCCCATTACGGTTGTGCGATTTAAAGCTTACCGTTCTCAATTTTGATAATTTCGTTCGTGGCTGTCCCTTTTTGTCATGCTCTGAGACACGCAATCCTGTGCATCTGATTTTTATTTAAATATAGCAGGTTATACCTCGAAGGAGTAGTCTGATGGACATCATCACATCCATACTGATAATTCTCGGCGTAGGCCTCGTTCTCGGGCAGCTATTCGAGCATTACAGACTCGCAGCTGTTGCAGGGGAGATCGTAGGTGGAATTGTTCTTGGCCCGGCTATTCTCGGCATTGTCAGGCCTGACGCGGTGCTGTCAAGCCTCTCAGAGCTTTCCCTTTTCTTCATAGTTCTGCTGATCGGCATAGAGATGACGACGGAAGTTCTCTCAAGCTCCTACAGAAAGGCCCTGCCATTTTCATTCACCAGCTTCATGCTCCCGGTTGTAATCATGACAGCTATTCTGTACTTTTTGTTCAGGTTCACCTTTGCTGCTTCCGTCATCGTCTCTGTTTCAATTGGCGTGCCATCGATTTCCATAATTTCCGTGCTCGTACGCAACTACGGACTTGTTCAGAAGCCTGGTGGAATAGTTGTTCTGTCCAGCGTCATTATTTCAGACCTGCTTGCGTTCCTGATATTGTCTGCCTTTCTCAGTAGCAGAACGGTCCTTCCTGAAGTTGTGCTGTTCGCCATCTTTCTCATCCTGCTCTTCTATCTTGACTATCTGCTTGAAAGGAATTCTGAAAAGGTGATGAAGGCCTTCACCAGACTGAGGGCGACAGAGCACGGCGAAAAGGTGATATTCGGTGTGATAATATTCAGCGGTCTGCTTGTCTCGTCCTTCTTTCAATTCATTGGAATGACCTATGTCCTTGGTGCTTTTTTCTCCGGGATGGTGATAAGTGACGTAATTGTCGGGAAGGAGCTTTTTGGTATCATCACAAGAACATTGAACCGGATGAATGAGAGCTTTTTCATACCTGTTTTCTTCACAATAGCGGGAATACAGGCTGTGATCCCGACATCGGATTATTTTGCCGTGCTGGGCTCGCTGCTGCTGATTACAGGCGGATTGTCAGCACTGATGAGCAGAAAGGTGGCTGAGAAGATTGAGCTCGGAACTGAGCCGATGACAACCGTGGGACTGCTCGGAGGCAGAGGTGCTGTTGGTGTTGTCATTGCCGGACTTGCCTTGCTCACCGGACTGATCAACTACGACCTTTACTCCGTAATTCTGTTCGGAACTGTAATACTTTCCTGTATTTTCCCCCTTCTAATCAGGGGGAAGAGGGAAGAGAACAGCCCGGATGCCTGAATCCGCATCCTGACACTCTTGTGAATTACACTGAATAGGAGAAGAATCCGTTTGACTTCAATGCCCTGTCGTTGTGCTCATTGGCAAGCCTCTGGGAAGAAACCTCATATCTGAGTATTTCATCGAGTGTGTAGTGAAGGAAATAAGCAAGCTTTTCAAGCCTGTCTATCGGGAAAGGCTGTCTTCCAATGAGTATCTGCCTCAATGGCCATGCAGGGTGAATCCGTGACCGGTAACCGATGATCCTGGCAAGCCTGTTAATACCGTCTGCCTGCTCTATTCCCTCCCTGATCAGAGGGATCCTGAAATCTGCGATCAACCATACTTTCCGTTTCTGTGCCATACAGCTGATTAATTAAGTAATTTGCAATATTTAAACAGTTTGATTCATTTGTAGAAATCCAGGTCTGTCTGCGGCCCTAACCAGCCTGTGAAAAATGCAGAAACACCACAGCTGACGAGGACCGGGAAATACCCAATTGAATTACTGCCCGTGCATTCACTGCATTCGGCACGTGGCATTGCATGCCTTCAGAAACGAATTAATATTCACACTCTCTCATTGTCACCGCTGGATGAATTAATGCATGCGTGGGCATACTTCAGAAAGGATATCTTCGCGGTCGGTGCCTCTCTTCTCATCCTCGGAACGGCACTCTTTTTTCTTCCATTGACAACAACATCTGTACTGACCAACAGCGGTTTCGCCTACAGCGGGCGCAATTCCTGGTACCAGTCGGGCATCCTTTATCTGCCGGCCGGCTATTCGATATCCCTTAAAATAATCTCGGGGACGCCGGCTCTTGTTGGGCTCGCCGGGTACAGCCGGTGGAATCAGTATGCTGAGGGAAATCTGAGCACACCGCCTCTCTTCGAATCAATTTCCGGTACCTCAGGTGAAATGCACTTCACCGCCAGCCACGGCACACTGTTCTACATAGTGGCTATGCCTCTTTCTGGCACGTCTATACCCGTTCTCGAATTCATAATAGGTGCGACAAATCCGCACGGATTTGCCGGATATTCCATGCTTGCTTTCTTTGGGGGAAGTGTTCTCATCTTCCTTTCTTTCTCGTACGAACTTTTACGTAAAAAAGCTGACAGAAGATTCAGACAAGATAGATGATGACTGCGGCAAGAATGTAGAGGAATGCAACGCCTATGTAAATGGAAGTGAGTATGAACTGCTGTTTGTATATGTAATTGAGGTCCCCTTCGCCAAAGGGGAGATTGTTGTCCATGACCTCCTTGACATACATCTTTGCGCCGAAATCCCAGAAAGCGCCTATGAACATAACACCAACGCCGAAGATGAATAGAAGTACGGGCATTACCTGCACGTAGTTAAAGAGACCGAAGTAGGAAAAGGGGAAAGGAACTGAGAGAATCAGAATAAGTGCAAGTATCGGGAACAGGGCATAGGTCAGCCTTGCCCTGACCATTGCGCGTCGCATTGCCTCCCTTTCTGGTTCCTCCTCTTTCATCTCCGTTCTTTTATAATGAGGATGTCAGTCATTAAACTTGTTTCTCCTCATCTCAAGTATCTGATTGTGATCGAAATGGCAGAGATACCAGTGTGACCCTGTTCCCTGGACAGGGGGAGGTGTATCCCTGCATATCTCTGCCCTGTACGGACATCGCAGATAGAATCTGCATCCTTTCGGCACGTTAATGGCAGAGCCTATCTCTCCCTCAATCTGAAGATTTCCCGGATTCCAGTTTGGAGCGGGAATGGGTACAGCCTGCAGAAGCGCGATCGTATAGGGATGAAGCGGATTCCGTATCACCTCTTCCGTTTCACCCACCTCAACAGCAACACCGAGATACATCACGAGTATGCGATCCGCAAGATAACGTGCGGATGCAATGTCGTGTGTTATGTAGATGATAGTTATCCCGAATTCACTCCTGAGTTTCAGCAGCAGATTCATGAAACCTGCACGCAGCGACACATCAAGCATGGAAATCGGTTCGTCCGCAATGAGCATGTCAGGCCTGAGAACGAGTGCCCTGGCAGCAGCTACCCTCTGCCTCTCGCCACCGCTCAATTCATGTGGAAAGCGCTCCAGATAGTTTTCAGGAGGAGTGAGATTAACTGTCCTGAGCGCGAGGCTGACAAGTCTCACGATCTCATTGGGGTTTCTGCTTACCTTGTGGGCCAGAACAGGTTCCTGAACTATGTCGAATATGGTCATCTTTGGATCGAGTGAATCATAGGGGTCCTGGAATATCATCTGCGTCTGCCGTCTGAAGAGCTCGTAGCTCACGCTGCTCTCTTTCAGTGCCCCTATATCGAGCGGCCCGTTTACCTGCAGGTCCGAAGGCAAATTTTCCGAAGCCCCGGCGATTGCCCTCGACTCCTGCCTAGCTTCCACAGGGGAAGAAGAATTGACAGGGTAGTAGAGAATTTTGCCCGCGGTGGGTTTAAGCAGCCCAAGCAGTGTTTTGCCTATGGTTGTCTTTCCGCTTCCGCTTTCTCCCACAATCGCAAATATCTCATTTCTTCCTATTTCCACAGATATGTGATCCACTGCCCTTACTAGCCTTCCTTCCGAGGAACGGCTAAAAACGGAACCGAACAGTGTCCCCCTGAGATCGAAATACTTTGACAGATTCTCTGTTTTGATTATGTCATAGCTTCTGGTAGGTTTGAAGCTGTGGAATGACTCTATGAGCCTGGATGACGACATACTGGCTTTCAGTTTTCCGGAAACAAAATCGGATGCAAAATGGCAGAGGCTGTAATGGTTCTCTGAAACCATCACTGCAGGCGGATCCTCTTCCCTGCATACCTGCTGCGCGTAAAGGCAACGCGACGCAAATTTGCATCCCTTTGTTTCGGCTATAGGGTCCGGCGGAGAACCAGGAATGCCAATTATCGGCTCCCTGGCCTTCGCCAGAGAAGGATAGCTGTCGAGCAGAGCCCTGGTGTATGGATTGGCTGATCTGACATATATATCCTCAATACTGCCGATCTCCATTATGCGCCCGGCATACATCACTGCTATCCTGTCTGCAAGCTGGGCAATCACACCTATGTCGTGGGAGATGACAATCATCGATTCGATCTCTGTCTTCCTGAGTTCCTTGAGTTCAGATATTATTCTTGCCTGGGTGATGACATCCAGACCTGTGGTTGGCTCATCCGCAATGACCAGCCTGGGCTTGAGCGCGAGTGCCATTGCTATAACTGCCCTCTGCTTCATGCCTCCGCTAAGCTCATGCGGAAAGGAGTCAAGTACAGCAGGATTCAATCCAGCATGTCTTACAGCCTCGAGAACCTTCTGAGAGATCGCATCCTCGTCCAGGTCGGTGTGGAAACGGAAGACTTCGGATATCTGCTTTCTGATCGTATAGGCTGGATTGAAGGCATTCATGGAACCCTGGAAAACAATCGATATGCCTTTCCACCTTATCCTTGAAAGTTTCTCCGACAGTATTTTTCTCTGCTTCCTCTTCAGATGAACAGAAGACTTGCCGGAGAAATCAGGTGATGCTACTGTCTCACCCATGAATCTTACTTCACCCGAGACTGACGCGTTTTCAGGAAGCATCGAAATTATAGCGTTTGCAAGTGTTGTCTTTCCGCTTCCGCTCTCACCAAGTATTCCCAGTGTTTCGCCGCTGCGTAAATTGAGATTTATCCTGTCAAGTGCTTTCACCACACCATCATCGGTGTCGAAATTCACTGAAAGATTGTCAACTGCAATGACTGGCGCAGACGTGTCCTTGGCAGCTGTCCTGTAGTCAGCAACAGAACCTATCATCTGCTTCTCAACCTCGGATTCACAACTTCATCAAGTCCTCTGGAAACAAAGACGAACGCAAAGACAAATGCGGTAAGGGCGATGGAGGGCGGCAATATCCACCATGGTGCTCTGGCTGCCAGGAAAAAGTTTGACAAAGTGGCGTTCAGCATTGCACCCCAGGTGGATATATCGAGCGGGGCAACACCCAGGAACTGAAGCGTGGAAACACCGGCAACAGCGCCGCCAATGCCAATAGCGGTGAAGTAGGCCAGGAGGGGTGTCATGTTGGACAGAAAATGTCTTCTCAATATCTGCATGCTTCTTGCACCGGATATCTTTGCCGCCTCTATAAACGCATGTGATTTTATGGAGCGGACAACACCTATGAGTGTGAAAGTGGTGAAAGGCCATCCCACGAGCGTCAGAACAAGGATGATATTGGTGAGGGATGGGCCGAGGACGGATGACATGACTATTAGCAGGGCGATGAACGGAATCAGAAATATCACGAGAGATACTGTTTCGACGACTGACCCGATGAAACCTCCAAGGTAGCCAACGATCACAGCGAAAACGACAGAAATGACTATTATACCGATTGCCACAGCTATCCCTATTTCCCAGTCATATACAAAACTCGCCACCCACTGACTCCACACATCCTGTCCATAAATGTTTGTACCGAAGAGGTACACGTTGCCTGATGGAGCATGCAATGTTGGCGGTATCGGGTTAATGTCAACGCCTGTGGTGGAATAAAGAACAAGGTACTGGCTGCTGGTTATGAATGCAACAGTGTCTTCCCCTGAAAAGGAATCCTTTACAAGAGCCGGGGATGAGGTAGTAATTACTCCCGGATATTTTGCATGCCATTCAAATGCATCCTTTCCGCCCTGGGTTGAAACAGCTGTGAGGAAACCACTGCCCGTCGAAAGTATGAAGGAGGAGGTATCTGGCGCATAGGAAGGTGTGCTGAAATACTTGCCCTCACCCTTCGGCACCGGAATGATTGAATTGCTGTTAAGCAGCTTGTTTACGTTGCTCAATATGTACATATCCGAGGAGGTGAAAACAGCAGTGTAAGCAGGAAAGCCCGAACTGCCGTAGGATGAGGAGTAACCTGTCACTGGCGAAGCCGTCTGATATACCTTCACGGCTGTGCCGTTGCTGAGACTGAAGCCGTAAAAATAGTTCCCTGATGCGACAAAGGCCATGCTGCCCGAAACTATACCAAGCTGATAGTCCCTGGGAACGTGAATTGGAATGTCCGAATCGATGGCTGATGTAAGATTTGTCTCCCAGTTCAGTTTACCTGAGAGGGCATGAATAGATATCATGGAATTCCCGTCGGCAACCAGCACCTGCTCGGCATAAGTATGACCAGGCGTGTAATCGGATCCGACGAACACAGGCAGGGAAGGTGTCTGGTTTCCAGGCAACCTGTATATCCAGGACTGAACAAGGGGGTCCGTATAATACGCGGAAAGGTAAGTTCCCGAACTGTTTCTGAAAACAGCAAAAAGCATGCCGGGCGTGAAACCTGATGATTGCGACAGGGAGCTGTGGAATGGCACCCAGGCCGGGGGCACGGATGCTATTGACTGTGAGTTAGAGACCACAGGAAGAATGAAAGTTCTGTTGGTATACACAGTTTCATTGTCAGTCAGGTAAGGCTTTCCTGTTCCGGAACCGTGCTCGCCGGACCACTGTATCCTGCTCAGAAAGATGGTGCCGTTGTTTGTGGAGAGCAGAAGATAGTTGCTATATGACAGGGCTGAATATCCGCTTCCAACAAAGGTTGAGTAGCTCGAAAGTGGGAAAACGGACACAGGATATGCAAAGACACCGGCAGAGAGATTGATATCCATCAGTGAGTAGATTGTTCCATTTGCGGTAGTAGGGCTTCCGCCGAGCCCCACTCCGTAGACATGGCCAGACGGTGTTCCTGCGTATACAAGATAGCTTCCTGCAGGTGCGAGTTCAGAAGCTGTAGGAGCATATACAGTACCATTCAGTAAAAAACTGGAAGGGAGGTGCACGGACAGTTCGATCTGTGAGACATAAGTATCCTCTGTAGGGGCATAGAAAGTCAGAGGGTTGTGCAGTGTTAGAACAGGAGAAAGGATGGCGACAGCGGCAAAGAAGACAAGCATGTAGAAACCAACCTTTCCATAGGACGACCTGTAGTATATCGCCCACTGCCTCTTGAATCTGACGTACTGAAAATGAAGACGTTCTCGTCTGAAACTCTGACCTGCTTCCTTCTGGTTCGCGGCCATGATTGAGCCTCAAATGCTTATTCTGGGGTCAAGCCATGCATGTATAAAGTCAATGAGGGAATATGCTATTATAACAATAAGGGAGATGATGAAAAGCGCGCCTTCGCTCAGCGGATAATCTTCGGTAAGCGTGGCCTCATAAAGTTTGTGCCCAATCCCAGGCCATGAAAATATTATCTCGACTATTACAGCGCCACTTGTGAGGAGTGCAAATTCAAGCGCCATCCTGGTTGATACCGGTATCATGGCATTTCTCGCCGCGTGATGGAACATTATGGTCCTTTCAGGTATACCTTTTGCCCTTGCGGTAGTTATGTAATCCTCTCCGAGCACTGAGACCATTGCGGCACGCATCGTCAGTACATGCGCGGCAACTTCAACAACTATCAGACTAAGCAGCGGTAATGCCATCTTGTACATGATATAAAGGAAGGCAGAAACCGTGAACATGTGAAAGTACGCAGGACTGAAACGCGATGTGACCGGAAAGATATGATAATAAGCGACGAAGTAAACATACAGAAGTATACCGAGTATGAAGTATGGTATGGAGTTGAGGATCAGACTGGTTGTGTTGATAGCAGCCTCAGACTTTCGCCCCCTCTTCCAGGTTGCGACGATACCGATGGGAAGACCGAAAACAAACGAGAGAACGGCCGCTGTACCAAGAAGGAGGAGGGTATAGGGCATGGAAGAGGCGATCACGTTCCATACCGTGGTGCCTCTGTAATAATCAAAGCCAAAATTGAATGTGAACATGTCCTTCAGATATATGACGAAGTTTGCAAAGTTCCATTTGCCACCTGCAAGCCCGAGTGACTTTTCAATTGATTCTAGCGTCTGTTTTGACACGTCCTTGCCACGTGCTCCTATGAGAAATAGCTGGGCAGGGTTACCCGGCATAAGCCTGTATATCACATAAATGAATACGACTGTGGAAAATATCAATACCAATGCCTGAATAATCTTCCTGGCTATCAGATAAACATTCATTAATTACACCATACTGAAATATGCTGGGCTGAACTGATCACTAAATGGTTTAACTGGTTCTTGCTATTAAAAAATAATCAAATCGCCCGGAGGACGGGACCTCCGGACTCTAAAAAACCGTTTCACTGTTGTGGCGGATTCGCGCTGCCCTTGTTACCACCCTTTCTCCTGGCACTCACATACAGCACAGCGAATATCACCGTCAGGATGATGAATAGGCCTGTCAGTCCCTCAAAGAGTGCGGATGATACAGTGGTTGTCACAGTCTTTGTCTTGGTTACGGTTGTTGTGATTGTCTTTGTTACCACATAGTGTGGGACGAGATATATTGTCTCGGTAATCGTGCCGGAGCCGGTGCTAATGCCGATAGTCACCGGTGTAAGGACTGAGACGTTCGGGGCGTTGTAGGAAATGACAAAGCTGCCATTGCTTCCGGTTGTGCCGCTGGATACAGACACACTGCCGAGGCTGACACTCACCGTGACGCTAACTCCAGATGTTGACGGTCCATAAGGCGAATTCTCAGTGGAGTTCACATACATTGTGTATGTGCCGTTGCCTGGGAGTACCGTGACACCGTTCAGCGAGCTTTCACCCGCTATGTATGCAAACACAACTGGCGAAGGAGTGACGTTGTTCACCGACTGGTTGGAGTAAACAGTAACTCCTCCAACCTCTCCAGTCATGCCCACAGCGGTTATCTGGAACTCGTCGAATGGGATCAGATAGTTGTCAGTATAGGACTGGGGACTGAAACCGACGAATGTGCCGTTGGGGGAATACATGGGCGTGTAGAGGCCTGGACTGAACGTTGCCATTGCGTAGCCTGTACTGTTTGTCATCAATGTAATTCCCGGGATGTAAGTGCTTCCGAAGAAGACGTTCGGGTTGAAAGCCTGAACAGGCGTTCCCGTGCTGTTAATCAACAGTCCCCTGTTGGCGCCTAGGGCATTCTGGCTCATCAGTGTGACTGGATATGAGGCAACAGGTGCGCCTGTAGTGGTGTTCACAGCCCTCACGAGCAAAGTAGTCGATGCGGTCGGGGACAGAGCGCTGTTCATTGCAGTGACGCTTATAGTCACGTTCGCAGCGGCGGTTGACTGTGCTACTTCGACTGGCAACTCTACCGGCTGCTGCACACCGAAGCCGCTCGGGTTAGTGGCCGATGTCATCTCACCGATTATATCCCAAGGTGCAGCTCCTGCGACAGCTCCTCCCGCTGCATAATCGCCGAGGAACACGTACGAGAGGAAGACACTTCCCTGAACAGAGAAGTTGACATTGGGATTGGCGGCGAGCAATACTGAAATTGTTCCATTGGCCGGGGTCACGCCAGCGATCGATGTGAGACCGTAGTCTGTGACCGAGTTGATCTGCATAACGGTCATGTTGTCTGTCATAGGAACAGGCATTGCAGTGAGCTGTGTTAGGTTGTTGGAGCCCATATCCGCCAGGTATATCTGGCCGTTCGAGCTGTCCATTGCCAGAGAAGTCGGGTTGACACCTGTTTCGTTGTATAGCGAAACCTTCATCGCTGTGGTGTTCACGACCGCCACATTACCTGTTCCGTTGTCTGCGACAAGGGTGAAGTTTGCGGCAAACGAAAGGATGGAGTCCGGTTCAGCAGTTTTGCCGATACTGATGTTCCCAATGAATGCGAGCGATGGGCTGTATACGGTGAGGTTGCCGCTTGCCATATTGGCTACCAGCACATTGCCGCTCATGTTGGTGGCGATTGCGTCAGGAGCACTTAGTTTGGGCGATGAGACTGGCGTCTTTACGCTTGTCTCACTGGTCGTGTTGATGACTGTCAGGTTATTGGACAGCTTGTTGGCCACCATCAGGAAACCTGTCGCATTGAACGCGAGTGCGACAGGGTCACTCCCAACACGGTAGGTCATGTTGACGACACCAGTCGTGTTGATCTGTGAAACATTACCTGACCCTGAGTTTGCAACAAATACGAACCCTGTTGCATTCATTGCGAGAGCGGCCGGCGCTGTTCCAACCGAGATATTCATGACCGAACCCAAAGTAACCGTGCTTATGACTGTGACGTTGTTTGAACCCTTATTGGCCACATAAAGCCATCCTGCACCGTTTGCCAGCAGTGCGTCGGGATTCTTGCCGACAGTTGCCGTTCCCACTACTTGAGGTATACCTGCCGCGTTGAACGTTTCAATGGCGTAG
>JAGVSJ010000060.1 GCA_019720975.1 Candidatus Sysuiplasma superficiale
GTTCAACATAGGTGGCGGCCCGGAGAATACACTGTCACTGCTTGAACTTGTTTCCATGCTCGAAGGCAAAATTGGAAGGAAAATACCGCTTGACTACGGTCCCTGGAGGAACAGTGATCAGAAAGTCTACATCTCTGACATATCAAAGGCGAAGAAGATTCTCAGATGGAAGCCACGTATCCCGCCGGATAAGGGCATTGAAAGGCTGCTTCAGTGGGCTCGTTCCGCTCTGAGTGCTGAAGTTAAATAGGCAAGGGATGCACCCGGGCATTTCTGTGTGAATGCCCTTCATCTTTTGAGCTGTACTGTCCCAGTCCGTATGATCGATAACAAATATCTTCCATGCCGGGCCATTTCAGGCATTTTCCTCAACTCGCCGTAAGCAATAGGGACAAGAGGAGTTTCACTGGCAAGAAATTCTGTCGGTCTGATTGCGTGTGCTTCTGCGCAGTAACACTTATCAGTCCTCGGCTGGGACGGATTGGCATTATTTGTCGGATTCGACGTTTATGACACAGGCAAGAGTGTTACTTTTGGCACCTTTTATATACTCGCCCCCAAGCCTGTGGAAGCAAGATTCCGACTGACAGTTGTTGTCGTTGAAAGCTGACACGTAAAATGATAATTTTAAATCACACCCGCATATGAGGACTGGTGTCTTCAGTTTCATCAGAACATGGGAACTGATTTCGTCAAACCGGAAGTGCAGAAATGGATAAGGTTCTGGTAACAGGCGGACTGGGCTTCATAGGCAGCCATACGGTGGACCTGCTCATCAAGCGGGGCCACGAAGTAACCGTTCTGGACAATCTGGAGTGGCAGGTGCATCATGGGAAGGTGCCTGAACACGCTAATCCGGAAGCAACCTACATCAGGGGAGACGTAAGGTATGCCAAACACTGGATCAAAGCGCTGAAGGGGACAGATTCAATAATACATCTTGCCGGAGCTGTCGGGGTGGGACAGAGTTTCTGGCAGGCGAGGAAGTATATGGACATAAATGCAGGTGGCACAGCGACACTATTCGAAATACTGACCAAAGAGTCTGCCCTGAGGAAGAAAATAGAGCGGATTGTGGTCGCATCATCGAAGAGTTGTTACGGGGAAGGTGCATACAGGTGTGAGGAGCATGGTGTTTTTTATCCTGAGCAGAGACCTCTCTCCCAGCTGAAGAAGAAGGAATGGGAGATGAAATGCCCGCAATGTGGCAATGATGCAAAACCAACAGGAATAAGGGAAGACAAACCAATGCAGAACCTCAGTCCTTATTCACTCTCGAAATATTCCACTGAAAGGCTATCGCTTGATTTCGCATATTCATTGGGCATACACACCGTGGCTCTCAGGTACTTCAATGTTTACGGACCACGTCAGAGCCTGAGCAATCCTTACACGGGTGTCATGGCCATATTCCTTTCAAGACTGAAGAGCGGGAACAGACCGTTTCTCTTCGAAGATGGAAGACAGCTGCGCGACTACATTTATGTCGGCGACGTTGCGCGCATAAACGCAGACGCGCTCAAGAAAGGTAACGGCGTATACAACGTGGGTACCGGTAAGCCATCTTCGCTTGTGGAAGTCGTTGGTTATCTGAACAGAAGCCTTGGAACAGACACCGAACCCGTAATATCCAATGATTTCAGGCCCGGGGACAACAGGCATGACTACGCGGACAACACGCTTCTCAGGAAGTCCTTCGGGAATATGGAGTTCAGGGACATGAAATCGGGTATAGAAGAGCTTGTAAAATGGAGTTCGAAAGCGGACGTGCATGACATGTTCGAGAAAGAGGAAAAGGAGAGGAAGAGGTACCTTTCAATTTAGATACTCCAGTATCAGCTGAAAAATTGACTTCGCCATCATGTCATCGTCGTCTCATCTTTCCCATTCGGCGAAGTCAGTGAATTGTAACTCTTCCCGTCAAGTGCGATCGTCTTTGATCCCGCCGTCTGTGTCTATATCCACGTCATCTGTTCAAAATTGACATATGCCGCTTGCCGAATTCCCATCCTCAATCATGGACTTAAGCTGCAGCTTGCGGAACAATATTCCTGCTCCCCTTTGAAAGCAGAGACACTGGAAATATTGATTAGAGGCACTGCCATTTCCCCACATACATCAAAAGTTATGCGGGAAGCCAAAATGATATTGAAGCTGGGATTGGATGGCAAGGAAAAACAGGGACCTCATTGAAGCGGACCTCTTTGCTGAAAGGCCGACCTGCCCTATCCTCAAGCCGTTGAATGAAACCGGAATGGAATTCAGAATTGACAGGCTTAACGCAGGCAGGGATTTGACCAATCATCTGGTACACTTTGAAAGACTGGATAACGAATCCTATTCGAATATGAAAAAATGCTCATCTGATGCAATCAGGGTTAACAACAGGACCTGCTGGCTGATGACCAGGAGCTGTGAGATCTGTCATCTGATTGCGAGTGAGAGTGCAATATCCATCAATGTGAAGCCAGGCATAACCGGAGGATTGAGATACAGACTCATCTTTCCGAACAGAGCCAGCCTCACAAGGTTCAGCACGGAACTTTCCGAAACCGGACTCAAGTTCAGGATCTCCGAACTCGGGGATGCGCATGAACAGCTGGATCTCACCTCAAGGCAGAAACAGGTCATTGCGATGGCATACCACAAAGGATACTTCGACGTTGAGCGCAACATATCAATGACGGAACTGGCAGAAACGCTGGGCGTCAGTGTCAGGACAGTTCAGGAGATACTGAGGCGCGGAACCAGAAAGATCATAGAGAGGTACATATCGGAAGAGGCCTAGGACACCACATATATGTGGGTATAGCTTATTAGCCATGTGCGGGAATTGTATGTGCGATATATATGGCATACAGCTTTAAGTGTAAGGACATAGGAATGAGTTGCGGCTTCGAAGTAAAGACCGACAAGCAGGAAGAACTACTCCCCGTGATACAGGCGCATGCAAAGTCTTCTCACGGGATAAATGAAGTCACACCAGATCTGTTGAAGAAAGTGACAGCTGCAATCAGGAAGGCCTGAAGGCCTTCAAACCCCTTTTCTCCTTAGACTCAAGAAATACGCTGAACTGTGACTGCTGCAATGCATAAGCTTAGAACCTGAAGGAAAACAATGGACGGCACACTCTATCTTGATGGAGAAGAGAGGTTCGGAAGCATCTCTTCCACCTTCTATGCCATTTCAAGGCTTATTCCAACAATGCGTCATTTCTATAGCTTTGTCATCAATGATCTTAGTTCTCTTGAATTTCTGACCATACTTGATATAGGGAGCGGTGACGGGTACGAGCTGGTTTCGCTTGCCGAGGCAAAGAAGGGGTTCATCGGCTATGGCATCGATCCATCGCCGCAAATGGTCAGGATCGCGAGACGCAGGGCAGCAGGGAGGCATGTGGAATCAAGGATTAAATTTGATATCGGAAGCAGCAGGAATATACCAGGGAAGGAAAACTTCGACATAATCTATTCCAGTCTGTCCTTCCATCACTGGAAGGAAAGGGAGGCGGCTCTGGCAGGTATAATGTCGAGGCTCAATGAAGGGGGCTCGTTTATCGTCTATGAGACTTTTGATGACGGCACATTCAACAGAAAGTTCGTGAAGTCGCATCTCATGAGCAGGAGTGAATTCGAGCAAATAGCATCCAGAAACCGCCTTGAATTGAAACGCATCGGTGAGAACAGCGGCTTCATCGCGGCGGAGTTCGGAGTTTTAAAGCAAACAGCCTAACCGGACAACAGTGACAGCAACATTTTTCAGGTTCTGAGTGTGTAGTAGAGAGAAAGCAGTGCTGCGAGTCCGAGCGTGTTCAGGACGGCAAGCGGGAATGACACCGAAGTTCCAAGCCGGCTGTAAAATGAAAGAATAGTCCATGCCCCGAGTGCATCCTGTGCTACGAAAAGGATGGCGAACAGCTGTATGCCGATAAGCAGCCTGCCGCCCGTGGTTCTGTGTATTTTCGAATAGAGGAGAAGAATGTACAGAAGCAGTGCTATCTCCACGGCAAGAACTGCAATCGAGACGAGCCACCAGAAGCCTATCATGCCTTTCCCCCGTATCTCTCGACCATATCTGTGATGCAGTGGCCGTTCTCAGCAACTTTCTTTGACGGAAAATATGTCTCCCCGTACCTCTTTCCAACTGCTGTCACGAAGCCGTTTCCGGCCAGAACCCTCAGATGATGTTCCACCGTCCTGTAGTTCAGGTCCAGCTCGCTGCTCAGTCTGTGAGCGTTCATAGGTTCCCTCATTAAACTCTGCATTATCATCAGTCTCGTCCTTCCGCCTCTGGTTGCGAAGAATAACCAGAAACACAGTCTGCTGAAATCCTCATCATCCTCACTCTTCACGTCGTGGACAGCAACCTTGAGCTATTAAAATAAATTTGTAAATTGTTTATGGGGGAGCCTCACACCCTGGAGAGGGGACCTGATCCGGTGAGATCAAATGTCTCTCCAACAATTGCATAGCCTGTCTGACCTGTCGCAGTGCTGAATCCCTGGCTGTAATAGTGAATTGTGTAAGTCACATTGAGGTAGAAAAACTGCGAGGTGTTGGAGGCGTTCTGAACAACGAACTGTATGACAGCCTTCACAAATGCGTTCTGTCCGCCGACAGTGACCACAGGCGGGCTTTCACTGTAGAAC
>JAGVSJ010000061.1 GCA_019720975.1 Candidatus Sysuiplasma superficiale
CCAATTCCGTGTACCCTGTATTCGTGCAGATGTCTCTCGATGTGGGGTCCGTGGTTTTGCTGCTCGCTGCGCTCGATTACATCAATATCGGCATAAACTTCATTTATCTTCCGGAATGGGGTAATCTGGCAACCTATTTTCAATACAAGAGTGTGGGCATTACGCAGGCGCTTCAGTATCCGTGGACCTTCATTGTCCCCGGCCTCGCGATACTCATGTACTCGCTGGGTCTGAATCTGCTTGGAGATGGTCTCAGGGATATACTCGATCCGCGTATGAGAAGATGATGCACGTTTGACGATTCACCCCTGAAAACCCTCTTTTCTCACAAACATTCATATATTGATTGATGTAACATGGCATTGAAAATAACGTTACGGTGCAATTGAAGACCATATTGGTATTGCAATTACAGGTTTCGTGCTTGCGGGTGAAAGTTCTTTGAAATTCAGATTTTTTGGAGGTGCCGATGAAGTCGGCGGCCTTGCAGTAATGCTGGAAGACGGTTTTGGAAAGGTAATGTTCGACTACGGTTTAATCCCGAGGGATCCGCCTGTATATCCCCTTCAGGCTCCTCCGGTGGATGAGATAGTGCTCACACATGCCCATGTTGATCACTCAGGTATGATTCCATGGCTCACATCGCGCTATCCGGTTCCCGTCCATGGCACGATGCCGACTAAGGATGTCGGCAGGCTGCTTATGCTGGACAGCATAAAAGTCGCTAAGATGGAAGGCTTTCCTGAGCCATATGATCCGGGCGACGTCGACGACACAATGAAGCTTTTTCAGGTCGAGCGCTTTGGACATGCCTTTGAGATTGGAGGAACAGAGTTCATTCCGCGCATGGCCGGTCATATACCGGGGGCGGCAATGCATGAGATAAGGGCAGACAGAAATGTGCTTTTCACAGGCGACATACATACTGCCGAAACGAGACTGGTGCAGGGCGCAGAGGAAGTCAAGACGGACATAATGGTCGTAGAGTCGACATATGCGGGACGGGAACATCCTGACAGAAAGAAAACCGAAGCTGAGCTAATCGACAAGGTCAACGATATTGTTGGCAGAGGCGGACAGGCCATACTGCCTGCCTTTGCTGTGGGAAGAACGCAGGAACTGCTCATGATACTCGGTAAAACCGGGTTGAACATCTGGGTCGATGGGATGGGCAGGAAAGTAAATTCAATCTACAACCGTTCGAAGGATTACGTCGCCTCTGCAACAGAACTCAGAAAGGCATGCGTCAGCGCATTTGAAGTCCAGACAAACGAGGACAGATACCACAGCGACAGGGCTGACGTGATTGTCACAACGAGCGGGATGCTGGACGGCGGGCCGGCGCTAAGTTACATCGAAAGGATAAAAAACGATCCTAAGAGCGGTATACTCATAAGCGGCTTCCAGGTCGAGGAGTCCAATGGTTACAGGCTCCTCAGCACAGGGCAGCTGGAGATCAACGGCGTTCTGGAAAAGATAAACTGCGAAGTGTCAAGATTCGACCTTTCGGCACATGCAGGCCACAGTGAGATCGTCTCGTTTGTGAACAGATGCAATCCCGATACGGTGATACTCGTGCACGGAGACGGTGACAAGAGGAAGATGCTGGCCGACGAGTTCGATGGAAGAAAAGTGTTTATGCCCAAGAAGGGAGAGAGCCTGGAACTGTGATCAGGCGGACTCCCTGACCTTTCTAGCTATTTCATCTGCCATCTGCGAACACCTGGATGGACTCAGGGCATTATTCGCATGTCCGCCCTCTATGAGATCGTATGTTATGACTTTCTTCTCCTTTATTGTGTCGAAGACCGCGTTCCACACATTCTCCGCGGCCTCCCTTTCGCCCAGATGCTTCAGCATCATTTCACCTGACAGTATCGTTGCAACAGGATTGACTTTGTCCTGCCCTGCATATTTCGGTGCAGAACCGTGGACCGGCTCGAACAGCGCTATCTCGTCACCAATGATTGCACCCGGCGTTATGCCAAGACCGCCGGCGAGTCCCGCGCACAGATCAGAGAGTATGTCGCCGAATAGATTCGTGGTAACTATTACGTCGTATGCCTGCGGTTTCTTCACCAGTTGCATTGCCATGTTGTCTATAAGTCTCTCTTCAAATTCAATCGTCGGGTAATGCTTGGCGACTTGCTGCGAAACTTCCTGGAACAGTGCGCCAGTGGTCTTCATTATGTTGGCCTTGTGAACGGCAGTAACTTTCTTCCTTTTCTCCCTCACTGCGTAGTCGAAGGCGTAATTTACAATCTTTTCAGACGCCTTTCTGGTGACGACGGATATCGTCTCGGCTGCGGAATGATCCCTGTCGATCCAGTGCTCGATGCCTGAATAAAGCTCTTCAGTAGCCTCTCTTACGACAACGAGATCTATGTCGGAATAAAGCGTTCCTACCCCTGCAATCGATCGCGACGGCCTCACGCTTGCGTACAGGTTGAGCATCTGTCTCAGTGCCACATTCACGCTTCTGTAGCCGCCGCCAATCGGCGTGGTCAGCGGGCCCTTGAGCGCGATCCTGTTCTTCTTCATGCTGTCAAGCACGGCCTGAGGAAGCGGTGTGCCCTCCTTCTTCAGCGCTCTCTCTCCCGCTTCCACTACCTCCCAGTCGAAATTGACCCCGGTGGCCTCAAGAACTTTCACTGCTGCATCCGTCACTTCAGGCCCGATGCCGTCTCCGGGAATCAAAGTAACACGGTAGGAACTCATTATAACACCTTTTTAATGATAAGAGTAGGTACGTGGCTGTATTAATGATTAATCTATTTCGCGGTTAGGGTGCTATGTCTCTGCGGCATCCAGGCTGCTTCATCTATTTGCGTTCCCTCCGCCTGTCGAAAGCCTGAAATGAAATGTCTTGATGATGTTGTACAACACTCCGGGCATCTGCTCGTAATTGCTTATCTCAAACATCTTTCCCTTGCCCTGCTGCGCCATCCCTGCGCATATGTCCTCCCTGGCATCCAGTCCGGTCGTCATCATTACATGCAGCTTGGGAAAGAGCGATGCAGCCGTTCTCGGATCGTGTCCCATGGTATAGTTGCCGTCCGTGATTATTATGCCTATTCTGTTTGGCGTCTTCGCCTTCTCAAGCTCAGCTATGCCTGCGTTCAGGCCCGACTCGATATTCGTGTATCCCATGGCATTCAGGTCAAGCAGGTCCCCTATGAGCTTTTCCAGGTCCACATCCCTGTCCATTTTCTTTATCACATTCGCCCTGTTTTCAAACAGGATCACTGCATATTCTATGCCTTTGAGCCTCTGAGCAAGTACCGCAATCGAGCTGGTTGCCATAGCCAGTTTTTCGCCGGTCATCGAAAGACTGGCATCTATGATGAGGACACAAGCGATGCGCTTAAGCTCTTTTCTCTCCATCACAATCTGGGTGGCATCATTTGAGGCCGGAGAAGACATGTTGTCAAGTGTGCTCGATATATCTATTTCACCTTCGATACCGGGGGAGTAGTCTATCAGTTTCCTCACCATCGGCATTCTCGTCGGGCCAAGCTCCTCAAGTGTCCTGTCTATTATTGCCCTGATTGCTATTCTTCTGGCGGCCCTGACCAGCGACGGGTCCTTGGCCTTGAGCCTTATCTTCTGGTAGTTCTTGGCAATCGACCATACCACTTCGTCGCTTGTTCCGGACGGAATGTCCACGATTCCCCGCAGCCTCTCCATTATCTCCAGGGCGCTTTCAGGTTCCTGATTCAGATCCCGATCGTTTTTTTTTCCCCGGCCTTCCCTTCCGTAGTGTCTTCAGGGTTACTGTTTTCCTCCTTCTCGCGTTCGGAAACAGGCGTCCTGCTGACAACCTTGTCTATGATCTCGTCGATTACCTCGTAGACATTCTTCTTAGAATCTTCGCGCAGCTCCATTCTTGTGGGAAGGGACAGGTATGCAGCATTCCTGAAGTCCTCGATGTCCCTTTCTGTGAATGACATGATGGTTGCCATGCTGGTCGCGGCCCTGATTGATGCTCCACGCCTTACAAACGGGTGCACCCTCGTTTCCCTGATTATTGATGTTATAATACGCGTCGCGTGTTCGTCGTGGAGACCTGTGCGCGTTTCCACAATGCTACGCTCCTCTTCCTCGTCCTGATACGTCAGGGGGAGAAGCTCGAACCTGTCGGATAGCGCCTCCGACAGGGAGCTCGTGGCAATGAACTCCCTGGGATTCTGAGTTGCAATTATGAGAAAACCTTCCTTCGCATAGACTGTGCCGATTCTCGGTATCTCAATCTTCCCCTCGTCCATCGCCGGCAGGAGAACATTCTGCACTCCCTCATTCAGCCGGTTGAGTTCGTTGATGAAAAGTATCCCCCCGGCGTTCATGGATTGCGTCAGGGGACCGCTGATGAATGACTCCTCGCTGTACCCCTTCTGCATGACAATCGGCGGATCGAACCATCCGGTCAGTTTCTGTTCTGTGTACCGCTCATCCCCATCTACGCGCAAAATCGGTCTCTGCAGATAGTCTGCTATTGCTGTCGCAAGGACGGTCTTTCCCACTCCCACGG
>JAGVSJ010000062.1 GCA_019720975.1 Candidatus Sysuiplasma superficiale
AGTCGCAGGCATTGTGGCTGTGGCGTACAGAAGCAGGAAGAGGAGACAGAAGGAAGAGAAGTGAGGATTTGAGGCATGCAATCCTCACAAAACCCTTTAAGTGAAGGTTGGGCAGACAGGGTAAAGGGTGTTCTGAGGGCACTCCGCACCCGGTACTCGAGCCGCTACCTTGTGAGAAGAATAGGGTCAATGATAATTGTTTTTATCTTTGTCCTTATTCTGAATTTTGTTTTGCCTCACCTTATGCCTGGAAACTTCGTGCTGATTTACATCGAACAGCTGAAGAGAACCCATCCCGGTATACCTGGAAATAAACTTGCAGGGAGGATAGAGGCTGTTTACGGGCTTAACATACCCATTTGGGATCAGTTCATGCTATACCTCAAGAACATATTTTCGTTAAACCCGAATTTCGGACCTTCGTTTGAATACTACCCTCTGAGCGCCTGGTATGTTGTGCTCTATGCCCTTCCCTGGACACTGCTCCTCCTGGGTGTTTCACAGGCAATATCATGGGTTGCCGGCATCTTCCTTGGCATCTGGCTCTCATTCAGGAAGGGGAAACCTGTTGACAAGGCTATACAGCCCGGATTCTATTTTCTCAACTCCACTCCAGGTTTCTGGATAGGACTGGTATTCATCTTCCTTTTTGCAGTGGAATTCCATTTATTCCCGCCTGCAGGTGCCTACGGCCTTCATGAAACAGTGACCAGCATATTGTACCACATGGTTCTCCCGCTTACCGTCATAGTGCTCATTTCACTGCCCAGCCATACACTTGTGATAAGGAGTGTTGCACTCGAGGTTCTTGGGAGCGACTACATACAGGCGATGAAGGCCCAGGGATTGAGCAGGCGTGTGATAACCTCCAGGGTGATGAGGAACTCATTCCTCCCGTCTCTGACAAACCTTGCGCTGAGCATAGGCTACCTGATAGGAGGCATATTCACCATAGAATACACCTTCTCGTACCCTGGAATGGGAACAATAATCGCGAATGCAATACTGAACGATGACTATCCTGTCATAGAAGCTGCGCTGTATCTGACCACTCTGGTTGTCCTGCTCGCAAATCTGGCAGCTGATCTTCTGTATCCCATTGTTGATCCGAGGGTTTCTTACGCTGACTAGGTGGTGAAATGAAATCAAGGGGAATGCTTGGCATACTTTCGTACTCTGCCCGTGGAAGCACCTATTTCAAAATAGGACTGGGAATCGTTCTTTTCTTCATAGCTATTGCTGTTGTCGGCCTTTTCTGGCTGCCATATAATCCACTCAAATCCACAGGACCGGACTGGTCGCCTCCAAGCATGAAACACTATTTCGGCACCACCAACATCGGCCAGGATGTTTTCAGCCAGTGGATGTACGGAGCGCGCTCCACCCTGATAGTAGGGGCACTGGCGGCAACCATAAGTGTCGGGATAGGACTCGCGATTGGACTTGCAGCAGGCTACATAAGGTATGCAGACGGGCCACTGATGCGTCTAACAGACGTGGTCCTGACACTCCCTGCACTTCCCCTTCTGATAACCATTTCGGCTTTTGTCAGGCCGAGCATATTCACTGTCGCACTTTTCATTGCGCTTCTTTCCTGGGGAGGCAAGGCAAGGGTCGTACGTTCAATGACAATTTCACTGAAGGAGTCGCCTTTCATTGAGGTTGCAAGATTGAGCGGTGTTCCCAGAAGCAGAATACTCTTCGGTGACATACTGAAGCACATCATGCCCCTTGTCCTGACATATTCGCTGTTCACGATAATAGGAGCAATACTTACGGAAGCGGGCCTGGATTTCATCGGTGTGGGACCGATAACCTCTTACAGCTGGGGAGCCTCCATCTCTCTCGCAAACAGTGCAGGTGCCGTCCTTGTCGGAGGATGGTGGTGGTTTCTTGCGCCGGGACTGAGCATAGGCATATTCTCGACAGGAATAGCTATGATAGCATACGGACTGGAAACAGCGTTCAAGAACACGCAGGTGAAAACCTGAGAGGAGCATGATATACTGATGCAAAACGGCGGCGGCTCACTGATTCAGGTCAGAAACCTGAATGTCACATACCATTCATTTGGCGAAACCAAGCAGGCAGTGAGGGACGTGTCCTTCAGCCTGAACAGCGGGGAAACACTCGGTTTCCTTGGCGAGAGCGGTTCGGGGAAGAGCACAATAGGATGGGCAATTCTCGGAATGATTGAACCGCCGCACGAAGCCAGCGGAGAGGTGGTTTACAACAACTTCAACGTACTCGCTGCATCGGAAGGAAAACTGCGGAGATACAGATGGAAGGAAGTTGCAATGATCTTTCAGACAGCGATGAATTCGCTGGATCCTTTAGTCACCATCAAAAAGAGCTTTGTGCAACTGCTCATCGGAAAGGGCATTGCAGATAAGGAGGAAGGCGCCGTTGAGATTGCTGTAAACCTCCTCAGGTATGTTGGGCTGTCACCCAAGGTTCTGGACATGTACACATTCGAACTGAGCGGCGGAATGAGGCAGAGGGTCAGCATCGCACTGGCAATTGCCTGCAATCCCAAGATACTGATTGCGGATGAACCCACTACCGCACTTGATACGGTGAACCAGTTCTCAGTCCTTGCAAACATGAGGAAATTGAAGGAGGAAAGAAAGATAGATGCGATGATACTCATAACACATGATGTTGAGATACAGATGATAATGGCGGACAGGATAGCCATCACGCTCAAGGGAAGGATTGTCGAAGAGGGGTCAAAGGAGGAGATGATCAACGACCCGAAACATCCGTACACCCGCCTGCTCCTGCAATCTGTTACCTCGGCCAATATAACGAAGATCGAGGCAGCGACCGGAAACAACGTCAAGTTTGAGGATGGAAAGGATGGATGCCCATTTCTGGCACAGTGCCCATATGCAATGCCTAAATGCGCGGAAAGTTTTCCAGAGCCGAAGGCATTTTCGAAAACGCACACAGTGTACTGTTATATTTACTGATGCCATATGTACCAAGTTTCGTTGAATCATGTGAGCAAGATCTTCCGCGGTAAGAGAGGCGGATTCATAACGGCGCTTGATGACGTCAGCCTTTCGGTGAACGAGGGACAGATTCACGCAATTGTGGGGGAGAGCGGTTCGGGGAAAAGCACGATAGGCAGGATGACGGCTGGGCTGGTCAGGCCGAGCAAGGGGGAGATTATGGTCGGTGGGACAGAGATAAGGAAGATACCTGAAAAGGACCTTTTCAAACAGGCTCAATACATACATCAGGATCCGTACGGTTCGCTCGACCCGTACACGCCTGTGCAGGAGGTTCTGAGCCGCCCGCTGCGGTATCTCCTCGGCATCAAGAGCGGACCTGAACAGATGAAGATAATACTGGAATACATGGAAAAGATGCGCCTCAACACCGACTATCTGAACAAGACCATACAGGAACTGAGCGGCGGTGAGAGACAGAGGGTCCTGGTGGCAAGGGCATTCATCGTCAATCCCCGATATGTTGCCGCTGATGAGCCTACAACGATGATAGACTTCATCAGCAGGCAGGAAGTGATGCAGATGATCCTGGACCTGAGGAAGCAGTACAACACTGCGATACTCTTCATCACGCATGACCTTCTTGTCGCAGGCAAGGTGGCGGAGGACCTTTCAGTGATGTACCGCGGCAAGGTCGTTGAAACTGGCAAAGGGAGCACCATACTGGGCAAGCCGCTGCACCCCTACACCCAGCTTCTGATGGAAGTCGCGCCGGAGAACCTTGCCAAGGGAATAATTCCTGCCAGGGAGATGCAGAAGGCGGCGACTGCCGAACATGTAACAATGATCAAGGGATGCAAGTATGCCCCTGTCTGTCCTTTCGCCATGAAGATATGCAGTGAAGTGGACCCTGAACTGAAGACAGTTGATGGCCGCATGGTCTCCTGCCATCTGTATTGATTGCAAGGCAGGACAAAAGATGGAATTTACAATCGCAGGTCGGAAAGGTCGAATCTCTTCTGTTTCTTGAGGTTGTGACAGTGCCCCCGAATGGGTTAGATGATATAGACGCCATATCGCTGCTTCGTGAAAAACCCGTGCCCTGAATTTATTCCCTTAAGTGAAGAAGCTGGGCATTATGGGGCATCTTTTTCACAGAGCCGCTCAGAAGTGGAGAGAGATAGGTGCAGGGTTAACTGCTGAAATTAACGATTAGTGACTAAATATTATAAAATCTGCTCAATTGAACAATTCTCTGGACTTATTTCTACAATTTCATCATTGAAATGACTCTTGAATTCGTCGAAACTGGTCTCTGAAACACGAGCATATTTTTCAATCAAATCAACTCATCCGGTGTCGACTCCGAAAGCTCTTTTTGAGAATTCATTAGCCTTTATCGCTCGAGGGAGTTCCTTATCATTTGGGCTGTAGAGTCTTACTGGTGAGCCAATGGCAATCATGTATGGAGGGACGAGAAATCCACTAGGTATAACTGTCTTGGCGTGTACGAGCCCACCCA
>JAGVSJ010000063.1 GCA_019720975.1 Candidatus Sysuiplasma superficiale
GATACTCACAGTTCTTCTTGCTGTGTTGTTTCTGAAGAGCAGATTGAACAATATTACAGGTATTATGTTCTACCTCTTTTACATGTTGTCAGGTGTGATTACGGTTGCGACGCGGGTCGACTCATTCCTGATAATTTTCTGGAATTTCATAGTCCTCGGAGTAATTTTCTTTGTGGCCGAAATTGTCATGCGCGATAACAGCTATTCAAGGAAGATCTTTTCTGACCGCCATGTGGGGATTCCATCGAAGAGGGGCAGGAGCAGAGCTGAAAGTGCGACAATAATCGGCGTCGTACTCTTCGCTGTGATGATACTTGTAGTATTTCCGGCAGTCACGGGTACGGCTCACCCCTTTTACGCAGATCCTACCGGCAGCATGTATCCGGTGATCAAGCCGGACTCGTTGCTCATCATCCACGGGATCAGTCCAAGTCAAATACGCGTCGGGGACATAATAGTCTTCACCGCGCCATGGGACAGATCAATCAATGTCGCGCATGAGGTGATAGGAATAACCGCCGCGAACGGTACAACGTTTTTTATAACAAAAGGTATTGCGAATGCGGTAAAGGACCCGGAACCTGTGCCTGCGTACGATGTTCATGGGATGGTCATACTGGCAATACCGTATCTGGGATATCTTTTGCTGTATCTGTATGTGATACTTCCTCTGATGCTCCTCCCGGTAATAGTGAAGATAAAATGATACCTACGATAATACCGCTGGCTCTTGGCCTGACATACCTTGTGACGGATCTTGTCCTCCTGATCCTGTTTCTCAGAGAGAGGAGGCAGGTCAGCACCGTGGATATAAATCTTGTTCTTCTCCTTAAATTCAAGGATCTGCTTGACTTCTACAGCAAGGGCGAATCATCATTATTTGTCAGACAGCTTATGGACAAGGCACAATCATCGATTGAAGCTGTTTCAGTTTCCCAGTTTACAGAGAGCTATACAGGCATTACTGAGGAGATAGAGAAACTGTACGAGCGGTTCAGGCTGCCTTACGTTCTGAAAGGTCTCGGGAGAGATCTCAGGTCCGCTGAACTGCAATGCGCTGCTCTCTCATTACTCAATCTTGCATTGATATACGGCAGTTTTATGTTCTCCTACCTTCTGGACGGTCTCCTTGCGGTGCTCCTTCTGAATACGATATTCTGGTATCCTCTGATGTCTACCTTTGTGTATGCGCGTTCAAATATCAGGGATGCAATGAATGTATTGAATGAAAAGTCCAGGAGTCATGTCACTGCATAGAATCTGGCAACCGGATAATCGATTTGCGCATTTCAGGATCAATTCCTCCGGTCAGTGAAAAGAACGCGCATCCTAGATCATGATTTCATCTGTCCCTTACTCATCGGCGTCCTGTATTTCATGTAGTACGTTGCTTGTGGTGTTTTGAGATAGAGCATACTCAGGCCGTTTGCTTCGTACAGCATTATGGGGCTCCCTGAAATAAGAGCTATTCTGTGAAGTTCTTCAAGTGAGTCCAGGAGAAAATCCTCATCGGATATCACAGGCGGTGAACTTATCCTGATTATGTCCTCCTTGTTTTCGGCTTTGAACTTTGTAAGTTTGTCCTTCTTTGGAGGAAGGAGGAGATAAGTCATCAACGAAAGCAGAGCAACAAACAGCACAGCGGAAGCAGCAGAGATGAAATAGAAATCGGTTCTGTAATTGGGCAGCTGGATTACAGAGTCATCATTGACCGTGACTGATGAATGCCAGTAATGATTCCCTCCATTGGATATGTATGTGTAATTTGTCAGCTGCCCGTAGTACAGCGCCTGTTCATTGTCGTAATTGAAAGACATATTCAGCGATGCGTTCAAATCACTCACTGTATTTCCAATCTCCGATATGCCTGTTATGTTCACGATCAGACTAGGTTCCGCAAAGCGTATGTTCAGTTGCCTGTCAACCTGTTCTGCATAAAGGAGTACCTTGGTGATATTCACCCGGATGGGTATGTGGACAAAGGCCTGTGCACCGCTGAGGGTGTATGATACAGTCGTGGCATTCAACAGTTTGGTGTACGGGGGGGTGGTGGATGAATACAGTATCTGGCGAATTTCAATCTGGCTGAAGACGTTGACCGCATCGCCGGCAACATAGCCGAAGTAAGCAGAAATGTTGATCTGGCTGGTAATGTTTTTGAATATTATCCCTGGATTGGCAATTAGATTTTCACCGTACAGGGAGTTGTTAAGCAGTGTTGCATTCAGGTCTAGACCTGCATACGATTCGGCTGTAAACTTATTGCCAGTAACCTCGCTCGTTCTTGTAGATGAAGCTATTAAGTCCGATGAATATGCTATAATGACAGATGAAACCATAGCTATTGCAAGCACAAAAATCAGTATTTTGCGCCTCCTGACTCTCTCAACCGACATCACAACACCAGATCTGCGAAGCAATATGCCCCAAAAATGATTTTGCGGTCTGTCCTCCAGTTACACTTCGGCTCCTGCTGCATCTTCCGTTTGCAGAACCATATTCCATTATTATCAACGGGTCCACCATCATTTTCTCAAGAGCAACAGAGATATTTCTTAATGTCTCTCCTGTCTTATTGCAAACATTCTGTCTATCTCATACAGAAAATCGATACCCTTGCTTGTTGTGAAATAGGTCCTCTTCCCGGAATCCTCCGACTGGGAGAGTAATCTATCTGACGCAAGTTTGTCTATCAACTTCTGCGCATAGGCAAAGTTAAGATTGCACCTGTAAACAATTTGCGTTTTTGTCACTCCAGCGCTCTTTGCAAGAGAGAGAACCTCCCTCATTATTTCTATCTCATTCCTTCTAGCCAATACAGCTCACCTTCAACTTTCCCCAAATTACTGAAATGTGCCATCGCTTTGATGCAACAGATCAAATGCTGAGACAAAGACGGCCTCCCTTCTGACCCTGAAGCATACACTGGCAATTTCATTTAGTGTATTATCAATTTTGATAATTAAACATATCTATTGTTAAAATATAGCATAACTACGGCGCTCCACCAGTAACAAAGTTTCATGAAGCTGCCAACCTGATAAAAGAAACCCTGTTGTGATATGCATGCAGCGTAGGTGTACATACTTAGCTCGTTATATAAAATAATATACAAAAAAACTTGTGAGCTAATGGATCGAAGAAAATTAGCTCTGGGAAGCAAAGCGGGTGAGAATTAGTTGACAATGTACCGATTCTGCTGTAATTTCCTGATCCTGTACTTTTACTCTGTCCACCTCAACTGTCTTCCAGACTAAGATATTTTCTGCCTGTCACCCACTCCTCCTTTATGTCCATCAATATGGACACCGTCAGTCGCAGCAGCGACTGCTCACCCGGAAAGGCACCGACTTTCCGAGTCCTTCTCTTCAGCTCCAGGTTAATGCGTTCGAGCATATTGGTGGTGCGCAATCGCCTCCAGTACTGCCTTGGAAAGGCTGTGTAGTTGAATAGCGAGTCATGGTAGCGGTCGAGCATGTCGGCCGACTTCTCCAGACCCAGGGAGAGAAGCCTCTCCCTGAATGCAGGAATGGAATCGGGATTGTTCATTGCAGCCTTCATCTCAAATGACACTTCAGGCCAGTGCTTCTTTGCCATAGTCTTCAGAATGTTCCTCATGAAATGCACCTGGCACAGCTCCCGTGAACGAGTGCTGTACTGCCTGTATTATGCCCTTGTGTCCGTCGGATATGACCATCCTCACGCCGTGAAGGCCTCTTGTCTTCAGTTCGTCAAAGTACCCTTCCCAGAGCAGCCCGTCTTCGCCGTCCGCAATCTTTGCACCGAGTATCTCCCTGCAGCCGTCTGCTCTGATTCCGGCAACAACAAACAGTGCCTTCGACACATATCTTGCGCCGTCCCTCACCTTGAAATATGAGGCATCGACGATGAGGAATGCAATCTCATCATCGATTGGCCTGTCAAGGAACTGGTGAACGGCAACATCCAGTTCCTTCGCCATCCTCGACACTGTGGATGGCGATATGTTCTCAACACCCAGACCTTCCACAACGGTGCGTACATCCCTCGTTGCCACACCCTGGATGTATGATTCCATTATGACACTGGTAAGAGCATTCTCTACCCTGGAATAGGTTTCGAAGACCTTTGTCCTGAATGGAAACTCCCTCAGCTGTGGCTTGGACAGCTGGAGCAGTCCATGCCTTGTGCCGAGCGTCCGTTCCCTGTGTCCATTCCTGTGTGCTCTCCTTCCCTTTCCCCTTACGTATCTGCCTGCACCGGACTGCTGTTCCGCCTCATGATCCATGACCTGGTTGGGGAACCATGTCATGAGCTCACGCATTCCCTGTTCATTCTCTTCCAGATACTCAGTTATTAAATCCCTGATTTCCTTATTCTCTATGCCCTGTGCTTCCAACGTATCAGCTCCAAACTTGTTACGGGTGAAGGCACAGGGTCTTATTGAAATTTACAGCAAAGTGTGTACACGTCCGATTAATACTGGATTTT
>JAGVSJ010000064.1 GCA_019720975.1 Candidatus Sysuiplasma superficiale
TTGCAGATATTATCTCATAACCCCGGTTTAATGTAATCATCGGAAACCCCTGAATATCAGGTATTCATCCAGTATAGCTTTTGTCCTTTCAAGCATCCATCCCGGTATAGCTTCCTTTTTAAGCTCAAGTTCAGCCAGAGTTGCGCTGAGGACTATGGCATTGCCATGTACCGCCATGTACAGGTCGTACATCTCTGCATTTAACGCAGCATATCTGGTCTGATAATTGGAAAGTGCTTTCTTCAGGCTGTTATATTTTATGAATTCTTCAAGAAGTATCGAGATCTCTGTCCCGCACTGGCATTCTTCAGAATCGATTCTATCAAGAAGCACGTAATCACTGGCAAATATTTCCTTAAGCATTTCCATTTCTGATAAGGATAACATATCAATTCCTCAAAGCTGATAAAAGGCGATTGGACTGGTCCAGAACATCATTGAGTTCTTTTTTCCGGTTTTCGTTGAACTCAACAATGCTCTTGAGCCGTTCAACGTCCTCCGTCAGGGACCGGTTCTGGGTTTGATAATAGATTATCTTTCTGGCAAGGCGCTCTTTTGTTGTCTCTCTCACGTATTAATAATGTCCAGCTGTTTCATAAAAGTTAGGGTTTGGATGTATCGCTTATAGCTGGATGCCAACATAACCCTCTGGAAAATTATAATATATACCGTCCAATCATGTGCCCGATTGTTATGAATGACATGCTTGCTGAAGTTGAAATATCGAAAGACGGGGAAGTATATTATGCAAAAATAACCCTCCCCAGCGGAGAGGTCATTACCCTGGAGAACGAAGATTTCGAGGAGGTTCTCGAACAGGTGGCAAACGATCTGCAGGACCGTTTCAGCGCATAGGCGGGGATGGCCCAGCGGTACGGCGGCAGCCTGCTAAGCTGTTTCTCTATGAGAGCGAGGGTTCGAATCCCTCTCCCCGCGCTTAGTATTATACAACCCGCAACGAATTCGAACCCTGTTCATTTCTTCACGGGTCCGAAAAAAACTGTTCCATTGTGAAAGTACCTCATTTGACGCCTCCTCACTCGTCACATGCGTGTAAATCTGCGTGGACGCTATACTTTTATGACCAAGGAGCACCTGTATCTTGCGGGTATCCAGTCCATGCCCGCGCACCCCTCCCTTCAGGAGTGTCGTGGCGAACCAGTGCCTCAGGGCATGGGGTGAGACCATCCCGGCTTTTCCGCGGATGGCGGATTCCTTTATCCTCCTGCGCACGTAATCGGGCGAAGGCCTTTTCACAACGATCCCGCCATCCACGACGTGCTCTGCTACGAAGAGTGCCGGATCATTCGGCGCCCTGGGTCGGTGCTTCTCGACGTATTCCGTGATCTCTGAATGCATCTGCGCGGAAAGCGGAACGTACCTGTCATCCTCCCTCTTAGAACTCCTGACCAGCAGCCTCCCCTCCTCAAGATCGGAGAGATTGATTTTTGATATCTCCGACACGCGGAGACCGCAGTATGCCGCAAGCTTCACCCAGATTGTATTCCTGAGCCTGATGCTCTCGTTCGCGTATAGCCTTGCCCCCTTCAGCACTTTCTGCACCTCCTCATCCGTGGGGATGTACCTTGGCCTCGGCTTCCCGGCAGGGATGGTCGGCACGCCGACAGGGGAGTCCATGAACCTGCAGAACGCCCTGAACCCGTTCAGGTGGTTCTGCACGGTCTTGTCCCTGCTCTGCCCTGACCTGGAATCTATGAATTCAAAAACTTGATCCTCCGTGAAGTCCAGCGGGTCAAGGAAGGCCGAGATGAACTTCACGCTCCTCACCATTCTCTTCACGGTCTCCGAAGAATATCTGGGTTTTGTGCTTCTCCTGAGCCACTTCACGAACTCAGGAAGCTTCTCGGCAAGACCGGGTTCTATTTCCCTGGCGGGACTCATGCTGTGAGCACCGCCTTCCTTTTCTTCAGCCATGCCTGGAAATCGGCGTCGGCTTCGGAATCCAGCCATATAACGTTCTGCAGTATGGTGTTCGCCTCCGGCACGGTCGTGGGGTTAAGAACGAACTTGCCGTCCTTCAGCTTCACCTTGGCATTGAAGAGCGGTTCTTTCTGGCCATAATACTCAACAAACAGAGGGCCGTATTTCTTCATTTTTCCCTCGAGCCCCTCCATGATCCGGTCCCTCTGCTTTGCGGACATCTCTCTCTCCTCGCTGCCGCTGCTCTTCTGCCCGGCATTTCCAGCCGGCTGGCTGCGGTGTGAGTTTTCTATGTCCGGTGGCACTTCCCCGTCGATAACGTCGTACATATCCTCGGCATCCTGCGTGAAAATTCTCGACGCACCGGTGGCACGCAATATCATGTCCACGTATGCGCGCTTGATGGCCATCTTCAGGATCGTGTTGTCGATCCATGCAACCATGTTTATCATGGACACCTTATCGCCCTTCTGGCGCATCTTGTCCATCTGTGTGATCATGCTCTTCATGTACTTCGGGTCAAGGGACGAGCAATAGCCTTCACCATCCGAGATCTTCTCCCCCCTGCCGTTGAAGCCTGAAACCCTTATGGTATAGGACACGTACGGGTTCTCCCCAGTGAGCTGCCTTTCGCATGTCTTCTCCGATATCTCGTCCCGTATGTTGAAATATTTGGACAGCAGCTCTGCCCCCGGCTTGTAACACGACGGCTTGTTCCCACCCGGCAGCACACCGTAGTCGACGCCCCTGACCATTATGGCCTTGAATATGTGCGTCAGCGCATTTCCTGCCTTTCCCAGCTCGTTCCACTCCGACGGAACGTCGAACGGCATCATGGCCATGCTCTCCCTTCTTTCCACCTGTTCACTCATCATTTTCTTTTCCCTCCTTGCAAAAAGCGGCGGGACCCGGCCGCTCCAACTCCTCAATTCCCGTGGCACCATCTGAAATGCCGGATCCCCGCGTGTTCCCAAAAATTCCGTTCAGCTTCATTTCGTCACTCTCCCCAACTCCATCTTCAACTGTGCACTCCTGAGCTTCAGCGACGCCAGTTCCTCCCGGACGCGCACAATTTGCCTGTCGGTCGCCCTGATCCGGCGCTCGACGGCTTTCGATTTCCCGTCGCGCTGCATTTCCCTGATCAGGGTCAGCTTCCTTGCACTCAGCCTCTCCAGCCGTTCCTCGCGCGTGCGTATCCTCCCTCCGGAACTCCTGAGTTCATTGAGCGCGGGCACGGCGGCATAGACTCTCTTCATGCGCATCCCTGCACTCCCGTTGCTCAGCATCACGCACCTCCCGTCAGGCAGCTTTCGAGGAACACCGGTTGAACCGCTGGCTCACCGGGAAAGCACTGCGTCCACTTCTCCAGCAATCCCTGCAGTTCATTCGCCGCCCTGACATAGGAGTCGTGCAGGCACGGGTTCATGGAAAACCGTGAACGGATCACTTTGCGGCACACCTGTACCTCTTTGGCAGCCGCCGTTATCCTTGCCCTGAGATAGGGCATGTAGTCAATCACCAGGCAGTCGTCCATTTGCGGCCCCTCCGCACCCGTCATTTCGCCTCCTTTTCCCATTTCATTCATCCCGTGTTTCCTCCGTAAAAATTCCGGTTCCCATTGGCGGACCAAAAAAGTGGTGAGCCTCCTGACCTTTCGCCGGGAAAAAATTAATTAAAGCGCCAACGCATGTATAATCATGGTTGACAAAAGGAAAGTCGTAAGAAAAAGACTTGGAAACAGAGACATCAGAGCGGGGGAGAAGGCCATCGAAAAAGGCCTCCTTGGCCCAAGAGGATACGGGGTTCTGAAGGGAACCGAGGACGTCGCCAAGGGAATCAGTAAGGACAGAATGTCCAGAAAGAAAAAATGAGGTCATTCAATCCTCCCTCTATATCCACGTATCTCTGACACTGGTATCTTCCAACAGCTCTGAAACGGCTTCATCATTGAAGAAGCACTTTGCCTGGAATGCTAACTCATTCAGGACGCGCGAAAGGCACACGCCACGGTTCCCGGTGAAAGAAACCCTGACGGTTCCGATGCCATTGGCATATGACGATTCAAAACGGTCGTCGGGAAACCTCGACTTCTGTCGGTCTGCCTGTGTCTTTCCAATCTCGTTGAACCTTGTCTCGCTTGTCAGGAATTCCTCTTCATATTCTACGCTTGTTTTTTCCTCCGTTCCGCTAATCCGGAACATGAAGTGATCGGGTACTGCATGCATCTCCTCGTCATATTTTCGTACCCTTGCCATTCTCATGCCTGTACCTCCTTTATTTTCGATAACTGCTGCACTTTTTCACGGACAGCTTCTATGATAAACTCACTGCGGTTCCTGTATCCCATATCGCTGGTAGAAATCGCTTTCTCTACTTTCAGAACAAGATCATGGGGCACCTTTATTGTATCCTCCCTATCAGCGGTGCCGTACAGTGTGAAGAGGAACAGCGAGATCAGCCGCCATGATATGACACCGCTGAGGATTGGCACGAGAGGAGTTGTTTGATGGAGGTCAATGG
>JAGVSJ010000065.1 GCA_019720975.1 Candidatus Sysuiplasma superficiale
GTTGATCTTGAAATAAAGGTGCACATGGGCAAAATGCCCAGGCACAAGAACAGTCATGCAAAATACATATTGGGAGATATAAGACACAGAAAATACTGGCTCAAAGCTCTCAAGGGTGTTAATTCAGTCATACATCTTGCAGGTGCGGTCGGCGTTGGACAGAGCTTCTGGCAGGCTAGAAAATACATCGATGTCAATGCTGGAGGAACAGCCACGATGTTTGATGTCATAATACACGATGCAAAACTCAAATCCAGTATTGAGAAGATAGTGGTTGCCTCATCCAAGAGCCTCTATGGGGAGGGAGCGTACAGGTGCGCTGTTCACGGCATGCTGTATCCTGAACAGAGAACCTTGTCACAGATGAAGAAGAAGGAGTGGGAGGTGAGATGCCCTGTCTGTGGTGGTGGCACCATTCCTGTTGGGATTCCCGAAGAGAAGCCACCCCAGAACCTTAGTCCGTATGCACTTTCGAAATATGCCACTGAAAGACTTGCAATTGATTTTTCCTACGCCTTGGGCATACCGACAGTCGCATTACGCTACTTCAATGTATATGGTCCTAGGCAGAGTCTCAGCAATCCGTATACCGGTGTCATCGCCATATTCCTCTCAAGGATGATGAGCGGCAACAGTCCCTTTCTCTTCGAGGACGGCATGCAGATGAGGGATTATGTATACGTCAACGATGTTGCACGGGTGAATGTCTCCTCACTTACCAAAGGAGAGGGCATATACAATGTAGGCACCGGCAAGCCACATACACTCTTGGACATTGTCGCTCTTTTGAACAAGGCCACGGGTCTTGATATTGAGCCTTTCATCTCGGGCGAGTTCAGGCCTGGAGACAACAGGCACGATTTTGCTGATATTGGACGCCTGACAAGGGATTTTGGAACCATCAGCTTCACTGAATTCGACCTTGGAATCAGGAAACTCGTCGAATGGAGCGCCGATGCCCGAGTGAAGGACCTCTTCGAAAGGGAGGAGAGGGAAAGAAAGAGATTCCTCGAATCGTGACGCAGCTCATCCAGGTTGGAGTAAAAAGATAGAAAACTGTTTCAATGTCTGCTGAATGATGTGTGATGTAATATGTTCAACATGAGGATGTGTTGTTGAAATGAGTCGAACGATGGTTGTAACAGGCGGGGCTGGCTTTGTAGGCTCTCATGCCGTTGAATTTTTCGCAGACAGAGGATGGAATGTTGTTGCCATAGACAATATGTCCAGGGGCGAGATGCTTGGGCGGTCAGGAACAGACACGCCGAAATACAACTGGAATTACCTGTCCGGCAAGAACAGAATAACCCTGTTAAATGCTTCCGTCACCGACGCTGAAAGGATGGAGAAGCTCGTGAGCAATGCTGATGCCGTGATACACACTGCGGGCCAGGTTGCAGTGACCACGTCTCTCACGGACCCGAGGCGTGATTTCGAAACAAACATGCTCGGTACATTCAATGTCCTTGAAGCGTGCAGGAAGTCTGGACGCAACCCGGCAGTCATATTCTGCTCAACCAATAAGGTGTACGGTGAGAACGTCAACAGATTGCCGGTGCGGCTGAATGGTGACAGGTACGAATATACGGACAAAGCATTCGAGCACGGTATACCTGAAAGTTTCAGCGTCGACGGATGTGAACACACGCCTTACGGTGCCTCGAAGCTTGCAGCGGATCTGTACGTTCAGGAATATTCTCATACATACGGCCTGAAGGCAGCTGTCTTCAGGATGAGCTGTATTTACGGCACGAGACAGTTCGGAAACGAAGACCAGGGATGGGTTGCGCATTTCATCCTGTCTGCACTGAGAAACAAGAAGATAACAATTTACGGCGATGGCAAGCAGGTGCGCGATGTCCTCTTCGTCAGCGATCTGATTGCAGCCTACAATGCCTTTCTGGAGTCGCCACTGAAGGGAGGATTGTTCAACATGGGAGGAGGCTCCGAAAACACTCTATCGCTTTTGGAATTGGTGGAAAGAATCGAGAAGATGACCGGCAGGAGACCGGACATTTCTTTTGATGAATGGCGAAACGGTGATCAGAAAGTCTACATTTCAGATATACGAAAAGCAATAAAACAGCTTGGCTGGAAGCCTAAGGTTAGTGTAGAAGAAGGACTCCAGAGGCTAGAGAACTGGGCTGCGGGCGCCTGAATTTTCAGTCAAACAGCGGAAAAATAGGGCGCACAAAGGGCGGGATGTCATAAAAAGTACGCAGGATATGAATCACCATCAGCGGAAGTTCGTTGAGATCCCACAATGCAACATTCATTACTGGTTACCATATGCTGGCATAAATTATTCACTCATAAGTCATCAAGGATGGCAGCACACATTTCGTCGTGAAGGTCCGATTATACCATGTCATTCCTTGCTGGTATGCAAGTATCCTTTACTGAGGGTTTCAAATGAAACCACACATTCCAGGATTGTGAATTTCCTTCTCATTGCTTTTTACTTGTTTACCATGCCATCAATCTCTCTGAGCTTATTCGCCACTTTCTTACCTGTTGATGTCAGTGTGATCAGGTACGTTCGTCTACCAAGTATCTCTTCCTTCATTGTTATTAGTCCAGCTGTCTGAAGATGATCAAGCAACTTGTCCAGTGTGTTGGGACTTGTGACAACACCGTAGAGATCCTTCTTGAAACACTGGTCCCTCTCAGACAGGAACAGGAGTACAGACATGGAGTACTTTGAGTCCAGAGCCTTCATGAGGATGAGAGAGTGCCGGGATGCTTATCATATTTTTGCTGACAGCTGCCGGTCACCCGACAGTAAGACGTAAATAGTATGCTGCCTACTCATTACTAGATAGAATATTGATTTGAATAAAAAGAATGTGAATAGAATGGATTTGAGATGCGGCTGCTGTGGCGGCGAAATAAGCTGGGCCGCTCCGGATGTGCTCCGGAGTGCGCCAAAGGAGGAAGTGATAATCTTCACTTGCCTGAACTGCAAGTGCGGCTATAACACATCTGCATGCAGAACACACTGGTGTGACAGATACATCAGGAGAAACTTTGTCTTTCAGACAAAGCTAAACAGCAGCACAACAGAAAATAAGGGTAAGCCAGCGTACAAACAAATCAGAGTGATCAGGAAATCAGACAGGCTGACTAACCCATCCCCGATAACAAACGGTCTCAAGAAACACGAAAATGCATCAGGAGCACTAAAGGAGACCGAGGGCAGAAGCTTTGTCAACATACTCTTCGAACTTTTGTTTGGGTGCTAACAGGTTTGGTGGAACAGATGACAACGGATTCATTCAAATACCGCTTCCCTGCACAGACAAACTGTGATTTCGAAGATCCGACTGCGCCTTCACGGAAACCCCTCAGGCTTAATTATGAATCACTGCCAGATATCCACAATACAAGACTCTATCTTGCCAGCGAGATGGAGAGACTGGGCACCGAGAGTATTCCTGACGGTGCAAAGCAGAGAATCATGGATTTTGTTTCTGAAGGAGCCGCACTCGGTCTCTCTCCTGCAAGGCAGTACCACTATCTTCTGAGGCTCAGGCTCATCGCAAAGGCAATGGGAGAACACTTCCTCTCACCGTCAAGGGAGGACATCAGGGATTTCCTCTTCCAACTCACAACAGTCGGGTATTCGCCTAATACCGTGCGAGACATAAAGTCAGTGATCAAACGCTTCTACAGATGGCATTTCGCCGACAAAGACAAGGCAAACCATGTTGTCGGCTGGATAAGACCGCTCAGGAGTGTCCGACGTGACAAGCCTGACTGCATAATAACAGCCGATGAATTCGATAGGATGATGAAGGTGTGCCGAACACTCAGGGATAGGGCACTGATTTCGCTTCTCTACGACTCAGGATGCAGAATATCGGAAGTGCTCACACTGAGAGTCAAAGACGTAACATTCGACCAATACGGTGCAATACTCATAGTGAGCGGCAAGACAGGAACAAGGAGGGTGAGGCTATTCGGCACTTCAGTGCCGTTCCTCAGGAAATGGGTAGAGAGCCGCAGAGAGAAGCAAGGTACTGACACTTTCGTCTTCACCAATCCACGCGACGGCAACAGGTCGCCAACGCACTACCACCAGGCACTGCAGGTTGTCAGAAGGGCCGCAGCAAGGGCAGGGATTCCAAAGAAGGTCAACCCCCATCTCTTCAGGCATACGAGAGCGACACTGCTCGCGGAACACATCGCGGACGCCCCGCTGGAAATACAGATGGGGTGGGTTCATGGCTCATCAATGACAAGGACATATGTGCACCTTTCAGGAAAGGACATGGACAGGATAATACTCAGGGCATACGGAGTGGAGGTCAGGGAGGAGGCAGAGTCGCTTAACAATCCGCTCGGGAAGTGCATCTGGTGCGGAACACAGAGTCCTTTGAAATCGAAGTTTTGCCTCACATGCGGCAAGGAGATGAAAGTTAGGGTTAGTCGCTGAGGTGAATCGGAAGGAA
>JAGVSJ010000066.1 GCA_019720975.1 Candidatus Sysuiplasma superficiale
TGAAGATACTCGTGTTGTCAACTAGATATAAATATGTTTGTTATCATGAGCGCCGACAGGTGGAAATGTGAGGATAGCGAAAACTGATAAGTTATTTTTGGTAACAGCAGTGATTCCCGTTGTGATCGCACTATTGATGATTATGCCAGCTGGATATGCTTCTCTGCAGAATCCTCTTGCGGCCGCTGGTGCGGGTGGCAGTGCGCCTTCCAGTAAGTTTCAGACCATACCGAACACGGCAGCGTCAGGTTACAGTCAGATTTCCAACCTCAGCAACGGCACAACCATTCCCTTTACCGTGTACGTTCCGCTCACAAACATGTCGCTCATAAATTACTACTCAAATGCAATTTCTACTCCGGGCTCGCCCCTTTACAGGCATTTCATGACCTCTTCAAGAATAAGCAGTCTTTTCACAAACTCCAAGGCGTATCAATCCACGCTGAATTATCTCAGTGCGCATGGTTTCACCGTGGTCACTCAATCCATGAACTCTGTGATTGTTGCAACAGGCACCGTGAAGCAAATAAAGGAATACCTGGGCCTGTCACTGGGATTGTACTCGAACGGAAAATCTGCATATTACAACGCGTACGGCACGCCGCTCATTCCCGGCGTGGATTTCTACGCGTCCAACCTGACAGCTTCGCTTTTCTCTCATCCGTCAACAATGGTCAATCAGACATTGATAGACGGCATGCGGAAAGTGACACAGCAGGTGAATCCCCTTTTCTCCATAGAGCCGTACCCTGCCACCGCCCTGCAAACCGTTTATAACACGACCGGTCTCTACTCGAATGGTATCAACGGCACAGGCCAGACAATAGGTATACTCGATTTCTTCGGCGATCCCTACATAGCGCAGGAACTCAGCTATTTTGACAGCATCTATGGTCTGCAGGCACCGCCCGCACTCAACGTCATACCCATCGGGCCGTACAATCCCGCTCTTGGTCTCGCTACAGGATGGGCCGGGGAGATAAGCCTTGATGTCGAGTCGTCTCACACAATGGCGCCCAACGCCGCAATAGACCTCTATATTGCGAATGGAAATCTTCCGCTTGTCGTTCCCATATCAACCATCGTCAGTGACGCCGCCGTAAACAGTCTGTCGCAGAGCTTTTCCATTCCCGAATCAACCTTGGCAAATTTCCCCGCCTTAGCGACGTTTTACAATGTCATCCTCCCTGACTTTTTCTACCAGCTCGGCGCTATTGAAGGTATAACATTTTCAGCATCGACCGGTGATGCGGGTGGAAGCGGCTACAGCTCCGGGCCTCTGGGTACTCCAGGCTATCCATCCACATCTCCGTTTGTCACCGCGCTTGGCGGAACAACTACATATCTCACATTCAATGGTAATGCGGTCAGTTCGTTCAACCAGACTGCCTGGTCGAACTATGGTTTTGTCCCAAACTTCGTCAATTACGGCGGGAGCACCGGCGGCATCAGTATGCTTGAACCATTGCCATGGTATCAGCAGAACCTGCCAGTAATCAGTCACGGGCCCTATACGGTAGGAAGGATGGTCCCGGACGTCTCTCTGGAAGCTTCTGTCTTCCCTGGCATGGTTTATGTGTTCCCCGGCAATCAGGCTGGAATATCCGGAGGAACGAGCGAAGCGAGTCCGTTGTTTGCGGGACTTATGGCACTGCTGGGGCAGTATGAAGGCGGAAGAGTCGGATTGATTAATCCTGCGCTTTATCAGCTTGCAAGCAACCCGTCCGTGTACAGCAAAACATTCGATCCTATAACGGTGGGCTACAACATACCATGGACAGCGGGAAAGGGCTACAACCTTGTCACTGGCCTGGGAGCCATCAACATGGGTGCGCTCGCTTATTACTTCAAGAAAATGACGGTGACTGCGCCGCCGCCAACCCTGTCTATCAAAGTCACACCACAGAACAGCACGGGCAGTCTACCATTCGAATTTCCCCAAGGCACGACCATAACCGTAAATGCAACCGTGATGAGCTCTGTGGGTTCTGTGACGTCAGGGAGCTTTAATGCGTCACTCAACTCGCTCAACGGCCAGGTCGCCTCAACCACTCTCAAACTGAACAAAACGACGCTTACATGGGAAGGCAATCTGACAGTTCCCATAATGCCATACGATACAGGTATTTCGGACGTCGTGGTCTCAGGCAGTAATTCGTCCGGAGTTTCCGGCATCGGCATGGCCGAAGCGTACCTCGGATATTATGCAAGCATACTGAATGTGTTTTCCACGGGATCATATATTTTCAATACCACTGTTGCAGGCCCGACCTCTGTTATTGCGATGCAGAGCTGGATAACCAACGGCACCACCGTTGATGCGCCGCTCGGCTTATTTCCCCTTTCATACAGCATACTCGACAAGTCGAATCCGGTCATGAGCAACGGCTATGCTCTGGCCGGCCCGCAGATAATTCTGCCCTTTAACAGTACGCTTGGCGTGAATGAAGGAACCATAACGGGAACATATCCCGCAGGCCCGATTCTGTTCGTGGGCATCGCGTCCTACCTGTATATGCCGGTTACCAATGGCGTCGGACTTCAGCAAAGCTTCATTCTCGGTCCGCAGGGAGTAGAGCCAGGCTCGGTTGCTGCAGGCCAGAACATTTATGTTGTACCGTTCCTTTCAATGCCCTACAACCTGTTCAATTTCAATGCATTCATTGGCTCTAATGTGACCTTCTCGATTGTCAACTCAACGGGCGTAATATTCAGCCAGGTTACTGTTCCCTCTTTCGGTTCACCCACTCCCTTTTCAGAGCTGCCTGTACCGTCCACAACTCCACCGGGTCTTTACACAATACTCATAAGTTCAGTCTATAACCGCTTTTCCGGCAGCTCAGTGACCGGAAGTTTCTATGGCCAGATACTTGTGACTTCGAAGGCAAACGTACCCAGGGTCAGCATTTCTCCTTCGGTGCTCTACGAGGGCCAGACCGCTATTGTTATGGCAAACATAACCTACTCCAACGGCACGGAAGTCCAGTACGGCATGTATTCCGCCTTCCTCTATCCGTCGGATCTCAATCCTGAATACACGCTGGTAATCAACGATTTGGCGACCGTTCCGATACCCCTCTATTACAGCACCGCCGCAAAGGAATGGGTCGGAACCTTGTACCTTCCCTCCGGCAACAGCTCAGGCAGCATATCGTTTGAGAACGGACTGCCGGACTGGTCTGGCTACTACAGCCTCCTGGTTATCGGTCTGGCGGCAGACGGTCTACCCACCGTCTCCAACATGTCCCACGACATCAGTTTCTATCTTGAATCTCCTCTGATCGCGAGCATACAGAACGAAACGACAACGCTTACAAACAAGCTTTCAACGCTGCAGTCGGAGGTTACATCACTTACACAGCAGTTGACGAACAACATAACAAGCCTGAGGAATAACATAAGCGCTCTGCAGGCAAACATTTCTGTGATGAAGACCGAACTTTTGGGTGTACAGTCACAACTCAGCTCATTGCAGGCACAGCTAAATTACGTCAATACAACCTTCGGGGTCAATACCAGCCATCTTCAGGTTGAAATAACGAATCTGCAAAAACAGGACTCTGCATTACTCAACAAACTCAACGCCGAACAGAGCGGGTTAACCGCTAACAGGTCAGGCACCACTAATGATACATACCTCGCAATTGGAGCTATTGCACTCGCCGCTATTGCTCTAGTTGTTGCCGCGGTATCGATGCGGAGAAAAAAGTGAGCCACGAAAGATTTGGAGCAGCAGACAAAACCTCTTCCAAAATACTTTATTTCTACCGATTGCAAGGACATCTGCACTCAAATTTTTGCTGAGCTGAGGTCATCAGACAGATGTGAGGCATTTCAGGACAGCGCCATGTGCCCGATGAGTATGTGGCACTCCTGTATCCTCTGAGTATTTCCCGATGGAACCATGATATACAGATCTGTGGCCCCATCGGAGAAACCAGCCTCACCCGTCAGTAATGCTTTTGCAGCCAATGCTCTTTGCTCTTCTCAGTGCCTTCAGATATGCCATTTCGTCGCTCCCTCTGATTGTTACAGTTTTTTAAAGAACTTTTATGGCCTCTTCAGCCAAATTGCCGGATGCAAAAACAGCATCTGCCGCCACACAGGCGTTCTGGATAATCAGTGAATGACAAATCCTGACATGATTGCCTCGCTGCCGGCAGGATACTTTCCGGCGCTCAGAGT
>JAGVSJ010000067.1 GCA_019720975.1 Candidatus Sysuiplasma superficiale
ACTGAAAATCTATTGTGATGCTGTAGCTGATGCCTGACGGGAAACCCGCGCTTATGCTCAGGTTCCAGTTCATGAAACCGAGAATCTGCTTGGCATTTTTCATGATATCTGCGAGCTGCTGAATCAGCCATTCCGCGAGTCTGCGTACTGCCATGCCCATGCTGTCTCTGTGTCTCATCGCACTGGATGCTATTTCACTCAGGTGTCTGCACAGCACCGAAAGCGAGGCCAGAATCTTTGACTTTGCGCGGGAGGTAAACTGCGCCTGTTCCTCCTGCGCTGCTGCAGTGAATGTGGGAGGGGTAAGCAACGCATGTACGTTTTTCAGCTCATCTGTTACACTGTCGACGGTTTCCAACAGCCGCCGGTGCCTGAGAAAACTAAAGAAACCGTATCTGTGTCTGAGCTCAGAAAGTTCGCTCAGGATGGCATCCAGTTCTACATCATGCAAGTCGCTGCCGGAAGTCTTGTTCATGTCCGTCTCACCTTCAAACAGTTGTATAACGGGCAATCACCTAAATGTTGCCGCCGCACCTTGTTCAAAAGAGAGCAGAGCGACTTGTTGCTTCAATGAATTCCAGCGAGTCAAACACATACACAAAGTTCCATTGACTTGCTTTAGAAGTGTTTTCCTATTCACGCTGATGTACGCGCTCCGTTACACATTACCTGTCTTGTGAGCGGTGATTACTGTATTCGCGGTTTACTGCATCATCTGAGTTTAACCCGAACTCTCTTGCCTAGATACACATCACAAACACTCCCAGCTTCACTTGAGCTATGGCTATCATGCCACGATACGCAACAGCGTTAAATGTTGCAAAACGGTTATAATGCAGTACCATATGGTATCGCTGCCTGATTTGGTATAGATGGGCCGGTAGATCAGTTGGAAGATCGCTACCTTGGCATGGTAGAGGCCACGGGTTCAAATCCCGCCCGGTCCATATCAATTTTTCAGCGAATACCTTGTTAATGCGGCTTCAGCCAAACTGTTTTCGATGCTATGCCGGCCGAATAGAAGCATGCAATTCTTCTTGAGGATGGCAGGGTTGAAGCCTTTGAAATCTTTTGATCCTGATATGTCATCCTCATATTAATGAAATTATCGGACTTGGCACGCAAGTTGTGAACAAGCGTAATCCGGGAAGGATTCCATTTCAAGTTTGTGAATGTAAAACGAAGAAGACACAGAACAATGACGGCTTAGTTATTCACAGTCCACTAACCCTGCCGACACTTTTCTGTCTCCCCTTTTTTACAATCACGAAGACACGAAATGGGATGGGTTCCCCTATATCCTTACGAGGCTCCAAATAATGTGGAATGATAAAACGCCTGTCGATTTATTCACAGCCGTCTACATTATACTCAAGGCTCTCTCGAGCGCTGGGTCCATTTCAGAAGTGATGTCCTCTCTTGTTCTCTTCACGGTAATGTCGGGCGAAATCCCGATGCCCTCAAAACTTTCCCCTGAAGGCATGTAAGCACGAATTGATCCGATACCAAAATGAATGGAGTCATACGACCACATTATCGGCATACCCGTGGACCCCCAAGATGTCTCTCCAACGAGGGTTGCCCTACCAGTATCCTTGAAGGGCATCACGAAATCCTCAGCTGCCGATGCGGTGCGCCTATCCATCAGTATGACGAGCTTTCCTTTAAAGACGCAGCTATCGGATCGAACATAGTCTGATTCCCATCGCCCGCCGGAACCGTCGTCGAATATTTTAAGAGAGCCTGGTTCCCCTTTATGTCTGTTGCTTAGATACGCAACGTCAGGACAGGTTTCGGTCCAGTCTCTATAGGGTACGTCCATGAGGGCAGCAATAAGCTTTCCCGGAGTGCTGCCTCCTCCATTTCCCCTTACATCAATTATTATCCCGCTTGCATCGCTGAATTCATGCAACTGCTTCAGAGCAGCTTCTTCAAAGCGTGGTTCTGCGAACGATGGTACAGGCAGGTACGCGACTTTCTCTTCTTTCAACCATCCCGGTGCCGTGATAGCAACAGAGGATGTCGCAGTTCGGGTTGTATCCTTCACACTCAATTTTGGTGGAGAATATTTTATTTCTCGTGCCCTATCTGTCAGGTCAATTACCCCTAGTGTGGCTGAATCCGCTCTCCAGACCTCCGGCATAAAATTTTGCCATTGTATCTCCTTTGCCTCAGTCTTGGTAAAGCCATTTACATCGTTGAGTTTTCTCATCCATTCACTTGGCGTTCTGCGATCTATGTATTCCACCACAAATCCAGGCTTGACCTCAGGAACTTCGCTTTGTACAACGACCCATTGGTCTCCTATCTTTTCCAATGAAAAACCAAGCTTCGAGGCATTGGTCAGATATAACGGCGCAGTTTCATCATAACAGTATGAATGCCCATTTCTCAGCTTGGCAACACAGCGCCGTAGGAAGGCTACAAATTCAAAGCGGTCATTGAGGTGAAGTCCCTCTTCGATCCAGTCTAGATAGACAGCATCTAGCCGATCTCGCGAAAATGCGGAATCTTCCCAATGGGCGAAATATTCACTTATGTTTCTGTGAAGGAGGCCAAGAAGCCAGGCCCGTTTCTCCAGTGTTGGAGAATCTATTCTTGGTACACTAGACATTGTCAAAGTCAATCACAAGCATCTCTAAAACATTAACGTTCAACAGGGTTTAGCTCTACAGGAGACTGCCCTGAGGCAGAAATTTCTAAGATCTCACTGTGTCTTCACTGCAAACATATGGAGTGTGAAGCAATGGAAACATTATAGTGGTTTGGTCCCCTAATCTGAGACAAAGTTGACTTGTAAGGACTCATGCGATCTCTGTACATTTTACTTTCCATTTCTGATACATCTCCCTCGGTGTCACGTACCCTATTGCCGAGTGAATACGTTCGCTGTTGTAGAACGCCACAAATCTGTTGATCGTTGCTTCGGCATCGCCGAAGCTCTCGAACTCAAATCTCCTGATGACCTCCCTCTCGAGTATGGAGTTGAAGGACTCGATATGCGCATCCTCCTTCGGCGTCTGGGGATGGATGCGTTCATGGCCGATGTTCATCATTGCCAGGAACTCCTCCACTGTGTTGCAGACGAGCTGTGTACCGTTATCGTTCCTGATCCTCATATTGCCTATCTCGCCGATACCCCTGTCATGGAATGCATGAAACATCGTTTCACGGACATCCCCGCCGTTGCAGTGGAAGCCGAAATAATGCTTCACCGCCTCCCTGGTGAAACAGTCGATGAATCCGAGGAAGTATGCGTTCCTCTCCTCGCCTGCAATCCAGACATACTTTATGTCCATCTCCCAGACCTGGTTCGGCGCACTGACAATGACTTTGGATTCCACCACTCTGCTGACAGGGCTGCGTCTGTTGTACGAATGGTTAAGAAGACCGTTCCATGCCATCAGCCTGCGTACCTTCTTTCTGTTTATCATGAAGCCCTCACGCTGCAGGTGCTTTGCCACTTTCTTGTAGCCGTAGCAGACGAATTCCCTTGAGAGCAGCTCCTTCATCTCTTCAACCACCTGTCCGTTTGACAGATAGACGAACGCTCCGTCCACGGTCTTTCTGAGAGTGATTTCGGAATACCGTCTTCCCTTCCTGGAAGGCGAGTGTACAGGTGTTCTGTAAAGGGTGCATCTCGGAATGTGCAGAAGACTGGCGGCCGCGGTTGAGCTGATGCCCCTTCCCACATATTCTGATGCCAGTGTGCTCATCTCTTTTCCATCCTCCTTTTTTTTAATGCTTCGCTGAGCATCTCCACCGTGAGATCCTTCTCAGCGAGCAGCTTCTTCAGTCTTGAGTTCTCCTTCATCAGTTTCCTGAGGCCCGGTTCCATCCTTCTGTAGTGTGACTTGAGACCGTCAACTCCGAATGTGTCGTAGGATGCCTTCCAACGATAGTACATGGCAGGGTCGATGGAGTATTTCCTGCACGTTTCGACGACAGATCCCTTCTCCTGCACTTCCTTGATGACAGCGAGTTTCTCCTCAGGCTGCCATCTCCTTCTTGTTCTTGCTGTCACAATGCTCCCTCCAAACCACCCTCATTCTGGCTTGTTTTCTCCGGATCCTTATAAGCCAATAATGTCGCAGTATTTAGGGGGCAGACCATGATCAATTAACATTTGTTCAAGATCGATTC
>JAGVSJ010000068.1 GCA_019720975.1 Candidatus Sysuiplasma superficiale
GATCACTGTATTCCGATAGGTTATTTATAGGCTCAGATTATAGTGTTGGCAGCCATCGAAAAATCGCGGTTTTCAGCCGGATAAGGGAAGGGAAAAAGGCTCTAACAACAGGATGTGATTCAACTGCAGGAAAACAGCTACAATGCTGACAGCATCCAGGTTCTGGAAGGGTTGCAGGCTGTCAGAAAAAGACCCAGCATGTATATAGGAAGCACTGACCACAGAGGACTGCACCACCTCGTGTACGAAATACTGGACAACAGCATAGACGAAGCGATGGCCGGCTACTGCAGCAATGTTGAGGTGAAGATATTCCGTGACGGGTCGGTATCCGTCAGGGATGACGGACGCGGCATACCGACGGACATACATCCGAAATACGGCAGATCGGCAATGGAGATCGTCATGTCAACACTGCACGCCGGCGGCAAATTTGACAAGAAGAGTTACCAGGTTTCGGGAGGACTGCATGGCGTTGGTCTTTCAGTCGTAAATTCACTGTCAGAATGGCTGGAAGCTTTTGTATGGCGCGACGGCAGGGAGCACTACCTTCATTTTGAACGGGGCGTAATGACTGCCCCGATGATTACAAGGGACGCGACACTGGGCCTGTACGACCAGGAGGGAAAACTGAAGACCGGAACAATGATACATTTCAAGCCCGATGCGACCATATTCACCGAAGTATCGTTCGATTATATGACAATCGAAACGCTGCTCAGGGAGCTCGCCTACCTCAACAAGGGGCTGAGGATAACATTCATCGACGAGAGGATTCCAAAAGAGAACATTTTCTACTACCAGGGCGGCATCGTCGATTTTGTAAAATATCTGAACGCGGCCAAGACCCCGCTCCACTCTGAACCTGTCTACCTCTCGGCGTCATCTGACGGCGTACAGATTGAAATTGCGATGCAGTACACCGACTCGTATAACGAAAGCGTTCATACTTTTGTAAACAATATAAACACTGCCGAGGGAGGAACGCATCTGATCGGCTTCAGGGGCGGTCTCACAAGGACGATCAACGACTATGCCAGGAAATGCAATTTTCTCAAGGAGGGAGAAGAACAGCTCACCGGGGAAGACGTCAGGGAAGGGCTGACGGCAATAGTGAGCCTGAGGGTTCCGGAGCCGCAATTCGAAGGACAGACAAAGACAAAACTGGGAAACAGCGAAATAAGGGGAATTATGGAATCCGCAGTCTACGAGAAGCTGAGTATTTTTCTTGAAGAGAATCCAAAAACAGCTTCTGCAATAATCGGGAAGGCACTGCTTGCATCACAGGCAAGAGAGGCCGCAAGGAAGGCAAGGGAGCTCACAAGACGGAAAGGACTGCTTGAGGGCGGAAATCTGCCTGGAAAGCTCGCTGACTGCAGTGAACGCGACCCTGCAAAATGCGAAATATTTGTTGTCGAGGGAGATTCTGCAGGCGGCAGCGCAAAGCAGGGAAGGGACAGGAGCGTTCAGGCAATCCTGCCGCTCCGCGGAAAGATACTGAATGTCGAAAAGTCACGACTCGACAAGATACTTAAAAATCAGGCAATACGGACATTGATAACTGCCATCGGGGCAGGAATAGGAGACGAATTCGACATAGGCAGGACGCGTTACCACAAGATCATACTGATGACGGATGCTGATGTCGACGGTGCGCATATAAGGACGCTGCTGCTCACTTTCCTCTACAGGCACATGACTCCGCTCATAGAGGCGGGCTTTGTCTATATCGCGCAGCCGCCGCTCTACAGGCTAAAGAAGGGGAACAGCGAACTCTACGTCTACTCCGACAGGGAACTTGAACAGAAACTCAAGGAGATGGCAAATGCCACTGTCCAGAGATACAAGGGGCTCGGCGAAATGAATCCCGAACAGCTGTGGCTTACAACAATGAATCCTGAAACAAGGGTCCTTAAGCAGGTGACTGTGGAGGATGCGGTGGAGGCGGAAATGCTCTTCACAACGCTGATGGGCGACGCCGTTGAGCCCAGGAGACTGTTCATCGAGAATCATGCGGCAGAGGTTGAAAACCTGGACGTGTAGGTGTTTTAGATGACAGACGGAAGCATTTCACCGGAGCCTGCACCGAACAGGATAATCAACAGGCCGATTGAAATCGAGATGCGGAAGGCTTACATCGATTATGCGATGAGCGTCATTGTGGGAAGGGCACTGCCCGATGTACGGGACGGACTGAAGCCCGTTCACAGGAAAATACTGTTTGGAATGAATGAGCTTGGCGCCAATGCGGGAAGGGCACACAAGAAAAGCGCGAGGATTGTCGGAGAGGTGCTCGGCAAGTATCATCCTCACAGTGACATCGCAATCTACGATGCGCTGGTCAGGATGGCACAGACCTTTTCAATGCGGTACCCTCTCATAGACGGCCAGGGAAACTTCGGCAGCATTGACGGTGATACGGCAGCCGCAATGAGATACACTGAGTGCAGGCTTTCGCGAATTGCGGAAGAAATGCTGCAGGACATAGAGAAGGAAACAGTCAGAATGGTTGACAATTTCGATGCAACGCTCAGGGAGCCGGAGATCCTGCCCTCAAAGTTCCCGAACCTGCTCGTGAACGGGACAAGCGGAATTGCGGTCGGCATGGCGACCAACATGCCTCCGCACAACCTCGGAGAGGTAGTTGACGGAATGAAGCACCTCATAGATAATCCAGAGGCTGATCTTTCGCAGCTGATGCAATTCATCAAGGGACCCGACTTTCCGACCGGTGGCACAGTATACGGTCTCAGCGGACTTGTCGATGCCTACACTTCCGGCAGAGGCAGGATAACAGTCAGGGCAAAGACACATATCGAGGAGGAGGAAGGCAGAAAGAAGATCATCGTGGACGAAATACCGTACCAGGTGAACAAGAGTGCAATGCTCGAGGACATTGCGCGCCTTGTCAAGGAGAAACGTGTCGAGGGCATCTCCGATCTCAGGGACGAATCGGACAGAAGCGGGATGAGAATTGTAATCGAACTGAAGAGGGATGCGATAGAGGACGTTGTTCTGAATCAGCTTTTCACGCACAGCCAGATGGAAGTCACCTTTGGCATAATCAACATCGCACTTGTCAACAATGAGCCCAAGGTGCTTTCGCTAAGGGAGCTCATGCGCAACTTCATCGATTTCCGCAGGGAAATAGTGAGGAAGAGAACGGAATTCGAGCTGAAGCAGGCAAGGGCGAGGATGCACATTGTTGAAGGGCTGATGGTTGCGATAGAGAACATCGACAGGATGATAGACATCATCAGAAAATCAACTTCAGGCGAAGAGGCAAGACTCAGGCTGATGGATGTTTCAGACTGGTCCACAGTCCCGCTGATAAACCGGCCTGAGCAGACTCGGGGATTCAGCCTTTCGGAGGAACAGGCAAAGGCAATACTGGACATGAGACTGCAGAAGCTCACTGGTCTTGAGATGGACGGGGTGCGGACGGAGTACAGCGGTCTGATCGCAAGGATAGAGGATTACACCAGAACGCTGGGCGATGAAACAAGGATACTCACAATCATAAAAACAGAACTGGACGAAATCAAGGAGAAGTACGGTGACAAACGCCTCACTGAAATAAATTCCGAGGGACTTGAGATGACCATAGAGGACCTCATTCCCGACGAGGAGGTTGTTGTCACAGTGACCAGCAGGGGTTACGTGAAACGCGTCCCTCTGGCAACATACGAACAGCAGCACAGAGGGGGCAAGGGTCTTGCCGGCGTGGATACACATGAAGAGGACTACGTTGTGGACATGTTCGTGGCATCAACGCACAATTACATACTGTTCATAACAAACAGGGGCAGGGCCTACTGGCTTAAAACATATGCCATACCCGCAGGATCGCGCCACAGCCCGGGCAGACCGATCGTGAATCTTCTTCCACGCCTCGAGGAGGGCGAGAAGGTTATTGACAACATACCGCTCAAATCTT
>JAGVSJ010000069.1 GCA_019720975.1 Candidatus Sysuiplasma superficiale
AGAGAGGAGCTTCCTTATCCTCCTGTCAGTGGGGTTCTGATAGGGTTGCGCCACCCTGTCCTTGTAGAATCTGTTGCTGTGGGATTTTGTGCAGTGAAGGATTATCCTGTGTGCCGTTGTGAAATGCGTCTTTCCGAAGCCGATGTTCGTCCTGTACACCCAGACATATTCGTACACGTTACTGAACGCGCTGTCCAGGTATTCTGTCCGAAGATAAGCGCTGTTCTTCCCGTAGTTGACGATGAAAAAATTGCCGTCCTCCTTCAGTACACGATGGCATTCCCTTGACCACCGGACGCACTCGTCAATGTATTCCTTAAAAGACCTTGTGTAGCTCGTTCCCTGATACCTGACACCGACATTGTAGTCAGGGTCGGCAAATATGCAATCCACGCTATTATCAGGGATAAGAGGGAGGATGTCAAAAATGGAGCCCCTGTGCAGCCTGTTCAGCAGTTTTTCAGGTATCTTGCTATCCATGGCGCTCCATCCCAATGAGCCCGACACCATCTTATTACTTTTGCTGAAGTCCGAGGAATGACACCAGGAACGGCCACCAGAAAGACCTTTGCACACATAGAATATCGGCTCACCTGTGATTCTGAATGAAGGGATTCAAGGCAGGAGATGGCAGGAAAGAGGCAGTGATCTGTCGGTGGAATCCTGTGGACATATCGCAGGTCTGATGTTTTTGGATGGACAAATACAGTTATTATTTACGAGTGCGATATTACAGTAATGAGAGATACCAGCAGTTCTGACAGCAGGAGAGTCCTCAAGGGACTAAATTTCATAGATGGTGAATTCAGGCAATCATCAAACGGAGAGACTATCAATGTTATTAACCCCGCCACAGGGAAAGTGATAGGAAGTGTCCCAAATTCGACTGAGGCAGACCTTGAAAATGCGGTTGATGCGGCAAGGGATGCTTTCGACGTTGGCAGCTGGTCAAAAATCACACCTGCAGAACGCTCACTTAAACTGATGCGGGTTGCCGATATAATAGAATCAGAGATTGATTTCTTTTCAGAACTTGAATCCGTGAATTCTGGAAAGTCAATAAAGCAGACAGCGAACTACGATCTGCCGTATCTGATTGACAACATACGTTTTCTCGCAGGTGCATCGAGGAATCTGGAAGGAAAGGCGATGGCTGAATACGGGGATGAGGGGACAAGTGCTGTGCGCCGTGAGCCTATCGGCGTTGTCGGCGTTATCACCCCATGGAATTATCCGCTGATGATGGTTGTCTGGAGGGCTGTTCCCGCCCTTGTCATGGGCAATACTGTTGTCGTAAAGCCTGCAAGTTACACGCCGCTGACAACTATAGAGTTCGCGAAGATTGTCAAAAGAGCAGGAATACCAGACGGTGCATTCAACGTGATAACAGGACGCGGAGACAGGATAGGGAATGGAATGGCAAAGAACAGCAAGGTGGATATGATAGCGTTCACGGGCAGTGAAGAAGTGGGGAGGAGCATTTCAGCCATCGGCGCGGAAACTTTAAAGAAGATCTCGCTAGAGCTTGGCGGAAAGGCGCCTTTCATCGTGTTTGAAGATGCCGATATCAAGGCAGCAGTTGAGAGCGCGGTGGTTGGAGGCTTGGTAAACAACGGCCAGGATTGCGCAAATTCCACCAGATATTACGTCCATGAAAGGTTGTCCAGCAACTTTGAGATTATTTTCAAGATGAATGGAATCACGTCGTATGCCACCGACCCTTATGATCTAGCCATACTCTCAGATGTGGAGGATGCGCTTTCATTTGATCCTGCTGCCCTCTCCTACGAGCTTTACATTGGAGGCTCACATGAACATCCGAGACTCGCTGAGCTCAGCTCACTGATCAGAGAAGGGCAGAGATACCAGGTGCCCGTAATAAGCCATATTTATCCCAACGAAGAGGGAAGGGATCCCAAGGCGATTTCGCACTGCATAAGGCTCGGACTCGAGCTCGGTACGGACATAATAAAGACATTCTATTTCGAAGGGATGAAGCAGCAGGTTTTGCGGACTCCCAGACCTGTCATAATTGCCGGGGGAGCGAAGATGTCGGAGATGTCACAGGTGGTTGACTACGTCGAGCGCGCTCTTGGTGAAGGTGCAGCAGGCATAGCCATGGGTAGGAATCTCTGGGGATGGGGGGACAGAACAGCCGACCTCATCAGAAGAATTGCTGATATGGTTCACAGTCAGAAATAGCCATTGAACGTTCGAGCGTCCCATTGTTTGTGCAATTGTTCAGAGCGATAGCACAATCCAGACCACAGCAAGCGAAACAACCAGTACTGGAAGTGCCAGTATAATTCCCATCTTCATGTAGCGCCCAGCGCCTATCTTCACGCTCTCCTTCCGTTCCAAAGTGTGAAGCCAGAGCAGTGTTGCCAGCGACCCTATGGGCGTGAACTTCGGCCCTATGTCATTCCCGATGACATTCGCGTAAATTAGCTGTCTGCTGGCGGCACCCCGCATGCTTCCAATTGCAAGATTTCCAAGCATGACAGAAGGCATGTTGTTCATTATTGCTGCTGTGAATGCAAACAGCAGGCCGGCACTGATGATGCTAAAGGGCCCGGGGAGGGGCTTCAAAGCCGAGAGTGCGGACGAGAGCATTGATGTGAGTCCTTCACGTCCGAGGCCGAAGACAATCATGTACATTCCTATCGAGAAGAGAACAATCTGCCATGGAGCGCTCTTCAGCACCCTCCTGGTGTCGATCCTCTTCCTCACCGAGGCAGCGGCGAGCACGACAGCGGCTGCAGGAACGGCAACAAATGCTACCGGAATGGAGTAGAAACCACTCACCGAATAGGCGGCAACCAGGACAATAATGACCGGTATGGCTATGTGCGAAAGGAGGCTGTCCTTCACTGAAGACAGAGGATCCCCCACTGCTGAAGTGTCGTAAACCCTCGAAATGTCCTTTCTGAAATAGAGCCAGAGGACAGCCGCGCTGAATAGAATCGATGACAAATCGGGAAAAACCATGATGCTTGCATACCCCAAAAAGGGTATGCCGAAATAACCGGCCGTGACAATGTTCACTAGATTGCTCACCACAAACGGAAGGCTGGCGGTGTCTGCTATGAAGCCAGCTGCCATTATGAAAGGAAGAAGGCTCTGCTTCTTCATGCCGGTCTTCCTGACCATCGAAACCACAATGGGGGTGAGCACGAGCGCGCAGCCGTCATTCGCGAAGAAAGCGGAGATGGAGGCACCCAGTATGATTGTGAGCAGGAAGAGTCTTCTGGTGTTGCCCTTTGCCGCCAGTGCAATCCTTGATGCCCAGTACTCGAAGAAACCGGCCTCATCAAAAATCAGTGTGAGAATTATCACTGCGACAAAGGTGAAAGTTGCGTTCCATACTATATTCCATACGACGAATATATCGTGGAAAGTGGTTACGCCTGCGAGGAGACTGACTGCACCGCCGGCCATTGCGCTGTAGCCTATGCCCAGATTCCTGGGTCTTTTGAGAACAAGAAACAGTGTCACAAGAAATATCGAGAGGGCGATGAAAAATGATGCGTAATCCATGCAAGGCCTCTGCCATTACACAGCCGCGAGCAATTCTCCTCTCCTGGGTGTCAGGGAAAGGAGCACAGTCCCAGAGGCATGAGGTCGCGCTGCAAGGGAACAGCACAAAAGCATCAGGACCACACTCATTCCCGAGTTTCCTTCAGTGCCTCTCTTCCAAGCGACCTTGCTATCAGAAGAGTGAGGCTTGATTTCACGAGATGATAGAAAACCCATTTTCCGCTTCTGCTCCTTTCAACAATACCTTCCCTCTCCAGTATCCTCAGGTCATGACTTATCGAAGGCTGCGGAAGAGAGAGAGCGGCGGATATCTCGCA
>JAGVSJ010000007.1 GCA_019720975.1 Candidatus Sysuiplasma superficiale
GAACTATTCCCATTCCTGTCGGCAGGGATATGGCATTCCCGAAATTTAACGTTTTCCACACAATTTTCTTGGAGAGCTATAATTAAGGGTTTCGGGCATGCGGCAATGAAAACCAATCTGCTGCAATCTGTCAACCTCGGAATCAATGCCTGTATTCAACATTCCGTCAGATATCATTTCTATGAAATATTGCTGTTCAGGTTGTTACAAGTAACGATTCCATGCCTCTCAGATTTGCATTGTTTCTCCAAACGGGCTCCTGAGCAATCCTTGCGTTGGGCATCCTGTCAAGCAGGGCATTGATTGCTATTTCCCCTTCCAGTTTTGCAAGTTGCGCCCCAAGGCAGTAATGTATGCCTTTACTGAAGGACAGGTGCCTGTTGTTCTTTCTGGTTATGTCAAGCCTGTCAGGATTTTCGAACACTTCCGGATCCCTGTTGGCCGCGCCGATGACCGCAATAACCTTCGAACCGCTGCTGACAGGATGACCGGAAAGTATGCTATCCGCCATGACACCCCTGGCAACCATCTGAACAGGAGGATCATATCTCAGGAACTCCTCGATAGCAGATCGCAGCAATGACCTGTCATCGCACAGTAACTGCATCTGCTCGCGGTTCCTCATGAGTGCCAGAAATCCGTTGCCTATGAGATTGGTTGTAGTTTCATGCCCAGCAATCAGCAGAAGTATGCACATCGACAGCAGCTCTTCACGATTCAACCTGTCACCAGACTCCTCCGCGCTTATGAGTGAATTGAGAAGGTCATCGCTCTTGCTGTTTCTTCTTTCATCTATGAGGCTTGCAAAATAAGCTCCCAGTTCGGATGTCGCCCTTGCAGCCGCAATCATATCCTCTCTTGGCCGTGTCGCATCCAGGGAGAGCACAGCCTTTTCTGACCATTCCTTGAACCTCTTCATGTCTTTGGAAGGAACTCCCAGCATTCTTGCGATTGTAAATGCAGGTAACGGGCCGGCGTACTCGTTCATTATGTCATATTCACGCCTGTCAGCGCTTCTCAGCAGATCTCTCGCGAGATTCTCAACGAACGGGCGTATCCTTTCTACTGCGCCAGGGGTGAAGGCCTTAGAGACAAGCTGTCTGAGGCGTGTATGGTTTGGCGGATCCAGAAATAGCATTGATTTCGAAAAGGGCACGATACTATCGCCATCTTTGAGTTTGTTTTGGCGCGAAATTTCGGTTTCAATCCTCCTCTCGAAATCCTTTCCGAAGGAGGGATTCGAAAGAATATAGTCGCAGTCCTGGTGCCGTGTCAGCATATAACCCCCGACATCATCCGACAGGTATACGGGTGATGCCGCTCTTATCCTTCTGTAGACCGGATATGGGTTGGAAATAAACTCCATGGACACGATGTCCGGTTTCCAGCCCCTGGCGCCTGAACTCTCCATGATAACAGGAGAGAAATGAGGTTATTTTATTAATTTTCTTTCTTCACAGCCTGGATTCATGTGCTTCATCTCTGATGATTCCCTGCTGAATACGCTTTGACATCAACTTGGCAGCATAACTCGTTTGCACTCCGATGGGAGCCGGTCGGCACACTGCCGCTACATTGCCCTCTTCTGCTGTGTAAAATATCTATATTGACCTAAATATGGATTACAGTATCGACGTCTATATATATCGGATACTCCTTGTTATGAATTGTGAAAAAAACAGGAAAGACCGTCGCAGATGGATGGCATACCGGACTTATCGGTCTTTATGCTCTCAAGATGATGGATGACGGGCCGGTTTACGGTTATCAGATATCACTCGTAATATCAGAAAGGACGCATCACACATGGAAACCCGGTGCAGGCTCCATATATCCTGCACTCAAGGCTCTGGTAGGCAAGGGAATGGCAGAAGAAAAGGTTGTTTCGGGGAGAAAGCTTTACACGATTACAAAGAAGGGAAGGAGAGCCCTCAAAGAGATAAAATCCAGGGTTGTCAACAGATCCTTCGACAGCATGGAGGTCTCCAGGTTGTGGTTCGATCTTATAGGGCCGGAAAATATCGCGGATTTCGTCGTTGGCAGGCTCAGGAGGGATCTTAAAAATCTGGAGGAACTGATTGAAGGAACCAGCTATGACCTCTCAGCATCCGAGAGGGACTATGTCGTATCACTTTCCCTTTCGGAAATAAGAAGGATACAGGCGAGACTTGAAAGGCTACAGTCGGGAGGTGCTGGAAGATGAACACAGTCGCTGAAACTGCCTCAGGAAGTCAGTCTGTAAATCTTGAAATACGGACGAGAAACCTTGTCAAGAATTACGGTCACGTCAGAGCACTAGACAATGTGAGCATTGACATACCATCCGGAACCATATTCGGTCTTCTCGGCCCGAACGGTGCCGGAAAGACCACTCTCATAAAGGTCCTGACCGCCTTAATCAAGCCGGATGGAGGTCAGGCGACTGTTGCCGGTTATGACATACTTGCCAGCCCTTTCGAGGTCAAAAAGAGGATAGGCTGGGTCGCGGCCGAAGTTATACTTGACGATGACCTCACAGCCTGGGAGAATCTCTGGCTTCAAGCCAAATTGCAGAACCTTAAAGATTGGACAGACACTGCCAGGAAGTTGCTGGACTATCTGGGTCTCTCCGACCGTGCTGACAGCAAGGTAAAGGAATTCTCGACAGGCATGAGAAAGAAACTGGAAATAGCTCTGGCGCTTCTTCACAACCCTTCCGTCATATTCATGGATGAGCCAACAATCGGCCTTGATCCTGGAACAAGGAGAATGCTCTGGGATCTCATCAGGGGCATAAACCGCAATTATGGAGTGACAGTTCTGCTGACCACGCACTATATTGAGGAGGCGGACGCGCTTTGCGAAAGGCTTGCAATCATAAGCAGAGGAAAGATAGTTGCGGCTGGAACGCCCTCTGAACTCAAGTCAAGGGTCAAGGGAGAACTCATAGAAGTGGAGACTGAAGGGGTGACGGATCCTTCACCTCTCAGACTGCTTGAAGGCGTCAGGGAAGTGACTGGGGAAGGCAATCGAATGATAATCAGGGTTGATTCCTCTGAAGAGACGCTTCCCCTCATTCTTTCGAAGATGAACACAATGTCAATAAAGAAAATTAATGTGCAGAAGCCCAGTCTTGAAACAGTGTTTCTCGACATAACCGGAACGCGTATAGACGAAGAACAGCAGATGGACATAAGAAAATTCTATGCAAACATACGGAGGGCGAGACAGTGACATATGATTCTGTAAGCCAGTTTGAAGGCCTTTTCTCAAGGGAAGTGAAGAGGATATACAGGAATCCGCTGGTAATACTGATAACAATAGTACAACCGTTCCTATGGCTTGCTTTTTTCGGAAGCAGTTTTGCGAATGCACCTAAATCCTTTCTGTTCAGCTACTTTGGTACCACAAATTACATCGCTTTCCTATTGCCAGGAGTTCTTTCGACATCCATGCTCACTATAGGCATGTTCGGCTCAATGAGTTCAATACAGGACAAGAGATTCGGCTACATGAAAAGAATACTCATAACACCAACAAGACGTTCCGTTGTATTCCTGTCGAAGGTTTTCGGCGCCACAGTCAGGGGATTGATTCAGATACCAGTGATGATTGGTGCTGCAGTCCTGTTCGGCGTCCATTTCTCTTTTGGATTGGACTGGGTCGGATGGATGCTGGCGCTGTTCCTGCTTGGCCTGGGCTTTTCATCTATGTTCCTCGGCCTTACTGTATCCAGTGTCGACTGGCAGACTCCCGGCGTGATATCAAATTTTATCACCATGCCGCTCATGTTCGCAAGCACTGCGCTCTTCCCCAAAGCTGGCTTCCCGTCCTGGATGAAGGCAATATCAGACATCAACCCGGTCACCTTTTCAGCGACTCTTGGCAGGAGCATAGCACTTGGAGGCACGGACCCAAACTGGATGTACCTGGGATATCTGGGCATATTTGCCTTTCTCATGCTCGCACTGGGCACCTTTGCAGCAAGCAGGTGGCTAAAGGTTGAGTGAACGAATGTCCTTACTCACGAATAGTGTAAAATACAAAGAGGAGAGCTGAACGCGTGCCATCCATCGTCATGGAACAGCTGTCAAAGAGGTACGGATCTCTAATGGCCCTCGACAGTCTGAGTCTGACCCTAGAAGGAGGCAGGTGCGTAGGTTTTCTCGGTCCCAACGGCGCAGGAAAGACGACAACACTGAAGTTGCTGACAGACCTGATAAAGCCGACGTCCGGGAAAGCTTCGATCAACGGCTACGATGTGCACACCGAGAAGCGCAGAGCGCTTGAGCGCTGCGGTGCTCTTGTAGAAACGCCGGAGATATATCCATCTCTTACGCCGAGGGAAGCCCTTTCTCTTCTGGCAGAGATGCGGGGAATCAGAGGCGGGGAGAGAGAGGAAAGGGTGAAGGCTGTCATAGAGGAGGTAAAGATGGAGGACTGGATGGACAGCAGGATCGGAAAGTTCTCAAAGGGAATGAAACAGCGCATAAATATCGCCTCCACACTCCTTGCAGAACCTGAAATCATCATACTTGATGAGCCAACAAGCGGACTTGACCCGCGAGGTATGGCTGAAGTCAGGGAGATGATAAGGTCCCTAAAAAGAAAGAATATACTGATATTCATGAGTTCGCACCTGCTAAGTGAAGTACAGGATATTTGCGATGACGTTGCAATTGTAGACCATGGTAAATTGCTTGTGCACGGTCCACTGTCAGAGGTGACTTCGAAATTTTTGCCTGAGGGTGCGAAGAGAACGATTGATGTCCAGTGTTCCGCATCGGTTGATGATGCATTGAAGTCGAAGGTCGCCTCCATTGAAGGTGTTGTATCAGTTGATGGAGGTTCCGGCAGGATGTCCATAGCCTTCAGTGGAGGCAGTGCGGCGCAGGCAAAATTGCTTGAAGAGATGGTGAAACTGAACATAGGAGTTTATTCTTTCAGGGAGGCGACAACATCGCCTCTCGAAGAAACTTACATGAGACTGATAAAGGAAACGCTGTGATCTAGATGACTGAAAATGTATCTGCAGTTGTTGAAATGGAAAGGAAACTACCGGGCAGTCCTGCTCAATCCCTTAAGATAGCAAAATATGAGATGCTCAACTACATGAGGTCCAGAAGATTCCTGGTGCTGCTTGTCGTTGACGCTGTCATCGGAGCAATACTCACTGGCATTGTTGCATATTACAGGCCTCAGGCGTTTCTCGGCAGCATGCTTGGATTCTATGCGCTCTGGTGGGGGAATGTGGCTTCCTTCGTTGTTATCCTGTCCTGTATATTCTTTGGAGGGGATGCCATCTCAGGTGAGTTCCAGAACAGGACAGGTTATTTCATAATGGCGAATCCGATACGCCGGTCATCGGTGTATGTTGGGAAATTCATTGGGGCGTTCATTTCATCCCTCATCATACTTGTGTTTTTCTTTGTGATTACCATTGCCAACGGCATTTACTATTTCGGCGCTTCGATACCAGCACAGCTCGCTGAATCTCTGCTTTTCTCTGTCATTTATCTGCTCTCGGTTCTCGGCTTTACCTTCTTCTTCAGCTCGCTCTTCAGGAGTTCAGTAACCTCTGTTATACTGACGACCATATTGTTCCTCTTTGTCTTTACAACTGTTCAGACATTTGTTTCATCCTTTGTCGGAGTGGAGCCCTGGTTCCTCATCACCTATGGCGCCGGCATAATAACCAACATCTTTACGGTGCCTTACCCGTCACACATGACGAAGACTGTGGAAAGGTTCGGAAGGCATGCAACAGTCCTCACGACATATATACCAACCGTAGCCGAAGGGTTAGTCATAATGGCTGCCTATTTCATCATTTCAAGTCTGCTCGGTCTCTATCTGTTTGAAAGGAGCGAGTTCAGATAGTCATCTATGAGGGTAAGTGGGACATGCCTGTCTCAGTCTGCCTCTGCTTTTTCGGCGAGGAGCGAAACATCATTATGAAAGTGTTTTGCAAAAGGTTAATAAGGTTCAGCAAAATGTAACATACATGGCTGTCCCGGTGAAGCCGATAGCGTTTCTTGCGCAGGCAATGGAATCCCATGTGATGGTGGAGCTCAAAGGTAACAGGGGATACAGGGGAATACTGGACGGATACGACCCACACATGAACCTTGTCCTTAAAAATGCGGAAGAGATAGTGAACAACGAAGTGGTCAGAAAACTTGAAATTGCGATTGTCAGGGGAGATAACGTTATATACATCTCTCCGTGAAGGTGTGAATCATGGGAAAAGGAACCCCGTCTCAGGGAAAGAGAAGCAGGAACAAGTCCCACATCATCTGCCGGAGATGCGGGAAACACTCCTACAATATCAAGGGATACTGTGCTTCTTGTGGCTACGGTAGGAGTGCGAAGGGCAGAAACTATTCATGGGCAAAGGCACATTAGGTGATGAAGAAGATGGATCCCGACAAAGCCGGGCACAAGTGTGGCGTTGTCGGCATCATATCGTCAAATAACGTTGCACCGGAATTGTATGCGAGCCTCCGTATAATGCAGCACAGAGGTCAGAACAGTGCCGGAATTGCCGTGAGTTCATCGGAAGAGACGATTAAGGCTGTCAGGGGTCTCGGCCTGGCACACGAGGTATTCAATGCAGAGAATCTTTCTTCTCTCTCCTCACATTCAGGGATAGGCCACGTTCGCTATCCTACCACAGGCGATGACATGATTGAAAATGTGCAGCCTCTGGTGCTCCGTTCCGCCGTAGGTGATGTCGCTCTCGGCCACAACGGTGATATTGTCAACTCCGGAGCGCTCCGGGATAGGCTGGAGAATCTCGGATGGGCTTTCTTCTCCACTACGGACACTGAACTGGTTCTCCGTCTCATAGTCAATGAACTCAGGGATATGAACGACCCTGTCAGGGCAATAAGAAATGCGCTCAAGCTCGTGGAGGGAGGATATGCCTTCACACTGATGATAGGAAGTAGAGTGTTCGGCATTAGAGACCCGCTAGGTATAAGACCGCTTGCACTTGGAAAAATTCCCGGTGGGTATGCGGTGGCAAGTGAAAGTGTCGTTTTCGACATGCTTGACGGGCAGCTTGTGAGGGACTTCTATCCGGGTGAGATTATTGAGCTGACAAGTGAAGGGTACATGTCTTATCCTTCCCCTCTCTCTCCTGAGAAATCCGAACGTGCCAGCTGCATGTTCGAATATGTTTATTTCGCAAGACCAGACAGCGTTATAGATGGAAAATCAGTTTTTGAGGTACGAAGGAACATAGGCCGCGTGCTCGCGAGGGAACATCCAGTTGAAGCCGATGTCGTCATACCTGTGCCAGATTCCGGCAGGACGCATGCCATAGGTTACTGCGAAGTTTCCGGTATACCGCTCTCAGAGGGTTTGATGAAGAACCGTTTCATAGAAAGGACGTTCATCATGCCGGAGCAGGGAGCAAGGGAGAACACTGTCTCTCTCAAGCTCAACCCCCTTCGCTCAGTAATAAGCGGGAAGAGGGTTGTGATCATTGATGACAGCATTGTTCGCGGGACAACAATGAGGAAGATTGTGCAGATGGTGAGAAAGGCCGGTGCAACAGAAGTCCATGTGAGGATAGGATGCCCGATGATAGTGGCGCCATGTTATTATGGTGTGGACATGAAGACAAGAGATCAGTTCATAGCAACGGGCAAAACGGAAGAGGAGGTTGCAAGGGAGATAACGGCCGACAGCCTCGGATATCTCAGCATAAACGGACTTGTCGAGGCACTCGGAATGAAGAGTTCAGAGCTCTGCCTTGGATGCCTCACGGCTGAATATCCCACAAGAATACCCGGTGAAAGGATGCGGTTCCAGAGGAGTCTGGAAAGTTTCCAGGAAATGCGTAGCGCCTCACCGCAGATAATGCGAAAATGAGCGGAGGAAATGTGTCATTTCCCGATCTCGTCATAAGGTGCGTGCAGACCATCAGTATTGATTTCCATATGTCGATTCATCCGTGATTGAGCAAACTGGACAAGCGTCATATTTTACAGGGACGACACCGCTGTGGGGCACTATTGTTTTACGTTTTTGCCCTCAACGATGTTCTTAGTTATGGTCATACAAACCCTTCTGCCAGGGTATCTCCTCGGTACGTCTGGAATGGCTGAAGTGCCGCTGGCAGTGACAGTCCTTTCAGGGAACCCTTCAATCTCCTCATCCCTTCAGTGTGAGCGCTCCCTTCTTGATTTCAATCTTCCCTGGCTTGGTGTACTCCAGTTCGCATGAAGGCAATAAAAATAGCTCTTGTGTCGATGCGCAGATGTCAATAGAACTATCCATAATTATCTGCTGATACGCCGTTGCCGCATGAGGGCAAACGTCGATATTCAGCGCAAACTGCGTGAGATAGACGACTACCCTGGCAGGAAATATGTGCTCGGGCATCCGCCGAAGAAACGTGATTGGCGCACATACGAGCCGCAGCTCGCTCTGAGAATCAGAACATCGATTTATGAGCAGATCGGGCTCATACATCAGGCGGTGTCCGTCATTCGCACTCTGCAGGGACCGGGACATCCCCCACTCCCTGACATTCGAACAGTGGGTGAAGTTTCCGCTAATCAAGCAGTTCGCAGGAGAGAACAACCGCATGTTCGCCCACATTCGTGTATGTACTCAACGCTCTCAGGTGCCGGTGCGTCTTACAAGTCAGTCGAACGGATGTATTCGGATGAGGAGGTGCAGCTGGCAATACACAACCTGCATGTGCTCATGCTTGGCAGGGATGACATACAAAGCTCGGATGCCACCGGTGACGGAACAGTTTACTCGCTGGCTGTGAAGGAGAACTGCGAACCACATGCACGGAAACTCAAGGATCTTGCAAAGGAGAATCCTGATAAGGATGAAGAGAACGGCGCAGCTGTTGCACCGAAGGAGCGTAAGAGGCACTTCTTTGCATATTCATTCATAGTGATGGATCTGAAAGCAAAAATGTACGTTGCATTCGGCTTGAATTCGAGCATGAAATCGGAGCGGGAGGCGTTCGACAGGGTCATGTCCATGCTTTCATCCTTGGACATTTAGATGTCGTCCGCCAGGCTCGGCAGGTACTATTCATCACCTTCATATGTGAACGGATTCGGAAGTGTGAAGGTGTGCATCATATCGAAGAGCTGCGTCACACTGAACAGCTCATTGGAGTGGAAACACACCATGAAGGACTTTGTCGAAAACACTATGCAATATCTCGAGAATTGCAACCGAGAAACAACTCGGAATCTGGTTTCTCTGCGGACAGGAAGATGCCTGGATGGAACATAGCGAAGGAGTGAAGCGACGGGATAGACAGTGTGTTATTCAGTTCAGGCGTGTGGCATAATCTGCTCAATATGGGAAGACCTCAGCAATAGTGTCTCGCAGCCGGGCGATACAAAACAGTTATAATGCCGGACTCAATGGCTTTGACGCTTAAGTCTGGCTTATGGGCCGGTAGATCAGTTGGAAGATCGCTACCTTGGCATGGTAGAGGCCACGGGTTCAAATCCCGCCCGGTCCATACCGATTTACGGTTCAAATATCTTGATTTTCAACAGTTCGGAAAGCGAATCCAGCTTGCAGAGAGCCCAAATCTACTTGTGCGGAAACTAAGACAACGATCTGTCGGTTTGGACCAACGGTGACAAAACCACTGCAGTAATTTTCATCGCACCATTTTTCACCTGGAAAGACGGGCGAATCATACAGCGTCGAGGTAATGAACCCATCAGGATTCGACTCAAGGACGAATACCGTCACATTCTCTTTCGCATCTGGGGGCAGATTGAAACCCGCCCCAATTATAACCAAGATGTGACTATCAGTTGACAAAACCGTGACATTTTTATTGCATGGCAGCCACGATTCTATCTTCTGCGCATTGTGAAATGCGAAATTGGCATCATCGGCGGGATTGAAGACAGCGGTAACAATCAGGGGAAGGTTTATGTTTGCATGTGACGACCTAACACGTTCGGTCAAAGTTACCGGTCGCGGGTTGTGTTTGTTGATGAAGCAATTAACACTATTTCCGGACCTTAATTCAGATTGAAACACCCTGTTGTCCATGCATCCCACGGGATGCACTTTGGAAACAGTATTGATACACAGGCATGCCGAAGCACAGTACTTCATGAAGGAGTACCGGAACATATTCACAACGAGGTCTGACGGAAAGTCATGGCCGAGACGGAATGGAACATGGATGATGGCATCCGGATACAACCAGGCGCTTCTCGCGCCTGCAAAGAAGAAGAACATGCAGCTCATTGCAGGACGTGTGGACGTTCCGGAAGACAGAGTTGAGCAGTTCATACGCGAGAGTCCCTGGGAATACGAGCGCCTGCAGGTGCACCTCAACGTGAACATACCTGCTGCCATCATGTCGCCGCACGGCGCATTCATAGTCGATGAGGTGGGCATTACAAAGCAGGGGAAGCACAGTGTCGGCGTCCAGCGTCAGTACAACGGTGCACAGGGGAAGGTAGGCAACAGCCAGGTTGCCGTGGACCTGATATACGCCGTTCCAGGAGAACGGCGCAATGCGGACCAGAAGACATGGCCTCTGGGAATGGACATATACCTTCCCGAACACTGGACTGAGGACAGGGAGAGGAGGAAGGAGGTGGGCATCCCTGACAGTGTGGTATTCATGACAAAACCGCAGATTGCACTGTCGCTCATAGATCGTGCACTGGATCAGGGACTGATGCCAGCATTTGTGACGGCGGACTGCGGTTACGGCGACAGTTCTGAGTTCAGGAAGCATCTGCGTGACAGGCATGTGCCCTATGTGCTCGCCATAAGCCCCGGAGACATCAGGGTGGTGAACGCATCGGTAAATGTCATGACTGGAAACGGCACAAGGCAGAGAACAAGGGGCACATTCCCCGAGGGTACCGCCGTGGAATCCGCCACTGACATAGCCGGGCGGACAGACTGCTGGAAAACGGTTACATGGTCGGATGGCACAAAGGGAAAGATGAAAGGCGAGTTCAGCCCTGAAATGGTACGCATTATCGATAACACTGCAAAGCGCTATGTGACGGATGAGTTGTGCTGGCTCCTGCTTGAGAGGATTGAGGGCAAATCTGGCGTTGTTGAACTGAAGGCGTATCTCTGCTGGGGAATGGACAGTGCATCGCTGAAACACCTTGTGAAGAGCGCACATGTCAGATGGACAATAGAGCAGTTTCACCGCGATGCAAAACAGCTGCTCGGCCTCGACAGCTTCGAGGGAAGGTCGTGGAAGGGGTGGCACCACCACATATCGATGGTGCTGCTCGCATTCGCCTTCCTGTCTCTGCTGAGGGCGGAAGCGCAGAACAGCGGCGGCAGGCTGCCCTCGCTCCGTCAGGTGGCGAGAGCGGTCGTTCTCGAAGTGGCCACCCGGGAACTGATGATGGAACGTATCAGGCTGAAGAAATACAGGCGGGACAGCACGAGAGCTAAATATGAGGCGGAGTTCATGCTGAGGAGGTTCAGCGATTGGTAAAATTAAAGTCCGGAAGTAGTGTTAAATTCCAACACTGCCAGCGTACCTATCATGACCAAGTACTGAATTTGCCATTGCGCACGCAGGATCGTTCCTATGTGTTGCCTGTTATGTTCAATGTTATTTCGCAGGCGAGAGGATTTGCAAATCCTGTGAGATAAGCAATGAAATTTAAAGTTGTGTGCGTAACATTGTAGGGCGTTGGTTGAAAAACTTCAACGATGACGCCAAAACTGAAATAATAGTCAGCATTCCTGACATTAGTCCCTGAATTCTCATTTATTAATTTGCCATATGCAGAGAACGAGCCAAAACCGCTAAATCCACGAAGTTCAACATTCGTTCTCTGAAGAATGGTTTTATTTGAAAAATTGACGTCGTGGAAGTTACTCACATCAAATAGCGGTAAAGTTTGTGCCAACGAGACGGGATCAGTATTATTGCCGAAATCATTGAAAGTCAAACCTCCAAGATCGGGTCTTAGAGTACGATTGACGGAACCGTTGATATATGCATGGAATATAGTCAGCGGCCCGTTGGGGCTGCCAAATGCATCAGCACCTCCTATGATGTTTAAGTACAGAATAGAATTCATGTGTGATTTGTTCAGGCCGAAATGGGTTGTGCCATTTATGTTGCCAAAAGCTGTATAATAACTTCCATGTGGCCATGATACACTTACGAATTCGTGATTGTTTGTGCTATAAACAAAGACCGGCTTCGGCCTCTTACTAAAACGAAAACCTGTTATAGTGTAAACGGAAGAAACTACAATAAGACAGACAATTAACACTAAAAAGACTTTGTGTCTGCCCATGAAGAATCTTTTCAATTTATCACCATGCAAAATGTTATGGTCTCACCAAAATTTAAATGTTATCAAGGTGCCTTCTTATCAAGCAGTATTCCGTTCGCTATATAATCACTTCTCAAATAATTACCATTGTAGAAGAAATTAGAAGAAACGACATCGAATACTGTGAAATTTCCTGTCAGTATAGTGAGACTGGAGACAGGTACCCAGGTATTGTTGATCGGATAATATATCTTCATTGTGAAATTGAGCTGTTCGAGCATTACCCATTCCTTAGTTCCGTTTTGGACCTGTACATACACAGGCTGATCATTGAGACCTGAGATGTAAACGATACCATTTACGTTGACAACAAGCGTTACACTCGATGAATTGACATAAAGGACAGTGGAGTCAACAAGAGATCCGTTGTCGGGATTATATGAAAGTATCTTCATCCCATGTCTCAACAACTGAACTGGTATTGTGGTGCCGTTTGCGAGTGTAATGTTGGTTCCAAAAAGGACGCAACCGCCACCGCCGGGAGGAGATGTCGGCGGTCTTCCGGACCGCTCAAGGTCCGCAACGCTCTTCTCGCTGTTCCAGCGCTCTGCCCATCTGTAGACAGTGTCTTCATCAACTGAGAATATACTTGAAGCTTCCTTCACTGAATAACATGCTGAGAACATAGAGGGCACGCAGGCGTTCCCTCTCCAGAGGATCCATTGATTCCTTTGCAAGCCTGTTAAGAATCTTTGATTCTGAATCCGGAACTATTCCCATCTCTGCCGGAGAGCCATATGGCATTCCCGAAATTTAACGTTTTCCACACAATTTTCTTGGAGAGCTATAACTACAGAGGCATCACTTTTCGGTAGTGAAGGATATGGATACGGGCTCGGGATAGCGTCGGATTTTCTAGGTCACAAACTCATCAGTCACGGTGGTTCAGTATTCGTATACACTTCCTTTTTTGCCTACATGCCCGATGCAGGAGTGAAGGTCTCCGTCCTCTCAAACACCACTGGTTTTCCAATGAGTGAGATAGCACATTATGGAATTGCCCTGGCACTGGACGCTGACCCGGAAAGGATACATTATTTCAGAAGGAACAGAATCCTAAGACAGCTGCAGGGAAGGTACGGCTCATTTATGAACAGGATTGTTGACGAAATTACGGTGCACGGGGACCTTCTTGAGCTGCGCAACAATTTCGTCGAAGGATCTGTCATACTTGTTCCGGAGACAATAGATGAGAATCATTCATCATTCTACACAATGAACAATGGAAGGAGAACAATATCAGAGTTTTTCATTCGCCAGGATGGCAGAGTGGAGCTGATCCATGGTGGCGTCAGGTTCAGAAAAATTGCCTGAATTCACAATCCGTGCTAACATTAACAGAAACTAAGACTCTCATAGTTGCTGCGTGCAGCCCTTTGGGATCTCCAGGATGTTTCCTAAGTGCGTTGAACACCGCTCTGATGCAGGCGTCTGCTTATCAGCAGTAATTCAACGGACTGTCCTGATTCACGCTGTAACCATCAACCTTCAATTTTGTTTGAGGCCGATATCATCACATGACCTCCATAAATCACAGAACGAATCATTAAGAAGCAATGCAACAACTGCAGCCTGTAGACAAACTGCAGACAGTATCAGCAGCAATTTAACCTTTCCACGCTTTACAGTCACGGCTAATTATTCCCACTAAGACTATTAATATAAAGAGCAGATAGCTCGGCTGGTGGTTCCGTGGAACAATAATCGAGGCCAGGGATCTCGAATTTACGTACGAGAACGGATTCAGAGTTTTCTCCAGCATTAACATGGGTGCTGAAAGCGGTAAATTTGTCGCGCTGGTCGGACCGTCGGGTGTCGGAAAATCCACGCTGCTGAGGCTTCTTGGCGGATTCCTCAAGCCTGCATCAGGGGAGGTGCTCCTGCAGGGAAAAAGGATACTTAGACCAACGCCACAAGCTGTTCTCGTGCATCAGTCGATTGTCACATTTCCCTGGATGACAGCTGTGGAGAACGTTATGCTCGCTCTGAAACCCAAGCGCCTTTCGAGGGAGGAGGCGCGAAGAACCGCACTCTCTGCACTTGAAACAGTAGGTCTTCAGGGTTTCGAGGAGCTGTATCCTAAGGAGATGAGCGGGGGTATGAGGCAGAGGGTTGCGGTTGCAAGGGCGCTTGCAGGAAATCCACTTGTTCTGCTTATGGATGAACCATTTGCGCACCTTGACGAGCTGACTGCGGAAGGTCTGAGGCATGATATATACAACATACTTTTCAGCGAGCAGAATCCTCTGAAGTCGGTGATAATGGTCTCACATAATCTGACAGAGGTGCTGGAACTCGCAGACACAATATACATAATAAACGGCTCACCAGCCACCGTTGTCGGAAGGGTTGATGTGCAGCTTCCCAGGCCGAGAAATCCGAGGGATGAAGAGTTCAATGCCTACCTTGACAGGCTCTATAATTATCTCACACAGGGGAAGGTGGCGAGGACATGACTATGCTGCTCCTCATGATCCTGGCAGTTATTGCCACATCTGCGAGGGTTCTCGGGCTCATTGGGCTCTCGATAATAACAGGATGGTTCCTTGCATACCAGGCAGTGAAAAGCCGGGCATTTGAGAACGTCTTCATATCATCTATCGAAGTATTCGAATCTGTTCCCGTTATCTCCTTCTTCCCCGTGGTTCTGAGTATTTTCATACTGGGGATCGGCGGGCCACTTGGGGTTGAATTTGCTGCTGACTTTCTCGTATTCACTGCCGTGGTATGGAACATATGGATAGGGCAGTATCAGGCTTTTAAAACCGTTCCGAAGGAGATGCTTGAGGTCACTCAGAACTTCAGGTTCAGTTTTTTTGACAGGATGCGTTATCTTTTCATTCCATACTCGGTGCCAAGGATTTCTGCAAACCTCTTTCCGAGCGTGTCCGATGCTTTCTTTTATATTACCGTCAGTGAAGTTTTTGTGGTTGGGGTCCACAGCTATCAGACATTCGGCGTCGGTACGCTACTCGATGCCTATGTGGCTTCCTCGATGTGGCCCGATGTATTTGAGATACTTTTAATCCTTGGCGTCGCAATAGTGCTGATTATTCTGGCACTCAGGGCTTTCAGCAGAAGAGCTGTGTCAAAATATGCACTAGACACCGATGTGCCCATTGTTCGAAGAGGACGCCTCAACGTCAGGGAGTCTCTGCGTTTTTCAGCTGTAACTTCTGTAAATCCGCTAAACAAACTCGCACAGTACAACCGCGCCAGGCGGCCACATAGGAAAGTGGAGAATGACGATTACTATGAAGAGGCGAGGAAGCACAGCTATCGTGCTATATGGGTCGCCGTTGGTATTGTCCTGCTTGGATTGGTGATTTTCGGCATTTACCGGATAGTCTCCTCTGTCTCGACTGCCGAATGGAATTATCTTATTGGAAGGACGCCCTCGCTGCTGCTCGATATGCTTTACGACTATCTTCGTGTGGGAATCATTGTCGTAGCTTCATTCATCTTCTCAATCTTTGTAGGGTACTATCTCGCAGTAAACAGGAAGGCTGAGGCGGTGGGTGTCCCTGTGATTCAGGCATTCAGCGCCTACCCGACGCCGACTTACTTTCCTTTCTTCTTTCTTGCTGTCTATCCCTTCATTTATGCGTTTTTTGGTCAGCTGACGGGTGAATTTTTTGTGCTGTTTCTTGGCTTCATTAGCACATTCTACTATGTTTTCTACAACTTCTGGATGGGGGTGAAGGCGATGCCTTCAGAATATTACGAGATAATGGAAAATCTTAATCTGAGCTTCTTCCAGAAGATGAGGCTGATTGTTATGCCCGCAACCTTTCCCTATCTTATCAGCGGCATCTCATCCACAATAAACAGTGCGTGGGGGGGGCTCATGATAGGTGAATTCTGGCCCGACATAATAGGGCACCACTCGCTGTCGGTAGGAAATGGACTTATGAAGGTCATTGATGTTGCTACAAACACTGGGAACATTGCGCTGGCTGCATGGGGATCGTTCCTTTTCGGCATTGTAGTGGCAGTCTATTCAATACTCTTCACCAGAAAGATGATGGATCTTGCAAGGAAAAAATATGTTGCTGAAGAGGGAATATACGCTGCTTGAGATCCCTGCTCATAGGGAGAGATGCGGCATGCCTGCACCTGCATTCCGCGGTCTGTGTCAGGATTTTCGCGGAGGGTTCTGTATTTCAAAACCATCGTCTGTTTTTCTCAACAGCCCTGAGTAAAGTCCCCACTCAATCAGTGTTATTTCCAGATCCCTTCTACCTGATGGCGTATTGTAGGTCTGCAGACCCTTTGCCTCCAGTTCTTCATGTATCTTTTCAACAGAAAATGTACCAAGAGAAATGGCAGTTTTGAACGGTTCAACATTGTCGAGCGAACCCCTGAGCATTTCCTTTCTTCGCTTAAGGCTCGATGCAATGTACTCCTTCCCCTTTGGCGTTATGCTTATGTCTCCCTCTGTTGCATTCACAAAACCGAGTGTGGATGCTGTATATACAATGGGCATCAGATCATCAAGATCTACTTCCATCTCCTTTTCAAGTTCATACAGATCTGTTTTATCCTTGAAAATAAAATTAAGCACATAAAGCAGACCGACGAGATCTGCTATACGTGCATTAGGTTCTATGCTCTCCATGTATGGTTTATCACGCGCATCGGATAGTTCTGTATTTATTTAGTCTTTATTAAGAACATCAGAACCTCCGAAGCCGATTTGAAGCTTGATGGTTCAGCCTGTTGTTATCTTGGGCTCCTGAGAGTTTGAGAAGGAATCTGCCGCGTATGCCATACGCTGCGGCTGCGCTCCTCAGATGCCTTTTGCTACGGAGCGCTTCCCAGCCGCCCTCTCCTCGGCCCGTTCCACACGCTCTGTGCATGTGTCGCTGAGAGCTATGAGCATCCCCTTGAATGACACCTCCTCTCTGTAGAAGACAGACCATATCAGCTGCAGCAGCTGCTCATATGCGAAGTAGAAGAAACGTATGGTCACATCCTTCGACTTGGACCTGATTGTTGCCTCATCCTGCATCTTGAATGCATTCTCTATGTTCCATCTCTGCCTGTATGTGGCAACGATGTCGTCCAGGTCTATCTCCTGCTGGTTTGTTGCGAATGCCCAGTCGATGCATCTGTCCAGCCTCTTCTCATATATCTGCCTGAGAAGTGCGTAGGTGGTTTCGCCCTTTATGACAGTCCTGTCCATGTTGAGAATGAACTCATGCCCAACCGTGCGCATGTCGCCGGAACGCATCGGTGCAAGCGCCCTCTTCACCGGTCCGTTCTTCGGCACGAATATGAGATACGGCACATTCGAACTGGAGAGCGTGAGCATGAGCTCGTTGTTGTAGAACCCCCTGTCGAACAGGGCAAGCCTTATAGAGCGGAACAGAGGGCGGACAAGCTCCAGCATGAACGACACATCGGCCGGGTTGCTGTACCCTATGTGCACCGGGATGGAGAGGAGGGGCACCTTCTCCGGCACATCCCTGCCGACGAGTGCGCATGTGAGGAATTTGAATCTGCCCGTCACCGCATGCTCCCCTGTCCAGTTGTGTATCCATGCAGTTTCCACGCTGCCGTAGAACTCCTCGTCTGTATGGTCGAAGGCCAGGACGGCATCATGCTCCGTGAAGCCGGTCCTGGGCAGCATGGCATGGAGTGTCCCGAGATAGGCCCAGTATATGTCTGAAGGATTCACAGACTTGACAGCAAGATGAATGCTGTCTGCCCTGCTGCCTACAGTCTCCAGGTAAGTGTTAGCCATTGACGCTTTCAGCAGGTCTCTGTTGTAGTTGAAGCCTGACAGCGTCGTCGACTTCGGTGTGAGGTGCAGTGCCCTGTCCACGAATATGTCGAGTGTTGTGAGCGACCTGTAGAGTCGCTCCCTGTTCAGCACACCCTGCATCAGGGGTGGATTCGCGGCGGAACGTTATAACAGGATCGGCGGGCAGGCGGCAAAAGGGCCGGAAAGCAGGAATACAGGCATATTTCACTCGATCTTCGTACGAAGATTACGATCCTGTTCGGAGGTTCTGGAACATGCAGAGCCGCCCGATTTCGAAGCCGGCTGCACTGACCCAATGTAAGGAAAGGCGTTGCGCGATAACCTCATCAATTCACTGAGCGGAAGCAGTGGCCTTCGCATCGCCGTTCACCGGCTTAACAGTCACATATGCGGGATGATAATTATTGCGATGAACAGGTTTACAAGCACAATGATGGAAAGGACGAGATAGAGTCTGTCCCTGACGGCAGCAAATTTTCCTATCAGGAGTATAACACGGGATATGGGCGTGAAGATCAATACAACAAGACCTGTATAGATTAGAGTGACACCGCTAAAGTGGGAGTATGCTTCGAAGAAATTGTAAGTCTTGGTGTTGACGTTTGAGTGCACATTAGCCACACCGTAAAGCGGGATACCTGGTATGCCTCCCTGTATGAACAGGAGTATCACACCTGCTGAAATAAGCACGATGCTGATTATGACGCCTGTTATCAGAGAGTAACTGATCCAGTCCTCAATGTCCCTCAAAACAGACCAAGCCCCCTGAGGATCATCTGAACGCCAAGGATTGCCAGCAGAGCAAGAAATACCAGTCTAATCCTGTTATTTCTCATCTTCACAAGGACACGTGTTCCAAACATCGCCCCAATCAGGACTCCTATGGCAGTTGGTGCAACAATGAATGGCTGCAGCAGACCGTCAGCCCAATATATTCCGCTGCTTGTAGCGGCAGTGACACCTATCATAAAGTTGCTCGTCGTTGTTGTCACCTTTATCGGAAGGGCCATGGCATAATCCATGCCAAGTACCTTGAGTGCGCCAGAACCGATTCCCAGCAGCCCTGAAACAAATCCAGCCGCTATCATAACCATGAGACCCAGCCACCACTTTGAACCGTCGTAGTGAACTGTTTTCTTCAGCGATTCGTCATAATATTCACCGGAAAGGCCGAAGAAACGCGTGGACCAGTCTGGCTTTCTGGAACTTGGTATATCACCTGTTATCTTCTTGGCAGTGGGATAGATGGAAAGCAGGAGTATTACTCCGAATGCAACAAAGATTATGCTTGAGAGATGATGCGCATAGATATATGTCGCCGTCAGCGAACCCATGATTGCACCCGAGGTTGTGCCGATTTCAAGACCAATACCTATCTTGACATTCGTCAGCCTTTCCTTGACATATGCGCTCGCTGCACCGCTTGACGTGGATATGGTGGATATGAGGCTTGCACCTGTGGCGTATGCGATTGGCACGCCCACATACAGTGATAGAATGGGCACAAGAATTGTGCCACCACCTAGCCCTGTCAGTGCACCGAGAAAACCCGCAATTATTCCGGAAAAAAATATCAGGAAGAAAAGAAGTACAGGTGCTATGCAAATCACCTGTCTTTGTTCCGTTGGAGGAGATAATCCGGTCGCAAACACATTGGTGAGAAGCAAAATGATGCTGATCCTCCGAACAGAGGGTCGCCCGTCGGATTTCTGTCACTTTCAGCTGTGTGGGAAATACAGATGCTTGACTTAAAATTAAAGTCATTTGAAAACAGTAATCCACACATATGGCTCTCCAAGAATGTCAAATCATATAAATGATTAATCATTGAAATGTATTTGCGCTGAGAAGCTCGAAATGAAATAGTATACGTTGCATATGCCGGGGAGGAGATGTGAGAGTGAAGCTACTTGTGGCCGGACGTGTCCCGGAAGAGATGAGGAAGTTCATAGACAGTTCGTGCAGGACTGCAGGTCTGCAGCACACATATGTTTCGGATGCTTCAAAGAACGAGATGAGAGAATGCGACGTACTCTTTCTTGGCTTCGGCACAAGGGAGAGGCTTTCGGAGCTGATAAACGGATGCGAAAGGCTGAGGATGCTGCAGACAGAATCCGCGGGTGTGGATTACATTGATTTTGCGTCGGTACCTCCGGAGACTATTGTTTGCAGCAATGCAGGCGCATTCGCCGAACCAATCGCAGAACATGTGTTTGCGATGATACTTTCCCTCGCCAAGAACCTGAAGAAAGGTGAAATGGCAATGCGCAATGGTATTTTCGGAACAGGTGAGCTTAGCCTGGAAATGAGGGGGAGCATACTCGGAATATTTGGGTATGGTGGAATAGGGAGGGAAGTCGCTAAACTTGGAAGATTGTTCGGAATGAAGATCTATGCCATATCCAGGAACATATCTGGGGAACCGCAACCTGACTGGTCTGGGGGAACTGCAGAACTCGACAGCATGCTCTCTGCCGCCGACGTTGTTGTGATTTCGGCACCGCTCAACCTGCAGACGCGGAACCTTTTTGACAGGAACAGATTTGACAAAATGAAAAGGGACGCAATACTGATCAATGTCGCAAGAGGAGGAATAATTGTAGAGGAAGATCTATACAGACATGTGGTAGCAAATGAAAAATTCCGCGTGGGAATAGATACTTGGTGGAATGAGCCTGGCAAAAAGAAACATTTCACCCCCAGGTACGATTTCCTTGCGCTGCCTAATGTAATAGGGTCTCCTCATAATTCGGAGGATGTTCAGGGCATCGAGATGAAGGCTGTCAGAAGAGCCTTCGATAACATCTTTCGTTTTGCTAGGGGGGAAAAGCCGCTGAATATTGTGAAAAGGGAGGACTACATGGAGCGGACATAAAGGTGCCTTTGAGTGGAGTGCACAGAACGTTGATCATGAGAGTTGGGGAGCTACAGATCAGTATGAAGGATGAGAAGATTGGGGAAATGCGCAGGAGCATGTTCATGACGCTCAAAAACGAGGGATTTCATGCGGTTGCGGCGCTTATCGACGGGGAACCTTTGCCGGGAAAGATCAACGGAGTGCAGCCTGATCTTATAGGGTTCAACGAAAAGGGTATAGGAGTGGTGGTCCAGGTGGAAACCTGCGAAACAGTAAGGAGCATAGATGCGGAGGAACGCCTGACGTCACTGGTGATGGTTCAGGCAGAGGGCCATGAGTTCAGGCTGCTGGTACCAACTGAATGCATGGACAGGACTGTGGAATGGGTCAAGAGGCTGGGGCTTGATGAAGACATCGTTTGGGAATATTTTTAGAATGCTCATCTCCTGCTTTCATTGTATTCGGAATTGAGTTCCTCCATCACATAACGGCGCATGGCGAGCGGGTTTACTGCGTCCAGATATATTCTGAGATCATCGGGTGAAATTATTTTCAATGCGAGGCTGAATGCGAGATAGATTAGTATACCTGCAATCGCAAATATCAGCCCGTCATACCATGCCCAGTGGAGCATCGGAAGTACATAGGTGAGAGGTATCAGCAGTGCATATGAAAGCGAGGCTGCAAGTAGGAAATAGACCACGCTAGGATCAAAATGAGTATTTGCCAGCTTCCTCGCATGATGATGGGAGAGTGCATAGATGACAATGGCACCTCCAAGAAGACCCACACCCCCACCTGCAGGGCCAAGTCCCAGGAGTGGTATTGAAGCAATTCTGTCCGGAATCGCAATAACCATGAGTCCGATTGACACAGCAGTCGACAGAAGAGTGATCTGTCCAGAAATACGTGGTCTGTTCATTCCAGTAATGAGGCTGCTCTTTGGTCCTGAAATGCTGCTTACGTAGAGCCACAGCGCGAGAACGGAAAGAGAGCCTGATGCCCCTATAAAGGCGTTCGACATTATGACATGTAGTATTCCCTCAGGGAAGAATAACATGAATGCCGAAACTGGAGCCAGAACAAACGAAAGGAAATACTCCGAGCTTCTGGTGCTCTCCCTGATCTGCACATGCTTACCGAGGGAATGCAGTTCAGATATCCTCGGAAATATCACTGACGAAACGCTTCCTCCCAGAACAACAAATACAGAGGTTATCCTGTAACCTGCGTAGAAGAGACCGGCACCATACAGATGCCAGAACAGTTCGACAAGAACAACAGAAATGCTTGTGGGAAGCAGACCTATCAGGGAAGGAAGCAGGAGCGGATCCGCAAATTTTCTGTACTCGTGAATGATACGCCTCGATGGTTTCCTGATCGGATAGCCCCTGAAATAATAGAATGTGACCGCGGCAGAGGCGACCCCTCCGATGAGATAAGTCCATACAACATCGATTGGACTCAGCCTGGAAAATACAACAAATACTATAGCAGCCACCCTTACTATATGCCCCACGAATGTCCCTATCTGCGATTTGACGACCTCCCTCCGTGCACTGAATGTTGATGCAGGTATGCCCGCAAATGAATTGATCACAGAATAGGCAAGCATTATCCATATTCCCTGAACCTCAAGCGGTGTCTCAAAACCCTTATGAAGTATGTATATCCAGAAGAAGACAGTGCCAAAAACAAACGCTGTCATGAGCGCGGTGAGGATTGTTGTAATGAACAGAAATGCACCGTTGCATTCACCGATGTCTGCCCCTTCCGATACCTTCTTTATATGAGCACCCTGGAACCCAAGCTTGCTCAAGGGCAGATAAACACCGACATAACTGACGGTGAAACCGATTAGCCCAATTGTGAATTCACCTGAAGGCATGAATCTGGAAACTGTGAAAATACCAAGATAGGCAACAACTGCCCCGATGAGATTTATGAGCGTTGAGAAAAAGGACTTTCTCGCGAGCGACTCAACCATATGATTTCAGAGACTATCGATACGTCTGCACTTCAATAAGCTTTTGATTGATCAGCGCAGTAGGGCCAGTGAAATGGATTGGGGCAGAAAAATACGCGAGAAGGAGGTTAATGCTCCCATTGATGGCTGAAGGGATAATTAAGCCACTGGAGGGAATTGAACCCTCGACCTACGCCTCTTCGTATGTGATATACCAAGGCGTCGCTATAGAGTGGTGCAGTTGCACTACCACTAAGCTACAGTGGCACAGTGTGTGTGAGAAAACTGCCATCGGTATTAACTTTTTGGCGTTGAGTACGGAACACAGATCGCACACCGCATTCCGTAAAACACATTCGGTCCGCAGCGCGAAACGTCCCGGTTGCTGTTGATTCATCCGAAGGCATGGGCAGTTTCGGAGAAATATCAGCTAATGATTCGAAAATAATACTATATCCGAAGCCTGATTGCTGTTGGAAGTGTTAAGGTGCGCAAGACAAAGAGCTCAATGACCTCTCTCGATGCAAAGGTGATGTCGAAAGAGCTTAAGTCCCTCACAGGGTCGTACGCGGAAAAGGCGTATGGCGGAAATCCATTTTCCATACGTTTCAACACGCAGACTTCCAAAAGGGAACTGCTGCTCATGGACGGCCTCTTCCTGGCGCTCAGCGACAGGATTGAAAGGAATGGCGGAACGGAGATTGGTGAATTTGCAGGGGCGGTGAGAAGGAAGTTTGACAATTCGAGGGTTCTGAGTGTGACTCAGAACGGTTTTGACAGGATCATCAGGATAGCATTTTCAAGACCGGAAGGCTCTGAAATGATCTTCGAACTTCTTGGAAAAGGAAATGTGCTGATCGTGGAGAACGGCATGATAACGGCAGCGATGAGAACCGATAGGAGAGGGAATTTTGAGGCAAAACCCGGGAGGAAGTATGAAGCACCATCCCAGAGATTCAACCCGATTGATTCATCAGATGAACAACTGAAGGAACTCCTCAGATCCTCTAGGGGTGACACTGTGAGGACACTTGCGACAATTGCCGGCCTTGGTCCTGATCTTGCGGAGGAGGTCTGCGAGAGAACATCCATAGAGAGGGAAAGAAGGCCGTCGGACCTTTCTGATGATGAAATAGGTGCCATAAACAGGACAATTATGGATATAGTATCCTCTGCGCTCGAAAGGCCTGATCCTGTTGTTTACTATAAAGGGGAGGCGGCTGTCCAGTTCACGCCTGTGCCATTCAGAATCTTCTCATCACTGGATGCAAGGAAATACGATTCGCTCAGCAGTGCGATAATTGGCTTCATCAGGGACAGGAAGATTGAAGCAGTGAACGCGGACGAGGAGCGTTACGCTCGTTTGATCAGGAGACAGCAGGAACAGATAGAGAGGTTCCGGGCCGACCGGGACGCTGCACGCGCTTTTGCATCTTCAATTTACGAAGATTATCCTGCATTCGAGAAGATGATTCAGTCGATAAGGAAGGGGAAGGAAACAGCATTCAGCTACAGGAAGACTTCAGGCGGGAAAGTGGCGATAAGTGTCGGGACAGGAGAAATAGAGATAGATCCGTCGATGGAGCCGAACACAATTGCTTCAATGATATACGATGGCGCAAAGGAGATAGAACGAAAATTGCGAAGAGCAGAGGAGGCGCTTGCTGAGATCATCAGGAACAAACCAGAAGCAGTGCCTGAAGCAAGGAAAATTGTTATCAAGAAGGCCATCAGAAGGTTCTGGTTTGAGCAGTACAGGTGGTTTGTAAGCAGTGAGGGATGCCTCATCGTTGGAGGCAGAGATGCTAAGACCAACGACAGACTGGTTTCAAAGCATCTCTCACCAGGAGACAGATACGCGCACGCTGACATATATGGTGCTCCAAGCGTTGTTGTCAAATGGAAAGAGGGGGCTACCGAAAAGACGCTGGAGGAAGCATGCACATTCGCCGTGTGTTTTTCACGTGCCTGGAACTCAAAGATCGGTGCTGCATCAGCCTACTGGGTGATGCCTGAACAGGTGAGCAAGACACCCCAGACAGGCGAATTTCTTCCGCGGGGGGCATTTGTGATAAGGGGAAGGAGGAATTATTTTAACAAGCTCAAGCTCGAACTTGTGCTCGGAAAGATTACGTACGAGGGAGAGACAAGGCTTGTTTGCGCACCTGAGAGCGCCATGAGCCAAAATTCGACTTTTTATGTCAGGGTGATCCCGGGAAACCGGACCAAGGAAAACTTGGCGGCGGAACTCGCTGATAAACTTGACGTCGGTAGGGATGAAATAGTTTCTGTTCTTCCGCCGGGAACCAGCGACATAGCTGGCGCCCCGATAACCCATCAGACAAAAGAGTAAGTACGGTGTCAATTATGTTTGAAAGGGTGAAAAGATGACATTCGCAAATGAGAATACATATCAGAGGATGAAAACGTCGAACAGCGAGGCAGATTTCCATTCAAAATATGAAAAGGCGTTGGAGGAGGTCAGGCATAAACTGGGGAGAACTTTTCCGTCATACATCAGCGGTTCGGAACACTTTTCGAAGGAGGGAACATTTGAGGTTCGTTCACCACAGAACACCGATCTCCTCGTCGGGCGTTTTCAGAATTGCAGCAGGAAGGACACTGCTGCAGCAGTACTGGCTGCGTCAGACGCATTTGATAAATGGCGTGATACCGATTACAGAAGACGGACAGCGATTGTACTGAAGGCTGCGGAAATTGCAGTCAGGAGGAAGTTCGAACTCGCTGCAATGATGACGTTTGAAAACGGGAAGAACAGATTTGAAGCTGTTGCAGATGTTGACGAAGCCATAGATTTCATGCGCTATTACAGCGAGCTAATGTCGATTAACAGAGGTTATGAGGTGGAGATGGGAAGGCTTGCACCATCGGAGAAGAACAGGAGCGTTATGAGGCCGTACGGGGTATGGGGAGTAATCGCGCCCTTCAACTTCCCATTCGCCATTGCTTGCGGAATGACAACCGGAGCTGTAATCACAGGGAACACGGCTGTTCTAAAACCGAGCAGCAGCACACCGCTAATGTCTCTCATGCTCTACAGCATATACGCCGAGGCCGGTCTGCCTCCGGGGGTCCTCAATTACATTACAGGCCCTGGCAGTGTCGTGGGAGCCGAGCTTATAGAGAATGAACATGTTGCAGGCATAGTCTTCACGGGTTCAAGGGATGTTGGCATCTCCTCCGCAAGGCAGTTCAACAGGGATGGATTCAGGCCCTTCATTGCAGAAATGGGCGGAAAGAATGTGGTGATTGTCACAGAGCATGCTGATCTGGACAAGGCGGCTGAGGGTACTGCGAGGGCTGCCTTTGGCTTCAGCGGTCAGAAATGCAGCGCTGCCTCGAGGGTTCTTGTTCAGAAAACTGTCAGCAGTAAGTTTCTCAGCAAACTTGTCTCTTTCACTGTAAAACTGAAGGCTGGTGATCCTTCAGACGCAAATACGTTTGTTGGGCCTGTGATAAGCGAAGAGGCTGTAAGAAAATTCGAGAATGCAATGGTCGAAGCAAAGGAAATGGGGAAGGTCCTTGCAGGGGGGCATGTGCTCAGGGAAGGTATCTTCGCGAAGGGGTTCTTCGTAGAGCCCACAATTGTTACAGATCTCCCATCCGATTCCAGGCTGCTGCGCGAGGAGCTTTTCCTCCCCCTCCTTGCTGTGAGGGAATTCGACACTTTCGAAGAGGCAATCGTGATTGCCAACTCTGTGGACTATGGACTCACAGCGGGAATCTTCAGTGAGGATGAGAGAGAGGTCAAAAAGTTCTTTGACAGAATTGAGGCAGGTGTCTGCTACTCAAACAAGCGGAGCGGCGCAACAACAGCTGCAATGGTGGGCGCACAACCGTTTGTCGGCTGGAAAAAGAGCGGTTCGACGGGTAAAGGCACAGGAGGCATCTATTACCTGCTCCAGTTCATGAGGGAACAGGCACAGGCGGTATTTTCATAGGATGTTTCCCGGCACTAACGGTCGCGCTCACAGAACGCTCGGCGCACTCCCGCACCTGACCCATGCCGGGATGTTGTGCAAGGCGTTGTCCCCACATCATCCCTGGACGGCACGTCCCTGTCAGTGGGGGACCCATTGAACTATGCACTGTAGCCGCACCGGGTTTACCGGAATCACCAATCATCCGGAGGTTTTGTGCGACATTATTGAACATGCACTCATTCTATTAAACGATAGGGCGGCATTCGGCCATCCCCGCTAAAGGTTTATTAATCTACTTTACGAATATCACAATGTGCATAAAAATTGAACATATCAGTTGGCTGCAGCGGGTGGTCATACACGGACTGGATCGGGCCATTCTATCCCAAGGAACTGTCCGGAAAGCATTCGGCCTGGTTACGTTATTATGCGGCGTATTTTAGCACGACAGAGGTCAACAGCACATTCTATTCATTTCCGTCAGCTCAGACGGTTGACTCATGGATTGAGAAGACAGAAGGACTTTCGGGCTTTCAGTTTTCGCTGAAGATCCCCCGGACGATCACGCATGAACTGCTCCCTGCCGGAAGGCTTGGCGAAGCGCTGAGCGGACTGCAACGTTTTGAAAATGTCTGCATAGAGCCACTTGCCGGCGCGGGACGGCTCGGTGCAATCCTGTTCCAGCTTCCGCCTGACTTCAGGTTCGACGGGGAACAGACCATAGCTTCGCTCAAAACTGTCCTGAGTGCAGTGGAAAAGTATGAAGTTGCTGTGGAATTCAGGGACAGAAGCTGGCTTTCACCTTCAGGCGGAGAGCTGAGGGAGGAGGTGCTGGAGATGCTTTCGGAAACAGGGAGCTCGCCCGTATTCGTTGACAGCCCGGCGTTCACTGCAACAGGTGCAATCACATCAGTTCATGCATATTTCAGATTCCACGGCAGGAATGAGGACATATGGTTCCGCAGGATGAATGAGCAGGACAGCAGGATGAACAGGTACGACTATCTTTATTCAAGGGGAGAAATGGAGTCATGGGTCCCGCGCATACGGTATGCGGCTGAGAAGTGCAGCACTGTCCGTATATACTTCAACAATCACGGCAAGGCGAAGGCTCCAAAGAATGCGATGGAGCTGATGGATCTTCTCAGAATAAACCATCCCGTCAAGGAGATTCGCATTACAGACCAGTTCAAGCTTGGATCATTCGGAGAATAGAAGGAATGTCATCGCATCAGCATATCAAGAATTATTTCATTATCTGTCATCTTGTTTCTCGGAGCGCTGCCTGCATCCCTGTTTCTTGCTGCAGGAAGCGATATCTTGAGATCTGATATGCCCTTCCAGAGAAGAAATATGATTAGCGCTGAAACAACGACGGATATCACCGCAATCACAGGCTGAACATAGAAGAGAGATGATATCGCCGTTGCAACAACGATGTAACCCACAACCACATAGATAGCCATTAATATCCTCCTGAAAAGCGTGGAGACGAAGCGCGATTTAATGTCGGAATCTCCGAAGAAAACCCTCACCTCCTCCATCAGTGTGTTCAGCGATGCGAACAGTATGAGGGCGACAATTATGATGTAACCCAGATAGATAAGGAAAGAGTCGGCCTGTGCCCTCATCGCAGCAGAGGTCACGTAGTCCACGAAGAACTTTGTCATCAGAAGCACAGACATCACAACCATCAGGTTGAGCAGGAATGTGATGAACATTGAACGGGAAGACCTGTCCATCCTGAACGGATTCCTGAGCTGTCCAAGGGCACGTTCGAAGAAGCTGCGCAAGGCGAGCACGTAGAGCGCAGGACCCTGAGGCATTCTGGAACGTATCGCCCTGTATATGCCCTCGTTTCTCTTTATGCTCTGTGGCAGTATGATTATAGTAACAGTGGACATTAGAACAATCAGCGTGTATATCTCCTGATTGAACACACCGTACTGGAGCCCCAGCCTGCCGATCACGAATGAGAACTCACCCATGGCACCCGCGGCTATACCAACATATGAGGCGTTCTGAAGCCCATACCCCATCGACGTGAAACCGAATGTGACGGAGATGAACTTCCATACTACGAACAGAACGCCCAGAAGGATGGCTAGCGGTATAAGCCGGATGAGATATGATGTCTGTATCAGTGTCCCTATTGAGACAAAGAAAACAGCGAGGAAAATATCCCTGACAGGAACCATCTTTGAATATATCCTCTCCTTGTGGTCAGATTCCGCAACAGCAACTCCGACAATGAATGCACCTATAACAAACGAGAAACCAAGCTCCTTAGCGAAGAGGGCAAGCGCAAAGCACAGGCCAAGGGATGTTATAACAATGATTTCATCACTCCCAAGGCTCACTATGTGGTTGATGACCTTTGGGATGACACTGATGGCCAGCAGCATGCTGACGACACCGAAGAATGCCATTCCACCGACCAGTTCGAAGAACTGCAGCACTCCGATGGAGGTGTGTGTTCCTGCACTTGACAGAACACCGAGTATAACAACCGTCAGCAGGTCTTCCACTATCAGGAGCCCAAGAACAAGATCTGCATAGGACTTTATTGTTTCCCTGCAGTCCCTCATTGTTTTTGTCACCACCGTCGTGCTTGTGAGTGCAAAGGCGGCAGCGAAGAAGACTGCTGCGGAAGGGGACCATCCCATGGCGATGGATATCAGGTAGCCTGCGGGCATCATCAGAAGCAGTTCAATGATGCCTGCCATTATCACCTTCTTGCCTATCTCCTTCAGAACCTTCAGGCTCAGCTCCATGCCCATGGTAAAAGCAAGAAGCGTGATGCCCAGGTCCGAAATCAGTGCCATGACGTTGGTAACTGAAATGAGGAAGGATGCTGAAAGGACGCCTGCAACTATATAACCGAGTATGAGTGGCTGCCGAAGCTTCTTAAACAGTACACTTATAAGTGCAGCGACGGCAAACAGTATGGCTATTCCTTCGTATCCCAACGATTGCAAGGATCTACCTGATCGTCAAGCTGGAATATGAGTTATAAAGCTAATATCAAGAATTTCATTTCTGATAAACGGGTGTGATGACCGAATCAGGAGAGAGGGACATTGGCAAGAATTAGCCTGAGGAAACAGGGAAACAGGCCGCTCAGGGCGCTGACTGTCTCCTGCGGGGGAGGGGGACGCAACATTGCAAATGCGCTGAAAGGAGATATGATATCTGTGGATACATCTGCGGAAGCGGATCTCAGGATGGATGCAGCTGCGATATCTGTGTCAGATATGGATTCACAGTTTACAAGATATGTCACTTCCCCCTTCACCGAAGGGTTAAAGAAGGCAATGATCGGCCATGATGCTGTTTTTGCTGTGGCGGGACTCGGCGGTCTCGCTGGAGGGGTTGCCGTGGAGACCGTTGCCAAGCTTGCAGCTGTAAATTCACTTCCCTGCATTGCGTCAGTTGCACTGCCTTTTAACGTCGAGGGTTCACTGAGAAGGACTGAAGCAAGGAAGGCACTGAATCGTATTGGAGGGAGTGCAAGCATCACCATACCGTTTGAAAACAATATGATTGTTGAATCAGTTCCATCGTTCAACATAATGAGGGCGCTGGCTGTGATGAACAGGATTATTGCATCTCCGCTACTTGACATCGGAGATGCTGGCGACGCCCTATGGTCAAAGGCACTCATAGGAAGGCATTTCATGGGGACATACACCGTTGGGTACTCTGCTGGCAAGGACTGGGAGGAAAGGGTGGTCTCAGAAATACTCTCCAATATCTTCGAACACCATCAGGGTCCGGGGAACATGTGCCTCTTTGTGAGAACCTCAAGCGACTCTGAAGAGAGCTGCCGGAAAATCGCAGAGGAGATAGAAAGGCGTTCAGATGTCGATGAAATAACAGTTTACGGAATGAGCGATGCCCATCCCGATCAGAACAGGGTTTCGGCCATATATCTCTACGCGGGAGCAGCGAAGAAATCACATTATCAGGCTGTTGATATCGTCCCTGACGGCACCTGAGAATTCAACAAGAGACTCCGCCTCCGCGAAATGCAGTCTTGCCGGTATTATCACGCTGTGAGGATGCCTTCCGAAATCCCTTTCAGCGAGAGATGAAATTCTTCCGGCTGCAGTAGCGCAGTCTTCCATTCCGGCCCTAGAAACAACACAGGCGAATGTGTCGCCGGTAATCGGAGGGGGGTTCCTCCGGGATGAAAGATGAAGCAGCTGACTGAAGCATTCAGCAGGCTGCATGTAATAGCCTTTTTCCTGGTCCACATCCAGCAGAAGGAGCGTGTGAAGATTGTTTTCCAGGTTGAACATTATGTTGTCCAGAACGCTGTCTGGCATGAAGGAATCGGTGAAGCGTGGTACAGATACCACCCTTCCAAAACGGTAATGCTGCAGGCCTGAATAGGAAGCAGCAGCAGTCAGGATAGAGGAACCCGGAACTATGACAGTATCAATGCCATTCCTGCTTGCCGCTATTCTGAGTGACGAATGTGTTGTCGCAGTCATCGCATCCCCTCCGGCTATTAACACGCAACTTCCCTTCCTTGAACTTTCGAGAACTGCATGTCCGTCCTCCACCGCCTTCCTTGACAGTGGGAGTGCTCTTTTACCGGTACGTTTGAGGAGTTCTGCCTCAAAGTCATCAGGCAGGTATGTCGTGTATCTTTCAACAAACACTGTGTCAGCCCTGCTTATCTCGGAGAGTGCATCTAGCGTCATTCCCCGTACGCCGTTGAGCCCTGCACCTACAAATACAAGCCGCCCCATTTTCTCGATTACAGATGTATAACAAGGGTATTAGAGTATCACTCCGTCTGGCAGAGAAGGCAAGAAGGGAGCTTAACAGAATGGGGGTCTCTGAAGACAGACTGAAGATCAGAAGGGAGGGGGATTCCATCATCATACCGGTGACCGAATTCCCCGATGGTCATGATGAAATTGAATGGGAGGAATGCTTCGCTGAGTTTGAGGCCAGAAGGGGTTTTGTTTCAGATTACAGGAAACTGCTGGAATTTGATCCTGCAAAAATGAGCATTCTTCCCTCTTCATACGACATCATCGGGAAGAAGATACTTGTAAAGATACCGGCTGAACTGAGAAAGGAGGAACGGAACATAGGAGAGGCGCTACTTGAAGTACACAGATTCGCTGACAGTGTATTCAGGGATGATGGCGTATCAGGTGCTCACAGGACAAGGAATGTGGAACTCATCGCTGGAAGGGGCGGAACGGAGACTTGGGTGACGGAATATGGCTTCAGGTTCCGCCTCGACGTCCGCAGGACATTCTATTCACCAAGACTTGCTGTTGAGAGGAAAAGGGTATCGTCCACCGTAAGGCCTGATGAGCATGTCCTTGATATGTTTGCAGGAGTCGGTCCCTTCACAATCTTTGTGGCAGCAAAGGCGTACAGAGGGAAGGTGATGGCGTTTGACATAAATCCTTATGCAGTGTCCTACCTCAGGGAGAATGCAGTCATCAATGGCATGACAAATATTGATGCACACATGAAAGATTCAACCCTCCTCGACTTCGGACCCGATTTCGACAGAGTCATAATGAACCTTCCCAGAGGTTCACCGTCATTCGTGGACAAGGCCCTTTCCATGTTATCTGAAGGCGGTGTTATTGACTACTACGAACTTGTTGATGACATATCCGTCAACAGTCGTGCGGAAGAGCTTGGAAATAAGATTGTTCACGCGAGGGTTGAGGCAGTGAGAAGGGTGAAGAGCTATTCAGCATCTTCGGGGATATACCACTTTCTCATCAGGAAGACCGCCCCACGCTCCCGTAGTCGAGCGTGATATCCTTCTGCCCCTGGTAATGACCCGATCTAATGTCATAGGCTTTCTCGGCCCTGTCGCACATCCTTTCAAAAACTATCTGAACCATCCTGTCACCTTTCGAAATGATGAATTCAGAGGATGATGAATTGAAGAATGCGAGCGTCAGTGTTCCTTTGAAGCCGGCATCAACTTTGCCGAAGCTGGCCAGTATTCCCTTTCTCGCATAGCTGCTCCTTATCCAGAGCTGCGCTGTCATGTCTGAGGGAAGGGAGACAGTCTCAAGGGTTGATACAGCGAAACGTGAGAGGGAAGGGACGGAGGCTCTTTCCATTTCCTCGGAGCCACTGTCGGGAAGCATCACTGTTCCAACCCGCAGATCATAGCCGTTGGGTGTGAGCGAGGGTTCGCTGAATCCGGAGACAATAAGTTTTCCCTCCCTTACAAGCAGTGAAATCTGGGAATCGTTCAGGACGCACATAAACAGGGTTGATGCAGTGTTCCTATTTTATCTTGACCGGAACGGTGCGTTTCAAAAAGCACGGGACAGGATCGCGGAGTTTCACCTAATAAAGGGGGCAACTTGATATTTATCTGCCTTGCGAGGGGGAGGAGTAGGCAAAACAATCCTCGTTGCTTCACGCCCTTTGGCGTCTCCGGCCATAAGACTGAGCAGCAGAAAGCCGTCCTGCAGTGCAGAACCCATCTCTCCATGATTTAGCTCATGGAGAAAACGAAGCGCCGTACTCATGAGTGCCTCATCACTGCCCATGCCTGTCCCTTGCTTCCCAATCCGTTGGCTGGCTATTAAAGGAATATAATTAGAATATCATTTTTGCAAATAATGCCCGGCTATCAGCATGGAATTCTTCTGCTCATGAACCATCAATTCGCGCTCTCACCTGCCAAAGAGCCTTGCGATCATCTCATCGATTCCCTCAATTTCCGACTGTCCTCCGTCCCACCTTTCCAGTGCAGGATATCTCCTCTCAACTGTTTCGATGAAATATCTGATATCCCTCGACCATCTCTTTGGCGGCTGACCTGAATAAAGCAGCAGAGCGAATACGTTCCTTCCTCTCTCTATGCCTATCGACATCCTTCCCATATCGATACGTCTCAGTGACTGATCCTCCTCCATCTGGGAGAAGGCCGTGGAAACAAAATCCTGTATGGCGGTAAACATGCCCACTATCAAGTCGCTGTCCTTTTTGTCCGCACCCTTCCTTCTGCCAGAGGCTATCAGTCTCCCATCCCTGTGAATGAGCAGAAGTGTATCGAGTTCGAAGTCCGGAATTGCAAGACGTGTGTAGGCGGCGATTGCAGCAAAGACAGCAACTACGGATAGAAGAGCATAGGAGAGAATCGCATAAATATTGGACTGATGAGAGACAAGCCGCACATGTACAGTTTCCTCAATGACCTGCCCTCTCGGGGAGGATACGAATATAACTATATTCTCCCCAGATATCCCGGATGGCAGGTGCACCAGCACGTAATAACCTGCAGTCGAGACGCCCCTGCCCGACGCATTGATGCCCAGCGGCAGGTTGTTGGGGTTGCTGATGTATGGAGAGAGGTTTATCAGGAACATCGGGGAAGTGCTGTTGATGACAGACGGAATGCTGACCACCGGCGGTATGTATATCGGGAAGACAAAAACAAGCAGGACATAGTAGATGAAGCCGCTGCTTGAATTTATCAGGAAGACAACCCTTGTGCTGCCAGTGAAATATTCAGTTGGCCTTATGGTGACAGTGCCTCCTGTGGATATGCTCACATTGAGTTTGCCCGCGACAGCACTGAAATGCAGTATACTGTTCTGGGGCGATATGAAGAGTGCTGATAGATTGAGGTCCCTGAAAACGCCATTCTCCGGGACCGAGATTATTGCAGGAGGTCTGACTCCTGGAACAACAGAAGGTGGATAGCTTGATGACACCAGGATGCTGACTGGCACGCTCACGGAGTCGTTGGCAGAGAGCGAAAGAGGGCCGCCTACAAACAGCAGGGAAGTGTTGTACCAGTATGGCCCACGGTATACTGATCCGCCGCTTGAGTTGGCCGGCATTGAGAAGATAAGAGAGAAATTGACCCTGCTAAACACAATGCTGTCAGTACCGGTGAGAACAGTCACCTGATCAATCGGTACGTAGCTGTCAGTGACATACGGTATGAGAGAAAGCATGTATGTTCCTGTGCCGTTGACAGCGTAGTGCACGCGGATTTGCGGGATGGGTGATACGGAAGGGGGGGAGACGTCATTGACAATGCCCACCTCAACCAGCAGGAAGGAAAATTCACCATGGCTGCTGTTTGCCTCTATGAGCACTGACCCGCTGGAGGAGATTGGGTTGGCGGGAGCGGAAATCATGACGGCGCCTGAAGAGGTGATATGTGCTGAAACAACGGATGACGAAACAGAGAAGGAGAGTGGTGTGGGGTCGTAGAAGTAGCTGCTGACAGTGTGCGGCAGAAGGAGAGTTCCTCCCCTGTCGACTGACACGAACGAGGGAGGTGCATTCTTTGTGTCTACCACCGGTACAGGGTAGGGGAGGACCTTTACTATCTGTATGAATCCTGCGGTCATGTTGTCAGGATCTGCAGCCGTGATGTAGACGGGAAATGAAGAGTAAAGTGACCCGGACGGAAAATAATAGTCAAGGGAGTAACCTGACGTATAGACATAGGGTGAGGATGTCGATATCCTCACATCCAGAGGGGAGTAAGGCGCTGAATTCAGGAAGTACGTGTAGTTGAGAGAAAATACTCTCCCGGCCTCCACTGACATATAGCTGGGTAGGATGGAATTCCAAGAAGGTTTCGCAAGTATATCTACCAGCAAACTGGCTGAGGAAGAGTACCCTTGGGAATTGGAGATGACAACCGTCACGTTTGAAGAGCCGTAGACGCCAGCAAAGGAGATGAATGTTATGTTCATCTCGCCGAAGACACCTGAGCCTACCGTGTAGAAGAGCGAATCGCCGCCGTAGATGTGGAACTGCACATTGGAAAGGTTCGGATCGTTGGCATCAGATACATATGGGGAGAGATTGAACGACAGGCTTGCTCCGGAAGGTATCGTGATTTCCGGAAGATCCGAGAGAAACACAGGACTGAAGGCAGAGGGAATTACCTGAACAGAAGTTGACGTGCTTATGCCGGCTGATGTCACCTCGATGTAGCCGCTGGATACAGGCTCCTTTGATGCGACAAGCACGGCATAGCTGCCGTTGTAGGAGAGTTCTCCGGCATTGGTAGACCATACAGCATTTTCAACGTTGACCGGGTTTCCGTAGACATCATATCCTGATGCCTGGAAGAAATATGTCTGACCTGCAAGGAGCGTTTCGTTGGACGGACTTATATCCAGCGTGAAGAGCGGACCGGATGAAACTGATACTTCAGCATATCCACTGATGCCGTTGGACGGATCCGTGGCCTCTATTCTCCCTGTTCCGTTCCTCTGGGCAAGGAAGTTGCCTGAGGATGTGATATTTCCGATGTTCCCGGTTACGCTCCAGACAGGTGTCCAGCTCGTGTTCAGATTCCCATAGATGTCATAGCCATGTGCGCCGAATGTCTCATTCTCACCAGCGATCATGGAATACACTCCGGGCACAACGACTATCTTCTGAACCGTCGATGGGCTTACCGAAAGGCTGCCTTCTGAAACAATCCTGCCGTAGGAAAGGACAAGTGTGAAGTTTGAAGAACGCAGGACGGTCAGGTTGAATGATGCTTCACCAGCTGTGAACACAGCACTCACAGGTGAATAGAGAGAGGTGCTTAGGGAGGTGCCGTTGTTATACAGTAGTGTGACACTGACATTACCATCGAATGTCTGCATGACCTGGCCGCTGTCAGAGACAGCTGAGACTTTGAGGTTGTATGGGACTCCAGCATTGAGATGGGATGAAAGCGGCACTGAAAAATACTTCAGAGAGGGAAATACCTCAAGCGTTATGTTCTCGAAGTATCTTTCTGAGTATCCTGTCATGTTCGACACGGTCGAAGCAACGAAGCTTACAGTGTAATTGCCATACTCGAGAGGTGCAGCAGTATAAGTATAGGATCTGAAGTAGCTGCCTGTTGTGAGATTGGACATGGCTGAGGAGAGGATCTCTGCCCCGCTACTGTTCATGATTGTTACAGTGACCCCATGTATATCACTGCTGCCCAGTGAGTCTGAAACATTTGCATAAAGACCTATGGACTGGTTGTCATATACCGCTCCCTTATCAGTGACAGAGGCTGAAAGTGAATCGAGTCTGGGTGTTATGTTCAGCTTGAAGTTTGAGGGGACATTGCTGTAATCGAATTCGACATAAACACTTGTCTGGTAGTTGCTGTCGATTCTTGTGAGATTGAGAACAATGTTGCTTCCGGCGCCAATGCTGTAGCCCTGCCCTGGTATGTTCATCCGGACATGCACCAATTCATTCGGCACGATGAATATGTTGCCGGTGCTGCCGGAAGTGATGTTAGATATCACCCCACCTGTGACATTCTGGAGAGTGGCTTCGATGTCCACGGGACTTCCTGTCGATGTGTTGGACGGGGTGAGATAGAGCGTAACATTGACCTCTCCGCTGAGCACTGCCGGGAAACCCATGGCGGGTGCCGCTATCCATCTGAATGAATTGTATGGCGGAGAGGCGTTGATGGATATCCCCTGATAGCTGCTGCTTATGAAGTAAGGATTGGGCGGATTGTAGGGAGTTGATGTGTTTGCCCAGTCAAACCGCTTCGAATAATCTCCAAAACCGTGCTGGTCGTCGTGCAGGTAGAAGGTTGTGTACGATGTCTGGGGGGATGAAGCGTGAACACCTGCTGAGGTTGCAAGCGGAAATGCGGAAACAAGCATTATGATGAGCAGAATAAGATTGAAGCCCTTCCTGAAAATCAAGTCGCTGCCCATTTGGTATCGCCATCATATTTTATCCCAGCAGACGGCATGAAAACACTGTTTCCCCTTCATTTCCTTGATGTCAGCATGGAGGCAAGTCGCATGAAGGCTGACTCCACACCCTCGCCCGTCTTCGCACTGGTTATCATAGAAGGAGCTCCATATGAGGTCGCGACCTTCTCAATGTCCTGATTCGTGACCGTTATTCTGTCCCTGAGATCACTTTTATTGCCAATGAATATCATGGGTATGTGGCCTGTTATGCTCTCCATTGACTTTATCCAGTATTTAAGCTCTTCAAGCGACTCCCTGTTTGTCAGATCGCAGACGCATATGGCACCCTCCGCACCGTAGAAATAGGATTCGCGCAGCAGTTCCCTGAAGCCTTTCTGGCCCATTATGTCCCAGATGAGCATTGACAGGTTGATCTCCCTGCCGTTGTCTTTCTTTACGGTCACTTCCTTCTTCGTGACTTTCGTTCCTATGGTTGAGGTGTACTTATCGTCAAATGTATCGAGTACGAATCGCCTGATCAGACTTGTCTTACCGACATTGTTGTCTCCGACCAGACATATTTTCGTCTTTATTTCTTCATTCAGCCCAATCACCCTGACAGCGCCGTTAACTGAGTGAGTCAGTGCATTAATCATTCATAAATATATTTCATCCTGCTTTCACTTAATGAAATTAATGAATTCAGCTGTCGGAAAAGCTTGGCTTGCGCTTGTGAAGAAATGCCTCCATACCCTCCTTTCTGTCGGCTGTCGAAAAAAGAGAGTAGAAGAGCTGCCTCTCGAATTTCAGTCCCTGTGTCAGTGTACTCTCCTGTGAGAAGTTGACAGCTTCCTTTGCCAGCAGTACGGAAATTAGCGATTTTTCGGCAATTTTCTCAGCAATTCTGATCGCTTCAGTCAGCGCCTGGCCTGGTGGCACGAGTGAACTGACAAGCCCCATGCTGAATGCTTCCGCAGCAGTGAACAGCTCTCCTGTCAGTATGTAGCGCATTGCCCTGTGCCGGCCTATTGCCCTTGACAGACGCTGTGTGCCTCCAGCACCGGGTATTATTGCAAGATTTATCTCCGGCTGCCCGAACTTCGTTCCTTCGGCTGCAACGAGTATGTCGGCTGACATGGCCAGTTCACAGCCTCCCCCCAGTGCATACCCTTCGACAGCCGCAATGACAGGTTTCCTGACTTCCAGCATATCGTCCCAGACGGAAAAATCGTCCCGATGCTCGAACGAGATGAAGCTTCTGTTTTCCATGTCCCTTATATCCGCGCCTGCAGAAAATGCCCGTCCGTTACCAGTAATAACAACAGACTTGACATCATCATCAGCATCAGCCTCCTTCATCGCTTCGGCAATATGGGATACGAGCTGAAAGCTCAGAGCGTTGAGCACATCTGGTCTGTTGAGCTTGAGGAGTAGATAACCGTTCTTCTTCTCCACAGTGAGATCCTCGTATGAGTTGTATGACATGATGGCACGCATCGGCATCCGACAATAAATCACTTTCAGTGAAATTCAGGCAGGTGGCTGCGCAGTTCTGCTCACCTCCGTCTCTTCCGGTGCAAGAGGAAGTTAACGGTATTATCTGCGTGCAAAAATGTTATCTGCTTCACAGTCCGTGACTTGTCATTGCAGCCATGCCACAATCTGGTCTGTTAAGTGCAAAGAGAGTTGACTGTAAGCAGTGGACAGAGATACCTGTTCGAATTTGAATGAATGTATCACCTGTTACCTTCTTACTGATGTGGGAAAACCAATAAAAGGTAAACTCTGGCAACCTTAATTGAAACTCCCAGCTATGGCGCAATGTCTGTGAATTGTATTAATAGAGAGAAGTCAATCAATGGAGCAGCAATATGATGGTGGTGTCGGACGGGAAGGATTGGTGAGGGAGCTAAGGCTGGTGTCATAGCAGGAACAGTATACGGCATTTTGGACGCAATAGTGGCTGTTGTATTTCTGACGGTATTCAGGGATCTGATAATTTCCGTGCTGTCAAAGTCCATTCTTCCGGGCACATCGGTGAATGTCAACTCACTCTATGCACTGGCGGAGACTGCCGCGGTTGGCGTTGCACTTATAGGTGGAATCATCTTCGGCCTCATTTTCGGTATAGTATTTGCTGCGGCATCGGAGCACATACCAGGGAGGAGCGGTGTGGTGAAGGGGGCTGTGTTCGGGATAATAATGTGGCTTCTGCTCGGTGTACTTCTTGGATTGGCGGACCTCAGATACGGCATCATCTATTATCTCCTAAGCATTTCCGCTTCTCTTCTTACCGCACTCGTATTCGGCGCACTGCTGGGGCATCTCTTCGAAAGCGGAATAAAGAAGGAGGAGAGGAATTCACATGCGGCGCAGCCCGATTCATCCAATCGCCGATAACTTCCCTTCGTCCCTACAGTGCAGCAAATCATCCCTTGGATGGGAATATTCATCTGCACTCCTGTGCACCATTCCCTATACGAGAATGAAACCAGTCCGATTAATTCATGTGTCCAGATCACTCGTGAGAGCTTCGTTCCCAGAAGGAGGCTTGCAATCCGGAATGAGAGCCCCATGGACAGCTAATTAAAAATAATAGAGAGAGATGCTGAGAGACGTGTCAGGGCGGCTACAACTGAATGCTTGAGGCGGTTTTGGAATGAGCAATATTCCCGATGATTTGCTTTATACAAAGACGCATGAATGGCTGAAGAAGGAAGGAAAACTGTACAGAATAGGCATCACCGATCATGCACAGTCCGAACTCACGGACGTTGTCTTCGTAGAATTTGAGAAGAAGGGAAAGATGGTCGGAGCTGGAGATGTTGTGGCTACTGTTGAATCTGTAAAGACGGTGTCTGAGATATACGCACCTGTCCCCGGAACAATTTCTGAAATCAATGAAATTCTCCTGAAATCTCCGGAGAAGATAAACAGCGACCCGTATGGTGAGGGCTGGTTTCTTCTCCTCGAGCCCTCCGGTGGAATGGAGACAGCGAGCCTGCTTTCACCCGAAGCCTATAGAAGGACTATCGGTGAGTGAACTTGCCCCGGCAGATCATCACAGGGATTGATGAGAAGGAAGGGGCGAGGTACGCACTGATATGCGGCGATCCGGAGAGGGTGCCGAAAATAGCGTCAAGACTTTCCGGAGGCAGGCAAATCAGGCAAATCAGAGAATTCAATATATTTTCCGGAATGATTAACCGTGCACGGGTCAATGTGGCATCCACCGGCATCGGAGGGCCATCGACAGCCATACTGATGGAGGAGATGGCCAATACGGGCACCGATACGTTCATACGCGTCGGCACATCAGGCGGACTGGATGAACGTCTGAGGAAAGGCGACCTTGTCATCACAACGGCCGCCTTTAGAAAGGATGGAACAAGCAGAAGTTACGTGCCTGATAATTTTCCTGCTGCCGCCCATCACAATGTCGTGTCTGCACTGGAAGAATCGGCTGCAAGACTGGGATACAGCTACCAATCAGGCGTAACGATGTCTGTCGACGGCTTCTATTCTGAGAACAGGATACTCGAGGGCAGAAGGACAAAATCAATGTCCCATTCAGGATTCATTCTCTCAGGGATGGAAGACAATCTTTCGGATGCAAAGAAACTTGGAGTCAGGAATATTGAGATGGAGATGGGAACTGTTCTGACACTGACCACTTTGTGGGGAATGAGAGGCGGAGGTGTCTGCCTTGTCTCCGACGTTGCGCCCTGGCGTGAGACAGAGGAGATAATTGATGCCGAGACAGGCATGGAACGGTGCATAGAAGTTGCTGTTGAAGCTCTGCGGAAGATAATAGAATCAGACATCAGGACGCACAGATAGGTCTGCCTGTCACAGGCTGTTCAGGAAATCAGAAACTTTCTCAAAGAACCTTTCTCTCTCCTCCCACATCGGGAGGTGTGAACTCTCATTGAATATGAGCAGTTTCGAGTCCTCCACTCCCCTGTGAATCTGCCTTGCAACGACAGGTGTGACCTCATCATATTTTCCTCCGGTGACGAGTGTCGGAACGCATATCTCTCCGAGCCGGTCGGATATGTCCCAGTACCTTATGTTTCCGATTATTGTGAATTCGTTGGGTCCGTTCATCGTATTATAGACTGAAGAACTGATGTGTTCCATAGAATATACCAGTTCAGGAGGCCAGACACTAAGCCTGCATACGTGCCTTCTGTAGAATACCTCAACAGCCTTGAGGTATTCGGCGTTTGAGTAGTCTCCTGCCTCTTCATATTTTTCCATTGTCCTGATCACAGCATCAGGCAACTGCATCTTCAGTCTCTGCATTTCCCTTGAGGCAAGCGGAACACTCGCAAGCCCACCCTCGGTTATTATGCTCCTCAGGTTTCTCTGGTATCTTAGAGCGTAGGCAAGAGCAAGCAATCCTCCGTAACTCGAACCCATCAGATGAATCCTGCCAAGCCTCAGTTTCCTTCTCAAAACTTCCAGTTCCTCCACGTTATTTTCTATCGTAAACAGTGCAACGTTCCTAGGAAGAGAGGAACGGCCACAGCCCAGCTGGTCATAGAGAAGGACGTCGTATCCGCACGAAACAAGATCCGACATCGGAAGAAGATAATCGTGGGTGGCTCCCGGACCGCCATGCAGGCAGACAACCGTTCCCTTTTCCGGGACCCTTTTGCCAGGCTCACTGAAAAGACGGTAATAAATGCTGTATTTCCCTACAGGAACTGAACCTTCTGTTTCATTCATATAAGGGTAATGGAGTATCACAGGCTAAATATTTACTGAATATTTCAAATGAGGGAAGACAAACTCCTGCACGAATGGCTTGCACGCGCTTACGCAAATAATAGTTTCACCATCCAGTCATGAGTGTGATATGAAGATAATTTCCGGAGACAGCTATGCGCTCGTCGAACCACGAGGCGCATATGTCAGAAAGCTGGTAATAGGCGGCAGGGACATACTCAAGGAGACTCAGGATGGGAAGGAAACACATGGAGGTGCATGCAACCTCATACCATATGCTGGCAGAGTCAGGAATGCCACTTACACGTTTGACGGCAGGGTATATCTGCTGCCTGTCAACAGCGGAAGCAACAGCATACATGGTTTCGCGAAGGACAGGGTGTTCAAGCTTGAAGAAGGAGACTCGGCATGCATGCTAAGAGCTTTGTCACAAATATCAGACAGAGGTTATCCCTCGGAACTTAGGACAGAAATAACCATGAGGATTGGAGAGAGGCGGTTCGAAGTGGCCTACGAAATCACAAACACCGGAGCACAGAGAGCCCCTGTAGTGATCGGGAGTCATCCATACTTTTTGACGGGGGAAAGATGGAGACTCATCCACAGCAGTGAAATCGAGAGGTTGAACACAGACTCTGAGGGCATACCTGACGGAACGCTTCAGAGAGTGGATTACAATCACCTCAGGGACATGAGCGGAATGACTTTCGATGAATGCTATTCAGGCGGAGGGCTTATCAGTCTTGTTTCCGATGAGACAGTTATAAGGATACAAAGGAACGGCATGAACTTCTTTGTACTCTACAATGGACGGTACTGTTCAGGGAGTTCAGTTGCCGTGGAGCCAATGACCGGGGCGCCCGATGCGTTCAACAACAGAATCGGGCTGAATATACTGGAGCCAGGGCAGTCGATGGAATGTTCATTTCTCATTGAAGTTGGAGATTCCGGCGAACAGACGTGAATCCATGGTGAGAGAAGCGGTTTGACCGCCAGTTAAGGAGGTAAGGAAAGTGCATTACAGCAGTGATTATTCTTATGTCTCCGACAGACTGAAGATAGAGCACCCAATAGCGATGGGATTCGACTGCGACGGTGTTCTTGTAGATACTGCCCGTTCCTATGATTTGGCTGTATACAGGACTGTAGAAATGCTTTTCAATGAATGGTGCGTGGAAAAAGCATGGGCTGAGGAACTAGAGGAGACAGTAAACACCCTGCTGTTCAGGCTGAGGCTTACCGGCAATTTCAACAACGACTGGGACAGCACATATGCCATCTCTATCCTTTGCGCCACGGCCGCCCTGAAGAATGGTTTAAACGGAGATGGGAGGCGTTCAGGGTGGATGAAGATCATTGCGCTAGAAGAACTTGCTCGGTGGGGCGTGTCAGCATCTGTCCTGACTCCCCGAACCATTGAAGAATTCATTGGAACAATAGAGGATCCGAAAATTAGGCAAAGTGTGCTTGATTTCAACCGCCATACAGGATATTTGCAGGAAAGGGAGAAGAGCAGACTCGCAAGGACGTTTGATGAGCTCTACTACGGTGGTGAACTGTTCGCTGAAATGCACGGTACAGACTGCCATTCCGACTCGGACGGCCTGATGCGCAACGAGAGGCTTCTTTTCAGTGCCGAAACGGCTGAAAGGCTCAGGCATCTTTCTGCAGGAAGAATGGCCATAATCACCGGCAGACCGTACAGGTCAACTGCCAGATCCCTGGGCAGCCTGATCAGCTTCTTCAACATGGAGGCTTCAACATTCACCGGAGACTTGGATCTGAGCGGAACGGACGCAGGTGCACTCAGGAAGCCGGCCCCCTTGCCGATAATAAAATGCATGAAATCCTTTGGCGCGAAGAGGATGATCTATGCAGGAAATGCTGCCGAGGATATCAGAATGGTTCAGGCTGCAAGAATGCTCGGGTACGACGTTCTGTTCGCTGCTGTCTGCGGGCACAGCGCTGAAGCTGATTTGATGATAGACTACTTCAGGAAGGAAGGGGCAGACATCATTATAATGGATATTTCGCAGCTTCCTGATGCACTTGCCGTTCCTTCGCTGAGAAAATCAGACTGACGAGGAAGCGTCCCTCAGCTTTGATACGAAGGCCGAGACGACGGAAGGATCCTCTCCCTTGCCTATCAGTGACACTATAGCGCTGCCGACAACGATGCCGTCCGCACCTGTCTGAGAAATTGATCTGATCTGCTCTGGGGATGATATTCCGAATCCAACGGCCACAGGCTTTGAGGAGAGGGCACGGTACGAGGAAACCATAGATGCAAGGCTTTCCGTCATCTCAGTCCTTGCACCAGTGACACCGTATCTGCTTACCACGTAGAGAAAACCGGAAGTCAGTTCGGCGATCCTTCGTGCCCTCTCAGGCTTCGTGGAGGGGGAGGAGAGGAGTATGCAGTCCACTCCCGCTCTTGCACATTCCCTCCTGAGCGATGTACCTTCCTCATACGGCAGATCAGGCACTATAAGGCCGCTGACTCCTGCAGCCGACATGCGGGAAACAAATTCCTTTTCCCCTGCACGATGGACGGTATTGTAGTATGTCATCAGCACGACGGGCGCAATCCCGGATATTTCGCCGCACGCCTCGACGACGGCACCGACCCTTGTATTTCTTGAAAGTGCCCTCGTGGAGGCAGCCTGTATCACCGGTCCGTCTGCTATCGGGTCGGAAAAAGGTATCCCGATCTCAATTATATCTGAAACGGATGCGATGGAACGGGCATACTCAAGGAAGAGAACAGGATCCGGATCGCCGCCCATAATGTAAGATATGAGAGCAGCCCTGTGCTCCGAAGACGCCCTGGCAAATGCTTCAGCGATCCTGCCCGCTCTCACACCCCCAGATACCTAGCCACCGTCTCCACATCCTTGTCTCCTCTTCCGCTCAGGTTCACGACAATCAACGAATCGGCAGGCATGTGCCTTGCTTCCTGTACAGCAGCGTAGACAGCATGAGCTGACTCGAGTGCAGGTATTATACCCTCATATCTGGAAAGCAGTGTGAACCCTTCGACAGCCTCCGAATCTGTGACCGCAACGTATCTCGCCCTTCCTGTCTGCTGAAGGTATGCATGCTCTGGTCCAGCCGAGGGGTAATCAAGGCCAGCGCTTATGCTCGACGTCTCAAGTATCTGGCCATCTTCGTCCTGCATTATCATGCTCCTTGAACCGTGGAGTACACCGGTGCTTCCTGCAATGAGGGGAGCGGAGTGCTTTCCGCTGTCTATCCCCTCGCCGCCGGCCTGCGCCCCGAGGAGAGAGACGCCTTTTTCTCTGATGAAAGGATGGAATGCTCCTATAGCGTTGCTTCCGCCGCCAACGCAGGCGACGACCATATCCGGCAGTCTCCCTTCCGATGAGAGTATCTGCCTCTTTATCTCCCTCCCTATCACACTCTGGAAGTCCCTGACTATGGTGGGATACGGGTGGGGTCCCACTGCGCTTCCGAGGAGGTAATATGTGCTTTCCACGTTTGTCACCCAGTCTCGAAGCGCCTCATTGATCGCGTCTTTGAGCGTCATCGAGCCTGATTCAACTGTGTGGACTCTGGCCCCGAGCAGATGCATCCGCACAAGATTCAGTCGCTGCCTCTCCGTGTCCTTTCTGCCCATGTATATCTCAGTCTCCAGACCCAGGGCGGCCCCCGCTATGGCGGTAGCCACACCATGCTGACCCGCACCTGTCTCGGCTATGATGCGCTTTTTCCCCATGTACTGGGCGAGAAGTGCCTGCCCCATCACGTTGTTGAATTTATGTGCACCACCGTGCAACAGGTCCTCGCGCTTGAGGTAAATTTTTGCGCCGCCCGCATACTCCGTCAGACGCCTGGCAAAGTAGAGAGGTGTAGGCCTCCCGCCAAAATCACTGTAATAGCGGTTAAGCCTTGAGCTGAACTCTCTGTTCCGCCTGCATGTCCTGTATGCCTCCTCGAGTTCGTCCAGTGCGGAAACAAGTGTTTCCGGGACGTATCTGCCGCCGAACTCACCGAACCATCCTCTAGGCATATCCGATCCCCCTCACCTTCCTTATGAATCTGTCAACTTTACGCAGGGATTTCATACCGTTCTCCTCCACACCGCTAGAAACGTCCACGGCTGCAGGAACCACTGTCCTTATCGCATCATCGACGTTCTCCTCATTGAGGCCACCGGAAAGCATGAGCGGCCTTGGATAAATCGCATCCCTGATTCGTCTTGTGATGCTCCAGTCATGCACCTTCCCTGTGCCTCCGCTCTCGCCTGAAACTGCCGTATCGGCCACAACCATGTCGCAGACGCGTGAAATCTGCCTCGCACTCTGAACATCATCATTGCCTGGCATGACTAGAGCGATTAAGCCTGTGCCGGAAATATCACTCAGAGCTGCGAGCTGTTCTGGTGTGGCGCGGGTATGAAGCTGAATGAAGTCCGGCCGCAGCAGTTGCGCAATGCTGTTGATGAACGTGCTCTCCGCATTCTTCACGACGGCGACTGTCTTGGCAAATTCTGAGGCGTGCCTGAAGAGAGGCACCGCTTCCTCCACTGCAACCGAGCGACGTGAACCCGCAACTTCAACGACGAACCCTATGTAGTCTGCGGCTGCGGCGTAATCCACGTCCGCGATACTTCTGTTGCCGCATATCTTTACCTGTGTCGTTCTTTCAGCGCCCCCCTAAGTTTTCTCAGCAGACCGATGTCGCCCCCCATCAGCGAGGTCCCTATAAGTACTGCGTCAGCCCCTGCGTCAAGTATGGAAAGTGCACGTTCGACAGTATCGATGCCACTCATTCCGATAACAGGTCTGTCCTTCTCCACTGATGCCAGCACACGCTCGCACCTTCCATCCTCAAGGACAAGTGAGCGCATGTCCCTGTTGTTTATGCCGATTATATCTGCTTCACTCCTCTTTGCACGCTCAAACTGCTCGACGGAATTGACCTCCAGTACCACCTCCAGCCCCAGCGAATGAGCATGCTCCATCAGAACTTCGATGCTGTAGCGTGTCGTCTCGAATATATCGAGTATCAGAAGTGCTGCGTCCGCACCTGATCTGTACGCTGCATCCAGCTGGTCAGTGGAGATGATAAAATCCTTCATCAGCAGCGGAACACCGAAATCGGAGGCTATGACGAGATTTTCAAGTGATCCATCGAACCTGTGCGGCTCAGTGAGCACAGAAAGGCCGCAGACGCCCTCGGAAACGAATTCACCGAGCCTCTGATGGATGCTGACGTTGGACGAGAGTTCCCTGACAGAGGGTGTCCTCCTCTTGAACTCTGCGATAACAGGTATTCTGCGGTCGTCGAGCAGGGATGAACGGAGGGAGAGGAGCGGTCTCTTCCTGTGTTCACTGGTGCTGTAGTATCCTGACATGACAAGCGAGAATGCGTTGTCAACAAAATTTTCAAGTTCATCCATTGTGTCATCCTCCCCCCCTGCTTGCGTGTATGAAACCACTGAGCTTTTCCGCAGCCCTTCCACTTTCGATCTCGTCCAGCGCCATTTCCACACCCTTCACTATCGATGGGACACGCCCAGAAACATAGAGGCATGCGCCTGCGTTGATAAGCACTATACTGCGCTCACCTGGTGTGGCAGTGTTATTCAATACACTGAGTGCATGAGAGGCACTGTCCTCAGCATCTGAAACAGGCTGCGGAGACCATTTCTCTGTCCCGTATTCCCTAAACTCCGAGCTGTCAAGCTGGTATCTCTCAATGCCTCCATTCCTCACCTCGCAGACCTCCGTCAAGCCGGCGGGTGATATCTCATCCATTCCCGCCCTCCCGTAAACGACAAGTGCCCTGTCAGTACCCAGCATCAGGAGGGCTTCCGCCACTCTCTCGATGTATTCCTCTGAAAAGACACCGATCAGCTGTCTCCTCACGCGGGCAGGATTCGTCAAAGGTCCGAGAAGATTGAACACTGTTCTGAAACCTAAGGCCTTCCTGACAGGTGCGACATTCCTTGTGGCAGGATGATAGGAAGGTGCAAACAGAAAAGTTATCTTCTCTGACAGGAGCATCTGTCCCGCGAGTCCGGGCTCTATCTGTATGTTCACACCGAGTTTCTCTAGCACGTCCGCACTTCCGGATCTGCTCGTGAAGGATCTGTTGCCATGCTTTGCCACTGGAACACCTGCCGAGGCAACAACAATGGAGCTGACAGTGGAGACATTGAATGTCTTTATCCTTGCACCGCCAGTTCCGCACATATCAACGGTATCGTGAGGCGCGGAAACGCTCCTGCTCCTGTCCCGCATAACAGACGCTATTGAAGCTATCTCCTCTGCCGTTTCTCCTTTTAGACGAAGCGCTGTCAGGAAGGCCGCCATCTCAGCCTCAGACGCTTTTCCGTCCATAATGTACCTGGCAGCCTCCTCCGCCTCCGCTTCATTGAGATCCCGACGGTCAACCAGTTTTTTTAGCAGTTCAATCACTATATCCCCTTCACTATATCTCTGAAATTACGGAGTATCTTCCTTCCCTCAGGAGTGAGGATAGATTCCGGATGGAACTGTATACCATGTATCTCATGTTCACTGTGCCTGAGCGCCATGATCTCGCCGCTCTCACTGATGGCAGTGATCTCGAGACATTTAGGCAGCGTTTCCTTTTCGACTATTAGTGAATGGTATCTGCCGCCCACCGTCGGTGAATCAATGCCGCTGAATATGCCCTCTCCGTTATGGCTTATCGAGGAGGTCTTTCCATGCATGACCCTCTGTGCGTGTATGACTCTTCCGCCGAATGCATGTGCTATTCCCTGATGGCCAAGGCACACACCGAGTATCGGTATCTCCTTTCCCATCTCCCTTATCACACTGAGCCCGACACCGAAATATCTTTTACTTGAGGGGTTGCCTGGACCGGGGGATATCACTATGCCGTCAGCATCCAGTGCGCGTATATCTCTCAATGTGAGAGCATCATTTCTGTATACCTGAACTTCGATCCGGAGCTCCCCCAGCAGCTGGTAAAGGTTATAGGAAAAGGAATCGTAGTTGTCTATGAGAAGAAGTTTCATCTTTCCCTCCTGTAAACAGACAGGAGTGCTCCCATCTTGTTCTCCGTTTCCTGGAACTCCATTTCCGGGACAGAGTCGTATACAATGCCGCCACCGGCCTGAAGGAACGCCTTGCCGCGATTGCAGAATAATGTCCTGATTGATATTGCGCTGTCGAGACATCCATTCAGAGAATAGTATCCGACAGCTCCAGCATACGGGCCGCGCCTGAATTTCTCCAGTTCCTCGATGATCTCCATTGCCCTCACCTTCGGAGCACCGCTCACCGTGCCCGCAGGGAATATTGAGAAGAGTGCGTCTGCCGGTGTGCTTCCCGGCCTGAGCGTCCCTTCCACACGTGAAACAATGTGCTGAACATGGCTGTATTTCTCAACTTTCATGTATTCAGGCACAGACACACTTCCGAAACTGCTGACCCGCCCTACATCGTTTCTCGCCAGATCCACAAGCATGTTATGCTCTGCCCTTTCCTTCTCGCTTGAGAGCAGTTCTCTTCTGAGCCTCCTGTTCTCCATCTCATTCCTGCCAACCGGCTTTGTTCCCGCAATTGGGTAGGTTGTGATCCTCCTTCCCTCCACCCTTACAAGTGTTTCAGGACTGGAGCCTATGACCACCCTGTCACCGAATTTAACGAAGTACATATATGGTGAGGGATTGATTGCTCTCAGCGCAGAATAGAACTCAAGCAGCCCCCTCATCCTCTCAACAACAACGCGCCTTGAGAGAACGACCTGGAAGATGTCACCCTCGACGATATACTCCTTTGCCCGCTCGACTGCACTGAGATAAGCTTCCTTCGAAGGCTGAGCCGTCAGCTTTCCGAACGACATCTCTTCTGCTGAAGCATCATTCCCGGTCATTTCCTTCTCCCTGTCATCGCTGTGAGTGAAGTATGACATGCGACCGGATCTGTGGTCAAAGACAAAACCGTCCTCGAAAAAGCCGAGCTCTGCGTCGGGGAAAGGGGATTCCCTGTGAAGGTCCGGCAGCTTTTCGAATGATCTGATGGTATCGTAAGAGAAATATCCGACAAGTCCTCCAGTGTACGGGTATGGGTGCACCGCTCTGCCGCGCGACGGCGGTATCGTTTCCTTCAGGAATTCATCTATTCTCTGTCTCACTGTTCTTGATTCGAATGTTATATACCCCTTTCTGTACAGCGCCACTGAAACAGGCGATGCTCCCAGGAAACTGTATCGGGCGGAATGCGCAGGACCTGTTGCGCTCTCCAGAAGAAAACACTCCCTGCAGGAAGAGAGAAGCCTTGAAAAGAGGCTGAGCGGGTTCAGTTTTCTGTCGCACTCCTTCACAATCATTCCATCACCCGCCGAAGAATACGGTGTGTACCGCCCTCGCCGCTGTTTCCAGATCGCGCATGGAAACGGTGAAGTGGTAGGCAGCAGTGGATGCACCGGCGGACATCATCCCGACGTTAACACCTGCCGATGCAATCGCACCGAAGACTCTTGCTGCTATGCCCCTGGTGCGCCCAAGCCCTTCTCCAACAGCACAAAGTAGAGCAACCCCCTTCTCTGTCTCCACCTTGTCAAGCCCATGTGAGACAAGGGGTGCAAGCGCATCTGAGGATCTGACAATATCCTCAGTCCTGAGCAGGAATGCGATACAGGTCTGGGAGGTAGTTGCTGAAATTATATTCACGCCCGCCCTCCCGAGATAACCTGATATGCCTGATATTGTGCCTGAGGTATAGCCTCCTCCTGTGACGTAGACACGCAGTATGCTCAGATTCTTTAAACATGAGACACTCTTCACAACGCCGATTGTCTCCTTCTTGCTTGACGTTATCAGTGTTCCCTGAGAGCTGGCGTTGGCAATGTTCATAATTCTGATACCGATATTTCCCATTCTTGCGGGATCGACGGCCTTCGGATGTAGAACCTCAGCTCCGAAATAGGAGAGTTCCGCAGCCTCGTCGTAGGATATCTCATCTATCAGCTTCGCACCGGGGACAAGAGAAGGGTCTGCAGTCAGGAAACCGTCGACATCCTTCCATATCACGAGCCTGGTTGAATTGATGGCATATGCTATTATTGAAGCACTGTAGTCGGTTCCGTTCCGTCCAAGAAGTGTGATATTGTACGACCTGTCTCTTCCGAAAAAACCCGTAATGACAGGCGTGATCCCCTTGGAAATTACCGCACTCAGTTTCCTGCCTGCAAGTTTTCTTGTTGCCTGCAGATCGGCCGTCGCATTCTCATAATCGGTGTCTGTGACAATTCCGAGGGAGTCCGCTTCGAACACGCGTGAAGGAAGGCCTGCTGTACTGAGTGCCGACGCAACAATATGCGAGGAGAGCCGCTCTCCGAAACTCAGGAGCGTCGCCCTGGTCCTTGGCGTGAGTTCACGCGTGTAATACACGCCGTAAAGGAGCCTCTCCATGTGTCTGAGAAGGCGGTCCACGGCCCTTCTGCCCTCACTGCAGGCGTTCTGTGATGAAACCTCCGAAAGAAGACTGATATGCCTTTCCCTCAGAAAGGAGATGACCGATTCTATTCTCTTCTCACTTAGATGCCCGGTGACTGTGTCAAGTATTCTGTCGGTGACACCGGAGAGAGCGCTGACAACCACAACCGCTCTTTCCTCCTTTGAGACAATGTTCACAAGCTGCCTTATTCCGTCCGAATTCCTGAGACAGGAACCGCCGAATTTCATGACTACTACATCCCTCATCTCAAAGCACCTTTCTAGCATGCATTATTTCTGCATTGAGTAACGAGCCTCCAGCAGCACCCCGTATGGTGTTGTGGGTTAGTATGACAAAACGTACAGTGCTGCCTTCGACACGCAGCCTTCCAACCGTTGCAGCCATCCCTCTTGCAGAGAAGGGTTCACCTGCATTGACGTCAAGCAGCGGCTGGGGCCTGTTCCTTTCCATCCTGAGTATCACTGGTCTGAGAGGTGCGGAGGGAAGCGAGAGTTCCTGTGGAAGGGATCGGAACGATGAGAACGCGTCCGCCACCTCCGGGAAGGTGACCGCCTGCCCGAGCTGTACCGTAACTGACTCCATGTGGCCATCCCTCACCGGAACCCTTGTGCAGGTGGCCCTGACGATGATGCCGGAGGGCAATATTTCACCAGAAGCAAGGTTGCCGAACATCTTCGGTATCTCCTGCTGCAGCTTCTCCTCCTCTGAATCGATGAAGGGGATCACGTTTCCTGAGGCGTCAAGGGACGGAACGCCCGGATATCCTGCACCGCTCAGTGCCTGCAGCGTTGTGACCTCGACACTCCTTAGCCCGAAACGTTCCAGCGGTTTGAGCCCCATGGCAAGTCCTATCGCACTGCAATTCCCGTTAGCAACTATGAATCCTTTCCTTCCTTCAACAGCGGAAAGATGCTCATGATTCACCTCCGGAACAACAAGCGGGACATTGGGTTTCATCCTGTTTGGAGAGGCGTTGGTGAAGACCCTGTTGCCTGAGGAACAGAGATCTTCCTCAAACCTGAGCGCTGCATCCGAAGGAAGAGCGCTGAATATTACATCATACTTCTCCCTCTTCACAGCCTCCTCCGTGAGCGCTTTCATCTTCATCTGAAGCAGTTCTTCGCCTATGCGGTGCTCAGGAAGAATCACCACTTCTGAGAGGGGCCTGCCAGCACTCCTTTCGCTGCCGTAGATATCCGGTATGTCGAAATAGGGATGGGATGAGAGCATTTCGCAGAACCGCTGCCCGACAATGCCACCCGCCCCCAGAACGGCTGTCCTCAGTTTAGACATTCTGCGCCTCCTCGAAATACAGACGACCCCTGTTCATTATATCTATGAAATCATCTGCACTGCTGCTGAAAGATGCCTTCCTGACGGCTTCCAGCGAGCGTGCAAGGGAGGAAAATACCGTATCCCTGTGGCTGTTAAGATTCTGTATCTCATAGTAGAGGAGAGGATTCTCGCGTGCGACATCAGCAGCGGTTGAAATCTGCCTGCGCAGGGTTGTGCTTGCGAATCTGTCCATTTCCGCTGCACCAATGCCGCTTCTGGAGAGCATGTCGAAAAATACGATGTTGATTGCATGAGCGGCGCCGAGAGCATATCCCATTATCTCGTCGTGCCTTGCAATATCAATCACGGTGATATTCAGACTGGTATCCCTGAAGAGGGATACTGCCGTCTCAACAGCCTCCCTGTCTCCGCAGTCGCATACAATGAGATTCTGGTCCACAAGCATCCTTGTACCAGGCCCAAACATGGGATGTATGCTCGCAATTCTCATCCCACGGCTGATGCCGAAGCGTATCTCATTGATGAGAGGAGACTTGAGGCTGCATCCGTCTATGACAGTAGCACCGCAGGATGCTTCGGCCAGCTGCCTTATTATGCCTGCCGTAACGGAGATTGGTGTTGAAAGTATGACAACATCTGCCATTGAAACTGCCCTGAGCAGGTCCGGTTCGAATTTGAATGGTGACGGTACTCTTTCAATATCATTTATGACAACCTCATGCCCCTGTGTGTTGAAGTAATGCGCATACCATCTTCCCATTTTTCCGTTTCCGCCGACTATGAGAATCCTCCTTGACTGCCCCTCATAGACAGATATGTCGCTCGATGTCTGAACCGAAAGAGATGCCATGATCAGCGATTTGGAGACCTCTCTTCCGATATGCCCTGGTATGCCATTCATCTCACAAATGCGCTCAGCACGCTCAATGACCTGTGCTTCAACAGTAAAGTCGCGAACAGGTACCTTTCTGTCTCTCTTCATTCTTCCTATCTTCTCCGCTTCCCTGATTCTCTCACAGACCAATTTCATGATCTGTTCATCGATTTCGCCTATTCTCCTTCTAGCTGAATTTATGTCCTCGGTCAGTCCAATCCACTCCTCAGATACAGATCTGCCAGCGTGAGGCAGCATGCTGCCTCAACCACGATGACGGCCCTTGGCACTATACACGGATCATGCCTTCCCCTGACTGTAAGTTCTTTCTCCTCAAATGTTCTCAGATCTATACTCTTCTGTTTTCTCGCAATTGATGAAGTCGGCTTGAATGCAGTCCTGAAGACAAGCGGCATACCGTTTGTGATACCCCCGTTGATGCCGCCGGAATTGTTCGATAACGTAACAACCTTCCCCTCAGCTGCTGAATACGAAAAGGGATCGTTATTTCTGCTGCCCCTCCATCCGCTACCCTCAAAGCCGGAACCAAATTCTATGCCCTTTACTGCTGGAATAGAAAAAATCATCTTTGACAGTTCTCCTTCTACTGTATCAAAGAAGGGTTCTCCGAGCCCGGGTGGTATGCCAACAGCAATGCACCTTATTATGCCTCCAACGCTGTCCCCCTCATTTCTGGCCCTGAGTATAGCGTCCCTCATCCTACCTGCAGCGTCGGAACCTATGCACCTGATATCGTTGCTGAAACGTTCCTTCTCCACTGTATCGAATTCATATTCACCACTGTCGTCGACATCCTCTATCCTCACAACATGTGCCGCGACTCGTATCCCCTTTCCCTTCAGAAATTGTCTTGCAACCGCACCTGCAGCAACAACGGGAGCGGTCATCCTGCCGCTGAACTGCCCCCCTCCCCTGAAGTCAGAGTGGCCCTTGTATTTGACATATGCAGTGTAGTCTGCATGTCCCGGTCTCGGTACAAACTGTGTCTCCGCATAGGATGCGCTGCGAACGTCCGTGTTTGGTAGCAGAAAGAGCAGAGGTGTTCCTGTCAGATGCCCATCCTTGATGCCGCTCGCTATCCTCACATCATCCTCCTCTCTCCTTGCGGTACCGATGAGCGGCGCAGGCTTCCTCATCCCGATCTCAAAGGCTATCTGTGAAACGTCTACTTGCATTCCAGCCGGGAGACCATCGAGAACTGCGCCAACAAGCTCGCCATGACTCTCTCCGAAGAGTGTCAGCCTGAGTGCGGTTCCTATGCTGTTCATCTCACGCTCACCCTCCCTCCAAGCTGAACGACATCGCTCACGAAGGATGGGTAGGAAACGGTGTAGCACTCTGCATCCTTCACCACTATTCCGCTGCGGGAGGAGAGTCCCAGGACGCAGGCAGCCATTGCAATCCTGTGGTCCCCAAAGGAGTCCACGACACCTCCTCTCACACTTCCGCCGTTCACTGTAATTGTTTCAGATTGAGCGGATGCATCAACGCCTGCATTCAGAAGCATGGATAGTGTTGTTTCCACCCTGTCGGTCTCCTTGAGCCTCAGGTTATGAGGACCACTTATGCGGCTCCTCCCCTTTGCCGAAGATGCTATCGCACAGACTGTCGGGAAAAGGTCGGGGGACTCGGTGCAGTCCACATCCGCCGGCAGGAGTTCGTTGCATCCGACTGTTACCGCGTCGCCATTCCTTGAGACGGAGCAGTTGAAATCCTTCAATATGTCCAGCATTGTCGCATCAGCCTGAATGAAGTCATCGCTGAGAGAGCGGACGGTCACGTTACCGCCCGTGACTGCTGCGGCTGCAAAGAGAAAGGATGCGGAAGAGTAGTCACCCGGGACGGTGATATCCCTTGCCCTGTATTCACATCCTCCGTCAAAGAACAGAATGCCACTGTCCAGATCTGCCCTGCCTCCGAAATACCTGACCATCTGGAGCGTGAGTTCAAGGTACGCCTTTGACTGAATGCCCCTGACAAGTCTGATTTCGGTCGGACTTTGCTTCAACGGGCAGGACATTGCAAATGATGAGGCAAACTGCGAACTTATGTCTCCTTCCAGAGTGGCACTTTCTCCATCCATCACGCCTCCGAATACCGCAGGAAGCCTTCCGTTGTTGAGTGTCGAAAATGCCCTGCCACCGAGCTGCACCACCGTGTCAATTGCGGGCTCCATCGGCCGCCGCTTCAGTGAGCGATCGCCTGTAATGACTGCGCATCCGTCCATCAGCGCACATATTGAACTGAGAAGCCTGGCAGTCGTTCCTGAGTTGCCAGCATCTATAACATCTTCAGCCTGATGCATCCTCCCTTCCATCAGAATGCCACCGTCCTCCGTTATGTTTGAACCCATTAACCTTGCCGCTCCGATGGTGCTCCTTGTGTCGTCGCTGAGAAGGGGATTTCGAACTGTCATCCTCCCGCCTGAGAGAAGAGCAAACAGTACTGCCCTGTGAGTGATGCTCTTCGACGGCGGTGCGCTGATTTCTCCTGCGATACCTGTCGAATGTTCAGAGAAGAGTTCCATTGCTGGACACCCCCCTTGCACGGCATACAACTGTCCGGCCGTAACCGCTGAGTGAGCGCAGTACTCCCGGCATTTCCCTTCCTGTGCAGAGAGCAAAGAGAGCAGGTCCTGTTCCGGTGATGCCCGCAACAGCAGCGCCTTCAATCAGTGAAGAGAGAAGTGGCGATGGATCTATCGAAAGTATTCTGGAGAGTATGAGCGAATTTGATAGTGCCGCCTCTCTGTAGAGCGAGAGGACGGCCATGCGGTATGCCTGAAGCATTCCCTCCCTCCACTTCCTCAGTTCCGGCAGTGGAAGCTTTCCCTTCACTATGGCCCTTTCCGGTATGGAATAAACCACCCTGTATTTTCTCCTGAATGAAAGCCTGCGTTCCATTCTCATCCTTCTGTTGTCCGCAAATACCAAACCGCCGTAGTGACATGCCGCAGCATCGTCGAAAGCGCCTGTGACTGAGACGCCTGCCCTTATGGAAGCCCTGGCTGCAAGACGTAGAATGCTCAGAGTGGGAAGTCTGACTCCGTAGGCGTCCAGAAGGGCACGAACAGCAGCCACTGAAACACTGCTGCTGCTCTTCATTCCCCTTGACGGTGGTATTTCAGACCGTGTCTCAATATACAGCCCTCTCCTCCCGGTCTTGTTGAAACGGGAGGTTACCGCAACACATTCCCTGATAAGAGCATCACTCATATCAGGCATGTCCCTGATGAGCACAACGATGTCCCTACCTTCCTCGAGCTTTACACTGACAGTGCTTCTCAGGTCGGTACCGGCCGTAACACCGCGGAATGATGATATCGCGCTGACAATGGTCACCGCGCCGTACTCACTGCAGACGGAATCGAATTTCACAGGTTCTTCCCTCCAGTGAGCATTGCGATCATGTCGCTTACAGGCGCCTCCCTGCCGGTCCACAATCTGAAGGACTCAGCTGCCTGAATTGCGAGTATCTTCTCTCCACCTGTATAGTCGCATCCCCTTTCTTCTGCGAAACGCCGAAAAGGTCTTTCCGTGTCTGAATATACAAAGTCAATGACGCTGCCGAAACTGTCTGCGCTTATCTCATGCGGCAGAACGTCGTCCTTACCCTCCATTCCGATGGGCGTGCAGTTGACAAGAAGGTCATATCTTCTGCCTGGAACATGTGCCAGATGCGGTAGGTTGAATGAATCGAGAAGCGCTTCCACCCTCCTTCTGTCCCTCGAAATGACTGTTATTTTCCAGTCCTCAAGAGCTGCAACAGCGGCCCTTGCTGCGCCGCCGGCACCGAATATCAGCGCACTTCCCGGATCCATTGCCTCTGTGACCTTCCTGAAGGCTGTGTAGTCTGTGTTGTAACCAGTCAGGACACCAGACTTGTTTACGACGGTGTTGACAGCACCGATGCGTCTGATCTCAGACGGTACTTCGTCAATGTACCTGAGCACTGTCTCCTTGTAAGGCATGGTGACATTCACTCCTCTTGCCCCTGCTTCTCTTGCATTGATGAAGAAGAATGGCAGATCTCCCGCATCCTCCACATCAAATGGCAGATACAGCCCCTTGAGACCGCAGCTCTTGAGTGCAAAATTCTGTATCAACGGCGAAAGACTGTGGCTGACTGAACGCCCTATCAGAAGAAGCAGAAAGCCGTTCTCCACATCCATCATCTCTTCCAGCGAAAGCTGTCCCTCCGCTGTCCTTTCATCCATTCCGAGGGATGCATAGCACCAAGGGTCATTCCTGCGCATCGATGCAATCCTGGTCAGCATGCCGAATTTACCCATAGAGAAGGCAATCGCCCTTCCCTCTGCCCGTTCAGGTATGCAGTGAAGCATCTCAGATGCCGACCTGAATGAGTGGGATGTTGAGACACACTTGGCTATCCTGCCGTAATGCAGTTCCTTCAGAATTATCTTCTCTGCGTCCGCGGCAGAATCTATCCTGCCATGGTGGGACACCACCAGCTTGGGCCTGAGCCAATCCGGGATGGAAAGCGTCTCTGCATCACTGAGATCAATGTCGACAAATCTGAAGGGGGCGAAAAGAGAAGCGGCTTCAGGGGAGCTCAAAAGCCCAACCGATCTGCCCTTCAGTGTTACAATCTTCTCAGCATGTATTGAGGCGGATATTTTAACCAGCTGCTCAGGTGACGGTTCATCGAGAGAATCAATGCGTATCTCTATTAGTCTGGCACCTCTTCGTTCAGCAGAGACAGCCTTCCTTATGACCTCATCCGGATTCCTGCCGGAAACAGAGACACATATCATTCTGAACCGTTACCTCTCAAAAACAGTTTCCCTGACACTGACACCGAAATGCCTTCCGCCCTTCTGTGTATGGACAAGAACCCTGTCACCCTTCTTCAGTGATGTGACCGGTATTGTCCCTGTTGGCGTGCAGAGATTCACAGTCTCCGCATTCTGAAGGATTATGCTGCACTCCTCCCCTCCTACATTGGCCTCAAGAAGTAGGAGAGGCCTCCTCTCGATCTTCGCCCTTCCGACGGTTACATAGCGTGAGGTGCCATCCTGGCTAACGGCAGGTATGCGGTCCCCTGCCCTTATCTCCGAAAGATACTTCGTCCTTCCCTTTTCACCAAGAATGTATGAGTGCACTGGGCCGGCGTTGACCCTGAAGGGCCTTGGGTTGACATACTTGCTTTCTAGCGACTCCGAATGCACTAGAAACAGGAATGAGGACTGAGAACCAACGAGCATGCCCTCTCCCTTTGAGAGAAGGGAGCAGGTATCGATGCAGACCCTGTCACCCATACCTGCAGATCTTATGCCGGTGATTTCACCTTCCTGCAGTGCATATACCGTGTTTTTCGATCGCATCAGCTCCTGCAACGCTACAAGCTGGTTCCTCCCAGAAACATCTGCAAGTATGCCGTCAACGCCCCTTTCAAGCGTATTGAGGAAGAGTGTGGCCTCCTCTACATCTGAGGTACATGCAACAAGCCTGGTGCCGCTATGCGAGCAGGTGGCTATAAGGTTCTCCACAGGAATGACCTTCCAGTCGTTTACCCTGACAACCAGAAGGCCGTATTTCATGGATGATTCATCAGGCATATCATCCTCACCTGCAATGTCGACAAAGGTGCCGATCCTTGCACCTCCTGAGATCACACTGTCTCCTTCAATCTCAATGTGATTGAACCTCAGGCTCCCCTGCATCTCCGCATCCTCCGCTGGAAGGACGAGATCTTCAAACCCGAGTTCGACAGCTTCGATTGCCAGCCTCCTTCTGGACCGGGCGTCGCTGTCGTTAATCCTGATCCAGATAAATTTATCCTCAGCCACAGTCATCCCAGCAGTTTCATGGCATCTTCGACTTCCCCGTTTCTGAAAACAATTTGCGAAAGTGCCGATGTCATTGCAACCGGATCCCTGTGCTGCCAGATATTCCTGCCAATGGATATACCGCGGGCCCCGGCATTCATTGCCCCCTTAGCCATTCCCAGAACCTCGCGATCGGATGTCAGCTTCGGTCCGCCAGCGATGAGGACAGGTGCGGGACATGCCTTGACCACCTCATGGAAAGTACTCTCATCGCCAGTGTAGTTGACCTTTACGACATCAGCCCCTAGTTCAGCCCCCACTCTTGCGACATGCCTTAGCAGATCGACATCGTACGGATCGCGTATATCCTTCCCACGGGGATACATCATCGCGAGAAGTGGCATGCCCCAGTTCCTGCAATCCCTTACAACGCGCCCTGCGTCCTCCAGCATCTTCGCATCATCTTCCGCACCTATGTTTACATGTATGGATATGCCATCCGCGCCAAGCTGTATACCCTCCTCAACCCCCGCAACGAGGACCTTTGAATTTGGGGTGGGGGAGAGCCTGGTGCTTGCTGATATGTGGACAATGAGCCCTATGTCTTTGCCGTGACCTCTGTGCCCGAACTCGACCAGCCCCTTATGTATGACTATTGCCGTTGCCCCGCCATGAGAAACTTTATCAATGGTGTCCCTGATGTCGATGATGCCCGGAAGCGGTCCCTCCGACATGCCGTGATCCATCGGAACAATGAGAGCTGAGCGGGATTCCCTGTCAAATATCCTTTCCAGCCTTATCTGTTTTCCAATCATCCAAATACCGTAAGACACTTTTAATCAGACAACATATTTATACATTATTGTATAAATACATACGTTGACTGTGATGATTGAAAAGATAGTCATGGAATTCGGTGCCTATCCGAGCCAGTCGAAGGTCGCGCGGGCGATGCTGCAGTTTGGTTTCAGTGTCAGGGATGGCAACATTTACTGTGGTGAGGTGAAACTGAGCGATGTTTCAATCGCAAGAGCGCTTGGAGTTGACAGGCGTGTTGTGAAGGCGACTGCCAGGACAATATCGGACAGCAGAGAACTTTCAAAATTTTTCCGTTATCTGAAGCCTGTGGCGAACCTGAAGGATGCAGGACCTGAGATAGGATGGAGCACCATCGAAATCACTCCGGACGATGCTGACAAGCCTGGAATACTCGCTGATGTTTCAAGGATAATTGCTGATGCCGGCATAAGCATCAGGCAGGCAATTGTGGAAGACCCCGAGCTTTCTGAGAATCCGAAGCTCTATGTTGTCACATCCTCAGAAGTTCCTTCCGGACTGATACCTGTGCTGCGCAGGGCAAAAGGTGTCAGGGAATTGACGCTGAAGTAGGACTGCAGACAGATATCGTGCATATCATACGGTGGAGAATGTGAGGGCTATAGCCTTTCTATCCCCGGCTTCCCGTTTATACCGAACTCTATCGCTTCAATTATTGCCCTCGCACCGTTGATAGTCGTCACAAGTGGTATGTTTGTCTCGACAGCAAGCCTCCTCATCATGGCACCATCTCTCAGACTCCCTGAGCTTATCTTTGGTGTATTGATGACCAGCGACACCTTTCCAGCGCGCATCAGTCCGAGGGCGTCAGGCTTGAGGTTCTCTGATATCCTGTATGCTCTGACCGCATCTATACCATTGGACTTGAGATACTCCTGTGTCCCCCGGGTAGCGTATATGGTGAAGCCAAGCTTCTCCATCCTGCTGGCAAGGGGAAGGAGAGGTGCTTTGTCCTCATCACGAACTGTCATGTATACCGAACCCTTCTCGGGAAGTGCGATGCCTGCGGCTGTGAATGCCTTCCAGTAGGCCTCTGCGTAGGTCTTGCCGAGGCCCATTACCTCTCCAGTGCTCTTCATCTCAGGACCGAGGACGCTGTCAACACCGCGGAGCTTGAGGAATGGGAAAACAGATACCTTAACCGCGATCCTGTCCTGCCTCTTGCTATGGAGATCGAACTCATCAAGAGAGTGGCCGAGGATGACCTTTGTCGCTATCTTGGAAAGCGGAACGCCTGTCGCCTTGGAAACAAACGGTACTGTTCTGCTGCCTCTTGGGTTCGCCTCAAGAACTGAAATCCCCGACTTTCTGACAGCAAACTGATAGTTCGCAAGTCCCCTGACACCCAGAGCGGATGTGAGCAGTTCCGTCTGCCTTATGATCTCATCTATCTCACTCCGCGACAGTGTATGCGGCGGAAGGACCATGGTTGCGTCACCGGAATGAACACCTGCCTGCTCAACATGCTCCATTATTCCGGCGATATATGTTTTCGAACCGTCAGATACAACATCGACATCCACCTCTACAGCACCTGAAAGGTAGCGTTCCAGAAGGAGCGTGTTGCCGGCATCCACGCGCACGCCCTCGAGATACCATTCTAGCTGTTCCCTGTCTGTGACTATCTCCATTCCCCTCCCACCTATTATGTGCGATGGCCTGAGAATGATTGGGTATCCCAGCTTTTCAGCAGCCCTGAACGCCTCTTCCTTTGACGATACAGAGATTGATTCCGGCTGCTCAAGTCCGAGCTTTCTCACAAAATCGGAGAAACGTTTTCTGTCCCCGGCAAGGGAAAGCGATTCAGCCTGTGTGCCAAGTATTCTAACCCTTCTGTCTGAGGCGAGAGCCATGGCTGCATTGAGAGCGGTCTGCCCACCGAACTGCGTCATAACCCCGAACGGCTTTTCCCTCTCAACCACATTCAGTATGTCCTCGGCTGTTAGTGGCTCGAAGTACAGGCGGCTGCTCAGATCAAAGTCGGTTGAGACTGTTTCCGGATTGTTGTTTATCACAATTGCGTCGTATCCCTCTTCTCTGGTTGTAATTGCAGCATGCACGCAGCAGTAATCAAACTCGATTCCCTGGCCAATTCTTATCGGGCCTCCGCCTATGATGAGTACTGATCTGCGTTCGCCTCTGGAGACTTCATCCTCGCCGGCGGCTGTGCTGTAATAGTAGGGGGTCTGAGCTTCGAATTCGGATGCACAGGTATCAACCATCCTGTACACGCGCCTTGGCACCGCCGTCCTGCCCGAAATACGCTTTATGTACTGTGCAGTGAACCCTGTTTCGACTGCCTCCTCGATTGCCTCCCGGCTTCCTGCAGACAGCCTTTTCTCAATGTCAACAAGCCTACGCAACTTGTTCAGGAAGAACATATTCCAGTGGCAGAGACCTTGCAGCTTCTCCGCAGGTATTCCGCGGCGCAGCGCCTCTATCAGACAGAAGAGCCTCCTGTCCGTCGGTACAGCGATCTCAGATATGAGCTGGCTGTCGCTGAATCCGGCTGCTTCACCGGTATCGAGATCTATCAGCCCCAGCTCCAGGGAACGGATGGCCTTAAGCAATGCCTCTTCGATCGTTCGGCCGATGGCCATTGTTTCTCCGGTACTCTTCATCTGTGTTCCAATCTTTCTGTCTGCCATCCTGAACTTGTCGAATGGCCAGCGCGGTATTTTCACAACGACATAATCAAGAGATGGCTCGAACGCTGCCTTTGTCTTTTTGGTTATGGCGTTGTCAATCTCATCCAAATGGAAACCCAGCGCTATCTTAGCAGCCACACGAGCGATAGGGTAACCGGTAGCCTTGGACGCCAGCGCCGAACTTCTGGAAACCCTTGGATTGACTTCCACCACCCTGAATTCCCTCGTGACAGGATGGACTGCAAACTGCACATTGCATGCACCCTCTATTCCAAGCGTTTCCACGATCCTTATTGCCGCAGAGCGCAGCATCTGATGTTCCCTGTCACTGAGCGTCTGTGCCGGCGCAACAACTATGCTCTCGCCGGTGTGAACGCCCATCGGGTCAAAATTCTCCATGCTGCACACAATGATGCTGTTACCTGCAGAGTCCCTTACAACCTCATATTCGAATTCTTCCCAGTTCAGTATGCTTTCCTCAACGATCACCTGTCCTATCCTTGAGCTTGCAAGGCCTGTGCCCACAATGTATTCCAGCTCCTCCTCATTCCTTGCAATTCCGCTTCCTGTCCCACCAAGAGTGTAGGCTGAACGTATCATCACCGGAAAACCACCGAGTCTCTTCACGTATTCCCTCGAATCGTGTATTGACGTGCAAGTGAAGCTTCTTGCGACAGGAAGCCCCGCCTTTGTCATTGTTTCCCGGAAGAGCTCCCTGTCCTCGGATGCAGCTATTGCGCTCGCATTTGAGCCCAGAAGCCTTACGCCATACCTTGAGAGTATGCCCCTTTCTGAAAGTTCGGAACAAAGGTTGAGTGCGGTCTGCCCGCCCATCCCGCTGAATATGCCGTCTATCCTCTCCTTCTCAATGATCCTCTCAATCGTTTCAGCATTCATCGGTTCAATGTAAACGAAATCTGCGATCTCTCTGTCACTCTGTATCGTAGCAGGGTTGGAATTGAGGAGGAAGACAGTGTAACCTTCCTCTCTTGCTGCCTTGCACGCCTGGCTTCCTGAAAAGTCGAAATTCGGCGGCCTGGCCTATAACAATAGGACCAGAGCCGATAACCAGCACTTTCTTGAGATTTCTGTCTGCTGGAATATGATCACCTCCTCCCGCCATTGACGAGTTTCTTGAAGTATTCATAAACGAAGACAGTATCCTGAGGACCGGGTCCACCCTCCGGATGGTACTGGGTAGTGAGTATTGTTCCATCCTTTCCCTCAAGCCCTTCCACTGTGCCATCATTCAGGCTGAACTGGTTGGGTACCAGTTCCGTGTCCAAAAGAGAGTCTGTCTCCACCGAGAATCCATGGTTCTGAGAAGTTATGTAAACCCTTTCACCTAGCCTGACAGGATGATTTATGCCCCTGTGACCGAATTTGAGTTTGAATGTTTTTGCACCATAGGCCAGCGAGACTATCTGATGCCCCAGACAGACACCAAGGATAGGAACCTCGGAGGAAACCTTCCTTACAACAGGCAGAACCTTTGCTCTTATATCTTCGTGGGCAGGATCACCCGGACCGCTTGAAAGAACCACCCCTTCTGGCTCCAGTTCCATGATATCATCGAGTGATGATGAGTATGGCAGCACTTGAACGGAGAAAAGCCTGGAAAGATCGCGGACTAGATTCCTCTTGAGACCGAAGTCGAGAACAGCAACCACTGGACCGTTTCCGACCGGACCGTATCTGCTTGCTGTGCTCACCTCGGCAACAAGATTTTCTTCCCATGTGTTCCTTTGTTTGGACATGAAGGAAAGCTTCGAGTCCATCTCATTCTTTCCGGGAATATCCGGAATCAGGAGACCCTTCATCGTACCTCTGTTCCTCACCTTCCTCACGATGCTGCGCGTATCATTGATTTCTATTCCAGGTATATGGTACTCGGACAGTGTCTCCTGAAGTCTCTGCCTGCTGGTATCCCTTGCGGATGTGTTTTCCGATACAACTATTCCCCTGACCTGAATCTCTCCCGACTGAAACTGCTCCTCCGTGAAATCATAATTACCTATCAGTGGATAGGTGAAAACGAGTATCTGCCCGCGGTAGGAAGGGTCTGTGATGGACTCTTCGTAACCTGTCATTGATGTAGTGAAAACGACTTCACCGTAAGACTCCGTTCTGAAACCGAAAATTCTGCCCTCAAAATAAGTTCCGTCCTCCAGCAGCAGAATTCCATCGGTTTTCAATGGGAATACCTCGTTGACATTGAGGTCTAATACTTAATATTTTTTAGTAATGTCATCGGGATGTTCACAAGTTTCGAACAGGCAATCACATTTTATGCAGAACGGTCGTACCACGTGGCAACTGACATCGCCGCCTTGGGAAGACGGAGCAATTGTTCGATTTTTGTAAAATAACGATATTATATACCATCACTTCTAAAAACAGCTGATAGAAATGAAAGGCAGGGCAATAATAGCAGCAGCAGTAGTTGTCGTGGTGATTGCGGCAGGTGCATTCTACTTCCTAGAGAGCGGGGGAAATCTGAACATACAGATCAGAGATCCCATGCCACCTGGGTGGAGCAGTCTCTACATAAACATATCAGACGTCTCGATACACAATTCAACAGCCGGTGGAAACGGTGGATATACGAAATCGTTCAGTACCCCGATGACCATAAACCTGGCAAATGCGGTGAACTCCGCCGTATTCCTTGCCAGTCTTAAGCTTCCAAACGGGCATTATCAGATGATCAGACTGACCATCACAGGTGCCTACGGTGTATACGATGGAAAGACATACAAAATAACAATGGTGAGTCAGATTGTGGACATTGCAGGGCAGTTCAGCATATCCTCCGGATCAACGACAACGGTGACACTTGACTTCAACAGTGCACAGGCAGTCCACGGCACTCCGGTAACAGGCTTCACAATGACACCGGTGATTGCAGAAACGGTCAGCTGATATCCCATCACTGTCTGAGCGAGATGCATCCTCTGCATGTCGCGGGAGCTTCATGATAAAACACGTTTCCTGCCCTCTAAATTTCAGGGCCGAGGGAGGCGGGAATCGCCTCTCCCCAGTTTCCCGCTCAGTATTGATCCGAAGGCATGTGGCGCTCGCTTCTCTTTCGCCTTCTGGAAGAAACCTTCATTGCCTTCATTTCCTTGACCATCCTCTCCAGTTTTGAAAGAAGATCTTGTGTTGTTTTTATGAGATCCCAGTCAAACGATTTTGCAACAAAGAGGCGGTCAACAGTCTGCAGCTTTCCGCTCAGAGAGTACTTGATGCGGCCAAACTCACTGTTGTATGAATGGACATGTATGTAAAAGGAGATGGGTCTGGATATATTCTCAATGCGCTTCACCGATTTTTCAACCTCTGTGTGCATGACGTCGAGCAATTCTGCATCGGAGATTCCGTTTATCTGCACATACACGGATTCACGCACAAGGAGGGAGAGAACGAGCTGTGCAACATCGAATTTTGTTATAATTCCTGCTGGGACACCGTTCTCAAGAACAGGAAGGGAGGTTACCTCATCGGAGGACATGAGGCTCAGAACCTTCCCCATTGTTTCGCCTGATTTGACGGACTGAAAGTTACGGTGCGCTATGCTTCCCACCCGTATCTCTACAGGATTCGCGCGGCCGACAAGTTCGCCCATTGTCTCGCTTGAGTTTCCTCTCACAACAATGGAAACGAGATCCGAAATCCTCAGGAGTGCCACCATTCTTCCACCATCATTCACCACAGGTATTGCCCTGATACCTGTAGATCTCATTATCTCAAATGCCCTGTCGAGATAATCGCCCTCCTTGAGTGTTGTGACAGAAGGCGTCATGACATCTGAAACAGGGATTGCATTGATCTCCCTTATGCTCCCGATTAGTCTGACCAGAAGCGTTCTGTCAGCTATGCCGACAAGTTTTCCGTCTTCAACAACGGGAAGCTGCCTATAACCGGTGTTAACTATTGCCTCCGCAAGATCAAATACATTGCTCCACGGATGGAGTTCAGGTGCCTTCACAGTTATATTTTTCACCTTTGAACCCGGATGTATGCTTCCCCTGACTATCGATTTAAGCGAGACCACGCCCACGACACGTTTTCTGTCAATCACGGGGATTTCATCCAGATCGAATTCAATCATTCTCGATGCCACTGTCCTGACCTCATCCTGAGGTGAGGCAAAAAGAACCGGCCACCTGACCTCCGGGCGACCTATTGATATCTTCCCCAGCTTTCCTGCTATCACGCTCACGTCAGACATTGATGCAAACAGATTTTTATTCATCATCTTCACCATCGCTGCTTTCTTCCTCTATCTCCCTTTCTACAATCTTGCCTAACGATGACAGTTTCTCCCCGGATATTAATTTCATGACAGTATTGACAATATTTCTTCTGCCTGTCCTTATCTGCAATTTTGTGTCCCTCTCCCTCACAGTAACTGTCCTGTCTCTCATGCCATCCTCATCAACGGTTATGCAGAACGGTGTTCCAATCTCATCCATTCTTGTATATCTCCTCCCGATGGAACCTGTCGCATCATAATATGCCTCTATTCCTGAGGAGAGGAGACTTCCATAGATGTTCCTTGACTCTCTTATGAGACGCGTACTTCCTATCAGCGGAAAGACGGCCACCTTGATTGGCGCCATAGTGGGCTTCAGATGAAGCACCGTGCGATCACCACTGTTTTCTGAGGAATGCTGAAGAAGAGCGTAGAATATCCTGTCCAGACCTGAGGATGGTTCTATGACGTGGAGAAAAATTTTTTCGCCTGAAGTCTTCTCCTCCACTTTAACAACACTGTAGCAGTCCTCCGCCAGTTCAATATCACGATCACCTACCTTCACGACAACTTTTGTGCCCTGCAGTAACTTTCCAGGATCAAGCGACTCTATTGCCCTTGCAACTTCTGCAGCCTCAGATTTGAATAAAGGGCCAAGTTTTGAAAGATTGGCCCTGACAACAAGCTTACTTACCGACTGAACATTTTCGCTCTTCCTGAAGTAGCTGAGATCAGCGCCTGATGATTTATGGTGCGCCTTCAGATCATAGTCGCTTCTGTCTGCAACTCCCGTGATCTCGACCCAAGTGTTCCCTATCTCTGACTCAAGATCCCAGCAGTCTATGGCGTAGTGGGCGAGCTCATCTTTCCGGTGCTGCCTGAAGCGGAGCCTCAGGGGATCGAGGCCTATTTCAACCGCAAATCTGTATGTCAGGCCAATGAAATAGGCATGTGCCTGGCTCAGCAGAAATCCTTTTCTGAGAGCCTCATCTGGAGTGAGTCGCAATTCACTGCCATCCCGAGGGAGAAATAGGATGTGCTCGTCGCTGAAACAATCAAGGGAACCCCATTCCTTTCTCGAGGGATCGAAGAATATTTCTGCCTCCATTATATTGAATTCCCTGAGACGCAAAAGACCTTGCCTGGGCGATATTTCATTCCTGAATGCCTTTCCAGACTGCAGGACACCAAACGGCAGACTGTCACGGTAAAATCGCCTCAGATTCTGAAAATTTATGAATATACCTTGAGGCGTCTCTGGACGGAGATATCCTACCTTCCCCTGCGACGGGCCTATCTGTGTCCTGAACATGAGATTGAAGGGAACCGGATTGCTGAAGCTCATCGAACCGCATCTCGGACACTTCACATTATTTTTTTCTATCAGAGAAGCGACCTTATCCGGGGAAAGGGATGAGATGTCTGCATCAAGAAGATGGTCGGCCCTGAAAATTTCATGACAGCCACCGCATTCGACCATCAGGTCAGAAAAAGATGAGACGTGGCCTGAAGCGAGGAAGACCGCTTCAGGATTTATGCAAGGAGTGTCTATCTCAAAAAGCCCTTCCTTCCTGTAAATCCTCCTCCATGCATTCCTTATATTTTCGCGCAGAAGAAGGCCAAGCGGCCCGTAGTCGTAGAAACCTGCAGTTCCACCGTATATCTCGAAGGATGGCCATATGAACCCTCTTCTCCTCATCATTGAGAGAAGAAGTTCCTCGCTGAATGCGCCTGAGTGTGAGCTCTCCGACATGTCTATTCTTCAGCTCACTAGAATGGCTACAATTATCAAGGTTTCCATACTCACTGATTCGACAAAGGGATCTGATGCTTTCTGCTCAACTTTTGAGATAGGAGCGTTCAACGCAACGCGGTTCCAGGCTGTGAATCTCTCTGGAGATGATTGAGCCTGCTGGGGATGAAAAGTAGATATGGAGAGTCAATTTATCGCCCTCTGGTAGTGCATACCGGATTGCAACAGGACATCACTCGTACGTTTCCAGGCTGAAATTGAAAGCATGAGGTGAATAATTGGGTCTGAGAAGACTTGCCATTGAAATTGACCTAAGAACAGTGGAACCAATAGGCTCGCTTCTGGGCAAATTTTTTGTAAACAACGAAAGCCTCGTAGTCCTCCAGACACTCTTTGCTTCTGAAAATACAATGGTCGAACTCCTTGAGATAAGAAGATCGGGAAATCAATTGTCCATCGAGAGCATTGAGAGAAGAAGGCAGGAGATTGCTGGAAAATACGGATTGATAGATTTTGAGATTATAGACACCGACATCAACTCAAAGACATACCGTGTGATAGTGAAGCACAGAACACCCGAAAAGCTCGCACCAGTGCTGAAAGAGATGGGGGATGCAGCATTTCTTGCGTCTCCATTAAGGATAGAAGGCAACCGTGTGCTGAGTACAGTCTTCGTAGAAGATGAAAGGATGGAATCGATGGTCCGAAGACTTGATGAGCAGGGCATATCATTCAAAATACGTTCTCTGAGAAAAGCTGTTCTGCCAAGGTCGCATGAAATTAGTCCGATACAGCTATCAATACTCAGGATAGCACAGCTCATGGGATATTTCGAAATTCCACGCAAGGCATCTACTGCCGAGGTGGCAAGAATGGCAGGGGTGACTGCACCCGCAGTCAGCAAGGCCATAAGAAGGGCTGAGAAGACACTGGTTGAAAGGCTTCTTCAGGAGAGGGAGTTCACGAAGTGATGAAAGAGAGGAATTCCTCCTTTGTCCTCTCTTTCATTGTGTAGTTGCTCCTCTTTTCCTCACCTATGGTGGAAAATGGCGTCTTTCCGTAATCATGGCCAGGATAGACCACTGTCCCGTCTGGAAGAGACCGCAGTCTCACCAAAAGGCTGGTGAACATGCTTTCAGGATCACTGTCCTCAAGATCAACGCGGCCGCATTCGCCCACAAAGAGCGTGTCTCCCGTGAACAGTCTCCCTCCTGCAAGGTAACAGCAGCTGTCAGCTGTGTGCCCCGGCGTATGGATGACCTCAATGAAACTGTTTCCCAGCTCCAGCCTGCTTCCATCTTCAACTGGCATATCCTTCCTCACAGGTGAAGATGAATGAGCGACGATCCTGGAAGATGTTATTGAAGAGAGGCGTTCTGCGTCCTGGACGTGGTCAAAATGATGGTGAGTTAGCAGAACGTACCTAATACGTATATTGTCCTTCAGCGCCTCAGAAAGAACAGCGCTGGCATCAAAAGAGGGATCAACAACCGCACCCTCGTTTGTACTGCTATCCCACAGGAGGTATGTGAAATTCTGCATCTTCCCGACTTTCCTCTGTATAACGTCTATCATAACAATCAACGCTACCCCAGTGCGATAAAAGTACAAGACAGTTATGACGGCCATATGTTTTGAAAGCATGATATCAATGCGGCAGGAAAATTAAGCATTGGTGATGCATATTGCACTTCACCAGCACAATAGGCTCAAAGTTGTCAGCGGAGCGGACTCAGATATTCCTGAGTTGAGACTGAAGCTTTCTAGCAAACGAGAGAACTGTGAGATCATCGTTTCTCCTGCCGCTCACCATAAGACCACAGGGTAGACCATCGAGGCTGCATACGTTCAGGCTGATTGATGGCGCGAAGACAGCATTGAACAGCTCTGTTCTTCCCAGCAGTATTTCCCTGTAACTGAGTTCTCTTCCAGTGACTTCCGCTATCGTGGGTGCAACAGTTGTTGCCACGGGTGACATTATCAGGTCAAATTGGGCAAAGGATCTTTCATACTCCTTCATAATCTTTCTGACTATGTTCCATGCTTCAATATATTCCGCAGTACTTGTCTGCAGTCCCGCCGAGAGAACTTCCCTCACATCGGCAAAGTACAGGTCGGGCTTTGTTTCAAGCCAATGTCTGTGGTAAGATGCGCCTTCTGCTGAAGTTATTGTTCTCCTGGCCTTTCCAGTCAACTTCTCAAATCCGGCTATTTCACATTCATTCAGGTCAAGGCCCATATCCAGGCTTTCAATCGTTGATAGAATTCCCCTTGAAACGGGGGTATCATCAAAGAGCATCAGCCCTATACGTCTCACATCTTTCGGAGGATTGAGGAGATGAACAACCTGCTGTGGAATGATTGATGTGAAAACCTTTTCGATAATACCCGGATCCATCGCTGCAATGCCTACGGTATCCATTGTCCTGCTCAGTGGTATCACACCATCGGTGGGTATTATGCCGGTTGTTGGCTTGAAACCGGTGACGCCACAAAGTGCGGCAGGAACCCTGATTGAGCCGCCGGTATCTGTGCCGATCCCAACGTCTGCAATGCCGCTGGCTACCGCTGCAACAGAGCCACCGCTGGACCCACCGCTTATCCTGTCAGGATCCACTGGATTCCTAACTGGACCGAATATAGATGAGGTGTTGGTCGCCCCGACAGCGAACTCATGATTGTTTGCCTTTCCAACTATCTCTGCGCCTGAGACTCTGAGCCTCTCGACGACAAATGCATCAGTGGTGGGAACATAACCTTCCAGTATCCTTGAGCAAGCAGTGGTCCGCACACCTGCAACGTCTATGTTATCCTTAATGGCAAATTTAAGGCCGGAGAGAGTACCGTCTGAGATCGGTTGAATCCGTGTGCTGTAAACAATTGCATTACATCTGTCAGCTGCTGAAGTCGTTTGATGCCCATTCCCGCGTTGCATGCATGCCACAATGAGAAAATGCATATTGAAGTTGTGTCTGACCTTTCAGCCCCTCTGACAAGTATTTTTAACTGCTTGCGAATAATAGTTCAAATGAGAATACCCACAGATCACAGTGGCAACAGCGACGGAACAGTAGTTGGCTTGAAGGGCAGTGGTTTTGTTTTGAGGGAGGCAGATTTTTCAGACATGGCGGGGTTGGAGCGGATTGAGAACATCTGTTTTCCTTATGGAAGATACAGCGGAGCGATACTCAGAGCATTTCTGATGAACCCCTTTTCCAGAACCTATGTGGTTGAACAGGATGGGATAGTTGCATCCGAGATAATCATAATTCACAGAAGGTCTGTGGAAATTGCATCGATAGCCGTGCTCCCTGAGGCAAGGGGCCGAGGAATAGCTAAGGCTCTTCTCGGAAAAGCGGAACAGATCGCGACGAAAAAAAGGATTTCGACACTCACGCTTCATGTTGCAGTGGATAACACACCTGCGATAAAATTATACGAAAAGGAAGGATACAGGGCGTGTGAGGTCATCAGTGAATATTACGGTTCAGGCCTGAGCGCGCTCTACATGAAGAAGGAGCTGAATATCCAATGAGAGGTGAAGGGGATATATGGATAGACACTCGAATTTCGAATCTTCTCTATAATAAGCTTAAATAGAGATTATTTTATGAGCAGTTTTATCCAGGGAATGTGTTCACATGGAAGAGTCGCTATGCAATGTTGAATTTCTGAAGACTGATTCCAGCTTTCTGGCCAGAGTTCAGAGTCAGCTGGGGGGCCTGAGGGAATACAAGAGCGGCACGTTTGAAGAGGTATTGGAACAGGTCATAATAGATCTGCAGGAAGAGTTTGAGGAATGAGACTTCCTTTTCCATGCCCAGCAGGTTGCAATTTTGCATCAAGAAAGCGCATGGAAGTGGTCAACCTAAGAACGGCTCCAGACTCTGTGTCTCTCTGACGCAGTAGATGTGTCATTGAAAGGTGCAGTTTTGAGAATTTCATTGACGTGGCTGGCTGTGCATTCATAGGAAAAATTTCGTCACATGATGCCAAGTCCACTGACTTCTTTTGCCTGTCCTCCTGTACTGTGCAACCAGCTGCCTCACCCTCCTCGTGGTGACGCCATACTGTATGGCAATGCGTGATACAGACCAGTCTTTCCTGTGGACAATATGGTCGCAGATGAAACGGATTTGTGTCTCATTGAGTTTGGCCAAAGGGGTTATGGGAGGGGGTGAAATAATTGTTGTACTCGACACAAAGCCTAGGTCACAGATAAATTTATATAGAAGTGCTAACATAAGATAGTTCGAGGTGAGAAGGATGGTGGACAACAGTGTTGGTATCAAGACATACTCAGGCGGTAGGGGAATAAGGCCGAGGACATTTGATGACCTCTTTGACGAGGTGCAGAGGTCCTTCGGTGACTGGATAAGGCCTTTCTTTGAGTCTTTTCCGTCACTCAGCATGTTCGAGCCCTGGCCATCTGACACCCGCATACCTTACGTCAACATCGAAGAGACAGAAAATGAGTACAATATGAGCGTGGAACTTCCCGGTGTTTCAAAGGACGATATTGAGGTGAAGGTCACCGACGACAACGTTGTTGAAATAAGCGGGAAGAGGTCTGAGGAAAAGAAAGAGACAAAAGGCAACTACCTGAGACAAGAGAGGAGCAGTTACAATTTCCACAGGAGCGTTTCACTGCCTGAAGAGATCAACGGGGACAAGGTGGAAGCAAGGGTGGAAAATGGTGTCCTCTACCTGAGACTGCCGAAGAAGGAAGATGCTTCCCGCAAGGTGAAGAAAGTCGAGATAAAGTAAGCGGGGGTTATCGAAAAATCTTAGGTAAAATTTTTTTTACCATTTTCTCAATCATTAAACAAGCGGAGAAAGATTATTACGTCTGGTAAAGTTGAAAAATTTTTGAAAGTGATCGAGGCCAAACCAAAAGATGTAGGTAGGGGTATCGCGAGAATTGATCCTGCTGTCATAGACATACTTGGAATCCAGGTGGGAGATGTTGTTCAGATAGAGGGAAAGAAGAGCACAGTCGCCATAGTTTGGCCCGGCTATCCTGAGGATACCAACAGGGGAATCGTCAGGATTGACGGAAGCATCAGAAGGAATGCAGGGGCGACGATCGACGATAAAGTTTCGGTGCAGAAGGTATCAGCTAAGAGGGCATCAAGGCTCACGCTGGCTCCTACAGAACCACTCCGCATAATGGGAGGCGATGAGTATCTTTCACAGATACTTGAAGAGCGCGCGGTTACAAAGGGAGACATAATTGAGATTAACATAATGGGAAGGAAGGTGGATCTTGTCATATTATCCTTCCAGCCGCCTGCAGAGGCTGTAATTGTTGACAGAGAGAGTGAGATTAAGCTCAGCGAGAAGCCTGTGAAGGAGGAGCTGGCAAAACTTCCCAGGGTAACGTATGAGGACATAGGAGGGCTGAAGGACGAGGTCAAGAAGGTGAGGGAGATGATTGAGCTGCCGCTCAAGCATCCCGAACTCTTTGAGCGCCTGGGTGTTG
>JAGVSJ010000070.1 GCA_019720975.1 Candidatus Sysuiplasma superficiale
CAAAATCTACGAGGAGTACAGGCGCAAGGGATACTCGCCTGCGGAATCGGAACGCATTGCAGGCGACACGGTCGGAGACGTATACCGCAGGAAGCTGAAGGAGGCAGGCAAGTGAACAAACAGAAGCAATCCGTTGACTTTGTGCCTGTGGTCATCGCCCTGATCATCCTGGCGGTCCTGGAGGCCGTCGCGGACGTCATAGCATTTCCTCTTGACGAGATACTGGTGCCGGCTGAGGGGGGCTTCGACCTTCTTGTCGTCATTGTAATGGTCGCAATGCAGTATTTTGGCGGGGGAAACATGAGGAGGATAAAATGAGCGGGAAGCCCAGGCGTAAGGGCTTCGATCATCCCGTCAGACTCGCAGTTGCGATGTTCCTCTCCGTCATGCTATTAATGGTGCTGATCGTCGTCCCGACGGGGAGGTGCGGCCAGGGGAAGGTGTGGCAATGAGGCTACCTTTCAATCTTCCCTGGCAAAGGGACAAAGGGAAGGTCCCACGGCTTGGGCGCATAAGTCCGATTGATGTCTAGGTCTCGGATCCCATAGGCGGCTGGTATTATTTCGGACGAGTCGAAATGTGGGAGAAAGAATTTGAGTTCTCTCGGAAGCCATCAGAAGCATCGTTCCTGTGCAAGAAATGCAACATTCAATACGTCCTTCCCCCGGATGCAAAACGCTGCCCCAAATGCAGCAGCTTTCTCGGCGCAGCAGAAGAGGCTCCGAAAGGCACCGAGAAGAGGAAGCTCTATTTCTATCGCCTGATGACGAACTTCAGGGAGGACGAAAAGATAATCGTTACAGACGAAGACTATATCCAGAATGCCGACCAGGTGCCGTACACGCAGACACGAAGGGGCCGTAACAGGATGTTCCAGGTCATACTGGTTGCCTTCGGTATGGTATATGCGCTCACCCTCTACCTGATGGCATTATTCATCCAGGCCGGCCCCAGCATCGTCTATTACACACAGCAGGTCACTGGGCTCGAGTGGGACGTGGGAAACGTTGCCTTCGTGTTCATTTCAGGGGCGGTCATATGGGCGTGGGCGGCCAGATACCATCACTATGTATCCGACTGGGAGATACAGCCGTTGAGGATCAACTCCGTGAAGGTGAACACGGACTTCTATCTTCTTACGAATTCGTCCAAGCTTCCCGTGTTCGAGACCGTCCTCAGGCTGGGCAAACTCGAAAAGCCGGCAATCGACGATATGGTCGCAGCTGTCAGGCAATTCGAGAAGGAGGAAATAGACAGGCTGCAATCTCAACTTGAAGCAACGAGGTATCAGCTCGAAATCACGCAGGTTCAGGGATACAATATGGGCCAGGATGCCCTCGAAACGTCTCTTGTCACGCGCACGGTGCGAATAAAGGAAAGGCAGGACATGATGCGTTACGCATTCCTCACTGCAGCCGTGGGAGTTATCGGTCTGATAGTGGGAGTGCTTGTTTTTGGTGTGGGGGCGTGATGGATGGTCAACCTCTTCAACATATCATTCCTGCTCGCTGCATTTGCAACCTCTCTCGCAGTCGTATATATGGTCGTGTTGATAATGCGGCGCTGGTACTTCAATCTCAGCCCGAAGGAGACAGCGACTTTTTCTCTTGTCATGTTCCTGCTGGGGTTCATGGCCTCCAGCTACCTCCTCGGCAGCCTCTTGCAGGTGTTCGAGGCGGCGCTGGTCATATTCATTCTGTTCGCATGGTTCATTTGGCGTTCAATGAAGAGGCGCTCGCTACACAAACAGAGCGCCAGGGCAGGCGTGGGGGTGAGTCCCGGTGAGCGATCGTGATTCCTACAGGCATATCCTGTCCGATACCGATTACGAACGTCTCAAGTTCTGGCGCGAACAGCGCCTCATAACACCCATATCAGGCAGGCTTCTGCTTCTCACAAACTGGTTTGCCGCAAATCAGGACGAGATATACATCGGTGAGAAGGGAAACGAAATCATAGCCGGGAAGCTCAGGGATCTCGTCAATGAGACGTCTATCATTTTCAAGGCTCCGCAGACAAGGGAAGGCAAGGCCAGACTGGAGGCTGTCCTCTTGTATCTGAGGGAGAAGCAGAGGCAGATAGACCATGTGGAATCGCTCATTTCACGCAGAGAAGGCGTGATGCAACAAAAGGGCACCGGCATCACCTCTGACGAGGCGGCAAAAATCCAGAAGGATGTCAAGCACTTAAGGAAATTGATATCGGACATAATGTCGCCGAAGCCCAGAACAGAAGCCTCGATCAACACGTTCCTGGACACCATGAGGTTTGAGATCACTGAGGTGGGGCTGGCCGAACTGCGATATCAGTCGCCCGTCAGGCGGCTGTCCCTCGAGGAGAGGATCAGGGAGATGGACAATGACTGAAGCCCGTGATATCCAATACAGGCAAATAGGGCAGCACACGATATTCCACGACCTCGAGGTAGCTGCGATCGGCGACCTCAACTACTCTGCGCAGCATGATACGTTCGAGTGCCCGAATCTCGTCTCATTCCTGCTCATGGCGGAAACAGAGGCAAAGGTGCTGCTGGAGGAGAACCCCGGGCATGCATTCTCGATTGACTTCCTGGCGAAACTGGAGGAGCTGAATCTCAGGTATGGAAAGGATTTGACTCACCCGATGTCGGCCACAGAGAGGGTGGAGCGCTTTCAGGCGGTGCTCCTCTACCTTCGCCGCATCAGGATGCTGAAGGTCGCAGAGCGGGAGGAACAGTGGCATGATGTGGCGCTTGAGGTAGAGGAGAAGGAGGAGAGACGGTGATTTCCGGAATGACCGCTGCCCGCCTCGATGACGACGAAGTGGCCATCCTCGCTGATCTGATACAGGAGGATGCCGGATTGTCTCCGGACAGGGCGATGGGATGGGCAAAGGAGTATTCACGCATAAGGGGCCTGATATCTGAAGGCAGAGCGCTCGTAGCCGCGTTTGATACGACGGACGGTATGCATTTACGGCTTGCAGGCCATGAGAAGTACTGGATAGATTCGACCCTCCTTTTCAGGGGCATCCCGACAATAGTCAGGGGCGCCATGGGTTTCGGTAAGACATACCTAAATTCGTGGACGGCTCTCCGTGCAGCAATCCTGCATCCCGACTGGGACATACTCACCAACGTCCCGTGGTTCTGGAATCAGGATGAAAGGCTTGACAGCCTCAGGATGCCCAACTTTTTCGCAGTCAACAGCATGTCCGAAATGCTCCGGTGCATAGCAGAATCAGTGCTGTCCCACAGGGTACCTGCGGTCATCATTGATGAGATGGATCACGCAATATCATCACAGGGATGGAAATCGGACGAAAACATCAGCTGGCAGCACTTCACATACATTGAGAGGCATCTTGATGTGCGTGGTCCTCTACTGACCTATCACTCGTGGAACGACATCCCGTATTATATGCGGAAAGGCGGCATAGTCAATGCGATCCTGAAGGTGCGGATACACGAGGGCCGGCGGCATGTCTTTGGCAGAAAGACCAAGCCATTTTGCCTTGTGGTAACGGGAGCGGCAATTCCATACAGCACCCACGGTGCGATGGGGTTCAAAATTGATGTGGAAATGGGGAAGTTACATTCGAAACTTAATGCGACAAACAAGATGGAAATTGCAAAGCAGATACTGGACAATCTTTCCGCATGTGTGCTCTCTGATTCAGAGATGCAGGAAGAAGGTAATGAGACAGCATCGAGCTCAAATGTCGGGGGCTTCTCCCAGGTGGGGAGGACAGGAAGGCGCCAGCGGGGCGGTGTGCTGGTAAGATGTTGGGATTGTGGGTATGAATGGCGTTATAAAGGTAAGGAAA
>JAGVSJ010000071.1 GCA_019720975.1 Candidatus Sysuiplasma superficiale
ATAAGAGCCGCAGAGCTTGGAAAGAGCGTAACAATAGTCGAGAAGGAGAAGATGGGAGGGCACTGCCTAAACTATGCGTGCATACCATCAAAGACACTCATACACATCTCTGATTTGTTATATTCTGCAACACATTCAGAGAACATGGGAATATCCGGATCCTTGAACATAGATGCGAAGAAGATGCATGATTGGAGGATAGGAGTTTCACAGAAACTGGAAAAAGGGGTTGAGAGTCTATGCAGATCTAATGGCATAGAGATAGTCAAGGGTGAGGCCACCTTCCTCAACTCAAACACATTGCAGCTTACGAACGGTACCTCCCTTGACTTCAAGAAAGCGATAATCGCAACAGGTTCCGTACCGTCTGAACTTAAGGGATTCGCTTTCAATGGCAGCAGCATTATTGACTACAAACGGGCACTCTCCCTTGATTTCATACCGAAAAGCATTGCGATAATAGGAGCTGGATACGTCTCTGTGGAGATAGCAGGCATGTTTGCAAAACTGGGTTCGCAGGTGCATGTGATAGCACGCTCTGGAATACTCTCGAAATTTGATCCCGATGCAACAGCACTGGTAGGCAAAAGGCTTGAGGAGCTTGGAGTAAAGATACATGCAGGAGTTACTCCTGAAAAGTATGATGGAAAGGAAGTGAAGCTCTCTGATGACACTTCGATAGAGGCAGAAATCGTCGTTGTAGCAGTAGGGCTTGTACCTTATACGAAAGGGCTTGAGCTTGAGAATACGAAGGTAAAACTGGACGATAGAGGATTTATTGTTGTCGACGGCTCATTGCAGACTACAGATGGCAACATACTTGCAATAGGCGATGTTGTTGGAGAGCCCATGCTCGCGCACAAGGCTATAAGGCAGGGGGTCGTGGCAGGAGAGAAAGCAGCAGGGCTCAATTCAGGCTTTGACAATCTGGTCATACCTGCAGTCATCTTCTCCGATCCGGAAGTGGCTCTGGCAGGTACCCTTAATGCGAAGAATGTCAAGAAGTTTCCGATGAGCGCTGTTGGCAGAGGAGTTGCCCTTGACAGGAAGGAAGGCTTCGTGAAGATAGCATACGATGATGAGAATATAGTAAAGGGAGTGGAGATAGTGGGACAGGATGCGAATGCGATGATAGCAGAAGCGGCTCTTGCCATAGAGATGGGAGCCACGCTTGAGGACATTGCAGACACGATACATCCGCATCCCACATTCTCTGAGGCGGTTCAGGAAGCTGCGGAAGCTGCTCTCGGAAGGCCTTTGCATTTCTATTATGGAAAGGGGACAAAATGAAGATAACGATAATCTGCAAGAAGTATTACAAGGAGATACATGAGCTTGAGAAGGCTTTTGAGATGTCGAGGAACGGCGACATATGCATAGCCATAGGAGGGGATGGCACCTTCGTGAAAGCAGCGAGGGAATTTAACGGGCCGATACTTGCGATACGTGGAGACGAGAGCAACAGTGCAGGCTACTATTCTGACATAAGCATAAGGGATATTTCACTGGTTGTGAAGAAACTGAAGAAGAAACAGTATACCATAGAGAATCTTGGGAACAAGATAGAACTGTCTTTCAAGGGCAAGAGGTACTATGCGGTCAATGAGGTGCTGCTGCACAATTGGCGCGAGGAGGTATACTTCAGCGTTTACTACAAAGATGACCATAAGGAAAAGGCTATATACCCTTACATAATGGCAGGAGATGGAATGCTTGTGACAAGCGAAGTTGGCTCTACAGCATACAACAGGTCTGCAGGCGGGCCTGTAATACTCTCGCCGAAGCTTCTCTGCGCCACCTTCCTGAATGTCGATGGACCTTACACCAATTCGATAATAGTGAGTCCTGATAAGAAGATAGGGGCAAGGATAGAGAAGTACGGCGGTGTGCTGAGATATGATGGAATAGATGCGGGCAGCATAAAGAAGGGGGAGAGCTTTGAGGTTTCGCTATCTAAGAAGGAGTTGCGGGTGGTAAGACTTGATGGAGTAAGAGAGGACATAGCGGTAAAGCTCGCCCGTATAATAAAGGGGAAGATGAGGAAACCTGAAGGCATAGAGTACTGACGGTTTTCACTGCTTTTTCTGGAAGAACGCATGCTCAAGTGTCCTGAATATGAGCTTTGCTGCAAGGAAGTTAGGGGCTATCATCCCAGGTATTGGAGCTAGTTCGCATACGTCCATTCCAAGAAGGTTTTTCTCTGCAAGAATGCTTTTCAGTACCGCATCTATCTGTGCAAAATGCATCCCGTTAGGCTCTGGAGTGCCTACGCTTGGCATCTCCCCGTTGTCAAGAACGTCTAAGTCTATCGTTATGTATACATTCTGCTTTGTGCGCTTCTTTATTATCTCTGCAATCTCATTTACAGGCAGGTTCTGCATGTCCTTCATGTAAAGTATATCATTTGAATATCTCTTTGCGCTCTCGGTGTCTATGCTCCTGACCCCGACGCTGTAGCAGCTTTTGCAGACCTCCCTTACACGTGCCATTATGCATGCATGGGAGTACCTGCTGCCCATATATTCATCCCGGTAATCAGAATGGGCATCGAAGTGGATTACGCTGAATTCCTTATTGCGCTTTGCAACTGCTCTTATAGAACCGACAGCTATCGAATGCTCTCCGCCAATGAGCAGCGGCATCTTCTTTGCATCCAGTATAATATCTATCTCTTTTTCTATCCAGTTTACAGTCTCTTCTGGAGAGTTTACGCTTGGCTGCATCTCATCGGTAGTGTATACGCCTATTTCCGTTATCTCCTTCTTGTATTCCTCATCGTAGAGTTCGAGGTTCCTGCTCGCATCTATTATCGCATGCGGGCCATCCCTTGCACCTGATTTGTATGAAGTAGTAGAATCGTATGGAACAGGCAGTGCCACAACCTTTGCGCTATCGTAATCCTGATCCTCTATCCCGAATAGATTGTATGGTGGAAGTTGGTGCAGCAGTTTCATTCTATCACATTATTTTGCTATAACTCCTTTGTGCTCCTGTCTGTCTGCTTGTTCTCGTATTTGAATAACGCTTCCTTTATCGCTTTTAATGAGAGTGTAGCGCAATGCATTCTTACAGGCCCGGGATCAAGATTTATTATCTCTATGAGGCTTTTTTGGCCCATCGACTCTATCTCCTGCACGCTCCTGCCCTTCAGTTTTTCCATGAGTATGTTCGCAGAGCCCATCGAGATGACGCAGCCGTCTCCTTCATATGAGACGTCCTTGACCGTGCCGTTTTCTACCTTCAGGAAGACGGTTATCCTGTCTCCGCATGAGACATTCTCCTCATGCATCTCAGCATCTGGTTTTTCCATCTTATGCTTGTGCTCCTGCGTTTCATAGCTTGAGAGCAGCTCTTCTGCATACATGTCTAGATCCATATGTCAACACTTGTAGGATATGCTCGTATATAAATTATGACGTTTAAGAATAATAAACGTTGGCATGGCAGGCAAATTCGTCATAGTTGATACCAGTTCCATAATATTCGGGCTCTCCAAAAAGCATGATGTTTTCAGCGCACTTGAAGAGCATTTTCCAGGTTATTCCCTGCTCATATCTCAGGGCATAATGAATGAGATAAAGGGCATTGCAAGCGGAAATGGGAGGTATGCAAAGTATGCC
>JAGVSJ010000072.1 GCA_019720975.1 Candidatus Sysuiplasma superficiale
TTCTGCCACAGAAGTTAGGTACGGGGGCAATCAGGGTCATCGGCAAGAGTGCACCAACGCTTCCAGATAAGGTACCAATACTTACCCTCGGAGCATTTTCGGAACTTATGCAGTATATCTGAAAACGGGTGGCCGGTCTACTGCGAAGTTACGTGCCGTGCCCATACCGCATCAGCCGGTGAGTCGGAATGGTTCATAAGACTGTCTCGCAGCAACCACGTGTAATCCTCAATGGTGCGAAGAACCATCTGATGTTCGCTGATATGGACAATGACGAAAGGTGAAAGGCATCAATAGGATGAAAGACTGCAAGTAAGGCCGATTCTGCCGGTAGCTGCGGAAGGTGGCGGTTGCATGACACGATCTTGGAAGCTCAGGCATCATGCAATTCAATCATTACGGCAGGATAATCTGTCTGTCCCAAACAGGCGAAGAGGATTTGATGGGACGAAAGTCCCTGTCGCTCGTGAGTAGCCTCTCACTGTTGCTCATCGCTATTCCGGCAATTATGATGTCCGGTTCATTGACGTGTTTTCCCCGTTCTTTCAGCTTCTGATAAATCTCAGCTGAACAGTTGATTTCCTTCTCACCCAGTGTATGAATGATCAGCGCTGAAAGAAATTCTCTTAGCCTCTCTCTTCCCTGCTCGCCCTCTGTAATCAATTCTCTCAGCAATTCATACTGATTGACTACAGTGATCGACAGCTTGCTGCCTTCGGAATAAGTGTTGATTGCGTCTATGACTCCGCTGTCGCCATGCAATACATTTATGGCGACATTGGTGTCCAGAACCACCATTAAAGACGCCTCGTGCTTCTACTGGGAGATCTGGTTCTTCCCTCGCCTATTTCCTTCTTTAATGAGACTGCATCAAGATCCCTGAATGTCCCCCAGAACCTGGATACCGCCTTTGGATCCCCTTTCACTTCTTCCTTCTGCAGGAGTTCTCTGATAGTTTCAGAAAACGATCTTCCCGCCTTTCTCTTGGTAAGTTCCTGATATGTGTCATCTGAAATTGAAATTATCTTCACCATGTATGTATCTATGCATATATGTAATACATAAAAGTTAATTCAGACAGACAGGTAAAGAAGAAATGGTGAATTTCATCTTTATTCGATAGCGTGAATGTATGATTCTCCCCATATGCCGGCAGACTGTCGTCCTATGAGTTGCCGTTACCGTGCAAACTTACTCTGGAAATTGGCAGAGAGGTGCATTTCCTTTATTTTTGCACGATTCCGGCCTTGCCTCACGGCAGCTGACTGCCGTAAATGTACCTGATTTCTCATTATGCTACGCTATGATGTACGACAGGCGGCCAGACGCTACTTGACACAGTGTTGCCTCCAGAGCACAGTTGCGGATTGACCGGCGTTGACGGCGCACATCCCTCTGTATCCTTCTATGAGTGTACTTGGCATTGATATTATGAAGAATGAGGTGAAGCGTATCCTCGGTTCAAGAAGTTTCTCAACAATATTCATCTTTGCCTTCCTGAATATTCTGAAACTGCTTTCTGTTTCTTTCGCAAAGGTGATCAACAATGAGGGCGGCATATATGAAGACGTTAGCATCAAGATATTTCATTGGGATTCTCCAGAAAATTCTGCGTCATACCCGTGTGAGAATAACTTCCTGACAGAACGCCCTGAATTGACGATCCTATTGAATATGCAGACAGAGACAGCGCTCAACGTTTCGATGACTACGGTCTCAACATCCAATCTTAAATTTATCTTCGAACCGGGCAGGATCTTCAGTATCCTGACGAATGATTTCAGTATGATTGCCTGCTCTTTGGGGCCCACCTATATTTCTTCTTTCAGCATGTTTGTGGTGTGCAGCTCTCTCCAGTACAAGAGAGAACAGCCTCTCCCGCGGTGCAATAACTTTCTCATCCGGGAGGGCCATGCTTCAGCCTGTAAAGAGTCTGATGGAGTCGAATGATCTGTGTATCTGTCTGTTAATGCCTTTGAAGAAGACAGATACGGGATTGCAAAAGAGTGTCTTCCAACTCACTTTGCAGATTCTGAATTTGGCTGTCCGGCTTCAATCGTCCTGCCGGGTTTTACTCAAGTCACAGGATCTGTAGAAAGAATTGCCGTATCCGGTCAATGGATCAGTTGTTCATCTGAACAACGCTGTCCTGGCAAGATCAATCACTTCGTCGCCTCTTCCGCTCAGAACGGCCTTTGCCATGTACAGCGTGAATCCCCTGATCTCCTCATAGTGTATGCCCGGCGGTATGATGAGTTCGTTCCTGTTGACAGTGACGTCCACCAAGGCGGGGCCGTCCTGCTTCAGCGCCTGGGAAATCGCCGGCTCAACTTCCTCTGGCTTTTCGGCCTTAAATCCTGGTATGCCAACTGCCTCTGCCACCTTAGCAAAATCAGGATTAACAAGATCTGTCCCGTACGGAAGAATACCTGCGCCCTTCATCTCCAGCTCTACAAAGTCAAGCGAGCTGTTATTGAATACAACGACCTTCACTGGAAGTTTGTGCTGCCGGAGCGTCATCAGTTCGCCCATGAGCATTGAAAGGCCGCCGTCGCCGGAGAGCGAAATCACCTGGCGCCCCGGAAAAGCCGCCTGTGCCCCGATTGCAATCGGAAGAGCGCCGGCCATCGATCCATGCGAAAATGAGCCTATCAGTCTTCTCTTCCCGTTCATTGTGAGATAGCGTGCAGCCCAGAGAGTCGGTGTCCCGACGTCGCAGACAAATATTGCATCTTCCGCCGCCAGCCTGTCGACTGTCCTTGCGGCGTACTGCGGGTGCACCGGTGTCTTCCCTTTCTTTCCTGTGGCGAGCGAATCGAGATCTGCCCTTGTCTTTCTGTAATGGTCTAGAGAGGCCCTCAGGTGGCCGTCCGCATCTGTCTTCTGCTTCAGATACGGCTTGAGCGCTACGAGTGTTCTCTTTACATCTCCGAGAAGTCCGAGATCAACCCTTGTCCTCCTGCCTATCTGCTCTCCGCGAATATCCACCTGTAGGACTTTCGCATGCTGGGGGTAGAACTGGCGGTAAGGGAAGTCGGTTCCGAGCATGAGCAGCGCATCTGAATTCATCATTGCGTAATAACCGGAAGCGAAGCCGAGGAATCCCGTCATGCCCACATCGTAGGGGTTGTCATGCTCTATGAATTCCTTACCACGCAGTGCATGCACTATCGGAGCCTGGAGTATGCCCGCAGTTTCAATAAGTTCCGTGTGGGCGCCCTCACATCCGGCTCCGCCCAGTATCGTCACCTTTGAAGCGCTGTTCAGTATATCGGCCGCATTTCTCACAGCGTCTTCCGGCGGCTGGGCTGAGGGCTGCTCCGTTCTTACGGCAACGGCTGGCGCTTCATCTGAAATGTCCATCAGTGAAATGTCGCCGGGAAGGACCACCACGGAGACGCAGCGTTCGGTGATCGAGGTGCGCATCGCAACCTCCAGTATGTCAGGCATCTGCTCCGGCCTCGACACAAGTTCGCAGTAGCGGGCGCATTCTCTGAACAGCAGCTCCGGGTGGGTCTCCTGGAAATACCTGCTTCCTATCTCCCTGCTGGGAATATGGGAAGCAATGGCAAGCACGGGAGC
>JAGVSJ010000073.1 GCA_019720975.1 Candidatus Sysuiplasma superficiale
CATAAAGCGCCATGGTCAGGCTCTTGCCGGACCCCTGCGTGGGCCATACCACGCGCACGCGCCGGTCGCCGGGTTCGCCACCTGGTTGTATACCCGCTTCGTATTGACCCGGTGTCTCGGCAACCTGCACAGCATGGGCTTTTATCGCACGCAGGGTTTCCTCCATTGCCGCATTCACCGCATGGAATTGATGATATCCTGCCATTTTCTTGACGAGTCTACCGCCGCCTTCATCCTCAAACACGATGAAATACCGCAACAGATCGAGAAAACGGCGCTTCTCGAACACGCCTTCCAGCAGCACCTGCAGCTGGGCGGTTTGGGAGGATGCATCTTCCTTGCCGGAAACCGTGCGCCAAGGTTTGAACCACTCCTTGCCGGCACCGATCGCACCAATCCGCGCCTCCGTTCCGTCGGAAATCACCAACGCCGTGTTGGTTGCAAACAGCGACGGGATTTCCGCCTGATAGGTCTGGAGCTGCTGCCACGCTTGCCAGATGGTCGCATCTTCATCGGCTGCATTCTTGAGTTCGATGACTACCAACGGCAGGCCGTTGACAAAGATCAGGACATCCGGCCGGCGCGTATGCTGTCCTTCACTGACAGTAAACTGGTTCACCGCCAGCCAGTCGTTATTTTCCGGATCCTCGAAGTCGATGACACGAGCCTGGGCACCCGCGATGGAACCATCCCTTCGGCGGTATTCCACCGTTACACCATCCACCAGCATCCGATGCACGACGCGGTTGTGCGCCAGTAGTGAAGCTGCGTCGGTCCGGGTCAGCTTCCGATAGGCATCGTCCAGTGCTTCGGGAGGCAAATCAGGGTTGAGGTGTGACAGCGCTTGGTGCAGGCGGCCTTCCAGCACTACATCGCGATAGTTTGGGTCAGTACGCTCAGCGGTGGGTTCCCCCGCGGCAATGTTGGGGCCGTAAATGACCGAATATCCGAGCGACTCTAGCCAAACCAAGGCGGCGTCTTCGACGACAGCTTCAGTGAAGCTGTCCATTCTGTCCTGTAATCTCTTCATGTGCATTCATCGTTACTCCCCGATCTCCAGAAGTTCGCTCAATACAAGCGTAACGTAATTTCTGACCCTTCTCGCTTCAGTCTGTGAAACTGCATTATGTACAGCTACCGACGAACGTGTGTAAACCGAGCGTACAAAATTTCCGATCGAGCATTCCACAACATCAATACCATCCGTAAGTGTTTTTACCCGCGATTTTATGAGGCGTCGCGCACGCAAAATGAAAATAGCCTTCTGCTTCATTGTTGGTTTCATGGTACCGTCTTCTAGTCTGAAGCCAGGCACTTTTGTCACAGCATCATCAGGCGCTAAGTAGTCAAGCACCTCCCGCAATGCTTCTCTAAACTCAAGTGCCGTTCCACGCCATGATTTTCGGTTACCATCGCGTATATCCATCAATCCTTGCTCATAAGAATTAGCCGCTGATGAGCTCAGCCTTCTAAGGCCCTCTATGATTTTACTCTGCTGTGGCTCAACACTATTGCTCGCAACCACCTCCTGTATATGTGGTTGAAGAAGTTTCAGCTCAAGCTCATTAATAGCATTTACAGCTAAGTTAATTTCAGCTCGATAATCCGCTACATGCGTTCGACGTTGAGTGAATCTCAGCAGTTCATGCATAGCTCCATCCAAAGCAACCAATTCGGCTGCATTTCTAGACGCTGTTGCTAAGACCGGTTGCCACTTTCTAAAATAATTCTGTACACATTTTCGGATGCCATCCTTTACTGTTTTTGTGTTTACATGCAAAGCACGAACTTTTTGGACGAGAAGTTTGACACCATTTAATTCGTTCAAAACCTCCGCAAGTGGGTCGCTAATGCAAAGCTCAACGCGAGTATCCAAACTTTATTTTCTGTGTTTGTGAGAAGTTTTTTTAGGCAACGCTTTTGGTTTTCTTTTCCGTTTTGTTACTAGTGAGCCCGAGTTTGCACGTGGAAGATTATGAGCAACCAAGTTGTATCCAACCGGGTTCAACTTATAGAGACCATCTTTGCCACCATCAAAGTATCCAGCATTCTTTGCATTAGCGAGCAGAACTTGTGGTGCACGTGGTAAAGGGAAACCGGCCTGTTTAAAATATTTGAGCATGTCTGCGACGTTTACTTCTTGTTTTTTTTCGCCTTGTGGTCCAAGCTCTGACAGATAAAAGGCAACGATAGCAGCCATTTCGTTCGCAGACGATGGTTGTTTTTCCTGTTTGAAAGACTTTATATCGACAATCCTTGTCGGTGCTGTTGTGGTCGGTAATGCTGTACCAAGAGCCTGAGGAAATAATGACTCATGCTGCTGAACTCCAGAGAATTGAATCTTCAGGTGATCACAGGCTGCCTTGATTGCAGTCATGCGGCTTGGTTCATCCAAGGGGATGAGTGACTGGATGACCTCGTCAATTGCTTGACCTAGTGTTTTTTTTGGATCGGTTTGTTTTTCCACGGTATATCTCCTTCATCTATTGTATTCTGACAACGGCCTTGCTTGCGCGAATCTCGCCGGATATGAGTTTGGGCAGTAGCGTGTCTCTCAAGACAGCGAGGGTGTAGGATTTACGGTGGCACTCGAGGGTCCGCGCGAGAAGTGGCTCAGCCGCCTTCTCAAACTGTCTCAGGATTGGTTCGGGCGGCTTGACGACTACCAGTCCGAGAATTGCACTAACCTGCGCTCTCTGATGGCTCTTCGACGTTCCCGTGACAAGGCCTAAGAGTTTCTGTCTGAACGAGTGGGACCGGGCGAGGCAATACACATACGATCGTCCATGAGGTGGACGCGGAACTAGCACCAGAAACTCTGTAGAGCAGATTGCACGATCACCGGGCTGAACGTACACGAGCCAAACTCGGTCGATCTCCGGATTCAGTTTCGAAAGCAGAACGGCACCTGTTGGCACTCGTGACTTCACGCTCTTGATGTTTTCGCCAGCCTCGTCCGTCGGCCACTTTCTTTTGTCGTATGCCGGGATACTAAAGAGACGGAACACTACGTCCGGCGATTTCCCTGGGTTTTCGAACTTCCGGAGTTGTTCGACCACGTCAGCAAATGTGTCCATCTCCCACCCTTTCGGAATCTCTCCCAATTCCGAATCCTCAAACGAATCCGGAAACAAATCAGCAATGTGCTTGGGGAGACCGGTATCGCGACCTTCTGCTTTAGCGTGAACGGGATCAAAGTCCACAAACCATGATTTGAAGAGCGCTTGTACCATCGTTTCCAGTGTCTCAGTCATACGCCGGTTCAGTTCGATCTTGTCGTCCAGCGTGCCGAGGATGTGGGCGATGGCGCGTTGTTCGGAGAGGCCGGGAAAGGCCACTTCGATATTCTCCAGGTCACGCTTCGTGACATGGCCCAACCCCGTCGTCTGCTTGTTGCGAGCTATGGCGATGAAG
>JAGVSJ010000074.1 GCA_019720975.1 Candidatus Sysuiplasma superficiale
ACAATTCCACCTGCTTCCTGTTGTGCAGCGCCGATCTCCCCATCTGATCCCTCAAGGCATACAGTGTCTGCCTGCTGAGCTTGTTTGCGTCAACACTTCTGAATGCCTTTGTTATTCTTCCATCGGTGTTCACTACGCAGGCATATTTCCGAGGTTTCTTCACCAGAAGACCATCGAGTGATTTGAATTTCCTGAAAATCTCACCCGTCTTGTCCGAGAATATGGGGAAGGGCAGCTCATGTTCGCTGTGCAGCCTGCCGACATCCTCATCGGGTGCCCTGATTACTGTTATGACACTGGCTCGCAGCGCCTTGAACTCATTGAAGTCATCCCTGAAGTTTTCTACCACCGATATGGAGTCCTGGTGAGTTATGTCCGGAAGCAGAACAACGACTGCCGGACCGGCAGCCAGAGCTGTTTTCAGATTAACCAGCACTCCATCGGGCGATTTCAGCGTAAAATCCGGTGCATCGGATCCACTTGTCAGCGGTTTCATTATTTTTGCCTCGTTTAAATTGCCCAAATCCCGGGCACAAATCGGGTCGTTTCTAAACTGTAGGACGGAAAGACTTAATATCAATTTCGGATAGTTCAGCAGTCCCGCACATTAGGTGTCGCAACGGGCCGGAGCATGATGATGCCTGTGACTTTGCAGATTTCAGAACATGTTTCAGCATGAACATTGTGAAGCATGGGCTGAACGGTTGCGTCGTGCAACGGAGTTCAGCAGTCTGATTCCTGCATTATGCGGTCATGAAGCGTTTCACGTATCATTGTTAATGGCATATCAGGGAAGGCTGTACGCCGTCGTCCATTCGATATGCCTGAAACGGGGGCCAGGTGCCGCATTCACCTCCCGTTCTATTCTGTCATCTGTTTTTATGGGCATCAGGTAGTAGACTGACATTGGTATGATTTCAGGTGTCGGAGTAGCGTCGTCAACTACAAAATGTTTAAATTAAACAGCTCAATTCGAAAGGTCGGGCTGAATATGGCTACAATAATGGAACATGTAATTGCCTCCGAAGAGGAAGATATACCTGACTTTGAATTAAGTCCGAATGCAAGGTTCAATTCCAGGTCTGAGGCCTGGAGTGCACTCAAGCATCTCCTCACGGAGGACATGAGGCCGCTCAGGGTAACGATGAGCCTGTGCCCAGAATGCACAGCCGACAAGAAATGGGATACCATGAAGGTACCGGCTGTTGTTTATGCACAGAACGGCCTTGTCAACATGGTCAAAGAATGCAGGGAACATGGCGTAGTCCAGGACAAGTACTGGGAGGACTTCGACATGTATATTTCGGCTGAGAGGCACAAGGATCCCGGCATAAAACTGCTCAATCCGCAGGTTGATTTCAAAGCATCCAAGATCGACTGCCCGAAGCACTGCGGTCTGTGTGTAAAGCATAAATCACACACCGGACTGGGCAACATAGTGGTCACCAACAGGTGCGATCTTGCCTGCTGGTATTGTTTCTTTTACGCAAAAGAGGGCGAACCCATCTACGAGCCGACCCTTGACCAGATCAGGAAAATGCTTCTGAAAATGAGAAATGAGAAGCCGATTGGCGCAAACGCAGTTCAGATTACAGGCGGCGAACCTACGCTCAGGGAAGACATAATCGACATCATCAAGATTGCCAGAGAAATCGGTTACGAGCATGTCCAGCTGAACACAGATTCGGTGAATTTCTCCAGGAAGCCGGAGCTTGTAAAGGCGGTCAGGGAAGCGGGCTCGAACGTCGTTTACATGAGCTTTGACGGTGTAACGCCTGAAGTCAACAGAAAGAACTACTACGAGGCACCTCTGGCTCTCGACAACTGCAGGAAGGCAGATCTGGGCGTCGTTCTGGTTCCCACAGTCATAGGCGGTGTGAACGACCATCAGCTTGGATCGATAGTGAGATTCGGCGCAAAGAACAGCGATGTCGTCAGGGCAGTAAATTTCCAGCCTGTTTCTCTTGTCGGCAGAATGCCGAAGAAACAGAGAGAAATGCAGAGAATCACGATCCCCGGATGTATCAAAAAGATCGAGGAGCAGACAAACGGCGAAATCGGGAAGGAGGATTTCTTCACAGTTCCGTCGACAACCAAACTGACAAATTTCATCGAGGCATTTACCGGTGAGGACAAGTACAGACTGTCGATACACTTTGCCTGCGGTGCAGGGACATACGTGTTCAGGCAGGATGACGGCAAACTCGTCCCGGTCACAAGATTCATCGATGTGGACGGACTGTTCGATTACCTGCAGGAAAGGGCGGACGACATAAATAATGCAAAGAACAAGAAGATTGCAAGGGCAAAGGCAGGATTGCAGGTCATCTCAAAGATCAACTCGTTCATAGATTACGACAAGGTACCTCCCGAACTGCACATCAGGCGGATGCTCGTCAAGGCACTTATGAGCGGAAACTATGACGGCCTTAAGGATTTCCACAAGAAATCGATCTTCCTGGGCTTCATGCACTTTATGGACCCGTACAACTACGATGTCGACAGGGTTGAGAAGTGTGACATACACTATGCAATGCCGGACGGCAGGGTTGTTCCATTCTGCGCTTTCAATGTGATTCCGGAGATGTACAGGGACAAAGTGCAGAGGAAATACTCGATACCTGCAAAGGAATACGAGGATAAAACGGGCAAGAAACTCAGGTTCGACAAATTCAGGAGAGACTACACGGAAGAGTACAAGAAACAGATAGCACAGAAGTATTACATTGATGTGCTCGGCAAGGAAAACATTCCGACTGCCCTGCCTGTTATCAGGGCAAAGTAGTCCCTGCCCCGGAACCTCAAACCATTTTTAAAAATCCATTTCCATCTATCTTTTCAATAAATTCAGTTTTTAGGGCGCATAACATTGAAGTGCCGTTGCCTGAGACATTCCTGTATTCCGCTATTCTAATGGCTTTCCTGTGTATCGGCGAATCGAGGACGAATGTTTCGTATTCTCCACCCTCACCGCAGAGATTCACGCCGTATCTGTCATGGATGGCTGCCAGTTCTGTAATCATCCTGTTGTCTATTGTCCGTCCGAGGAATCGCCAGTCAAGTCCCTCCGCACCCGTGGAGACGATAATTGCCTTTATTCCCGAGGCAACGATATCGTTGAGCAGCATAAGCTCGTCTTTCCTCCAGAGAGGCGAAAAGCATCTGACCCCGGTGTCGTGACAGATTTCATCTATTCTGGTATACTGGTAATCTGACTGAAT
>JAGVSJ010000075.1:0-2235 GCA_019720975.1 Candidatus Sysuiplasma superficiale
AACAGGACAGGATAAAAAATGGTTGGTGAACTGATAATGTCGAACGAGGAGAGAATGAAGCAGATTATTGATGTTTTGAACCAGCTTGCGGAAGACACTTCAGTTCCGCGGAACATAAGGAAGGGGGCGACCGACGCCATAAACAAGCTCATGTCAAAAAATGAGGCGCTTGATGTCAGATCTGCAAGCGCAAACATCATACTGGACGAACTTGCAAACGACCCGAACATACCGCTGCATGGAAGGACAATCATCTGGAATATCATGAGCCAGCTGGAAACGCTGAAATAAACCGGCGGCTGTAGTCTAGTGGTAGGACTGAAGCTTCCCAAGCTTCAAACTCGGGTTCGAATCCCGGCAGCCGCACACATTCAAAGATGGCCGGAAATTCGAACCTAAATTGAACGGAAAGTCTGAGGGCCTCTTTCGCAATGTCTAAAATCGGGAGCCACACACCCTACTGGAGAAATGTGAGGCATGCTTACGGAGATTCCTTACCGGGTTCTCTCAACCAGGGGGTATACACCAAACCTAGCAGGATGCCTTCCGGGCTGAGGAATCTGGAGACAATCTGACCGTAAGGTTCCCTGTACGTGTCCAAGAGGAGTGTGTAACCCTTTCTTTTCATTTCTTCAGATGCCGCTTTCACATCTTCTACTTCAAACTCTAGCCACGCCTGTGGTCTTGGCATATCATTCGGCCAAATCTTTCTTCCAAAGCAATCTTCTGCTGCCAATGAAAGTGGCCATATTGCAAACCCTTTGCAGCCATCAATGTTCTGACCGTGCATATACCCCCCATCATATTCTTTGAATTCTATCTCAAGATCCTCCGAGTATAATTTTCTGGATGGGGATAAGTCATCAGGAACGGGTCCAAATCCAGCTATAAACAATATTTTCATTGAGTTTGAAAGTTATATCAATGTTATATAGTCCTACTTGTAACTGCGGCATTATAGGCTCAATGACCCATTTCTTGAACCTATTAGAGATCGAATAGGTAGTCAGAGGACTCCCCCGTCTCTGTTGTTTCGTTTTTCATGGAGTAATCTCCTGAGAAACAGCTTATGCATTAGCCACTCATTTAGCAGTCAGCCGATTGAGATGAGTGGGCTCCAATTCGCATGTTTTCCGATGCCGGGTATCGTTTTTTGACACTGTTCGTCTTCTTTAAGGAAGACGAGCTTTATTTGAAGGAAGGAGCGTACATATTCGGGTCGAAACAACAGGCGCAATTATCCTGTTTCTTTATGGAGGAGCATGGTCAGGAGGCTTTTTCACCATTTTTGTCGTCCGTCAATTTCTATAAGTTTACGTATCGACTTTAGTAAATGAAAACACTAAATATATGAAAAATAATAATTGTTTTTGATATGTCTAGTAAGAGCAAAATATCCAAGGGATTCCTGACAGTCGTTCCAAGAGAGGTGCGCAGGAAAGTCGGCCTCAAAGAGGGTGATACAATTGAATGGACTATCAATGGAGAGTCGATAAGTGTCCTGCCACACAGGAAAGTGTGCATTGACGACATTGTCGCCATCGCGTCCCATGGTGGGGATGCGGTGGTTTCCAAGAAGGAAATTCAGGCGGGAAAGCGTGATCGTCGCTGACTCTTCATATTTTATAGCCCTTGCCGACAAGAAGGATCAGTGGCATCGCCATGCTGTTGCGGTGAAAGGCCGGATTCCGCAGGAGTTCAAGATTTCGACACTGACTGTATCTGAAGTGGTTACCGCAATTGGGTACAGAGCCGGAGGAAAAGCGGCAAGGACAGTTTATGATTATTTCGTCGACAACTGTTCAGTGGAGACTGTTGACAGACAATTGATGGATTTGGCCATGACTGTTCACCTCAGGTTCGACGGAATCCTTTCTGTTGCCGATTCGGTTTCTGTCGCGATAATGATCAGGGATGGATTCAGGCAAATAGTGTCTTTTGATGACGACTTCGACAAGATCAAAGAGATACAACGTATCCACTAGGCAGGCGCGCTCACTACCGCTGACCAGCTCAGGAAATTGCCAGCCACAGAATGTGTCTTCGTCCCGCAGGCGGAGCAAGGTGTCCTGCTCTCTCACGATTAGTGGTCGAAAAGCCTGCAGCATTTCCTTAATGATTTTGTAAAGGAATCGAACCTTAATGCGTATACCCCGGCAGCCGCAGCGACACATACGGCATCACTGCAGCAACAGCTCCTGTTCACCATTGCTCTCTAGGGGCACGGTGCACTGG
>JAGVSJ010000075.1:2245-3191 GCA_019720975.1 Candidatus Sysuiplasma superficiale
GTGCACTGGAATAGACGACATTGCCGTTATATCAAAAACCTTCGGACTTACGGGAGATCGGAAAAGCTTAATCAATACCTCCAGAATATCAGCTGGCTGTGACACGAAATAAAAGGTGTGAACTCTGCGGGAACGAGTTTGTGTGCGGCGGACTGTCAGGATGCTGGTGCAGAAACATCAGCATATCCGCAGAGAGGAGACAGATTCTTTCCTCAATAGCAGAGGATTGTGTCTGCCGGAATTGCATTTCGGATAGGAAATGATCCGGTCGGAGCAAACAACAGTGACGGGAGTCCGGTAGCCGTAAACGCGGAAATCTGTAATGCCGAAGAACGGATGCACATACAATGAACTCAAATACCTACCCGACTGAAAATCACTCAAGAGCCGCGTCTAAATTCGTCGAGCTCTTCAGCAGTGAGAAGAGGATCGTTGCCATACTGCTTGTTGGATCCTGCGCGCGGGGAACAGCAAGCCCCGACTCCTGTCTGGATATAACAGTCATGATGGACGACGCACGGGATGCAGACGTTTTAGAAGAGCATGTAGAAAGCGTCTGGAACACTGTGGAGGAAAGTTCTGAACTGCAACAGGCAGGAAGATTTTCTAACCTCGACCTAAACTTCACCGATGGGAAATTCAGACCTGGCAAGAGAGGCTGGACTTCAGGACCGGACCCTTTCGAAATTGAAGTGGGCAATACTTACGTCTACTCCGTGCCGCTGTTTGACAGGGACGGAACATTTGAAGATCGCGGAAGGGCATTTCTGCCCTATTACGATGATGAGCTGAGAAAGGAAAGACTCGCTGATATCGGGAAATATTTCTACAATAACCTTGACCACATACCGCTTTACGTCAGGAGAGGGCTGCATTTCCAGAGCCTGGAGAGACTGATCAATGCCTCCAGGGAATATCTGCAGGCACTCTTTGTTTACAGCAGAAT
>JAGVSJ010000076.1 GCA_019720975.1 Candidatus Sysuiplasma superficiale
CTGTATGCCGTCGTCCATTCGATATGCCTGAAACGCAGGCCGTGTGCCGCCTTCACCTCCCGCTCTATTCTGTCATCTGTTTTTATGGGCATCAGGTAGCTGACGCCCATGCCTGTCAGCATGTGCCTGATTTCCACTGTTGAAAAGCCTCTGTCCATGAGCAGATGTCTTATGCGCACATATTTCGACGATTCATCAAGCAGCCTCCTCACTACCTTCGGCAGGTTAGAGAATGCGCTGTACTCTGTTGCTGCAATCTCGAACCTCATCCCATTCTCCACAACACAGAGTGTTGCAATCCTGTAGAACCAGGATGTACCGTTCCTGTGTTTGCCGCCGACGACAAGCTTTGAAGTTCTCTTCCCGTAGTACTCTCTGTCGTTGCAGTCGATGGCGCAGGTCACAGGATGCGTGAACATGCGCATCCTCACTGCCTTCGAGAGAATATCGCTGTTTATTTCCAGCATCTGCCTTTTCACATCACCGGCAGTCATCCTGTTCAGTCTGCGCCTGATCGTGTCGCCCGAGGGGACGGGGAGGAGCCATGTCCTCCTCATTGTCTCCGCGAAGCCGTTGACTAACCTGTGCGCCATGGCAGTCAGAACAAGCACTGCCAGATAGGCTCCCTTCGGATAGTCAGAATTGCCTACGGGCAGCTGAAATGGCGTTCAAACCACGTGAGCACAAAGCTCTCAAGCTTTCTTTCGTTTACATATTCAGTGGAGTGCATCCCATTGCCTCCAAACAACGGAATGCACTCTCACATCAAAAAAACAGTGCCAGTGCAGTAATTTCCCTATGCGGGACTACTGGGAACGTATTCCTGTTCTGATCTTCAGGAAGATAACAGCGTTCCGTTAGAAATCACACTCTTCACGCGCAGCATTCTGCTTCCCTTCCTCTTCCGACCGTATGAATCCTCAAAGATGAATCTTCCGGTTTCAAGCCTGAAGATGGAAATATCAGCGGCCATTCCCGGCTTCAAAGAACCGATCACCCTTTCCATTCCGATTACACGTGCTGGAGTTACTGTGCTCGCAGCAACGATCTCTTCGATGCTCATACCGGCACAGAGCATCTTTGACATGACATAGGGTAAGTTTCTCACCGGGCTTCCAACGTTTTCGCGCCATATATCTGTACTTATTGTGTGTGGTTTCAGTCCCTCAGCCATTGCCTTTTCAGCAACATCCCAGCTGAAACTAGACCTCCCATGCCCTATATCGAATATCACACCCTTCCTGTATGCTGTGAAGAACTCCTGCCTTATCTCCCCATCTTCGAGCAGACCATCATATCCGCCGGCGAGTCTGTTGTAGTAATTGTGGAAGATGTGTGTCAGTATGTCTCCCTTCCTGACATATTTCATCCCTTCCGGCATTTGATGGTTTTCTGCCATAAGCCTGGTACGAGCAATGTCAGCCGCCTTTCTTGCCAGCCTGAATGTATTGAGGGTATGATGCGCCCATTTGATACCAACAAGTGCGGAGCTATTTTCTCTTATTGCAGCGATTGTTTCCTCCAGATTGACGAACCATTCATCGTACCTGCCATTAGATATGGTTATCAGCTCAGCCCACCGTTCAGATGACCATTCCTTTCCAGTGCGCGCGGATTCAATCATTCCAAGCGATTCAATGTTGAGAAAGGCAAGAAGCCTTGTTTTCGAATTACTGACAACTCTGTCAATGAATGCCCTGTGAAGCAGATGCCCGGTAGACCCGGCGTCAACAGCTGTTGTAACACCTTTTGGGAGACAGTGTATATCAGCTTCCACACAAAGACCAGCAAGACCTGCCGCAACATGGGTGTGTATGTCCACTAGCCCCGGGAAAACAAGAAGGCCAGAAGCGTCGATGACCCTTGCTGCCGAAGAGGAAGGTATATTCCTCTCAATAGAATCAATCCTTGTGCCGATAACTGCCACGTCCATCTTCTCATTGATTCCCTGTGAAGGGTCAATCACCGTCCCATTTCTGACCACCAAATCGTACATACAGGTGGGAAAATAGCGCTCCCCCTTAAATACTGAACAAAATGCCTTCGGCTACCGCTACAGCGTGATGAACCACCCCTTATCTGCACTTCATCGCTAAAGTACTGCGTATTAGGATTTACTGACTTTTGCCGAGTCACTGTAAAGGAAGCAGGCAACAAAGTGATCGGTTGAGATTTCCTGTACAGGCGGTCTTCTACTTCTACACACATCCATGACATGAGGACAATTCGCCCTGAATGCGCATGCATTTTCTCCCCGGTTAATCGTATCCGAATCATACTCAACAACAGTATCGAAGGTGTCGGAATCGCTTTCCAGCAGCGGGACAGACTTTATCAGTATCTGCGTATAGGGGTGAAGTGGATTTTTCACCAATTCTGAAGAAGCTGCAAGTTCAACCAGTTGCCCCATGTAGAGAACAGCTATTCGCTGCGAAATGTATTTGGTCACAACCATATCGTGTGAAATGAAGACCATGCTCAGACCATCCTTCCTGCTGATGTCTGCAAGCAGATTGAGTATCTCAGCCCTCAGGGACATATCAAGCATTGAAACAGGCTCATCGGCCACAACAAATGAGGGATTGCTTATTATTGCGCGCGCGATTCCAACCCTCTGCCGCTGTCCTCCGCTAAGTTGCTGTGGATATTTCGCAAGAAAAGACTCAGGAGGATAGAGGCCTGCCCTTTCCAGGGCGCTGCATACCGCATCAACCCTTTCACCATATTTCATATCCTTCTGTGAGACAGTCAGGGGAGACAAAACTGAATCGTAGACGCTCCTGAGGGGATTCAGAGACTCATATGGATCCTGAAATATCATTTGCGTCTTTGTGACGAATTCCAGCTTCTCCTTTCCGCGCAGTTTCTTAACGTCCCTGCCCTCAAAATAGATGCTTCCACCATCTATCTGTATCAAGCCAAGCAGTGCCATTCCAAGAGTGGTTTTACCACTTCCGCTCTCACCGACAAGGCCGAGTATTTCTCCCTTACCTATCTCTATAGAAACTCCATCAAGTGCGAGTCTGAAATCTCTTCTGAAGGTGAACTTGCCAGTATTCACGGGATACTTTTTGATTGCGTTTTCAACCTGAATTATAGCATTCCTCGAAAGTAATGCGGCTATTTGAGCAGTCCGTATATTGCTGTCAGGTTGCAGACACTTTTCACCG
>JAGVSJ010000077.1 GCA_019720975.1 Candidatus Sysuiplasma superficiale
GATTGAAAGAGGAAGTGTGTGTATTTTGCCTATGCCTTCTCTTTCGAGCGCGGGAAGGGAATAATAATGAATCTGCTCATCGTCATCCAGTTTGAATGCGTCAAGCGTATTCCAGCTGCTGTGAAGGCGGGAAACGCCGCTTTTTGCTGCCATGCGTCCAAATAAGGAACAATCCCAATTAATGCTTTTCGAAACACTGCCATAAACAATTCATGCGTCGTGCTTTCGCCTTTCAACCGGTGACAGGAACGGCCAGTAAAAGCCACCAGGGAGATTTGAACTCCCGACCTGCTGATTTCCAGTAATCAATACAAGTCAGCCGCTCTACCGCCTGAGCTATGGTGGCATTGACGGCCCAATTCACCTGAGTCATATAAAAACGATGCTCCGGATGAATCGCAACCGAAGTTTCAGGACATATCACGCATGTTCTCTGGCCATCCATTTCCTCTCACCCGGACACTGGAAAAAATAACGATCGGCGTTCTCGGTCATCCCCGTAAGGTCTTCATCTGTCAGAGCGACCGGATTCAGAATTGTTGGCGAATTCATTAAATACCATACAAAAGGGAATCTATTGAACGGCGGACCGGAACATGTTCGGTCACTCAACCGCCCGTTTGCGTGAAAGGGAGTGAACCATCATTGGCAGGCGCTCGTGAAAAAATAATCAGTTACTTTAAATTCTGGTATCCGCCCGTAATTGCCGCTGCTGTGCCGATAGGCATTACCATAATTATGGCTGTACTGGGACTTTCCCTCGGTTCCAGTTCGATGGACATGGGTATTGACCTTGGTTCTGTCGTGTATCTGATCATAATGACGTCCGCAATATGCACGGCTTATCTGCTCAGGTACAAAGAGCTTGAACTCAGGTATGACTTAATCTCGGCAGCGGCATTTTTTCAGTTTCTTCTCATCTGTATTGTCATATCTGTTTATTTCCCCATGACAACATTGGACATCGCTTTGCCGATGACCGGCCTGGCAACCATCATTGTTCTGGCAGCCGGCATCCCGTGGAGTACCACGAGGGAAAAGTGGCCGCCGAGTCTAATGTCTTTATGGATGTTGGTGCCCACTGTAATGACGTTTGCTTTTCTTTATTCTCTTAAGAACGTGTCCGTGGACGTTTTCGAGTTTCTGTCCAACAATCTGAATGATACACTTGTCAATGTGCTAGTTATCACAATAGCGCTCATTCTCATCCTCAATCTCCGGCATCGCGCGTTCAAACCGTTTCGTTACAGTTTCCATGGCATCATCGCATTTTCGTTTCTGCTCATTGCTTCTACCGTGATTCACTTCCTGTCGACCAGAAAACTCGATCTCGCATGGTGGATTTCCAGCCTACTTGTCTGGCAATCGCTGCTGTTCGTGTTGTGGGGTAATTTCAGGGATTACACGTGGTTTACAGAAGACGAAAAACACACTTATCAGCTGATGAATCAGGCGCAGAACAGTTTGAGGAGAGAGACGCCTGCGAGACTCTCGACAGGCATTGTCAATACCATTTCCTCTGAACTCAAGGGCGCAGGAAGTTTCAGCTACACATCAACGGATGGAAATGACTGGGAGCTTGAAGATGAGGTTGTGCCGTCCGGCACAGAGGCCGGATCCATGCCTCCGAGACTCAATTTCAGAACAAGGGAACTGATGCTGGATGAGCCAGACGTTTTCATCAGTTCTTCTGACATCACGGAGACAGGCAGAAGATTGAAGGAAGTATCGGTAGTTCCGTGTGGCGGGGCCGTCTTCAGAGCGCCAAACGGCAGATTCCATTTTTTAGGTATCAGAGAAGCAGGACGGCAGTGGTGGGAAAGATATGAAATCATAATGCTCAAATCGATTGTCCTTGCACTGGGACTCGCAGCCTATCAGCGTGAAACGTCGGCAAAGCGCGCAAAAATGATAATGCAGCTCCTGTCAATCACACACGCGGTGGAGAGGATATTCTCGGCATCCGATCCGGAGGAACTCCGCTCGAACGTAATCAGGCTTATTTCGGATGATCTGGGATTCGATAATGTCTCGCTTTGGAGCGCCGAAGAAAATGACATCCTTGTGCCACGCAATTTCGTTTGGAGAGGACGGAAAGAGAGAGAACTGAATTCAAACGATATTCTGCGATTCGGCGTTGGTATTATAGGGACCGTTGCCGGCACCGGCAAACCGCTGCTCGCGAATGATGTAACTGCTGAACCGGTGTATGTGAATCCGATCGGTTCCGACACCCGGAGCGAATATGCAGTGCCTGTAATGCAGGATGACAGGGTTATTGCCGTCCTCGATGTCCAATCAAATCAGAAAAATTCGTTTGACTCAATGGATACCGAAGTGATAGACACAATTGCAATGTTGATTGCAGCGGGATTTGACTTTTACCGCCTTAGATCTGACCTGAACGAGGGCAAAAAGCTTGCCGAGGTGCGTGCCGGACTTGTTTCGCATGACCTGCGGAATATGTTTCAAGCCATGCGCGTTTTTCTTCAATTGCTTCGCTCGGATCTGTCAGCCAACAGGAGTGTTCCGGCCAAAGATCTGGATTACATCGCGAATATCGACAGTTCGATAGACGCTTCCCTTGAATTTCTTGGAAATGTGCTGAAGATCTTCAAGACAGAGAGCGGAACGCTGGAACTGACATCCTTCGACCTTCGGGAGGTTCTGGAGAAATCTGCTTCAATAGTAAAGCTCAACTTTCCCTCCAGAGACATACGATTCATGTTCAGCATTGATACCAGCCCGACGATTCTGGTCGGAAACAGTCTGATCGGTGAAGTGTTTTCAAACCTGTTCTCCAACTCCGCAAAATATTGCGACAAGGCACAGGTAATTGTGGAAGTCACAGCGCAAAAATGCAGTCGCAAAGGAAGAGAAACAGTAAGCGTCAGGGTCACAGACAATGGCAGAGGCATACCACGCAATCGTTTTGCATCAGTATTTAACAGATTTCATACTGCCACAGGGGGAGCGGGTCTTGGTCTCTCGCTGGTAAAGAAAATCATGGACAGCATCAGTGCGGAAATAGAACTGGTGGAGAATGTCCCTGGCGATATCAACGGCGGAACTTCGTTCATACTGTATTTCATGCCAT
>JAGVSJ010000078.1 GCA_019720975.1 Candidatus Sysuiplasma superficiale
GAAACCCGTTCCCAGGTATAGTAACGCAGGAAGAGCTGTATTGCAATCACGATGCAGACGAAGACTGCGGCCGAGAATATACGTGGCACACCGAATATAGACAGTCCGACAGTTATGCCTATAAATTCTGTGATAAGCGTCAGGAAGTTGGCAATAACCAGATCCCCCAGAGAGAAGGAACCCCAGAATTTGCCATAATGTTTCCATATGAGTTCGGCGTGCCCCCTGTGTGTTACCGCTCCAAGCCTCACAGTCATTTCCTGCACAAAATATGCGACTGGAAGCATGAGTATCATGAACGGTATGAAAAAACCTATGCCGAAGATAGCGCCGGTCTGCGCATACGTGATCACCCCGCCTGCATCGTTGTCTGCGATCATCACCAGTATGCCCGGGCCGATCAGAATGAAAAAGAGTTCCAGTCTCGAAAGACGCGTGTGCCTTTCACGGTGAAAAGCCACATGCAGCCTGTCTTCCGCCCTGTACCTGATATCGACAGGGAGCGAATTTAACTGCTTCATCATCTCGGTCTCCGTATGCTCGGAAACATGCTTTTTCCAGGATGACAATCAGGGAACCTCCATTTTGACTGCTGTTGTTAAATTAAAATTGCCTCAGATTTGTCAGGGGAGAACGGGTGAAAAAAAGGCTTACTGCCCGCATGCACGGGTGCAAAACTGTTAATGGCACAAGACAGGTGTGGCAAAACTGGTTCCACAGAAACGGAACACCGGGCTATTGGGGGGTTCATCGTTCATCCTCCGTCACCTGCTGTTGCCCTTCACCCCTCCATCATATATGTAGCTTCGTACGAATGCATTCCATGATTGTTTTCCGCCTGCGGATTACAGCTGCCAAAACTGAACGGGTGCCCATTAAAGCTGGAAAAATGCATGCGATGTGGAAAGATTCCGCTATCCTGCGCAAAACATGCATGTTTGTACTTGGTCGACATCCTATCAAAAAGGATGTAGCACTCTTCAGCCGTGCAGTATCGGTGTCCGTTACCCTGAGCACCCTTGTGCTGCCTTTTCCTTACCTTCTTACTCAGGCACCATCAAATAGCACTTGTCAGCAGTTTTCCTGCGGGACAGCAGTGGCACAGATCTGTGAAAATTTCACTTCCGGAATGGCCCGTCGGTCGTTATCAAACCAATGAACTGCATACTGAAGCTTTTTATTTCATTGCCCGATGGAAAATGCGAAATTGTGATCTTGTATGCGTTCCGGGAACGGCGGAATAAAAATACTCTACGTTGACGACGAGTGTTTTCTACACGATCCGTTCAAGCTCTACATGGAGAAGGATGGCGAATTCATGGTCGATGCCTTGGATTCGGCAACTAAGGCGCTGGAAAGACTGTCCTCCGGTCACTACGATGCTGTCGTGTCTGACTACCAGATGCCCGGCATGGATGGGATAGGATTTTTGAAACATCTCCGTTCAAGGGACAGGAAGATTCCGTTTATTCTGTTTACAGGCAGAGGGAGGGAGGAAGTGGCAATCGAAGCATTAAACAGTGGTGCAGACTTCTATCTACAGAAGGGCGGCGACATTTCTTCCCAGTTCGCCGAACTCACCCATTTCATCAAGAGTGCGGTTGAGAACCGGAAAGCGGAGGAGGAACTCATTGAGATGGAAAGAAAGCTCGCATCGTTCTTCGCCCACACACCTGATGCCATTGTCCTCTTCGACGGAATGGGAAACGTGCTCAACATCAACGCGGCTGCGGAACAGCTCTTCGGAACCACCGAAAGCGAACTTGCGGGCAAGAAACTCACGCTGCGCGGTGAAGGTGCAACAGCAAGGTTCGATGAGATATTCAAAAGGACTGTTGAGAAGGGGACTCCGATGGTCCATGACGAAGTGCTGGAGAGGAGTGACGGCAGCCGTTTGTACCTGAGCGTCAGTATGACGCCGATAAGGGATGCATCCGGTGGTGTTGCGTTCGTCGCCTGCACGATCAGGGATGTGACAGACAAAACACGTTCACAGGCGCTTGTGAGGGCCATACGCGATACGTCCATTGCGGTGCTCAGGGAAAGACCGCTTGACGGCATTCTTTCATATCTGTGCGGCACCGTAGCGGAGATATTCCAGTTCAGGGGAGTCGGCGTATTTCTCAAGGAGAATGACGGTTCTCTCAGACTTCTGTCGAGGGCGGAAAATATGCCGGAGTTCGGGATGGAAAAGGCGGTACGATGGGATGACAGCCCCGGCGGAAGAACACTGACAGGCAGTGCGGTGCGAACCGGCAGGATCCGGGTGGGCCGTATTGACGATCCTGATTGCATTGAGTGGAAGGATATTGCGGGGAAGGACGGTTACGATTCGGTCATTTCCATACCGATTGTATCAGGGAACCAGACAATAGGTGCAATGACCGTGGTAGGCAGCGACCTACGGAAAATTCCAGCCGAAACGATTGGACAACTGGAAAACGCAGCGGAAGCCATCAGCATTGCAATACAGTCATCGCGGCAAAGGGAAAAACAGAAGCTTCTGGAGGCAGCCCTCGAGAGTGCGAGCGACACTGTAGTTCTCACCGACAAGGAAGGCATAATCGAATGGGCGAACCACGCATTCACGCTAACCACCGGTTATACCCTCGATGAGGTGAAGGGCAGGACGCCACGAGTGCTGAAATCGGGGAAACATGACGCCACTTTCTACCAAAACCTCTGGAATACTATACTTTCCGGAAAGGTGTTCCATGCAAGACTCACGAACAGACGCAAGAATGGCGAACTGTACATAGAGGATACTGTTATCACCCCGGTGGCGAATGAAAAAGGCACCATCTCGAACTTCATTGCTATAAAGAGGGACGTAACGGAGCAGATGGCCTTGACGACGAACTGCGGAAGAGCGAGGAGAGATACAGGACGATGCTCGAGGGCATCGGAGAAACATACTTTGAGGTCGACCGTAAAGGCAACCTCACACTGTTTAACGACACGCTTTGCGGGATAACTGGTTATTCGCGGGAAGAGCTTGCCGGAATGAATTACACAAACTATGTCAGCAGGAAGACCGCAGAGAGATTATACGAAGTCTTTGACAATGTGTTTCTTACTGGCAGGC
>JAGVSJ010000079.1 GCA_019720975.1 Candidatus Sysuiplasma superficiale
CTGATACTGATTATCGGCGGCGTCGCTCTTGAGAGGACTGGCTCAGTCCTGTTTTCCGTTTCCGTCATATTCTTTGCTGAAAGCTTCTGGAATCTCTTCTGGCTGATTGGAGCTCTGGCAAGCGGCCACCATATCGGTCCAACATTAAACGAAGGAGCGGGGTATGTTGTTCCTGTATCACAATACTATGCAGGACTTGCCGTACAGTTTATCATTGCAGCAGCCGCCTATTTCATCTGCTCCAGAAAACGCGGAAGCACATTGAATAAAGCGAAAAGGGTGAACGCTGCCGGTAAGAATTTTAACAACAACACTCATGAATGATAATTCGTTCATGAAGACAGCATGCATGTGGCAGCAGATGCGGGAGCATGAATATCCTGCTGCGGGAATTCATGATGTGCCGAATACAGTGATGAGCCGCATGTGAAAATTGCACTGAATATCAGACGTAACCTGCTTTACACACTTCAACTCAAAGAGAAGCGCAACCGGAAAGATAACAGGAAAATTCAGTGCTCTATTTCAGCTTGGCACCGGACGATTTTTCTATCCAGTCAAACAACGGAATCAGCTGTGCCCTGAGTTCGAGCCCTTTGTCCGTCAGCGAATACTCCACACCGACAGGACGGGAATTGATTATCCGTCTCTCGACAAGACCAGCCGACTCAAGTTCCTTGAAGCGCTGCGATATCAGGTTGGATCTTGCAGCTCCCACGCTCCGGAGTACTTCGTTGAAATGCATGCTTCTCTCGTTGCCCAGGAGCCCGATAATAAGAAGCGTGTATCTCTTTCCGATCAGTTTCAGCACAGATTCAGACGGAAGAATGCATATTTCCCTCGAATCGTGCATTATCATGCAGGCCTTCTCTTTTGCTTTTACCATACAGGATGTCATATGAGGCCACACTTATATTAAGCTTTTAATATACTTTAAAAAATTGGATTAAGTCCAGATAACTGCACTGCCTGTGCCGGCCAAAATGCCTCACAGGCATATGCATCCACAACAGCAGTGACAGCAATGGAGACTGCACCTCATTCTTCCGGCTGTTTTCGGACTACGTCCAGAAAATTTAGCCTGCTCCGGAAAGTAAATGCACATTCAGAAAATGACGCTTTTCGGTTTATTTAGCTATTCATGATTCAAATTCAATCATGAACGAAAATCATAATGAATCCGTCATGCTGCGTGTTTCGGGCATGACCTGCCAGGACTGCGTTATGCACGTGAAAAAGGCAATACTGAGCCTGGACGGTGTGTCCGAAGCAAAGGTCGACCTGAAAACGGGTGACGCGAATGTCGTCTATGAACCGGACAGGGTGAAACCGGAGGACATACTTGCTCTCAGGATATTCAGGCCTCCCTCCCACTACAGGGCATCGATCAAAGAGCGGTGATTGAATACAATGACCCAAAAATTCGATGACATCATAATCGGGCGGGGAGCCGCGGCATTTTCGGCTGCCATCAAACTCACCGAGATATCAGGGGGGGAGGACAGTATAGCAATGATTGGCAGCGGCCCGATGGGCGGGACCTGCGTCAACGTAGGGTGCGTGCCTTCCAAGTACCTTCTTGAGGCTTCCCACAGCCTGTATTACCCTGCCCATCCCTTATTCACAGGCATAGGGAAGACACATCCAAAGCTTGACTTCGGCAGTATGATGTCCGGGTTGAGGGAGCTGGTAGCAAGACAGAGGCGGGACAAGTACGAAACAGTAATAGACGGTTATCCGAACGTTTCTGTATTCGAGGGGAAGGCAAGATTCATATCTCCCCAGGAAGTGGAAATAATTTCCCGGGCGGAAAGCAATGACGGACACAGCGGCGTAACATACGCCGCGGACAGGATACTTGTCGCAACCGGATCAAGACCGACTGCGCCGCCGATAGAGGGGCTGGATGCAGTGGACTACATTACAAGCGATACAGTGTGGAATCTGAATGAAAGACCGGACAGGCTCACGGTTATAGGCGGGGGTGCGATAGGTCTCGAACTCGGTCAGGCTTTCAGCCACTTTGGAACAGAGGTCTCTGTCGTGGAATCCATGCCGAGGATAATGTCCCAGGCGGATGGCGATATTTCTGAACTATTGCAGAGAAGGCTCGAAAGCGAGGGAATGAAATTCTACATCAAAGCAAGGATCAACAGGGTCAGGAAGAAGGGTGATGAACAGATAACGGAGGTCATTACGGCAGCGGGCAGGAGTGAGGTGCGCAGCGATGCGCTGCTTGTGGCAACAGGCAGAGCCCCGAATACGGAACTTCTCAATCTGGAAGCTGCAAAAGTTGCAACCGACAGCCGCGGTTTCATAAAGACCGACAGCTCAATGCGGACTACAAACCCCTCCATATATGCCGCCGGCGACTGTATTTCCAAGAAGCTCATGCTTGAAACGCTGGCCGGGCGCGAAGGAGTGGTGGCTGCAAGCAACATGCTCGGTCACCCGATGCAGATAGACTATGCGGCAGCACCATGGGCCGTGTTCACAAGTCCGCAGATAGCAGCTGTTGGACTCACCGAAGAGGAGGTCACGAGGATGCTTGGCTCATGTTCTGTGAGCTCGCTGAGTCTTGATAGGGTTCCGAAAGCAGGAATACTGAATGATACTGAGGGGCTGGTAAAACTTGTGGCAAATCCCTTGAATAACAAGATCGTGGGAGCGCAGCTGCTCGCACCTCTGGCAACCGAATACATAATGGAAGCGGCCACAGCAGTCAAACTGGGTTTGACGTACGACGATATAATCAACACAACACACGTGTTCCCTACGCTTGCAGAGAGCATCAAGATTGCATCTCAGGCGTTCGTGAGAGATGTGGAAACAATGAGCTGTTGCGTGGAGTGAAATATGGCAAAAATCAGGCCACGGCATTAACGGCGATAAATGGGGAAGCAGGGAAATAAAATGGCGGACTGGCAGTATGGTGGTTTTTAATGAGGGCAAGGTACTTGACGATTGCTGCCGCAATACTGGTTTTTCTCGCTCTGCTCTTTGT
>JAGVSJ010000008.1 GCA_019720975.1 Candidatus Sysuiplasma superficiale
TCCGGAAGGTATCATCTTCCTCCGGCTCAGGTATGATGACTGCGTCTTCGTGTATCTGTAGAGTATGTCGGCCTTGTCTTCCTGGAAGTCCCAGGGCTTCACTATGACAAGGTCCCCCTCCCTTATCCACATCTTTTTCTTTATTTTGCCGGGTATCCTTCCCATTCTTGCCTTTCCGTCTGCACACTGAACCCGTATCCTGGAGCCGCCCAGGAGCTGATCTGCCACTGCCAGCATTTCGCCGTTATTCCTTCTTGGAAGCGGAACACGCATATAGTTGTCACTCCCCTCCTCCCCTTCAACTATGGACTCTTCACGGCTCTCAAACCGGGCCTGCCTTTCTCTGTTGCTTTTTATGCTCAAGTAAATTCTCCGTTTGAATGTTATTAGTAAGTTGGACTGAATTAAATATATTACTGTGTAAAGCAGGAGGGGCAGGTTCTAGAGGGTGTGCCCTTATTATTCTCAGGCACACCCATCATCGAATTTAAGAACAAATATATACGGACCGGTCATTTTCTGCACAAAAGCAAAGGACAGATGGCAATGGCTGAAAGAGATGTTTTACCCGTGAATGAGGTATATCACCCGGGTATCGGCAATTACAGGCAGATATACAGAGAATCCCTTGAAAAAGTTGACAGTTTCTGGGAAAGACATGCCCAGATACTGGACTGGCACAAGAGATGGGACACTGTTTTGGATTCCAGCAATCCTCCATTTTACAGGTGGTTCGTCAACGGGAAACTGAATGTGTCGTACAATGCGCTTGACCGCCATGTTATGCACGGAAGAAGGAACAAGGCAGCATATATATGGGTGGGGGAAGACGGGACAGAGAAGATAGTCACATACGACGGGCTCTTCAGGAGAGTTAACAACCTTGCACAGGCGTTGAAGAATCTGGGCATATCCAGGGGGGACAGAATAATCATCTACCTTCCAATGATACTTGAGGCTCCAGTGGCAATGCTTGCGGCTGCGAGGATCGGTGCCGTATTCTCGTTTGTCTTCGCAGGCTTCGGGGAAGGTGCTCTTTCTGAAAGGATAGAAGATTCCAAGGCAAGGATGGTGATAACAGCAGACGGAGCTTTCAGGAACGGAAAGGTTGTGGAACTCAAGAAGATTGTTGACGAGGCGCTTGAGAAAACATCTTCCGTGGGCACTGTACTTGTCGTGAAGAGAACCGGCACTGCGATCCAGATGCAGGAAGGAAGGGACATCTGGATGCACGACGTGACTGAGGATGCCTCCGCCTTCGTCCAGCCCGAGTGGATGGACTCAAATGACCCGCTTTACATCTTGTATACCTCCGGAACCACCGGAAAACCGAAGGGTGCCGTCCATGGAAATGGCGGATACTCGGTCTGGATTGCGAACACTCTCAAATGGGCATTCGATCCGCATGAGGATGACAGGTGGTGGTGTGCCGCTGACATTGGATGGGTCACGGGACACAGTTACATTGTGTTTGCGCCTCTTTTTCTTGGCCTGACTTCCACCATGTACGAGGGGGCAATAACATACCCTGCCCCTGACAGGTTATGGGAAATAGTTGAAAGGTACAGGGTGAATCTGCTCTACACGTCCCCAACGGCAATACGCACACTGATCCGTTTCGGTGAAAAATATCCGCGGATGCATGACCTCTCATCGCTCAGGGTCCTGGGCACGGTCGGAGAGCCGATAAATCCGGCAGCGTGGAAATGGTACTATGAGAACATAGGAAGGTCAAATTGCCCCATCATAGATACTTACTGGCAGACTGAAACTGGAGGGTTCATGATTGCACCTTCGATGGCTCTCGGGCTTCCTCCGCTTAAGCCCGGTTCGGCAACGTTTCCGATGCCGGGGGTGGAGCCGGTAATACTGGATGAAAATGGTCATGAGCTCGGAGCCGGAGAGAAGGGGTACATTGCCTACAGGAGACCATGGCCGGGCATGTTCCTCACACTCAACAATGATCCGGAGAGGTTCAGAAAGGCATATTTCGAGAAATACCCCGGGATGTACTACTGCGGTGACTATGCAATCAGAGACGCCGACGGATACTACTGGCTGCTCGGAAGAGCGGATGAGGTGCTGAAGGTCTCCGGTCACAGACTCGGTACAATAGAGATAGAGGATGCGCTCATAAGCTCAAAGGAGGTTGCGGAAGCTGCTGTTTTTGGAAAACCTGACACAGTCAAAGGAGAGGTGATAGTTGCATTTGTTGTCCTTAAGGATGAGTACCGTGGGGACACTCAGGTTGTTTCTTCCCTCAGGAAGCGTATAAGGGAAGAGCTCGGTCCCATATACGTCCCCGAGGAGATACATGTGGTAAAGACGCTTCCGAAGACAAGGAGCGGCAAGATCATGAGAAGGGTTGTTAAGGCTGTGGCACTCAACCAGCTTCCAGGGGATATAAGCACACTTGAGAATTCCGCCTCCGTCGATGAAATCAGGGAGGCAATAGAGGCATTCTCAAAGGAAGCGGAAGGCTGACGAGTCTGCCTGAAAAGTTAGATAGGAAGGATGATTACTCAGCAGCATGGAAAAGAGATTCGTCGTCATAGGCGGGGATGCGGCAGGGATGAGTGCCGCATCACGAATCAGAAAGCGTCTCCCGGACAGCAGAATCACTGTGCTCGAATCTGGAAACTATGTGTCATACTCGGCGTGCGGGATGCCCTTCCACATCGGTGGCATCGTGAACGATTTCGGCAGCCTCATCCATTACCCGGTGGAGAAATTCGTGAATGAGAGGAGGATAGACGTCAGAATTGGCCACAGGGTGACGGGAATAGACAGGGAGGGGAGGACGGTCGAATATACAAATGGAAGGGAGAAGGGAAGGGAAAGCTATGACAGACTTGTAATAGCGACGGGCGCCAGGCCAAAGATTCCGGAGGAATTGCATGGAATAAAGAGGGTTCATACACTTCGCACACTTGACGATCTGGTCCCCTTCGAGGATTCCGCACAGAGAGCAAATGACATCACCATCATCGGAGCGGGATACATAGGACTCGAACTGTCCGAGGCTCTCAGAAACAGGGGAAAGAGGGTAAGGGTAATCCAGCATTCGGACACCGTCCTCCGGGGATTTGACAGGGAGCTTGCTGCAACGGTCCTGAAAGAACTGTCGGACAACGGTGTTGAGGTGCACCTGAACAGCGTGCTCACAAACGCAGAGATGGATGGAGACAAAATCAGACTCGAAACAACTGATGGTTTCAGCTTCAGCACTGATATGGTGGCAGCTGCAACTGGCGTCAGACCGAACAGCGAGATAGCTGCAGAGGCAGGACTTGAAATTGGAACTTCAGGCGCCATATTGGTTGACGACCACATGCGCACCAGTGATGTCGACATCTATGCCGCAGGCGACGTTGCGACCACATTCAACAGGATTACGGGCGCCCGCACCTATATGCCGCTGGCGACAGGTTCGAACAGGTCAGGAAGGGTTGCGGGGGAAAATGCTGCAGGGGGAGACATTCGATATGCGGGCATCACGGGAACCGAGGTTGTGAAAGTCTTTTCACTGGAAGTGGGCAAGACAGGTCTGGACCATTTGGAGGCATCAAGAGCCGGATTTGACCCGGTGTCTGTCACAATCACTTCCACGTCACGCTCAACTTACTACCCTGACAGTGCCCCGCTCACTGTCAAGCTTACTGGTGACAGGAGGAAGGGCATTGTTCTTGGTGCAAACATGATAGGCAGGGAAGGTGTTGCGAAGAGAATTGATGTGGTTGCGGCCGCGCTGGCTTCAGGAATGACAGTAAGGGAACTCGCGGACGTGGACTATTCATATTCTCCTCCCTTTGCCCCTGCATGGGAACCTCTGGGCGTGGCCGCCGATGTCCTGCTTGGAAAGCTTTGAGCGAAGCAGACTCTAAAATAGTCCGCCGGACGGCATCAAACTAATTTACCTGTAGGTTGATCGCTTTTCAGGGACTATGGAAGTACCCGGCATTATGCTGCGGAATGGCTGGAACAGGGCTCAACTTCTTGCCCTTGCGGCTCGAGTGCTCAAATTTTCTCTTTCAGGAATCGTGGGTTTCGCCGTTTTCGAAGTCATACTCATTGTCGGCCTGCAATTCTACGGTATCGCGAAAATACTGAGTATTGACATAATTGCTTTCATTCTGGGAACAACCGCATCCTTTCTTTCGAACGAAGCGTGGACATTCAGAGGCACCAACAGGGAAGAAGGCAGAACAGCTTCCGCCAGAGTTTTGAGACTTGCATATTTTCAGATTGTCAGTCTGGGTGGAAATACGATAGTGATAGCGTGCCAGATTGCGCTCCTACTTTACCTCGGTATACCTGCATACATCGGCACAGCCTTTGGAGGGGCGCTGAGTCTCCCGTTGAACTACAGGCTCAGCACCATCCTCGTCTGGAGAGACGTGCGGAGAACCATCATGAGCCCGACAAAATAGAACCGGGAGAAAATCTAGTTGTGTGTTTCAAAACTTGTGTTCATGTTTCCAAATTATTCTCTGTCACCGCAAAGAAATGAATTCGTTATTCCGGGATCTCATTAAATGAGTTTATGGCGGCAATGTAAAATGCGGAAGCAGGTTTTGAATCACACCACTGCCAATGAGCTGGATGAAACCTGCTCATTTAGGGGAGCTCATTTACAGGTAGCGATGAACAGGAAAAATACCTTGTAAACACCTTCCAGCAGATTCCCAAATGATTAATAGAACCGGAGGGGTAGCCGGAAGTCATGGAGTTTAAAATAGAAGGCATCTGGTCCCCTATGCCAACACCGCTTGACAGATACGGAAAAGTGGACATACCAAAGATTGGTGCAGTTGTTGATTATCTGATTGAAGGCGGGATCGATGGCCTTTTTCCTCTTGGAACGACCGGGGAATTTGCGATGCTCGACAGAGAGGAAAGAAGGACAGTGATACGCGAAGTGGTTGAAAGCGCAGGTAAGAGGGTACCGGTTCTTGCCGGAATCTCAGATCCTAGCCTTGAGAACATAATTGAATTTGCCAGAGATGCGTCAGCTGCAGGTGCGGACGGTCTGGTGGCCACACCTCCGTACTATTATTCCGTTGGCGATGAAGGCATTGTCAACCATTACAGGAACATACATGAGCATGTGGAGCTGCCCTTGCTGATATACAACATACCCGAATGGACGCATAATCCGGTCAGCCCGACGGCACTCAAAGAGCTCGCCGACGAAGATATCGTCGCCGGAATGAAATACACTGAAAACAATCTGTTCAACCTGCTGAGGTATATCGACGTTGCAGGTGACAGAATAGCCATATTCACAGGTTCCGACGCGATGGCGCTCACCTGTCTGGAGTTTGGAGGCAGGGGCGCTGTTGTAAGCATGAGCAACGTATGGCCTGCAAAGGCTGCGAGCATTTTCGACCACTACAGGGAAGGCAGAATTGACGAGGCAAGAAAGGCGCAGAAAGAACTGCTGCCTGTTATCGAGGCCGTCGGAATAGGACACTTCCCGGCCGGACTGAAGGAAGCGATGGCACAGGTTGGTATGAACGTCGGCGGCGTGAAGAAACCCCTCGAACAAGCAAGCAGGAAGGAAAGGAACGATATCAGAAGATTGCTGGAGAAGACGGGTCTATCTCTCAATCGAAGGCTACGCACCTGATTTAATATCGAAGCGGTAACAGCAACAGCGGGGAATCAGAATTTCGCCGCTTCCGTCGGACGATGCAACCGAACCACTTTTGTTCACCCTGCTTCACGTTCTTCAAGCACCTGTGTCTGCAGCAAATCCGCCGCCGTCAAGGGCCATGTGGTCTGAAGTTCCTGTTCCTGAATCGGTTCAAGGATACTCGTGAAAGTAACTGTGCCGTTTACCGTTTAGCAGAGCGTTGCGTTCTGTGCATTGATGGTGGAAACGGCTGTAAGAGGCTGCGCGTTTTGCAGCTGACTGGTGCAGGCTGCTTCCATCTGCATGATGTAGATCGCTGAGATGATGATCGCGGTTGCGACAACGACCGCGAAAATCATACGCGACCACATGCACATTTACCGAAGGGCGTGAACAGGTTCCCACCTCGAGATAACTGGCAGTTGCATACACCTTTCTGCTTTTGACCGGGATGATTCGCCTGCACCAGTAACAAAAACATTCGGCAATGAAGCCGGAGCTGTAACTCACTCAGCTAATAGTGGGTTGCATCAGCTGTCGCTATCGAGGAATAAACCGACGCCTGTCACATTAGTGGCATTGAAATTCACTTACTTATGTGAATAGAATGGGTCTGCTCAGATTTGAACGATAATTGGTTTGAACCAGTATGTATTTTACGGTTTTTGAACAAAATTTGCCATGCTTTTTGAGTAATGACCGGCGCTCATTTCAACGCACTTCTCTCACCGCCGGTTCATGTATCGTAACCCCGAATGCGTTAATCGGCGTTTCCACTGCTACCGGCGAGTGCATGCTTTACCGTTGTGCGCTGCGTCCCTGCCAGGTGATCTTCTGACAGCTGTGTGTTTCATTATAATCTATGTTCAATTCCTTAAGCTTCAGTAGTAAACCTCTTTCACGATGAAAGCGGTTTTCAGAGGGCTTCCCTCCGGGTGTTTTCCTATCCCCTTCAGGAACTGCCTGTTTTCCATTCGCTCTGCCATGTGATATGCCTCACAGATTTGCTGGTATTGCGTGATATTCTACGGAAACGCCTGCAGGCACGGAAAGGACAATCGGGGACACGACGGTGAACGTGTCTATGCTGTTAACCTCCGGCGTAATCATGACTTCCCAAGTTGCACCGCCGGGGGGTACTGAAAAGTTAAGCGTCCCGGATAGCGCATACCCTGTCTGCCAGACTGTTTTCACCATGCTTGTGTTGTTCGGATAGAAGTATACGAGTGAGAGGGAGCATCCGTCCGTCGAATTCCATGCGCCTTTCACGGCGACTGGGACGGCACCCTTCACCTTCAGCGAGAAGAGCATTATCGCACCGGAACTGTTGACTGAACCGTTGAAATAGAGAGGCATACTCCATCCGGCCGGCAGCACCGTCAGCGTACGGGCATGACTGTCCGGCGCTTCCCTAGTCAGATAGGCCATCACGCCTGCGGTTGCCGTGATTAGCAGCACCGCAACCATGATTGCAACGTGCTTTGCCATCATCTACCTGAAGGAATCGTGAGCGAATTATTTAACGATACCATAAGCTGAATTGAACCGGGCGATGTGCTATCCCCGTAAAAATATCCTCCGTATAGCATGAGCGTTTTCCCTGGATTTGTATATTGTTAGAAAATCGAAAGTGTTATTCGATATTTACCTTCACCTCAGATAATCGATACAGCTTGCCTTTCACCTGGCTTCCCATAGGGCGGGCATCAAGAGTAAGAGATAGCGGATAACAACCCGGCGCTTCAATGGAACATCCGAAAACAAATGTCCCTCCCTCGCCTGGCTCGAGCGTAATGTCTTGGGTAGAGAAAACACCAGATCTTCCCATCCACTGGATTCCCAGAAATTGAAAGCCATTGAGTGGAGTATTTCGCACTGAGACGTAAACAGGCATGGACTGTTTTGTTTCGCATGTAGAAAAACAACGAAATGGGAGCACCGCCTTTGACCGACGGATGCTTAAGCGGCTTCACAAGACGGCAATCCAACGGGTTAAAATGCAGTACCCATTTGTCAATTAGGCATTTCAAAACTTCATATATTCCTGTTGAAATTAAACCTGCGAGCACGCCTCCTGCAAGAGCGGACAAGTAACCCATAAGTTCTCGCAGCGCTAAGAAATATTTCAGATTTATATATCCTTAATAGGGTCAATGGCCGTTTGTTTCTCAAAGCCAGTGGACATCTAACTTCACTCGGAATAATGTTGTCTAGCCAGCCTGTCCCCGATCGATTTGTCTACTCCCTGAAGGTTGAATCCAGCACCAGCAGACCCTATTCAGCTTCAATTCACCTGCCTGCCCCGCCGGTTCCTGACCCGATGCTGTTGTCAACTCTGGCAGCAGTTCCCTCGCCTTATCCACCAGCCTGCCCTCCTTCCTTGCCTCATACAAGGCAGAAACAAGACTTTGATTGTTGGATCGGACCTTGAGCCTTGCCGCAAGTGCTTCGCCTCCCTCTCCGCTGTTTGCAGGTTCGTCGAGTATCTCCTTCACTGCTTTCATCGCTCTTAGAGGGGTACCACCCAGTGTTATCTCTCTCTGTCGTCTTTCGTTAAGCTCCTTTTTAAGCGATTCTTTCACCTCACTCATTCTTTCAAGCAGACGGCCATAATCAATCCGCTCTTCATGATTTTCGGCCTCCCCATCGAGCAATATGAAGACAGTGTCGGTAATCAAGTCGCTTATTTCTCTGTCGCCGTCGAAGTACTTTGTTCGCCAGTAGAGATCGGAACCGTTCCTAAACACCACAAACCCGGCATTCCTTTTGCCTTTCTTGAAGGCGCCGATGTCGTCTGGTATCCTCTACAGCTATTCGATGGGTTTATCCTAGTTTATGTTTGCGAGTGTGTCAAGAGGATCGCTTGTGTGGAATGGACCCCTGTTTTTACAATCACCTTCTGCCTTTTAGATTTGATGTGACCACCTCCGGCGCAAGCTGCTTCTTCCAATTCATGTAAAACTCTCTTGGTGTCGAATAACCTATTGCTGCATGGAGTCTTGCATTGTTGTAGTCGCTGAATACATGCGGCGTGTATTCGGCAGCTTCCACGTAGCTGCCGAACTCCATGGACCCAGATGTACTCAGTCTTCAGCGTGCTGTGAAACGACTCGATATGCCCCTGCTGTTCAGGTGTGCTGTTTGCGATGAATTCCTGCCTTATGCCCAGCGCCTTCATGGACTCCATGAATGCACTGGACGAGAACTGCGAGCCGTTGTCCGACCTCAGAACGAGGTTGGGCAGATCCATCCCTTCTGTTGCCCTGAGGAGGCAATCAATTGCATGCTGCTTCCTCATGTCCCTGGCAAACAAATATGCCAGCCATTCCCTTGTAAAGCAGTCCGGGATGTTGAAGAGGTAGCATCGTCTGTCGTTGCCGCACCAGACATAGGTTATGTCTGTCTCCCACAGCTGGTCGGGAGCTGTGGGAATGAACCTTATGCGTTCAGAGCCTGCAAATGACCTTTCCCTCTTCCTCGGGGACTGGCACTTTTTCTCATGGATCGAACGATTCTGAGGCCGTTATTTGATGGTTTGGAACCACAATCCGTATGGGTCCGTCCAGATTTGAACTGGAGTCACCAGCACCCCAAGCTGGAAGGATACCAAGCTACCCCACGGACCCCGCAAGGAGATTTCTGCCTTCCACAGTAGGTGACATCAGTGGAATGGTATAACCTCATCGATGAGATCAGCATGAGATATGATCATTCTCCTGCAGCAGTATCTTCTGATGCCAAGGGAATCGAGTACTTCCTTTGGAGACTCTCCCATACCTACCCTTTTCACGTAAATCTCATAGGAGCTACCTATTACCTTGCCGCAGCTGAAACATCTCACCGGTATTATCAATTTATCACCTGTATGACTTCTGCTTTCTCTTCCTCGCACCACGTCCGCCAGGTTTCTTCGGCAGCTTCCTTCTCGGATCGCTGATCAGCAACGATCTGTCGTACTGGCGGAATATCCTCTCCAGCCCCTCATCCTTGAGGAAAGAAACAAGTCCCTTTGCAATTGCGGTCCTGGCAGCCTCAGCCTGACCCATTACGCCCCCGCCACTTATATCCACATCGATATCAAGACTCTTTGCTCTGTCGCCTGCGAGAAGCAGAGGTTCCATCATCTTGCTTCGTGCAATCTGAGGATCGACAATCTCAATGGGTACGTTATTCACTCTTACCCTGCCAAAACCTTTCCGTGCTACAGCAGTTGCGACTGCTGTCTTCCTCTTCCCAACCGTTATTACAGAATCTGAATCGCTCATCGGTTCACCCTTGCACCAAGCAGTTCTGATATTTCACCCAGGCGGGTGTATCTCTTGCCTCTTTGGGGTGCCTTCTGGAGTTCAGGCTTGATATCACCGATCTGTTTGGGAACGCCTGTGTAAACCTTCAACCTGCGATAAGCCGACTTACCTCGGGCTGTCTTCATGGGAAGCATTCCCCTGACAGTCCTCCTGAAAATGCCGTCCGGCATTCTCGGGTAATACGGACCCTTAATGGCCTTTCCTCGCTGATACGCACTGAAATACTCCTGGTAGCTCCTCTCCGCCGAACCTGAAACAAGTGCCTTTTCCGCGTTTATGACCGTTATTTCCTCACCGTTGAGGAGCCTCTTTGCAATTGAGCTTGAAAGCCTGCCAAGAACCGCCCCATCCGCATCCACAACTATCATTGAATCACCATTCATGCCATCAATCTCAGGCCGGAACCACCAGGGTTAGATTTCACCAGATCCTCAATGTCATAAATCTTGCATCCAGCCTTTTCAAGCTTTGTCCTCGCTGAGGAGGAAAGTGAATATGCTGAAATTGTGATCTTCTTCGTAATGTTCCCGTTTCCAAGAACCTTTCCGGGAACAATTACTGATTCACCATCCTTCACCAGTCTGTTCAGCCTGTCGAGATTGATCACCGGTCTGTTGGCAACCGGCCCCTCAAGTCTCACTGCAACAGCCCGCCACACAGGGGCGTTACCCCTTGCCGAAACCCCATAGAGCTCTGCAACAAGCCTTTTCAGCTCGGGATTCGTTTTCAAATTCCTCTTTCTAGCGTTAACACCCATTTGCTACAGCACCTGCTTGAATCCTTCGCTAAGAACCATCTGTTTATATACTTTTCACCTCTCATTTCCCTGACAAAGCATTTCAATGCCAGATGAAAAAAGAAGAACACTTTACTTTTACCGCAGAAACAGATGAAAGGAGGATAAATTTCTCCGCCCCATAAAATGACACCTGTTTGAACGAAGCTGTTGTTCTTTCCCTTGGAACGTTTCCTGACCTCCGAAGGGGGCACAGAATTCCATTTACATTCTAATTAGATGCGGCGGAAATGGGCAAATCTCTGATGAATGTAAGCCAGGGAAGGACCATACACAGCAGTCAGGTGTCTCGAATCTCCCCATACAACAGAGTATAAAGGAAAAGCAGGAGAGAAAGGTTATTGTAAGGGTGTGTGTTTGCTTTAGATTATTGATTGCAATTTTTAATGTCGATCGTTTTTATAGTAAGTGTAATTTCCCAATCGCGAGCAGGCGACCGGGAGGAGCTACGCGGATTATGTTTACATGTCGTGTGCTTTACGGCTTCAGGATGTTACAGCCTGATCGGTGTGGCGTTCAACCAGCCTGGCTCCCGGAGTGAAATAGAATGATCAGATACGGACCTTCCGGAATACCGCTTTCCTGTAAGGGGAGAACCCTATTCGACGGCATAGAAGACGTCCATCTTCTCGGCCTTACAGCACTCGAAGTGCAGATGATAAGGACGAACGTTTCGTCGCGGCTGCCTGATGATGAGGAGATAGGAAGAACACCGGCCGAACTCGAGACAGACATGATAGTTCAAATAGAAAGAGGAAGCGGAAAGAACAGATGGATAACCAATGACCCACAGGAAAAGATACGCCAGGGCGATTCGTTGCTCATTCTTGAGAGCGGCCTCTGCCACTCATACATTGAACTTTACGAGATGGCTGAGTATGCGCGCGACCACGATGTGCAGCTTTCAGTTCATTCCTCCTACTACGTGGATCTGTCTGGAAGGACAGAAATGGTGGAGAGAAGCAAGAATAACCTCAAGTGGGCAGGACTTGTGTGCAACGCACTCGGAGGTGTGGTAACCAGCACGCAGCTGGGATTCTACGGCAGCAGGGGAAGGAAGGCGGGAACGGAACAGATACTCAAGAACCTCAGGAGCGTGAGGGACTGGTGGAAGGAAAACAAGATATCAGCTCCGATTGGTATCGAAACAAGTGGGCGCCAGGAAGTTTTCGGAGGTCTTGACGAAGTAATCGACGCCGTAAGACGTGTGAAGGGCACCGTGCCTGTCATTAATTTCGCACATCTTCACTCCAGAGAAAACGGCTCGTTGCGAGAACCGGAGGATTTCAGGACAGTGATATCGAAGGTCAGGAAGGTTTCAGACAACTTAATCTACACCTCCTTTTCAGGTGTTGAACACTATGGAGGCAATGAACTCAGATTGACTCCGATTAAACGCGGCGATCTGAGGTTTGAGCCGCTCGCAGAACTAATTGTTGAGGAGAACTATGACATGACAATAATATCGTGCTCCCCTCTTCTGGAACACGATGCAATATACATGAAGGTCATATTCGAGAGAATCCTTTCAAGACAGGTCACTAAAGAAGTAAAGGAAAAGGTCTGAAGCTCAGGCGGTAAGGTCTTGAGGTCCCGGGGCGCCGGATGCCAGACCGTCATTTCATTTTTCCCGGAAGATACAGTACCCGGCAGATACAAACCGATTCCCCTCTTTTGAGAAGAAGGCGATTTTTCCATCCGCTGCGTCGATGACGGCAGAAACGGCAAATGGCTGCCTGAACCATCTTTCATGGGTCCTTGCATCTGTCAAAGACAAAAAACAGCCCTGCCCGGTGTGTGAATGAAACCAGCCAACGACAAAAGCACAGGATGACGCATCTTCAGTCACATCCTGCGGCAGCGGTAAAGGTGAGTCATGATTCACCTCCACATGATGCGCTGAGGCAATCACAGGCAGTCTGCATATACCCTGTACAATCGTTCTTATGGAATTCCCCAAACGAGCCGGTTTGCCAAGAAGCAGCCCCATCGTCTCCTTCCCTTCCCTGAAGGATTGTATGGAATCGTGTAACATATGTTCAATGACTGTATCTCTGACAAAAACGGAGGCGTCTCTCTGGGAATCTATGCATTCGACAATGTTGCCGGGGCTATCGAGCTCCCCGATCACGAATTCACTACTCGCCACTATTCTTGTGCTCATATGCAGCACCCTGTGTCATGTATGAAACGGCCCGTCTGCAAATGTCGAACCCCAGCGGTTCACCGATATTAGGGTTCTCAATCAGGTGTGCTATGCCGGATATAAGTGAGTAGAGGGTGCGATCTGCCCTCCAGTCAAGCAGTATCCTTGTGCACACAATTCCCTTTTCTTCGGCTGGACTTATATTTGGATGAAATATCGGTGTGAGCCATCTGACACTAGGCTTACGGATGGGATAATCTCTGTGTATCGTGACTTCAAAACTGTGAGTATTAGTCTGCCTGACTGTACCATCACCATCAACAAGAAGCCCCACGGGTCCTTCAAGACTGACTGTGAGGATTACGGGAAAGGAGGCGGTCGCAACCACTGAAGGTGTGACGGTTATTCCGTTGATGGTTCTGCATATATCCATCTCCTTCTCAAGTCTCTTTCTAAGGAGCTCCAAAGGCAGCGGCATCATCCACCTTCCGGGTCAGGAAGTATCTCTATAGTATCCCCATCCCCTATGTCGGCTTCGCCTACAGTCTTTGAAGCGGGTATGAGCCTCCTGCCCAACCTGAGGAGATATGGCTCACGTGCCATAGACCAGAATTCCACTGCACTGTCCAGTATCTCCTGCAGTCTGGTGGATGAATCAACCTCAATCAGGGCAGTGTTTCCTGTCAGTGCATTCCTCACCGTTATCCTATGTATCTTCGTTGTAACACCTCACGTGTGATTGGGGCAAATAGGGCTGAATTGAACCTCCAGTTCGCTAAGAATACACGTTCTGCCATCATAGAGAAGAAGTGTTCCTTCCTTCCTGAGATGCGATACAATCTTGACGGCTTCAAGTGACTGGATTGAGCCGACAATCCCTGCAACAGCCGGCTCCGAAGGAATCCGCCTCGAAGGAAAGGAGGCTTCCCTTCCTCCGCAGCTGTATTCGCTATCCACAGAATCCATGTGAGAGCCGTTGAGAGTGCATTCGTAACAAGCTGTCCGTGGGGGCAGAACAACCTGTATCCTGCCATTGAGACCATCTATCCCGCCATCGATGTAGGGGATACCGGCGTAATAACAGTTCGAATTCAGGTGGAGCCTTGTTCTGATAGAATCGACGCATCCTATTACAACAGAAAAGCGGGAGAAAAAGGTGTGATCCAGCGTGGTGGCGTCCATAGGAAAGCACTCCACTGAACAGTCCGGATTCAGAAGCCTGGCCCTTGAAGAAGCCGCCTCTGCCTTGGATCTGTGCGTTTCTGCATCACTTCTGTCAAAGAGGAAACAGCGGCCAAGGTTTGTGTAATCCACTCGATCGCTGTCAACCACAGTCATCAGAGAAGGTGCATACAGTGCAAGATTCTTTATAACTTCATTGCCCAGGGCCCCTGCACCGACTACGCATATTCTCGAGGAACGTATCCCGCCGAAATCCAGCTCCCTGATGAGCCTGATGCGCGAATATCTGTCTTCACTGCTCCGTATATGCGGCTGCTCTTGCAACACTGGAGAGGATAATGTATCCATTTATTTTACTTACTGACTGATTATCTGCTGCTAATCAGAAGCTTTATGCACATCTCAGACTTATTCGTGAGTTCGGAGTAAGTGCTCTCCATGAATGAGGATTTTGTCGTTACCCCCTGGGAAATGAAGGGTGAGGTCGATTATGACAAGCTTGTCACCAGGTTCGGTACGTCCTACATAAGTGATGAACTGATAGCCAGGATACCCGGGGGAAGGGACAATATCTTCCTCAAGAGGAAAATATTCTATTCACACAGGGACCTTGACTGGCTGTTAGACAATTATTCAGCCGGAAATCCCTTCTATCTTTATACAGGCAGAGGACCCTCCAGCGGAACGCATCTCGGACATATGATACCCTGGATGTTCACCAGGAATTTGCAGGACGCCTTCAAAGCAAAGCTGTACTTTCAGATGACAGACGATGAGAAGTTCCTTTTCAAGGACTCGCTGTCGCTGAGGGATACTGAAAATGCCACAATGGACAACATACTCGATTTCATAGCACTCGGTTTTGATCCGTCAAAGACAAAGATCATCATTGATACCAGGGACATCTCACACCTTTACAGGATTGCGCTGAAAGTTTCAAAGAAAGTGACGTTTTCCACAGCAAGGGCAGTTTTCGGCTTCGACAACAGCACGAATATTGGGTCCATATTCTTCACTTCAATCCAGTCTGTTCCTGCGTTTCTGGAATCCGAAATTGCGGGAAGAAATGTACCCTGCCTGATACCATGCGGAATAGACCAGGATCCGCATTTCAGGGTAACGCGCGATGTCGCACCGGTTCTTGGATACTACAAGCCTTCACTCATACACTGCAAGATGCTTCCAGGGCTTACGGGAGGTAAGATGTCAAGCACGGGAGAAGCTGCAATATACACCACAGACACAGACGCGGAAATCAGGAAAAAGATAATGAATGCTTTCACCGGGGGAAGGGCCACGGTTGAAGAGCAACGCAGGCTGGGTGCCAACCCTGCGATCTGCCCCATATTTCACCATTATGAATATCTTTTTGAGCCTGATGACACAAAGTTCAAAAAGATAGAGGAAGACTGCAGAAGCGGCGCGCTGCTCTGCGGCGAATGCAAGGCAAACCTTCTTGCAAAGGTAAAGGTGTTCATGGATGGGCACCGCAGAAAACGGGAAGAGGCCAGAAAAATGGTGGACAGATTCCTGCTCTAAAAAGGTGAAAACTCGATGGTCAGTGATGATGGCAAGGGGAAGGGAAGTGCTGAGAATCTCAGCCTGTCAGAGAAGAAGATATTGTCGGCGCTTTCCAAATTCGGTGGAAGGGCATCTCTTGGTCAGATATCATCTGCATCCAACTTCAAAAATCCGGCAGAGCTCATGAACGCGCTGAACTGGCTGAAGGCCAAGGGATATGTCTGGATAGATGAGAAGGTTGTGCGCTTCTACACGCTTAAGGACAGAAGTGCTGTTTCCAGGCCTCTTCCCGAAAGGGAGGTTCTCACTGCGATAGCAGGCGGAGCTGCGCCACTGGAAGACCTCGCCGGGATGATAGGCAGGGATCGGATTTCAGTTGCGATAGGGTGGCTGAGGAAAAAGGGTTGGGCCAGGATCGATGAATCGAAGAGGGTCTCCATAACAGACAAGGGAAAGGCTGCACTGAACATCCCGGGTCCGGACGAAGAAATTTTACGAAGACTCGAAAGGGAGGAGGTAGAAGAGACTGAAGAAAACAAAGATGTCCTTAGGGAGCTCCTTTCAAGGCGGGATTTCATAAGCGAACATGAAAGGATAGTGAGGGAAGTAAGCCTTAAGGAGAAAGGGATGGAGGCAATTCAGGCAGGACTCACATTCGATGAGGAGATATCACTTCTTTCAGGCGAAATACTTAAGAGCGGCAGATGGAGGGAAATCAGGCTCAGGCCATATGACATCAGGGCACCAGTGGAAGTGATTTCGGGACCCAGACGCCATCCGCTCCTCAGAACCATCAGACAGGTGTCGGAAGTATTTGCCGAGATGGGATTCACCGAGATAGAGGATGAAATAATACAGTCGGCATTCTGGGACATGGACGCGCTATTTACGCCGCAGGATCATCCGGCAAGGGATATGCAGGATACTTTCTATCTTTCAAATCCGTCGGCTTTCAGACTCGAGAAGAGGCTTGTCTCGAAGGTGAGAGATGCCCATGAGAATGGCGGCGCCACCGGCTCGACAGGATGGGGCTACACATGGAATCAGGGAGAAGCTGAAAGGGCGCTGCTGAGAACGCATACCACAGTTGCAACAATAAGATACCTTGCTGCCCACAGGAAACCGCCGGTGAAGGCATTCACAGTGGGCAGGATATTTAGACATGAAGCAATGGATTCCACACACCTCTCAGAATTCCACCAGATCGAAGGAATCATTATGGAGAAGAGTGCGTCTTTCGACATGCTGTGCAGCGTACTCGCTGAATTCTACAGGAAGATGGGTTTTGAAAAAGTCAGGATGAGGCCAGGCTATTTTCCATATACCGAACCGTCAATGGAAATCGACATTCATTACGGCGGGAAATGGATAGAGCTTGGCGGTTCCGGAATGTTCAGACCGGAAGTTCTCAGGCCCATAGGCGTCAGGTATCCTGTGCTTGCATGGGGACTGGGACTTGAGAGGCTCGTGATGATAAGATACGGATTCAAGGACATAAGGGATATTTACTTGAGCGATGTGGACAACCTGAGGAAGATGCCGCTTCTCTAACCCTTGTTCATATTTGCCAGGCTCCTCATTTTTGCTTCAATTCTGGCCGCCTCGCGGTAATCTTCCTTCTGCCTTGCGACCACGGCAAGAAGGCTGTAATTCATGATAGTCTCATGAACATCTGCTGATGCTGTGGATACATGGAGGGCTTCTCCAAGTTCATATTCGGCTTCCTGAACGCCTCCGTAAGAAAGTGCGATCCTTGCACTGATCCTGTGAAGCGAGGAAAGATTTCTGGGCGGCATCCCATCCCTTCTCAGCCTGTCAAGTGCTCTTTTGCCCTCGCTGATCCTTCCGCCCATCACGCAGGACTCGGCGTAAAGCAGCAGAGCTTCGGTGCATTCGGAACCGCAGGATCGCGAAAGCTCGAGTGCACACTGCCAGTCCCCCTCGGAAATACAGTATCTCGAAGCGAGAACGAGAAGACCGTCACATTTATCGGCCGACCTGGCGCTCTCAATCACAATCCTTCTCAACTCTGCATCACCACACGCTTCGATCTCCCTCGAATGAAACGCGACGGTTCTGTCAGCCTCTGATAGCCTCCCGCTGAGAAGAAGGTATTTCATCCTTGAACAGTAATCATCTGTCCTCAAAAAGTAGTCTGCAAGAAGACCGTACGCGAATTTGCGGATACTTTCATCCTGGAGATGGCTGTCCACAGCCTCATATGCCATGTCCATTAGAGAAAGGCTTGCTGGATCTGAAGGAATGGTGAACGGAATTTTCCTGTCTATTTCGAGCGCCCTCCTATTAAGCGGCATTCCTGCAATCCTCAGTGCGCAGAGTATGAGCAGATCTTTCTGTTCCATCCTGGCCGTGACCTCTGACACGGAAACAGCACCCGGGGTGCGCAATGCCTCCTGAATGAGTCTGCGTGTGCCTCTCCTGTTTATCAGTTCCGATGCAGTTTTCATTCCATTGTCTGTTAGAAGATATACCTTAACATCCCTCTCAATACCTCTGATCCTTGCCCTTTCACTGTAGAACATCCCTCTCGAAGTGCCCCTTTCGAGTTCTATCGCCACATGCGCCCTGGACAGGGCGAGCGATTCAGATATACCGTACTGCGTCAGCCTGTAAGTATCCTTACGCCCACCATTGCCCTGGAGGGTCTCCAATATGTGCATCAGTATGCGATCTCTGACAGTGAATGTTTCATCCTTCAGCGTCAAATAGCATCGGCATACAATAATTGACCTGTAATATGAGTTTTTCATACCCGCAATATGAGTTACCCATAGTTTTCAGTGAAAAGCCATCCCAATATGGCATGAGGTGAAAAGGATAAAGTCGGGCGGAAGGGGTCACAAGCAGTATGTTCCGGCATCCCCCGCTGATCAGCCGGTGCGTGATCTGAATTCGTCCGCAGCCTGTTTGAGGGAAGCGAATACCTTGACGGCTCCGGCATCATAAAGTTCGTCGGATGTTGACATACCTCCGGTAATCCCGAATGGTGTCACCATGCAGGCACTGAATGCACGGATGTCAACCACACTATCGCCGAGACCGAAAGTGTTTTCAGGCCTGGCGCCGATGCTCTTCATTGCCATTTTTATCGGCTTTGTATTAGGTTTCATCTCCCACAGGACTTCATCCCTTGTGACTATGGAACTGAAAAAGTTGATCATGCCGAGCCTCTCAGCACACCTGATTATGGCTGACCGGCAGTTTGAGCTCGTTACAGCTGCAGTTATAAGGTTTGACCTGAGAACCTCAAGAAATTCAAAACACCCCTCGTTGGCAACTGCCTTTTCGGCCCCCTCCTCTTCGAAATCGCAGAGCCTCCCTGAAGCCCTCATCCATCTTTCCCTCCTGCTTCCAGGCGGCCCACGATCGAAATTTACGGATTCACGCAGCAGACTTACGGGCAGAAGATCAAGGCTGGAAACTTCGAAACTGTTTTCAACGAGTATCCTGCGGACCTCGATTCCTGCACTGCGCCAGTCCACCGCATCAGACATGTCGACGAGCGTCAGATCAAAATCGAGCAGCGCCGAACTGTAAGCTGCCAAGCGTGACACATTCCCGTTTTACAGCGGTCCCCGCAACAGCCGTCGGTTCAGTCGAACATAGACAGGGCCGCTTTCCTCTCAATATCGTTGAACCTTCTCACTTCCTTCACCGGTATGGAGTTTCCTGTTGTCTCCCTCAGGAGTTCGTCAAATGAAGGAAGGTCTTCCCTCCTATAGAATATGCCCAGCGGTATCTTATCCTGTTCGAGCGCCCTGGTCATTGCGGAGTGATAGTCTGACGGGTCGTGCTTCACAGAGTCGAGGTCATACATTCGTGCCCTGATGTCGTCATAGAGATCGTTCCACGTCACGCATGGGCTCAATACGTCTACGAGCGCGAAACCCCTGTGCTTGATCGCCTCCTGGATCATGCGTGTGAGAGGTTTGACCTGACCTGAAAAGCCTCTAGCTACAAACGTGGCGCCAATACCTAGAAGGGAGGAGAGGGGGTTCAGCGGGAATATGCTGCTTCCGAAAGGTGTTGTCTTTGTCTTCTGGCCGAACCTTGAGGTAGGCGAAAGCTGACCCGTTGTCAGGCCATATATCTCATTGTTCAGCACAATCAGTTTGATGTCGTGATTCCTCCGTGCAGCGTGCACAACGTGATTAAACCCTATGCCATATTCATCCCCGTCCCCTGCTATGGCAATGACAGTGAGTGCAGGGTTTGCAATCTTTGCACCAACAGCAACAGGAACTGGTCTTCCATGCAGACCGTGATGCCCGTAAGTCCTGATATAGCCAGGGAAGTTCGATGAGCACCCTATTCCAGATGATATGAGCACGTTGTGTGGTTCAATCTTCAGCCCTGCAAGCGCGCCTTTCACTGCCGAGAGGGCGCCGAAATCACCGCATCCCGGACACCAGTCCGGGCGTATGTCGCTCTCATAGAGCTTCATGTCAAAGAGCTGTTCTCCAATCATTTAATTCATCACCATCTTTGTTTTCGTCATTTCCCTTATCTTCTGCAGTATATCACCCGGTTCTATTGGTTCACCCGAGTAGGAAAGGAATCTGTCTTCGATCACAATACCCGTCTCTCTTGCGATTAGTCCGGCCATCTGGCCGCTATAGTTTCCCTCCACATCAACAAGTCTCTTTGATCTTCTAAGGATCGAGGCAACCTCCTTCCATTTCAGCGGGAACAGGTCAGTGAATTCGATTGAATTGACGCTTACTCCCTCACTCCACAGTTTTCTGAGTGCTTCCCTTACCGGGTTGGAAGTGCTGCCCCAACAGACGATTGAGATCTCAGCATCCTCTGGCCCATTGATTTCAGGGAGGTTCATCTGTTCGGCTATACCCTGAAGTTTTCCCATTCTCTTGTTCATCATCCTGACCCTGAGATCCACCGCATGGGAGAGACCAGCTTCGACGTCACTCAGATCATGGCCGTACTCATCATGTTCATCAGTTTTCGCAACGAACATGCCGTTCGGCGTTCCAGGCAGCACCCTTGGAGAGATGTTGTCTTCTGTCAACTCGTATCTCCTGAACCATACGGACCCATCCTTTGGTACCTCTGAAATCAATTTCCCCCTATCAATCTCCACATCGAAATTCAAATTTTCGACTGTCGCATAGCCGCCGTCGCCGATTCCAAAATCCAGCAGTATAATGACTGGAACCTGATACCTTTCAGCAAGGTTGAAGGCTCTTGGCATTGTATTGAATGTTTCTTCGGGATTCCTGGGTGCAATAATGACCCTTGGGAAATCGTCCTGCGATATACCGAGCATCATGTTCAGGTCTCCCTGTGCGGTCTTTGTGGGCAGTCCCGTTGATGGTCCTGCCCTCATCACATCCACAACAACAATCGGAGTTTCGTTCATTGATGCCATACCGAACGCCTCCTGCATCAGTGCAAATCCCCCTCCGCTGGTACCGCACATTGCCCTTGCACCTGCAAATGCCGCACCTATTGTTGCGCCGATCGCGGATATCTCATCTTCGGCAAGGAGAACTGAAATACCCATCTTCTTTGCATTGTATGCCATGTAGTGGAGGATCGGGCTTGCGGGAGACATGGGATAGGCAGCATAAAATCGGCAACCCGCGCTGACAGCTCCCGCTGCGAGAGCGAAATCTGCGTGTGCAAATCTTCTCCTGATACTGTAATCGAACTCAAGCTTTCTTGTAGGAACAAAATCCTCTTCAGTCTTCTCGTATCCTTCCAAGGCAGCCTTCACATTGCCCTCAATCACTTCCCTGCTCTTGGATGCAAACTGCTCCCGGATTACCTCCTCCAGAATCTTCCTGTCAATATTGAGTATTCCGCCGATTGCACCTATTCCCACGGTGTTCTTCATCAGCGGCCGTTTGTCATATTTCAGCGCAATTTCGGTCAAGGGCAGGGGAATCTTTGTCACACCCTCAGGAACAGCACCAGCCTTGACGAATTTCGGGTCGTATATAACAGCACCACCCCTGTTTATTCTGCCTGCATGCTCATCATATGCAATCTGCGTCAGCGCAAGCAGATAATCAATGCCGTATCCGAGCGATGTGACTCTCCAGTTCCCCGCATGTATGTGAAACCACACATGTCCTCCCCTTATCAGTGACTGGTTGCCGTTGTATGTGACCACGTACTGTCCACTCCGTGAGAGCATACGGGTGACAATTTCACCGGCGCTCTGAATACCGTCACCTGCTGCAGCCCCCAGTCTTATTGTAATGTCCATTTCCTTCAATTTTCTCGCCCTGTTTTGATGATTTCTCGACTTATTCTACTTCTATTACCTCACTAACACTTTAAACGTTTTGGAAAAATTCGTTAAATGCCGATTAAATTGAGTCTGATTCAGGCAAACGAGCAAAATTTCAAGGGAACTGACAGGAGTGGCCGCCAGAAGAGGTACGCAGACGAATGACAGTCATCTTACTCAGGCTTATCTGGCAACCATCGTCTGACAATCGTCTGCCCAATCAGATAAAATTAAATAAAGAATCGCACATTGCTACCTCAAAGGGATCGGGATGTTTCTGCTAGCAGAGCTCTCAGCAGTAGTGTGGGTACTTGTTTCACTCACTCTTTCAATATGGGTCTTCAACGATGCCTGGTTGCTGTCGCACACCAGGGCATGGGCTGTCGCAGTCTTCATATTCTTTCCACTCTCGTTTACACTCTACCTTTACTGGTCGAGATGGAGAAGGACAATTACCGGTGAATACAGAAAACCGGAATATGAGGTGAACACGGCTGTGTTCGCCGCTTCCTCCGCCACAGGTCCTGTAAGGGCCAGCACAACGGCGCGAAAAGAGGGGGCGGAACAGAAGGGAGATCGGAGTACTGCAGACAAGGGTGGTTACTCGCAGTCACTTCCACGGTGTCCACGTTGCGCTACAGCAGTATCATTCTATGACGTGAGATGCATTAAATGCGGGCAGCAGTTGCAGGGCATGCCTTCCGGGCAGTCCTTCTGAATGCTGACCGTTCATTCCTGTTTCTTCAGTTCCCTGACTATCCTGTCATGGGTCTGCTGAATACTCTCGACCCCGGTGTTCAGCAGAATACACCTTGATGACTCTATTTCACGCCTGAAGAATTCCTCCTGCCTTCTGTCATCCCTTACGAGAAGGTAAGGATTGTACCATGGTTCCTGCGCTATTGTCCCCCACTTCTCTTTGGGCCCGGCTCCTGGTCTTATCATGTATTTCCCCTCGAGAAGAACATTTATTGCATCGTCCGGATCGAGATTTACCTGGGCTTCCGAAGTGGAGTCCCTTCTTAAGAGAACCAGCAATCTCAAGACCGCAAAATCTCCGACCTTTTCTTCACCGCGCATCCATTCCCTCGGGAGCAGCGCTCTGGAGTTACCGAATGCGTAGAAACACCATTCTCTTCCATCGTCAAAAACGCACTTCCTTTCACCCCGCGCACATCTGTCCCAACACGACTGATTCTGGCAGTCCTGCTTCCTCACAACAACATTTTCACACTTGCAACCGTCAAGTATCGGTCTGAGCCAGGGCTCATTTTCCTCGTTCTCCGTCCTCACGTAAAGGCGTCTTTCCGGCTGCCTCACTATGAAACTGTGCCCTTTCCCGTCCCTGAGTCCAGGCGGATGCTCAATGTACACCCAGTCATCACCGACAACCTTTCCGTTTGGATGCTGAAAGAGCTTGTTAACCTGTGTCGTCTTTCCTGTGCCGGTGGGAGCAACAATCACTACGCCCTTTCCATCCAGTTCAGCGCACGCACCATGGATTGAGTGCGTATTGTAGTATCTCTCAAGAATCGCAGCTGCCATGCCCAGCGCCCAGCTCTTGGCCTGGCCGTAGTACTCAGTGTTTATGAAAAGAGCAGTATTGAGTTCAGGCGAATATAGCGCCTGCGGTTCCATTCCTGGAACACCGATCACGGAATACATGAAGGCATGAGGCAGAGCATCCCTGTTGTTTGGTGCAGGCCACCAGTTCTCTCTCCAGAAGTCATACTGGTGCTCACTGTTTCCTGTATATCTGACTATGATCCCGTTGATGTTCGCATCCCATACGTACTTTCTGTGGTAGGGAAGGTACCGGAGGACATTTGAGAGTATTTCTCTCATTTCACTTGCAGGAAGGTCTTTTCTTGACTTCGCCCTTGAAGTTTCGCGAGTTATGTAGTTGTTTAGGGTTGCCATTGAAATACCATCTGACAATTCGTGCTGACGTATTAAAATAATGGCAAACAGGGGTGTCACTATTTGTCAATTTTGGACACCGAAAAGTGGCAGTACGGCCGATGGAGGGTATATATGGACGGTTCCGTACTTCAGCATCCCTGTAACATCTGAGGTGTTGAAGAATGCATGTCATGCTGATGGATGAGGAGGGGAAGAAGTACTACATCCATGGCAAAGGAATGGTCAAAATCAGGGGACTTGGCGTAGTGGATGCCGACCGTATCCGCACAACACCGTACGGGGAGAGCATAAGGATAGCTGGCAAACGTTTCATTGTCGTCAGACCGACTGCGGAGGAAATCATCTCATCCATCACAAGAGGGCCTCAGGTGATAACTTCCAAGGACGCTGCGATAATCGTGCACTATCTCGGTATAGGAAACGGTTCTGCAGTCATAGAGGGCGGTGCCGGATCCGGATGTCTATCACTTTTTCTCCTTCAGTCGGTCTTCCCTGACGGTGCTGTCATCAGTGTGGATAACAGGAGTGATCATCTCAGGATCGCGGCTGAGAACGTTTCAAATTCTGATTTTTCTGCCTGCTGGCATCCTGTAAAGGGGGACATCAGGCACATACAGCTTAGCCATCCTGCTGATGCAATGGTTCTGGACATACCGGACCCCTGGGATGCGCTTGATACTGCATCATCATGTCTGAAAGCAGGTGCAATCCTTGCCGTATACCTTCCCACAATAAACCAGACAGAGAAAACGGTCGTGATATCTCAAGGCACCTCTTTACGCCATGAGACGAGTTTCGAGCTTCTGATGAGAAAACTTGAAGTGAAGGATGGAGGGACAAGGCACAGTTACGAGACACTTGGTCATACCGGATACATATCGATCTTCAGGAAGATGTCGTGAAGGACACATGCTGTGTTCCGGCGCTCAACAAGTTTTAATCTGCGATATGATTAGGGAAGGGCACTCAGTGCGGATGAAATGTTGGATTTCGCATTCTTCCTGGCATCGGCTGCAGCGATATTTGTTGTGGTGAATCCTATCGGCAATGTGCCCTTCTTCCATATGCTCACCACAGGCTATGATCCCGAGCTGAAGAAAAGGGTGATAATGAAAGTGGTGTACGTCACACTCGGTGCACTCGTTTTGTTCGGCCTTTTTGGAAAGTTCATATTTGCGCTCTACGGAATAACACTGCCGGCCTTTGAAATTGCGGGTGGCATACTCCTCTTCACCACATCCTTTTCAATGCTTCAGGGGGAGAACCCACGTTCCAAGGCAACCAAAGAGGATGCGGATGAAGCGCTTTCGAAGGAGTCTGTTGGAATAGTGCCGCTTGGCATACCGCTCTTTGCCGGACCTGGTGCGATTACAACCGTCATCATATTCTTCGGGGAGGCCAAGGGACTGGTTGATGACATATTTGTTCTGATTTCAATACTCATAACAGTTGTCATATCCTACATATCCCTTGTCTATTCAGGCCCCCTCTTCAGAAGAATGGGGAGAATGGGTGCCATGGCCTTTTCCAGAATTGAGGGAATACTTCTCGCAGCTCTGGCAGTCCAGTTTGTAATAACAGGGATAGTTGCTGTCATTCATGCAATATGAATTACAGACCACAGATTGCCGAGGACACGACATGTCCGATGCGCGCAGAAATGTCTGCCGGCTGCAGCTTACAGCGGGATGCAAGAACCCGAACTGCACAAGAGTGCATCAAATCTGAGGAATTCAGAGCCGATCGAACGTTATGTCCCGAAGATCCATTCCGCAGGCGGTGGGGGCTCACAGCTAACATTTTTGGAGCCAGGATACAGGTAAACGGGATACCACCATTCCAAACCTTAAAGTGCGAGAACAAAATCAGACGCAATCTGTTCCCGCTGTGCGGTGTTCCAACGGTTGTTGAATGATGAAGGACAAAGATTGGCGGGAGGATCTGATGCTTGGCAACAGACCTCTCTGGTCCATTGGCGTAGCAGTCATGATAAGGTCAATAGGATTTGGAGCAACCTGGCCATTCATGGCCATATTCTTTACCAGATACCTCAGAATACCAATATATGAAGTCGGAGCAATCTTTGCCATGCTCGCCATCAGTGGTGTATTCTTCCAGATATCCGGCGGGTACTTGAGCGATTTCAGGGGGAGAAGGTTTTCACTGCTGCTGGGGAGCGCTTCGGGCATAGCAATCTATACATCAATTATCACTTTGCTGTTCAGCGGGGCACCAGCTCTGCCTATTGTGGTTCTCTTCATCCTGACGTCTGTTTCGGGCTCGATAATCTTTCCGGCGGCCAATGCGTATGTTGCAGACGTCACGCTTCCTTTTGAGAGGACAAGGGCCTATTCCATATACCGTATACTTGCAAACACAGGGTGGGCTGCGGGACCACTGATGGGTTCAATTCTTTTCCGGTACGGTATCGTGTGGATCTTTGTTCTTGTCGACATGACACTTCTGTTGCAGTTCTCCACCCTCTACCTCCTGGTCAGGGAGAAGAGAGATACGCGGGTTCGCGTGAACAGAATGGAAGGAATAAGGGAAAGATTTTCAATGCTGCTTGTATACGATTCTTCCCTCCTGATATTCAGTGCAGGTACATTTCTCCTCATGATGCTTGTCTCACAGTTCTCAGTGACACTTCCTGAATACGTTGTGGTCAAGGGGGCAATCTCAGCAGACCAGCTCGGTTACATCTACGCAGTCAACGGACTGGTTGTTATGCTCGGCCAGTTTCCTACAACATCCCTTGTGAGAAGAATGCGTGAAACAGATGTGGTAATAATTGGTACCTTATTCTATATGCTTGGATACTTCCTCGTCGCCTTCTCTTCAGGGCTTATCCCTCTGATGGCTGATATGGCAATAATAACCACCGGCGAAAATCTGACCACGCCAAGCATGAACAGCATCGTTTCGAAACTCGCGCCCCAGGACAGGGTAGGAAGGTACATGGCCTTCAACGGTATGGCAAACTCGGCCGGAAGGGCAATGGGTCCGACAGTTGGCTCGTTGCTGTTGTTCCTCTTCTCTTATAACGGCTTCAGAGTCTGGTCGTTTATGGATGTGTTCGGAATAGCTTCCATTATACTTATCCTCACATTGCAGCGGAAACGTGGAACTTCACCCCAGAAACTCCCCTCCATTTAGCCCCGGTTCCACCTCTCGCCTGCTATGGACCTTGGAAACACTTTATCACCTCACTGAACGGGCTCAGCAGGTGAAATCGGTGAACTTCTGGGTGAATTTAAAATATAAATTGGCAATCCTGCAGCGGTAATTGAATTGCCAGTATACGAGATAAGAATTTCATTGAAGGAGGGCATTGTTGATCCTGAGGGGGAGAACACGATGAAGACGCTCCGGCTTCTTGGATTCAGCGATGTGAGGAAGGTGTCATCCATGAAATTATACTCGGTGGATATCGAAGCCGGTGATCAGGAGGCTGAAAGGCGGATAGAGGAGATTTGCCGTAAACTCCTCGCGAACCCTGCAATTCACAACTACAGCTACAGGAAGGTAAAGTAGCGATGCGTGGAACAGGTAACCATACGGACGGCGCTGGCCTGTTCTGGTATTCGGGCACGGATGACGTGTGGAATGTCCGCATCAGGGAAGCTGATGATGAGCAGCTGCTGGAAATAAACAGGAGGATGGAGCTGGGACTGACACTTGATGAGCTGACATCCATAAGGAAATATTTCATTGACAGAGGCAGGGATGCCACAGATATCGAGATGCAGGCTATTGCGCAGGCGTGGAGCGAACACTGCAGCTACAAGACATCGAAGTCTCTCCTGCGGAAGCATGTTTTCCCACTCGCCGGCAGAGCATTTGCCAGTGGGGATGCCGGTGTGATGGAGTTTGATGCCGATCATGTCTATTCACTAAAAATGGAAAGCCACAATCACCCGAGTGCAATAGAACCCTACGGGGGCGCCGGAACAGGGATAGGAGGCATAGTAAGGGACATCCTCTGCATGGGAACAAAGCCCGTCGCTCTGGCGGACCCGATATTCTTCGGAGATCTGGACGTCAAATTTGATTCACTTCCGGATGGTTCAAAACACCCGAAATATCTTTTTTCCGGAGTTGTTTCAGGTATCAGGGATTACGGCAACAGGATAGGCGTTCCGACAATATCCGGTGGAGTCTGGTTTGACAACAGCTATCTTTCAAACTGCCTTGTCAATGCAGGATGTGTTGGTTTCGGGCGCAAGGACAGAGTGATGGTCAACCATTTCATCTCTGCAGGAAATGCAATAATACTGGCAGGTGGGCTCACAGGAAAGGACGGCATACATGGAGTGAATTTTGCGTCAAGATCGCTCACTTCACAGGCGCATGAGAGTGATCGCGGGGCAGTCCAGCTTGGTGATCCAATCACTAAAGAGCCGCTGATCCACGCGATCCTTCAGCTTGTCGAGGACAGGAAGATACTGTCCATGAAAGATCTTGGAGGCGGGGGGCTGTCTGCGGTTGTCGGAGAAATGTGCGTTTCAGGGGATCTGGGCGCGACAATCGACATCGATGCTGTTCCGCTGAGAGAAAGAGGCATGAAGCCCTGGGAGATATGGGTGTCTGAGTCGCAGGAGAGAATGCTGCTTTCGGTTAGGGAGGAGGATATTGATGCAGTTCTCTCCGTCTTTGATTTCTGGGACATAAACGCAAGGAACATAGGCCAGGTGACAGGGACAGGCAACATTGTTGTCACACATAAAGGCAGGAAGATACTGGAACTTGACAGTCTCTTTACTGTAAAGGCGAAAGAGCTTGACAGACCGACGAAGGAGAGACGCATTCGGCGGACAGTTTCAACACCGAATCTAAACAGGGAACTGTTTGGCCAATATGCTGAAAGGGTCATATCTGACCCAAATGTCTGCAGCAGGGACTGGATAGTGCACATGTATGATTATGAGGTTGGAGGGAGATCCGTAATCAAGCCCCTGCATGGACTTCCTGGAAGGCAGTCGCATGGAGATGCGTCCGTAATCAGGCCCGTCACCGACAGCTGGAAGGGGCTCGGGATTTCTGTTGCATCTCAGCCATGGGTTGCTTCGGTCGACCCTTATCAGGGCTCGCTTCATGCTGTTGACGAGCTCTGTCGAAACCTTGTTTCAGTGGGCGCCAGACCGGATGCCATAACAAACTGCCTCAATTTTGGAGATCCCGGCAGACCTGAGGTTATGTGGGAGTTCAGCGAGGCTGTCAGAGGGATGGCCGATGCCTCCTCTGCAATGGGAATTGCGCTCCCTTCAGGTAACGTCAGTTTCTATAACGATGGCAGCCGTGGGCCGATAATGCCCACTGTATCCCTGATGGGCACAGGGATAGTCGATGATGTGAGAAAATGCCTGACCTCAGACCTGAAGAGGGAGGGGTCAGATCTGTATTTTATAGGCGCCCCTACCGGAAGGCTTGGCTGCTCCACATTATCCCGCATAGCAGGATTGGCGGCAAACGACTTTCCCCAGGCCGACATATCGCATAGTGCCAGAATGTTGAGGAGGATGCTTTCTGCAATATCGGAAGGGCTTTTCATCTCCTGCCATGATGTTTCTCAGGGTGGCCTTTTCACAACACTTGCTGAGATGTCTTTCGGAGGTGGTATCGGCTTCAGATCCTGCTTCAATTTCAATAACAGCATCTCACCGGTAAACCTGCTTTTTTCTGAACCACCTTCCTGCTGGGTTGTGGAAGCTGATCCAGGAAGAAGGATGCTTATTGAAGATATGTTCGGCGAACATGCGTTCAGGATCGGGACAACCGGAGGTAGGGAAATAGTGGTCAGTGACAGCAAAGGACTCCTCTATCAGGAAGATGTGGACCGACTGATGAGTTTGTGGTTAAAACCACTCTGGGAGAGGATGGGTTGAGATGAAGCGTTCTGAGATCAAGATCGCCATACTCAGGATCGAAGGCACCAACATGGAGGATGAAGCTGCTGCCGCATTCACCTCCGCAGGCACTGAGGCGGAAATGGTTCACCTTAAACAGCTCGAGGGCAGATGTCCGGCAGGGATGAGACGTTCACTTGAGGATTACAGCATGATGGTTATACCAGGCGGTTTTTCCGCCGGAGACTATGTCAGGGCAGGGGCAATCTTCGCATCGAGGATAAAGAGCTCAATTGGCAGGGAACTGCTTGACTTCATAGATGAAGGAAAACCGGTGCTCGGAATATGCAACGGCTTCCAGGTTCTTGTGGAACTCGGCATACTTCCGTCCGGAGGGGAGAAGGGGGAGCTTCTCCCTCGTGCCGCTCTGGCAACTAATCTGTCCACAAGATATGAGTGCAGACCGGCCTTCCTGAAATGCGTGAGGAGGACGTATTCTGTATTCACTTCTCTGATTCCGCAGGGATCAGTCATAGCTGTTCCGACAGCACATGCTGAGGGGAAGGTCACATTTCCGCCCTCCAGATCGGATGAATGGATCCGAAAACTCGAGGAGCTTGACGAAATAGTGTTCCGTTACGTCGATGACAGGGGAGATTTCGCCGGTTACCCGTGGAATCCCAACGGCAGCATCCATAACATAGCGGGCGTCACTGACGACACAGGCTGCGTGCTCGGAATGATGCCACATCCGGAGCGCACCTACTGGCGCTTTCTGCATACAGACTGGACCAGAAAGCCTGAGGAAGCTCAATTGAAGGGGGATGGAAGCCTGATAATAGACTCTGCGGTGTCCTACATAGAGAAGAACTTCTGATGAATTCAGGAAGCGATATCAATCCATCTCCACCTCTGCTTCAACAATGTCTCCGTCATGGAGTGAAAGACGGGAACGGAGATTTTCCCTGGCTATGAGCTCCATCACATCCGTATAATGAGTTCGGACTGGCAGTATGACGGAACACTCTATCCCCTGAATCCGGCCAAGAAAACATTTAACATCGCCGAAAGTTCTTCCCTTGCTGACAAAGCCTTCGATTCTGATTCCCTCAGAATAGGAAAGTCTCTGGAAGAGCGGCATGTCTGCCGGCACGACCCTGATATTGAGAGTTCCTTCAAAAGGTTCGAAAAGAAGTTTCTTCAAAAACTGCTGCTTGTACTTCGGCTGAGAGATGTAATATTTCCCCTCGCCAAGGCCACTGAATACCGTTCCGTGTATCTGCATTCTCTTCGCAGGCTCAAAGAGAAGCTTGTATTCAAGGTATTCCTTCTTCAGCAATTCCACTCCCTTGGGAGAGAGCATCAGCCTCTGCCCCTTATGCCCGATTTGCCTTTCGATGAGGCCAGATTCAGCGAGCTTCAGTATTGTCATTGATGCTGCCTGCTGGCTTATTCCCAGAGCTTCTCCCAGCCTTTTCGAAGTGACTTCTGTGAAGGCATTCAGGGCACCCATAATTGCGAGCTGTTTGAGTGCAGTTGCATGTACCTGTTTCATCTCGCTTCATCTCAGCACGGATGTGGAGTTGATGCGCGGAATTAAATTTTGCTCTGAATCACAAGGCTTCGTCGGAACGGAAGAAGTCGAGTTTCCTACCTGACCTGAGCGTCATTACCCTCACTCCCTTCGAAGAGAGTTCCCTTGCAAGGCGCATATCGTTGGTGACAACAGCGAAAGCACCAAGTGATTTGGCCGCCTCAGCAACTGAATCGTCCCCCTTCCTCCGGGAGTCAAAAACAGTATAACGTGAAGCCAGCCTTTCGGCCATTCTTGCCTCTCTCTTGCCTATCAGAGACAGTTCGGTGACTACAGACGACGGAACGATGATTTCATGTTCCCCAACAAGTCTGTCGATTTCAGCATCAATGTTGAGGCTGTTTTCAAAGATGGAGATGAGTGCGCTTGTGTCCAGTATTATCTTCTGCACAGCCAATCACACGACTATGCCAAATCCAATCAGGCGCCATTTGCCCGCAAATTTTCTTGATATGGCAACGCGCTGGTTCTTCTCAACACAAACAGGTATCTTGAGGTTGACGTCGCACAGTTCATTCCTTGCGCTTGTGACCAGACCAACCGTCGTAGAGGTGCCCAGATTCAGCATGAGCGGTTCATTTGTCTTTATGCTTTCAATCTTCTGCTCATCGGTACTTCCGACGACCCTCTCGAGAAGATGCGTTTCCATTGAAAAACTCTGCATTACAGTCGGAAGTGTCCCCGGCTTACCTGCAATCTTGCCCACAAGGCTGTCAGACTTGGTCAGGGAAGGGTCCAGCTTCGTTCCGACTGCGATCAGCCCGCCGGGACCCGCCGACTTGAACGCCTGGCCACCCGACTGAATTGAAACGACTGTCGAATAGAGGGGTTGCCACGTGACCTTATTCCCCGATTCGCTCCTTTTACCGGGGGATATCTCAATTTCATCGCCTATTGAGAGTTTTCCCTGTGATATTGTTCCACCGATCACACCTCCCCTGAGCTCGTCAAGCGGCGTTCCCGGAACATTTACATCGAACGACCTTGCTATGTACATCCTCACCGGTTTAGAAGTATCCCTTTCCGGTGTGGGTATCACTTTCTCAATACTCCAGGTCAGGTAGTCAAGATTTGTTCTGTGGTGGGCACTCACAGGAACAATGGGTGCGTTTTCCGCAAACGTTCCCCTGACAAATCTTGTTATCTCCTCGTAACTCCTGATTGCCTGTTCTTCCGTCACAATGTCTATCTTATTCTGAACAATTATCAGATTCCTGACTCCTATCACATTCAGTGCCATCAAATGCTCCTTTGTCTGCGGCTGGGGACACTTCTCGTTGGCGGCTATGATGAGCAGAGCACCGTCCATAATTGCTGCACCGGAGAGCATTGTGGCCATCAGTGTCTCATGTCCGGGCGAGTCGACAAATGAAACAGATCTCATGTATTTTACTGGACCGTCGCACTTGAGGAACTCCTCCTGTGTTGAATAGCATTCGGGTTTATCGCATCCGTCACATCTGAATATATGCGCATCTGCATAACCCAGCTTGATGGATATACCTCTCTTGATTTCTTCCGAATGTCTGTCAGTGGATGTGCCGGTGAGAGCCTTCACAAGGCTGGTCTTACCGTGATCGACGTGGCCAACAAGACCGACGTTAACCTCAGGCTGTCTGGAGACATGCATTACTTGCTCTCCTTTTTCTGGAGAATATCAGAAACAGGCGTTGGACCAAATGTGGTTATCTTGAGGTTCAGTTGCAGGGTTGACGGCGAAACAGTGTTGCCGCGGACATTCTTCCTCTTCCTCACTCCCTTACGATCAGGTTTGAAACCCACACCTCCGGAGAGCATAAGCTTTCTTCTTCCCTGTCCTGGCAGGTCGTGGCGCATGGGAAAGCCGTCCTTGTCGGATCCGCCGGTTATCTGTAGTTTGTACCCCGGAAGCTTGAAATAGATTCCGTCAACAATGTCCCCTATCTTCTTCCCTATCAGTGCTGATGTCTGCGGCCCGGCGACTTCCACCTGATATGATTTTCCTGTCTTTGGATCGTTCACCACTGCCTTAAAGTCAGCCATGAAATTCTACACCTATGTGCGCTTCAAATTTAAACAGTGTATTATACTTTTCCTTGATGTGCGCCCGATTCATCGGTACGGAGAGAGGGAAAGTGAAACATTTCATGCTTGAATGTTACTTGATGTGTTTGTCCTGTTTCCGCTTTTCTGTCCCCTGCTTATTCTTTCCCTGCGGCCCGTCAGAAAATATACAGCGCCCGTGACAACCAGAGCGACGTAATAACTTATATCTGCGCCGCCAAGATAATTAAGCGAAATGAAGCCTGTATAACTGAGATTGCCATATCCCCAGGAGATAAATGGAACGGAACAGAGCAGGCCCAGCAGGTAGCTGAATATACCGTTTCTTCTGAAAGCCGGGGAAGCTGCCACCTCACGGTAATCCCTGTGGCCCAGCACAAAAAAATCGATAAGCACAATCGCAAGCCAGGGAGTGATCCAGTAATCAAGCAGCAGGAGGAATCCCTCATAGAAGGAAGTGAAACTGCCGGACAGAGTGACAGTGAGTGCTGAACCTATGATGCCTGAGAAGAGAACTGCCTTCCAGCGGCTCATGCGTATATCAAGCACAAGCGACGAAAGCGCGCTCGTGTAAATATTCAGTGCATTGGCCGCAAGCGTTCCCAGGACAATGGCAAGCAAAGAGGCCGCACCTAGAGGTCCGAGTATCAGCGCAAAAGATCCTATTATACCGACGGAGGCAGCATTTGAAAAATTTCCATACACGTACACTGCAATCAAAGCGCCAAGTGCCTCGAACCATAGTGAAGCGATAAAGCCACCGGCAAAAGTGCTGGCGAAGATACGCTTCCTGCTTGTTGATTCAGCAAGGTACCGCGAATAATCGGACGCATATGGTCCCCAGCTCATCAGGTACGAAAGGGATGCGCCCGCAAGCAGAACAGCATAAGGATAGAATGACGGAACGCCAGGGTGTACAAGAGGGACATAATGACCGAATCTCCCGCTGTGCAGCATCACAACAGCAGTTGCAATTGCAAAGAAGAGACCGAGAACAACTGCCATTATGCGTTCAAACTGATGAATGAAATTGTGACCGTATATACCTATGATTATCATGGAGGAGAGGAGGATGAGAGCTGAAGGGAGATAACCGATGTGAAGCAGGTCATTCAGCGCAAAGGAGCCGAGAACAGCATTGACGGTAAACCAGCCGACTGTACTCGACCACTGTAGAGCTGCGGGAAGATAGGCGCCCTTTCTGCCAAAACTCCTTCTTGATATGATCATCTGGGGATATCCGAATGAGGGACCGGTGGCACTTGTCAATCCCAAAAGAATACCTCCAAGAAGGTTACCGGCGAGGAGTGCGACAAGCGATGGAAGGAGAGGGAGAGAAAAGAGGGATACAGCGAGATATCCCACAGCGTAACTTCCAATCGTGACATTGGAGGCAAACCAGAGCGTAAAAAGCCTTCCTGGTTTTCCATGGCGCTCGTTTTCAGGAATGTGTTCCGTGCCGAAGGGTTCAACCTTCAGTACCCTGTTTCCATAGGTATCCATTTCATTCTGGACCTCCTCGGCCAGCCGGCAACAATCAATTGCACCCTCAGGCAGCACATCATACAGTTCACTTAGATTAGATTTTCCACTGTATCATAAAGGGCCCGAAATGTGCTGGTCCGCATGTAAAATGCATTCCCACTGATGAATTCCCAAGAAATAAGTACTATGTTTGCCAATGCCTGGTTATGAAGTACAGGAGTATCGGGAAGACTTCCATCCGTGTGTCGGAGATAGGTTTCGGTGCCTGGTCTGTCGGTACTAACTGGTGGGCGGAAAACAGTGAAAATATTGAGACAAGAATGCTTGAGGAGGCAGTGGAAAGAGGCGTGAACTTCTTTGATACTTCCAATGTCTATGGAGATGGCAGGAGCGAGGCAATACTGGGAAATTTCATTAAGGGAAGAAGGGAGGAATTCGTAATTGCGTCAAAATTCGGTTATATTGTCGACGCTCCAAGGACAGGCGGTGCACATTCGGAGAGACCGCAGCTCTTCACCGCGGAACACATGAAGTCCTCACTGGAGAGAACCCTACGCAACCTGGGAACTGACTATATTGACATCTACCAGCTGCACAATCCTAAGATGGACGCAATTGAGAATGATGAGCTCTTCGCAGAACTTGAACACCTTGTTGATGAGAATATCATCCGGGCATATGGCGTTGCGCTCGGCCCTGCGATCGGCTGGAAGGAGGAAGGGTTGAAGGCCATAAGGGAAAGGGGTATCAGCACGCTGCAGTCCGTTTACAACATACTTGAGCAGGAGCCGGGACTTTCGCTTTTCGGGGAGTGCGGCGCCAGGGGTGTATCAGGACTGGTGCGCGTTCCGCACGCATCAGGAGCGCTCGACGAGCGTTTCAACATATCAGAAAAACTCAGGAGCGATGATCACAGGAACTTCAGGACAAGAAAGTGGCTCGAAGAAATGAGCGGATTCTCCCGCAGACTTGCCGCAATGGCGGAGGAAAACGGACTGAAGCTCACACAGCTCGCAGTAGCCTTTGCACTTTCAAACAGCGCTGTCGCATCTGTTCTCCCGACATTCTCAAGTGAGGAGGACGTGGAACTGTTCATTTCTGAAGAAAGCATGCGTGGGCTTTCCCCGGCAATGCAGCATGAAATAAACTCAATTTATGAAGAAGCCCGTAAGATCGTTGTCTGAAACTCATCTTCTAAGTTCTAAAGCCGAGAAGCTGCTCCCTCGATGAGCCTTCAACCATCATGCAGCGATCCTGTATCACTGTCATGCCGGCTGACGCCGCCTTGGCTGCAGCGCTATCGTTCCTTATTCCAAGCTGCATCCATATGACAAACGGCCTTCCGAATCTTTGTCGTATCGTCAAAACCTCATCTACTATTGAAGGCACGTCGGAGGACGGTCTGAAGATATTGACGATCTCCAGCTGCGACTTCAGTTCATCAGGAAGGCTGCCCAGTGAGGGGAACGCCTTCCTCTCCAGGACGCTGTCTGCGGTCGGGTTGACCGGTATCACGTTGAAGCCCCTGTCCATCAGAAATTTCGCGACCCTGTGGCTGTCCTTGCCGGGATCCTTTGAAAGGCCAACAACTGCAACCGTCCTGAAATCCCTGAATACACCATCTATTTCCGTGTCCATTGTCTCAAAGCCCTGCACAACCATGCGGGTTCTGCATCATCAACCTTGCCATTTGAGCCAGTTACTGAAATGCTGCTCTCATGATGAAATGTTCGCCGCTGCCGGAGTGAAATACCCGCTGATGAGGCATTATTCAGTAGGGTAGTGCATGCTCAAACCTCAACCTGACAAACCATTTATCAGATGCAACACCATCACCAGAAGAGGGCGAATGATGCGTCCGGGAAGAAACTCCGTATTGATTGACAATAGCATGTTCAGAAAGATAACATCACCGTGCAGCGCTGCGGTAATCGGGGCAAGCGATACGGCAGGAAAGATTGGAAACATGATGCTGACATCTCTCATAGAATACGGTTACAGGGGAAGACTGTATCCTGTGAACCCGAAATACAGAAAGGTTGTCGGGCTCACCTGCTACAGCTCCATCCGGGATGCAACGAAGGCGAACAACGGCCCGGTTGAAATGGTGTACATTGCTTTACCTGAGGAGTCCGTCGCTGATGTGGTAAAGGAGTGCATTGAGAATGGTGCGGGCATTGTGGTAATACTTTCACCTTCAACTGACACATCAGTCAGAGTGGATGAAACTGAAAAGGACTTACTGAAAACTGCCATATCTTCAGGGACACTTATCCTTGGACCCAACTGTCTTGGTATCTACAGCCCCTCCGGTGGTCTGAGCTTCAGTCCCCGGCTCAGCCGCAAGGACGGGAAGATCGCATTCATATCGCAGAGCGGCTCCATGTGCGAACTTTTTGTCCTTTCCATGCAGGACAGGGGACTGGGAGTTGGTACCGCCATCAGCACAGGTAATGAGTTAATGGTATCCGTCGAGGATCTTATCGCACCAGTGGTTGAATTTTCCGGTGCCGAGGTCGTTGCGATCTACGCAGAGCAGATCAGATCGCCACAGAAATTCATTGATCAGTGCAGGAAAATCTCATCCTATTCCCAGGTCGTCGTTTACAAGGCTGGTAATACTGAGTCGGGGAGAAGAGCAGCTATGTCCCATACCGGTGCGATAGCGGGAATGCCTGAGGCATATTCGGCGATATTCAAGAAGGCCCTGGCTGCTGAAGTGAGAAGCTACGATGACCTTGTCAGCACGGTGACGGCTTCTGCACTTTCGCGCAGTATATCGGGCAGAAGAGTGGGGGCAATTTCAGCGCCCGGCGGTCTTTGCGTGACGCTATCAGACGCTCTTGAAAGATACGGTTTCTCTCTCCCTGAAATCGATGAGCCCCTGGCGCTAAGGCTTGGAGAAATACTCGGCAGGAGCAGCGCACTGAGAAATCCGCTGGACCTTACCATGTCTGCCATATCAAATATAAGGCTCTATGGTGAAACATGCAGCGAATTTGCACGATCCGGCCTATTCGACTTCATCGTCGTGGGTGCGCCGACCTCTTTCTCGATCGCACCATTCGTGGAAGAGATGAAGAGGGTAACTGGTGAAATCAGCATTCCGTTATGTGTCGTCTGGCAGGGAGATGATCCCGGTGTCAGAGATGGACTGAGAATGCTCAATTCAGCGGGAATACCTGTTTTCGGCTCGCCCGAATCGATTGCTTCCTCAATCGACAGGCTGCTGAAGATCAGGAAACGGAGCAGTCGGCAGCAGAATGAGAATCCTGTATTCGATGATGTCGGAAGAGCGAACGCAACTGAAAGAACCGGCGATCGTGGCAGATGGCTATCTGTTACGGAGATCGCAGCTCTGCTTTCCGCGCATCACATTGTAAACTTTGAAGAGAAGCCTGTCAGCGATATTGATGCCGCGATTGAGTTCACGGCATCAGGGAGTTACCCGTTTGTTCTGAAAAAACACTGGGAGGGGCTTACGCACAAATCTGCTCATGGAGCGGTCATAACAGACATATACAACACCGAAATGCTCAGAAAGGCGTGGGAGCAGCTTGAAAGGATCAGCGCTGACGGCGTTTGTGCCGGGGAGTATGTGACCATTACTCCACAGATCAAGGGAGGGATTGAACTTGCCATAGGCTCATTCAGGGGTCCCGGGAACTGTGCTGTCATGATGTTCGGACTTGGAGGGACACTGATTGAGTACTGCGGCAGGAAATCCTTTGCACTTGCTCCTGTGTCCGATGCGGAGGCAGAAGAGTTAATAGAGGAATGCGGACTGGAGCAAATGTTCAGACTATCAGGTTCACAGAGATGGACGGAGATGAGTGCTGTCAGAGCGGCAATTACTGATTTCTCAAGGATGGTCGCATCGGAAGACAGAATACTTGAGATGGACGTCAATCCGCTGATATGCAGGGGAAGCGAATACTTTCCTGTCGACGTGAAGATAATGGTTTCGGAATGATCTACCGCCGATTCCGGCGCCCTTTCCTTGCAGGGCGGGATATTTCCCTTTCGAGCAATTCGACGGATCTGCGCAGTTCCCTGACTTCAGCCCTCAGACGCGACACCTCACTTGAGTATCTGTCATCGGCACTTCTGAAGGTGCTGGCTGAAATCCGGGCTATTGCCTCAAGAGCCCTTCTCTTGAGTCTTCCATCCCTTTCCCTGGACACCAGCGCTTCAAGTTCGCCGATGCCTTCCCTGTTTGATATTATTTCGGCAGCCTCAATTGCGGCCTGCCTGTACCTGAGATTGTCCGATTTCAGCTGCAGGTAAACAAACTCCCTTACCTTTCTCTCATCCCTCCCGATCTCAGCGATTGTCCTGAGCGCCGCACCGCGCACCCGCCAGCTGTAGGAGGGAGCAGTGAAACCCTTGAGGTATTCGATGTCGCTGGCTTCGCCGCACTCTCTGAACGCTGTTATCGCGGCCTGTTTAACGACGTCCAGGTGAGAGCGTATGGAAGCTGCTTTCTTCATAACGTCTGTCGTGCCCCTTAACCCAATAGACGCATATGCGGTCACCGCTTCGGCGCCAACGGCATAGCTCTCATCTTCAAAAAGTGTTCTGAGCAATTCTGACGATGAGCTATCCCGGAAGATACCGATTGATTTTACAACCTGCTTTCTCGACCGCGAGTCCTTGAGTCGTACTGCAGAATGCAGAGCCTCCAGTGATTCAGTTCTGTTTATTCTTCCTAGAGCCTCAGCACATGCTGCGTGAACTCCCCAGAAATTATCCTTTTTCAGCTCCGAGCTCAGGGCCTCGCATATCCTGCGCTCACTCCTGCGTGAAAGCTCCCTGGCCGCTGAGATCTTCTCTGAATTGGTCCCATTCTTCAGTTGCGAAATGGCGTCCTCAACAGGGCGGTCGTAGTCAATCTTCTTCAGTATGTTTCCGCACGCGTCGATTGAAATGAAACAAGGTCTCTCGTCCACTTTGAATTCAAACGATTCCTCCTCCTTCCTTACGTCCAAGACATGGTCCTCCCTCCTTCCATCTCCGAAAGCAATTGAAATCGGAAGACTCAGTCTGAAAACAGGTGTGATTGCATCCGTCTTCTGTTTCTGCTTCACCACGAGTTTGACTTTTGACTCCCTGCCGTTCCATTCAATCCTGACAGCAAGTTCAGGGAACCCTGCCCCGTACACCCATTGATCGAAGAACCACTGAAGGTTCCTCCCTGAAGTTTCCTCTATGGCCCTGATTAGATCTGCCGTTTCAACATTCTTCAGCATATTGGTTTTGCAATAGTTGCTAATTGAATGGAAAAAGACGTCGTCCCCCAGTTCCTTCCTCAACATGTGAAGAACGAGTGCACCTTTCTGGTAGGTCGTTTTGTCAAAAAGTTCAGCCGGGTAGAGATAACTGCGCTGCACTATCGGCCTCCTGTAATTTTCTGCATCTTCCTTGAAGTATGCTTCTGCACACTGTTCCAGGAAGACATGAAATTCATCCTCACCCTCGTCATGTTCGCGGAAGAGCCCATCAAAATAAGTGGCAAATCCCTCGTTGAGCCATATATTGGACCAGTCCTTTGCTGTGAGAAGATCCCCCCACCATTGATGTGCAAGTTCATGAGCCACAAGGCCGGTGCTCGGAAAGTCGTTCTCCGCCCTTGCGTCGTGCAGTGTTTCGTCCGTCTGTGTTGTAGCGCTGACGTTCTCCATACCTCCCCAGATGAAGTCGGAAACTGCGACCTGAGAGTATTTCTCATAGGGGTAGTCGACACCGATTAACTTTGAAAAGAAATCGATCATCTTCGGTGTCTTGCCGAATGAACGCTTCGCTTCCTCCTCTCGCCCCTTCTGCACGTAGTAGGTGACAGGTATGTTCTTCCACCTGTCCTCTATCACAGCAAATTCACCCACCGCAACCGAATTGAGATACGTTGAATGGGGCACGCTTTCAAACCAGACAAATGTCCTCTTCTTGTTCCTCCTGTCGTCCACAACCTTCATCAGTTTACCGTTTGAAACGGACGTGAACTGCTCATCCGCAGTCACTGAGATCTCTGTCGTGTATTTCATATTAGGATAATCAAAGCAAGGGAACCAGTATCCCGAATACTCATCTTCACCCTGCGACCAGGCCTGCCAGGGCTTGCCGGGATTGCTCTCATCTGGTGAGACAAAATAGAACCCCGCCTCCGGACTGCAGCTGTAGCTTATCGAAATGTCAAGCCTTCTGCCCTCAATTCCCTTAACCGGGATATGTATGGCGCCTCCAGTGTAGGAATAGGAAATCTGCCTTCCCTGGCACAGAACCTCTTCTATTTCCATCTCCTTTGCGTCAAGAACGATCTCCTCAAGTGTTCCTGTCTCCAGCCTCAGTATATTATAGTCCACCCGGCCCGTGATGCTTCTCCTCCTGATGTCCACTCTGATGTGAAGCTTCATGTGCTCGATTCTGTATTCGATGTCCCTTGGGTATTTCGGTTCTGCCCCGGGCAATTCGAATCTTCCTTTCATTTCAGTAACTGTTGCATCGTAATCCATATTACCGGACAACTGTATCAGTGGTGTTCATTTAAAAATTTGTAAATGTGGCCAAACAGCTGATTCCACATTATCGCACAGGACAAAATGAGAGTTTCGTGTATGCTCCGCGAACAGCTTCACCTGCAGGAGGCGAAGCTATGCATGTCTTATATATCAGTTGTTCAATGCAAAGAAGGTAAAGAGGTAAATTCGATGTCAAGAATGCACTCCAGCAGAAAGGGAAAGGCGTCCTCCCACAGGCCCATGGTAACTGCCAGCCCTGCCTGGGTACAGATAACCGGTGAAGAGGTCACCAATCAGATAATTCAGATGGGGAAGCTCGGGAAACGTGCTTCACAGATTGGTCTTGTTTTGAGAGATCAGTATGGCGTCCCTAATGTTAAGCTTCTTACAGGAAAGTCAATTATACAGATACTTGAGGAAGCAGGAATAAGACCGCAGCTGCCTGAGGATCTAAGTTCACTCATCGAGAGGGTCAAAAGTGTCTCAGCACATATTGCTGAAAACAAGGGAGATAACAGTGCAAAACGGGGTTTGCAGCTGATAGAGTCGAAGATAAGGCGCCTCGCGAAATATTATGCAAGAAATGGTGTAATACCTTCGAACTGGAAATACTCGCAGGAAAACCAGGGATAAGACAATTAAGTGAATTGACAGATGACTGAACTTGACCTGAATGTGAAACTCCAGGAAAGATTGGATGAAGCGAAGAAATTATTGCTTGACAAAAGGCATTCGGTCGTCCGCGTGGTCAGCCATTATGATTCAGACGGCGTAAGTTCTGCTGCAGTGCTGTCTGTCATGTTGAAGAGGCTCGGATGTCCTTTCCACCTCTCCCTATCCCGCAGCCTTGACAGCATATTGATCGGGAAACTCAGGAAAGAAGGCAGCGGCCTCCATATATTTTCAGATATGGGCAGCGCGCAGATACCCCTGCTCAGGGAACTGGAGGGCGACGTCATAGTGCTCGATCATCATAAGGCAGAGGCGGATGATGCGGCTGATGGAAAGATAGTTCATGTAAATGCATCTCTCTTTGGCGCAAACGGAACTACCGATGTGAGTGGTTCTACGACATCGTTCATCATGGCACAGAACGTGGACGAAAGAAACTGGGATTGCGCCCCTCAGGCGCTTGCCGGGGCGCTTGGCGATATGCAGCATCTTGGCGGCTTCAGGGGTATCAATGCACAGATACTTAAGAAGGCAATTGAGCTCGGATTTATCAATGAGCGCAGGATGCTGGCCGTGCAGGGGAAAAATTTGCTGGAAACAGTCAACCACACACCCGAACCCTATTTTGCGGGATTCACAGGGAGAGCTGACCTGTTTTTGGGCAGGTTCCGGGACACAGGAATTGAGATGGAAAAGCCATATTCGGAGTATGACGCAGATGATCTAAGAATGGTTGCCAGCATTCTTACAACACTTCTCGCATCCAATGGATGCGAATATGAGAACGTGGAGCAGATAATCTCCACCCAGTATTTTGATTCAAACACAGGGATGAGCATATCTGAAATATCGAGCCTTGCAAATGCGTGCGGCAGGACAGAAAACTATTCCGCGGGCATCTCGATGGAGCTTGGTGACGCGGCTGCCCAGGAGAAGGCGAGGGAACTTCGGGTGGATTACAACAGGAGGATAATTTCAAGACTCATGGAGCTTGAGAAGGGGATCGAGCAAATGTCCTCCATCCAGCATTTCTCTACAGACGACTCCTCTCTGGCAGGCGCGCTCTGCGGACTCTACATGTCTTTCATAGGAAGAAAGGACAAACCGACCCTCGCCTATTCGCTTGCCGGCAATGATTACAAGATAAGCGCACGGGGAACAAGACGACTTGTGGAGGCGGGACTTGATCTTGCAGAGAGCCTCTCTGTTTCCGCATCGAGGTTTGGTGGGCAGGGTGGGGGACATGTTGTGGCTTCCGGTGCCACCGTACCAAAGGACAATCTGAAGGGATTCTTGGAATCCGTGAATGATATCACTTCGAAACAGCTCGAAAAGGCTGCTGCCTCCAGGTGACATTTACCTGATCTGTCCTGTATCTCTGGTTTATCACTGTATCAGATATCGTCATCCTCTGGCCGGAGGAGTAGGCAATCAATCCGTTCCAGGCAATCATAACGCCGTTGTCCGCAAAAAAGGGAAATGGAGGTTCGAACAAGGTGGCACCGCGTTCCTCAGCCATCACCCTGACCATTTCTGCCAGTCGCCTATTTCTGGCCACACCTCCGGCCAGAAGTATTTCCTTCTTGTCCGCCTGCGCTGCCGCCCTTTCTGTAACTTCGGTAAGCATTGAAAAAACAGTTTCCTGAATAGAAAAACAGAGATCTTCGAGACTGCAACCATTGTTGATATGCTGCCTTGCTGCCGTAAGGATGCCTGAAAATGATACATCCATACCCTTCACGGAATAGGGGAGGTCCAGAAGTTCACTTCCTTTCTTTGCCATCTCCTCTATTTTCGGGCCCGCATAGAAGCCAAAACCTGCCATTATGCCTATCTTGTCAAGCATGTTTCCAACACCTATGTCCATTGTCTCACCGAACACGCGGTACCTCCGCTTTGCATACGCTATAACCTGAGTATTCCCACCTGAACAGTATAACATCAGAGGATCTGAGTCAGCTCTGTTCATTCTTCCAATTTCGAGATGTGCAACGCAATGATTGACACCGATAATCGGCCTCATGAGAGATATCGAAAGAGCCCGGGCGGCGGTTGCCACTGTTCTGAGACATGGCCCGAGTCCGGGACCCTGCGAAAAGGCAATGATATCCAGATCCCGAGGTCTTATATTGGCGTCCTCAATGGCCCTATTCACCATTGGAACGACGACCTCTGCATGATGATTTGCAGCTTCGCGCGGATGTATCCCTCCCTTGGGCGGATGGTACATATCCCTTTCATCTGCCAGAATTTCACCATCAGATGAAACAATGCCGACGCCAACCGTATGGGCGGTGCCCTCTATACCTATGCACAGCACATATCCTATTAAAACAAATTCCCTTATAAGTGTTTCAAGAATGTTTTACCAAACTTTATTAATCCATCAGGTGTAGATATCGGCAAGGTGAAAATGAGGCTGAATCTTGAGGGCAGGGAGGGACGGAGGGCAAAAGAAGGGGTGGGAGAACATCCGGCACCCGAATCGGACTATCTCACAATGTTTCGGGCATCCAGGAGGGAATCTGCTTCTGATGAAGCAGTGAGGACGCTCAAAGGGCAATTTGCAGGATCGCTTGACGCCAGGATGAATTTCGATTCCGTATTCAGGGTCGTCAGGAAGACTGTACTGAAGCACACAGGAAGGGAAAGACCCGGTGTCGGTCTTGCTCTCGCAGATCTGCCCAATGAACTGGGTGCATATTGGGAGATTGGGGGAAACTACATTGTTATGAATTCGATACTTGTAGGTGCGATGCGGCGAATAGCCGCATCTGAAACTGAATACAACTCTTTCATATACACAATACTCGCACACGAGTACATACATTCACTTGGATTTGTGGATGAAGCTGATGCAAGAAGAATCACGGCTGCTGTTGCAATTGAAGCTTTCGGCCCGGAACATCCAGCCGCCGTTATTGCTAATGGAGACATATGGACAATTTATCCTGTGCTGAGATTTGCCCCATCGGGCTTGAATGAGAATATACGTTTTGTGGAGAATTTCGACATTGAGCGAACGAGCAGTTACATCAGATAACTGCTCCAGCATTCGATCGTTTAACATTTCCGGTGGAGACGGTGATGAAGGTTACAAATATAGGCTTACGTTAAACCTACAGTTGTATCCAACAAGACAGGAAGCGAAAATAAAAGAAGGGCTCATGGTCTAGTGGTTATGACGTCGCCTTGACATCCCTGATAAAGGGTCGAAACGGCGGAGGTCTCCGGTTCAAATCCGGATGAGCCCATTTCAATTACAGGCATATAGACAAGAAGGAAAAAGTTGTGGTTTCTTGTAATAACTAAATTAAATTGAGTATATTAACTATTGAAATTTGGCTCAAAGCTGAGGGAATATGACCTATATGGGTCAAATCATGCCTCCCTCTGTTGTAGGTAGTGACGGCCTTACTGGGGACTTTTCAATCATTATCCTGAACTGCTTCGGTATATCAGACCGCACACACATTTTGTCCGTCTTCATCTTCGATATGGGTGGCACGTGCAGGGGAGTGCATCCTTCGGCGAATATTGAGCGAGCGTATTCTTCCCGAAGAACGGGTCGGAGACACTGTAATGGAGCGGCAGTGCAACTAAGTTGATGAACATCGGTCCATGCGCGCTGATACATAACAGGCAGTGTGACTCCAACAACTGCAGCAGCTTCAGTCGATTTGGTCATTACTGCATCCGTTAACGGCGACTTCAATGTAAAGGTCAGTCCTTGTACCTACGACGTTACCGCTACATACACTCAGGCCACAATGCTTGCTCTGACGATGTCGCTCTGATTTGCGGACAATTGACACATCTCGCGTTAGCCCTGTCACGCTCCACGCCATCATCCCAACCTGACCCATCCTGCATAACCGCTGAGTACATCGGCTTTGTGATTGTTATCTTCGTGATGGCAGGCAAAGCAACTTTCGCAGACCTGTGTAGTAAAGGAAGCCTCAGTGAAGCAGGCTGCACTGTCCTCGCTGCCCCTGGACAATCGAATAACGGATGAACGCTAAATCATTTGGAGAATGCTCAATTGTCGTGCTACGTCGGCAGTTCAGCCCAGTTCCCCACGTTCGGCGGTGCAGCTTCTCAGTGTGCCGGTTTAAGTGTCTCCGCGAACACCCTCACACCTCATTCCGGTCAATAAAGCATGCTGTCATATCACTCGCTGTTTATGCACGTTGATATATCCTAGCACCTCATTTCTGGATACAATTCCGCTGATGGCACCTGAACTCACCCTCTTTGCAGCCGCAAAGTTGGCTGCATCAAGACATGACCGAACATCCAGTCCCATGAATAGTGCCCAGAGAAACACAGCATCAAAAACGTCACCTGCACCGACCGTATTATCGATCCTATCCAATCTGACACCTCGGGAGTGAATGGTTTGTCCTGCATTGTGGCAGCGGGAACCGAGCGCTCCCATCTTCTCGACAATCAATTTGTCTGAGAAATCCAGGCGCCTCTTCTGCACCATTCTGTCAAATATCCTCTTCTCCTCCGAATTGAGAAATATAATGTCCGAAGCGACACAGAAGACATCCGGACTGGGTATATCAGCAATAAGAGGACCTGGATCGAATGCAACAGTGACGTTCTCTGAAGAACATATATCCAGCACCTTCCTCATTGACTTGAGGGTCCCCGCACCAGAAGCAAGTGTGTATCCATCAAAGAACAGCATACGCGCTCTAGAGATGATGGACCTTCTGGTCGCATGAGCAATGTGATTTATGGGGTCGCTCCATCCTATGAATGAATGCCTGTGGCTGTTTGCCACGATCACTGCACATACTGAAGTCCTGCACTTGGCAGACCTTCTCACATATCCTGTCTCAACACCTTCGTTCTTCAGCGAATCGAGAAGAAGTGAACCGTTGCAATCACATCCCACCGTATCAAGCAATGCAGTTCTCAGACCCATTCTGCTTGACGTGATTGCAACAGTGCACATTGCGCCAGGAATAATATCAAGGGTTGGGGATGACTCCACCACTTCCGAACTGAGGGGAAAAGAATCTATCCTGAAGTAGATGTCCAGGACCGCGTCGCCGACAAGAAGGAGATCAATTTCCTTTCGCATGCAATAGCGCTCCTGCAAGTCTGGTAAGATCCACGCTGGAAACAAGGCGCACCGTTTTAATCCATTCTTTCCTTATGCGGCAAATGCCCGAATACGCACCAGACATGGCCCCCGCTATGGCACCGATGGTGTCACAATCACCGCCAAGATTTGCTGAGAGCAACGCAGACCGGTTGAAATCTCCACGTGCATAGTAAAATATTGCCATGGCAACAGGGACTGCGTCTTCGGTGAGCGCTTTTCTCTTTCCCTTCATGAAAGAATAGAGAGATGTGAGGAGGTTTTCATCGCAGTCGGCTGCCTCAGCAATTCTCAACGCATGTTCAATGCGGAGGTGAAGTCTCTGTCTGTGACCTCCACAGCGCGAACACTCAGGATTCATTGAAGCGTCGACCGCAGAATCAACGATCCTCATTACTGACCTCTCACCCTCTATTGCCCTCTTCGTCGCGACACATACAGCACTGGCACCGGCTATTGCTATGAAAGTGCAATGGGTGGGTAAGCACGCTTCCTCAACATCCCTCTTAGTATCCTCTATCGAGGAACCGACGTCGAAAATTGCGACAGGGGATATTCTCATTGCACAGCCATTAGTTGTCCCGCCCGAACCTGCCTTATCAATTCTCTCCCCTGACATGAGTTTCAGAATGGCCCTCCTCGTGCTCGGACCTATGATAGTTGTCTCAAGTATATTTTTCTCCCTTGCCCATGAGACAAGAGCGCGTGCAAAACATTCGGAAGAGACGCGGCCGCATTCCAGAATTGAATTTGCCAGTACAATAGTCAGTTCCGTGTCGTCTGTGAAACTTCCCCTAGCAAGCGACTCATGAACGGTTGATAACTTCGGATCAATAAAATCAACCACTTTGCCGAAAAGCTTCACGATACGCTTGTGGGACATGAATGTTGTTGCAGAACCAAGCGCATCAGCTATGGCGACACCATTGAGAGCGCCTGCAGCCCTTTGTTCCATCTCTATCAAGATTCTACCACCCCCCGCATTCCAGCATTACATCCTTCGACTGCCTCCATGCATAAGAACAGCCATGCAACTGCAAGAGCCTTCCCGAATAAAAAGACTGGCAGTTAGGTCCACAGATAAAGGATTACGAGCATGTCTCTGGACAACAGTGTTCCTGCAATGATGAAGAGAAGGGTAATCACACTCATGCCAATAATCGAGTACGACAGCATGCTCCTCCGAATCCTTCTGTCAAAAGGAGGCAGGTCAAACAGCCTATGAATGGGCAAGTGCCCGGAATCAGTACGATATAATCAGTGAGTTTTGGAAAAAAAGTATGGCCAGATTGCTATCACGTAAAGGATGAAGCTTGCAGCAAAATACCATGCCGCCGTACCTCCTACCATCAACCTGAATGCTACTACGGGCTTCTTTACGTTTTACATTGAGGCGAAGTCACCTGGAACTGATACCCAAACTGGATTTACGGCGTTACTGCCATAATACTCTTTAAATTCCTTCTGTGCTTCATCTTTCTCCTCAGACTTTTTGAGTCTTATGATAGACGCTGATAGTTTGAGCCTGGTCATGAAAATTATCAGTTCCACGATAATTATGGACGGCCCGAGTGACATTCTCTTCAAAGCAACGGACAGTACGGCTACGACTACAGCCGCTGTTGCCACAACATTGCCAACTTTTATGAAATCGAGTCCACGATGGAAAGCCCTGGACCTCTGCCTCTTCGGGAGAAGTTCATGGGGTTTGCAGGTATAATATCATATTCGCCAGCCACGGTGAATATGAGTATTGCGAGCGAAATAAGTATGCCGACGACTTCTCTTGTCACGATCAGTACAGTGAACACTATCGCACAGATGGAAAGCAATAATTAACGCTTTCTGCAGATGTAGGCCGCAGAATGCCCGGCAACCATTCCACCTGTAAAGAGCCGGAGAAGGAGCCATACTGGAATGAGTGCCGGCAGACATAGCTGTACCGTCACCCAGGCTGTGGCGATATTTGGGAGAAAGTGGGTGTATTCCCCGAATGGTGTTCCAGTACACAGGGCAAAAAATCAACTCGTGAAGAGAAGACCGTTTTGAATTCCCAAAATACGTGGAATAGTCGGTAGATGACGCACTCAGCTGTCAAATGCGCCTGATTTAAAATATCTTTGTTTTGATCGAGAAGGAATCTGAATCACGGCAATCGGTGAGCATTTCCCCTCTTCCAGATTGATTTTGATGACTGGAGGCTTTGATCTGGAGCAAATGTCGACTATCTTACAATAAGCACAGAGCAGTGAGCATAATGAACTATACCGGCGGCCACGCTCCCAAGAATTAGCCTCTTGAATCCGCCTAAGCCTCTGGTGCCCGCGACGATGAGATCGAATTTCCCATTTTCCGCATATCGGACAACTGTGTCAACAACTGATCCATCACTCACAAGGATATCGACAGCCGCTTTGGCACCAACGCCCTCAGCAGCGACTCTGAACTTCGATGTGAATCGCTCGGCCTCCTTCCTGGCATCTGCCTCCAGCTTATCCACTGGAACATAGACATCGCCAGTAATACTTATCGGAGGCAGTTCAAGCACATGAAGAATTGTAAGTTCTGCGCCGGAGTCGTATGCTATTCTGGATGCGGTTTCAGCAGCCTTCGCAGAGCTTTCAGAACCGTCAACCGCCACAAGTATCTTTCCAGGCTTGAATTTCTGAGACACATTACCACGTGAGGCTGAAATAGGGTCGAGATATTAAAATAATCACACTGATATCTGCTGTCAGCTGGACGTTGTGGCTTCTCACACAACCTCCCTTGCGGCTGATGAGATACCTTCAGAGGCCATCGGATGCTGATTTGACATGTTTGCCAGATCTATAGCCTTAGCCCCGAGGGAAAGCGCTGCAGCTATCTCGCCTATAAGGTTTCCGGCATCTATTCCCATAACCCATCCACCGACAAGTTTTGTTGTCATTGCATCAAAGAACAGCCGGATCTCGCCTTCGGTTTCACCGAATATCTGGGCCCTGGAATCTCCTTCAAATCTGTAGTGGCCCTCAATCAGGCGGATTCCGGAAGCTTCCTTCCTCGTAACTCCTACCACCGCACCCGCAGGGATGGTGAATACAGTCGTGGGGATTGAAAGCAGGTCCACGTAATCACTTGTCTTCCTGCCCGAAAGTATATTGTGGGCCGCAACGAGGGACATTCGAACAGCGGCGTGAAACAGTGGTTTGAGTCCGTTCACATCGCCTGTTGCATAAATATTGTCGATGTTTGTCCGCATGGATGCGTCCACCGTTATGCCGTTCTTCGTCCTTCTTATTCCTATTCTGTCAGCACCTTCAGGAATGACTGGCCTGCGACCGGTTGCGCACAGTACAACGTCAGATTCCACCTCTCTTTCCTTTCCATTCAATGTGAATGATGTTCTCTTCGCCTTCCCATCATCCACGACACGTGTGACGGATGCTGATGTCAGGATTTCAATTGAAGGATCGAGGAGTGAGACGAGGCCGGAAACGAAGTCTTCGTCCATATTGGAAAGGACCCTTGGCATGAATTCAAGAAGTGTAACCTTGCTTCCCAGAGCAGCGAACATTGAAGCTGTTTCAAGACCTATATATCCACCCCCAATTACTGTCAGCGATTCCGGAACCTGCCTGAGTGTAGGGTTGAGGCTGAATATGTCGCGGCTGTCAATGCAACGCTCAATTCCCTCTATACTGGGTCTCCAGCTTTCAGAACCGCTTGCTATTATTATGTAGTCCGCACTATATTCCTTGTCGCCAGACTCAGTGTGCACAAGAACATGGTGGTCGTCCTGTATCTCCGCCATCCCTTTGACCAGTTCAAGTCCAGGAAAACTTGAAAGTTCCCTTTCGTGCATGGCATATCTTGCCTGCTGAACAGCGTCCTTGTGTTCGACTATTTTTGAGTAATCAACGAATATTTTCCCATCAATGCCATAGCTCGCGAATCTTCTGCTCCTTGAGAACATGACGGCTGTTTCCCTGACCGTCTTGCTTGGTATGCATCCCTCGGAAAGGCAGTTTCCACTGGTGACACCTTTGATGTCTACCATCACTACTTTCCTGTTTGCTCTGGAAAGTTCAAATGCGCCAGGATATGCGCCGCCTCCTGCTCCTATTGTAATCACGTCAGTCTTCTCCATATTATCTCATCTTCTCACTGAACAAACGTGAACAACACTCTAATACATTGCCCTTTTACATATTAGACATCTGATTGAATAGACATGATTTGGTTATGAAAATTGAAGGATGTGAAGCATGGAAATTTCAAAAGATGAAATGGTCAGCATGTCCTTTCAGTCAATTGCTGAGAGGCTTGGTTCAGACCTAAAAAACGGTCTAGCCTCATCTGAGGCACAGAGCAGGATATCCAGATACGGATATAACGAGATCGAGGGGGAAAAGAAGAACCCTCTCATATCATTGGGCAAGAAATTCTGGAATGCGTCTGCCTGGATACTTGAATTTGCTGCTTTCCTGACCTTCATACTCGGCAAATTGCTTGATTTCTACATTATCGTTGCACTGATTGTTTTCAATGCTATATTGAGCTTTTCTCAGGAAATGAAGGCAAATGAGGCACTCGAGGCTTTGAAGAACAGACTGCAGGTGAGAGCCAGGGTTTTAAGAAGCGGGGAATGGAGTACGATCGAGGCAAGACTCCTTGTTCCTGGAGACATCATCAGGGTGCGCGCGGGAGACTTCGTTCCAGCTGACATGAAGATAATAGATGGGGATGTGGAAATAGACCAGTCCGCCCTGACAGGAGAATCCCTCACAGTCACAAGAAAAAAGGACGATCCTGCTTACTCAGGTTCAATATTGAAGAGGGGCGAATGCAGCGGAATAGTTGTTTTCACAGGAAAGAACACGTATTTCGGAAAGACCGCAGAGCTTGTAAGGATAGCGCATCCGCGACTGAGAATCGAACATGTCATTTCAAGGGTTGTTGCCTGGATGATACTCCTGGTTGCGATACTTCTCGCTGTTGCTGTGGCTTCATTCATACTCAGACATGAGAACGTTATAACACTTATACCACTGATGCTGGTTCTGGTCGTCGGTTCCATACCGATCGCGCTTCCAGCAATGTTTTCAATCAGCCTTGCGCTTGGAGCAGAACAGCTTTCCAGATCAGAAGTGCTTGTCACGAGACTCGATTCGATTGAGGGTGCCGCAACGATGGACGTCCTTGCGAGCGATAAGACTGGAACTATTACCATAAACAAGCTCAGTATTTCAGAAATTGTGCCCTTCGGCTGCTCCGAGAATGAAGCCATGTTGTATGGAGCCCTGGCCTCAGATTCCGCAAACCAGGATCCGATTGACACTGCATTTCTCGAGGAAACAGGGAAAAGGGGTATTGATCTGAGCAAATTCAGTATAACAAGGTTCATTCCGTTTGATCCGGCTACAAGACGGACTGAGGCGGAAGTATCGTCTGAGAATGATGAAATAGCTGTTGCCAAGGGGGCGGTTGAAACAATAGCCCAGATGTGCGGCAAGTTTGACAGAACACTTCTTGACGAAGAGATAAAGAAAGCTTCTGTTTCAGGCTCACGAGTCATTGCGGTGGCGGCAAGGAAGAGAAATGGGCGATGGGAGATGAAAGGATTGATTGCAATGAGCGACCCGCCCCGTTCAGATTCTGCCCAAATGATAAGCGAACTGAAGGATCTGGGAGTGAAGGTGAAGATGCTTACCGGGGATGCCGTTCCAGTAGCACATACAATAGCGGAGACAGTGGGAATAGGGAGGAACATAATCAGTGTCAGGCAGCTGAAGGAAAACAGGGAAGGAATGGCAGATCTCGCCTGGTCCAGTGACGGTTTTGCTGAGGTGTACCCGGAAGACAAGTACCTGATAGTAGGCGCGCTTCAGAAGGCCGGCCATATAGTAGGTATGACTGGAGACGGCGTAAACGACGCGCCGGCACTCAGACAGGCTGATGTGGGCATTGCCGTGAGCAGTGCCACAGATGTCGCAAAGGGAGCTGCGGGGGTGGTGCTAGTTTCTCCAGGCCTGAAAAATGCAGTCAGCCTTGTAAGAATCGGAAGGCAGATCTACGAAAGGGTGAATACATGGACCCTGAGCAGGCTGACAAGGACTTTTCAGAATGTTGTGTTCGTCACCATTGCTCTGCTTCTTACAGGGCTCCAGGTGCTCTCAACATTTGACATGGTTCTTCTTCTGTTCCTTTTTGACTTTGTCACCCTTACCCTTTCGACAGACAACGTCGTCTGGCCCAGAAAACCGGCCAGATGGAACATGTTTGATCTTGCGGAGGCGTCATCAATCATCGGTACTGTCATGGTTATTGAATCGTTTTTTGCACTTTATTTCATACTCCGTTCAGGCCTTGCAATCGCCGGTATTCAGACACTTGTATTCGACTACCTGCTTTATTCAAACATATTCAATCTCATAAACATAAGGGAGAGAAGAAATTTCTGGTCCAGCAGGCCGTCGTCTGTCATGTCGGCAGCGATAACGGCTGACATAGTAATCTCTGCTGTGATGTCGGTCACAGGCATACCTGGTCTGCACAGTGCGCCGTTTGATTACGTTGTTCTCACATTTCTGCTTGCGCTACTCTTCAATCTGGGCATAAACAACTTTGTAAAACTGCTGTCACTGAAATATTTGAGACTCAGCTGGTAAAGGACATGGCTGCATAACGCATGCGTTGCATTAAAAAATACGGCATATTGATTTAAGTGATTGCGGTTATGAGTTGAGGAAGTGAGAGATGTGGGTAACAAGGCAGAGATCCCTTCTGAAGCTGTCTTGAAAGACGGAACGCTGATAGAGGTACGTGTTGCAGGCAGGCCAGAGGACGAAATGCTTCAGGAATTTCTGAATGAAATGAAGTCAGAGGTTTCTGTGCTTCATTACTTCGTAAATGCCGAAGGCAAAGATGAACATACCGTAACAACCGATTCGGAGAAGCAGGTTGTGATTGTCGGGCTCAGAAGCGGAAGGATAATTGGTGCCTCTTTTTTCAGAGTGTTTGCCGGCAACAGGGCTGAAATTGCGCTTCTTGTTTCAAAGGACGTTCAGGCACTCGGCGTAGGAACAATACTTCTTGGACAGGCTATTGAGATGGCCAGCAAAATGGGAATAATGGAAATGAATGCATTTGTACCTTCAGAGAACAGGAGGATACTGGACATCATCAAGAGCGCGGGTATTCCCGTAGCGCTTGCAGTGGAAAACAAAAATGTGATAGCTACCTTTCCAACATCCATGCTGCCCGAATTTCTGGAAAGATATGAAAGAAGGGAAGCAATAGCAACTTCGGAAGCACTGAGATATTTTTTCGAGCCGAAGACCATAGCCGTTATTGGAGCATCCAGGTACAGGAACACCATAGGCGGTGAATTGTTTCACAACATCATTGATTCTGGATTCACAGGGACAGTCTTCCCCGTGAATATAAACGCAACTTCTGTTCAGTCTGTTGCTTCATATAAATCGGTGATGGACTGCCCTGGAAACGTGGATATGGCCATAATTGTTGTCCCTGCGAAATCAGTTATTCAGGCCGCAGAAGAGTGCGCAAGAAAGGGTGTCAGAGCAATTGTTGTCGTGAGTTCGGGTTTTTCCGAAACAGGCACTGAGGGGATGGAGAGACAGAAGGAACTGACAGATCTCTGCAGGAGTTCCGGACTACGGATGATCGGGCCGAACTGCATGGGCCTTGCGAACACAGATCCTAGTTTCAGCCTCAATGCACAGTTCAGCCCGCAGACAATTAGAAGAGGTGAGATTAGTTTTCTGTCACAGTCAGGGGCACTGGGGATTGTCACTATAGACTTAGCCAACAAACTTGGAATAGGAATGGCAAAATTTGTTTCTGTTGGAAATAAGGCAGACATATCCGGAAATGACCTGATAGAATACTGGGAAAATGATGAAGGGACGAAGATCATATTGCTCTATCTGGAATCGTTCGGCAACCCCAGAAAATTTTCACGCATTTCAAGGAGGGTTGCAAGGAAGAAACCAATTGTAGCTGTGAAGAGCGGACGTTCTGCGGCCGGTTTCAGGGCTACCCAGTCTCATACCGGAGCACTACTTGCTGCATCAGATGTCACGGTAGATGCTCTCTTCCGTCAGGCGGGAATAATCCGGGCAGAAACACTTCAGGAGATGTTTGACGTTGCCACAATACTTGCCAGCCAGCCAGTTCCGCGCGGTAGAAGGGTAGCGATAATCACAAATGCAGGGGGTGCAGGCATACTTGCGGCCGACGCATGCGAATCATACGGAATGGAAGTACCCGAACTTTCGCCAGATGTGCAGGAATCATTGAGGAAATTTCTGCCTGCCGAAGCTGCTGTGAGAAACCCGGTTGACATGACAGCAAATGATGTACCTGGCGGATACCTAAATGCCATAAAGACTGTTGCGGGTGGCAACATGGTTGATGCCATCTATGTGATTTACGTTCCAGCGATATCTGTCGATCCCGGCCGAGTTGCACGCGAGATTAATGAAGCCGCTTCTTCTCTGAAGGGCAAGATAACAATTGTAGCCAACTTCATGGCTTCAAGGGGTCTCGCAAATGAACTTTCCGAACCCTACGACAGCCAGCCTGCTGAGACGGTAAGGATACCTTCATATCCCTTTCCTGAGGATGGTATCAAGGCACTTTCTCTCGCGGCATCTTATGGGGAGTGGCTTTCTCTGCCTGATGAGCCTCCCGCCGTATTCACAGACATAAGAAGAGAAGAGGCGGCATACATACTCTCCGGCGATGACGCAGCCGAAAACGACGGCTGGCTGTCTCAGGACAGTGTCAGAAAGATCCTTGAATGCTACGGAATTGCTCAGGCAGGAAGCGCTCTGTGCAATTCTCCCGAGGAGGCAGGAAATGAGGCCGGAAGGATGGGCGTGAAGGTCGTGCTCAAAGGAATTGCCCATGGTCTGGTTCACAAGACTGAAGCCGGTGCCGTCGTTGTAGGCCTTGAAGGTAGACAGAATGTAGCCGAATCTGCAAGGAATATGCTGAAAAGGCTTCAGGATGCAGGCTACTCAGGAGTAAAGTTCCTGGTACAGGAGCAGATTGAAAACGCCGTAGAAATGTTCATCGGTGTGACAAACGACGGTAATTTTGGCCCTGTTATAGCCTGCGGTGCAGGCGGCATAATGGTCGAACTCATCAGAGATGTTGCAGTGAGTCTTACTCCTCTCTCTAGACACGACGCGGAGAAGATGCTGAAATCGCTCAAAACATACAGGCTGCTCTCTGGTTTCAGGGGCGGACCGACATACGATACAGATTCGTTGACCGAAATGATCCTGAGGCTCGGCAATCTTGTGGAGGATTTTCAGTCAATATCCGAACTGGACTTCAATCCGGTTATGGTAAAACAGAAAGGCGGAGGGGCGTTCGTCGTTGATGCCAGGATCAGAATAACTCCGCGCAGAGAAATGCCTTACGTCGGAATAAGGTGACGGCGAATTCCAACTGTCACCTTCCCTCCGCAGAGAGTGACTGATGCACACAGAGACCCAACTTCTGGTCCGGATTATATCAGTGATGCCCTGTTTATCCTGACTTCCTGTAGTGGCCTGTCCTGCCTGTTTCTCTTTACCTTGCTTATATTGTCAACTACGTCCATTCCCTCGATCACCCTTCCGAAAACAGGATGCTTCGTGTCGAGGAAATTATTGTCTGCAACGTTTATGAAGAACTGGCTACCCCCTGTGTTTGGACCCGCATTCGCCATTGACACAGTTCCTCTGACATTCCTGTTTGACCTGGAAAATTCGTCCCGGATACTATAGCCTGGCCCGCCCATTCCAGTACCAGTTGGATCACCGCCCTGGATCATGAAACCGGGTATAACTCTGTGGAATACGACACCGTCATAGAAACCGCTGCTCACCAGCTTCCTGAAATTATCTGCAGTTACCGGCATAGTTTCATCGAAAAGTTCAATCTTAACATTTCCCATGCTTGTCTCCAGCAGAACAACTGACATATTAATCTCATAAAGCAAGGAAGTAAACTGCTTAATATCTTTTGCCACAACCTTACGCCCTCTCTTCCTGATACTGGCGATATCTTTGTAGTCAACGGTAGAACAGTCTCTGTGATCGATTTCCGAGCGGGCATCAGACAAATTAAATATTACTGACTAATAATTACTGCTCTGGAGCAATATCACTATGACTGAGATGACACCCGTAGAAGAACTGGTTGTGAAGGTACTTGAAGAGCTTGGAGCGACGAAGGATACAGCTGTCAGGACTGCTGACGACATAACAAAAAAATGCGGCAGACCGAAGGGGCTTGTTGCAAACGCACTCCAGAGCCTTGCCCAGAAGGGGATAATAAAGAGGGTTGCAAGGGAGAAGGCTGCAGGATATTATCTCATCAAAAAATGAATTGCCGCCATCAGCCGGTTGCCATCGTCAAGTGCCTGATGTCATCATCGGTTGGCCGCTTCAGCACGTTCAGGGAAATGATTTACTCATGAATGGAAAGCAGGTTCCAGGACAGAAGATGCGGGAAATGCGGAATGGATAAAAGCTGATTGAAAGGAATCAATCTGGCTTCAGTCCAACTCTCTCCAGGAAGGTCCGAAGACCGGCCGAGTCGACAAAGTGATGGCTTTCAATGCCACTGGCTTCAGCGGCCTTCACGTTCTCAGCTGAATCATCAATGAATATACAGTTTTGTGCAGAAGAATTCTCCTCCGAAAGGACCAGTCTGAAGATACCTGGATCAGGTTTGAGAATACCTGTCCTGAACGACAGGAATGTTCTGTCAAATATTTCCTGAAATCCGAATTTACGGGAGAGCATCTGCCATGTGTGCTCAGGCATATTGCTGACCGCCTCAAGACGCAGATCATACATTCTTCTGACACGTAGGTAGAGTTCAATGACGTCCTTCTTCTCCAAAAGGCTCTCGTCGTGAAGTTTTGTGAACGAGACCACATCAAGCGGGACGCCTGTAGAGTGAATCACACCGAGAGCAAAATCATCAAATGTCATCGTGCCTGCATCGAGTTTACGTGCGAGACTCTTCATTGTTTCATATGAGAGATCACTGTCTTTTCCGAAGGATCTGTATAGAATCTCAGAAAGAATGCGATAGGGATTCTCCACGCATACACCGCCAATATCAGTAAGAATCAAGTTTACCTCGTCATGCATGGAATTGCCTCCCTGATCGGAATCCACGAAATGAATGTGGTTCAATTCAAGTCTTTCGCAGTTCGATGAATGTCGATATACTTGCACATACCTTCGACAAACTCGAAGAGATCTCCAACTATTCCAATATCTGCATATCTGAATATGGGTGCATCCTGCCTGCTGTTAACTGCCACCACCTTCCCAGCATACCTTATACCCACAACATGGTTATCCTGACCTGAAATACCAAGCGCTATGTAGAGACCTGGGGAGATGGATGTTCCTGTAAGGCCGATCTGCTGCTGCCGCGGAATCCAGCCTGCATCAACAATAGGTCTGGTTCCACCTACTGCCGCACCGAGACGTTCGGCAAGAGGTAGGATCTTCCTGACATTTTCACTGCCTCTGAGCCCGCGACCCAGTCCAATCACTATGTTGCTCCCGTGCAACGGCCTGTACGTTCCATCCACAGGGATGTGGCCTGTACGGCGCACCTTTACGGCACCATTCGCCTTGAGAGTGCTCACAATCATCCGATGTGTGCCCGTACCCTTTCGCCTCCTGAGCATCCCCTGACGAACTGTGGCCATTTCCGGTACCGTCCTCGATGTAATTGAGGCAACTATACCTCCCCCAAAGGCAGGTTTGTACTGAAGCAACCGTCCTTCAGCGAATCTCAAATCTATGCAATCGGCAGTCAGTCCCAGTCCGGTTCTTGCCGCAATTGAAGGTGCTATTTCCCTTCCGTCGACGGTTGAAGGCAGAATGATACATCGTGGTTTTCTGTTCAGGACCTCTGATGCTATGGTGTCGGCAATCAATTCGTTTTCGCTGCAGTCGATATATTCATACTCGTGGCAGAGGAGATCATTCAATTTCCCTGGCTCAATGTTGCCTATAATCCTGACCCTGAAACCATTCTCAAGAGCGATTTCTGAAAGCTTTGACGCTATCTCATAGGCGGTCTGGACATCGTTAAGGGCCACGCCCCACAACTCCTCCTTTCCGCAATCCGGTGGAAGATGAAGTTCTTCAGCTTCAGCGGGCACCGATCCTTCAGCCAATTCCAGAACGCACCTGAAAGCCTCTTCCCCCATGTTTAAAAATCTTACCTTTCTGTAGTTGCTCACAGCCTCCGTACCCATGACTACTGTCGGGGAATCTGCACCTCCAACTTCACATTGCAGTTTCGACGAGTCAAGAAAGCGTACCCTTTCCTCAAAATCAGGGGATGGTGGCAGAGGCATTCTTGCCCTGTTGATCTTTTCACTCACTGAGAGTACTGCCGGTAGATCCATCTCGAACAAAGACATGCCGTCCTCCCGTTCCTGCTCCACGCTGACAGCCTGTCCGTCCCTGATGAATTCGATCTTCGTGACGGCTGATTTGAAAGGGTATCCGATGATCGTCGCGATCTCCGGAGGGACCTGGGATGTTTCGCCGTCAAGCGAATATTTTCCGGCCAGAACCAGATCCGGCTTAATCCCGGTTATGAATGAAGAAAGAACACGGGCAGTAATGTATGTATCGGCACCCGCGAATCTTCTGTCTGAGATTACATATCCCCGGTCTGAACCCATCCTCAGTGCCTCGACAATGACGTCCTTTGAGGCGGGCGGTCCCATAGTCACTGCGATTACCTCCCCACCCATCTTTTCCTTTATCCTCACCGATTCCTCTATCGCCTTGCGATCGAACGAATTCATAAGCAGTGGAACGCCTTCCCTGCGTATTCTCAGAGTGGACGGATCCAGCTCTATCCTGTTGACGTCTGGTATCTGCTTTACGAGAACAACTACTTTCATGGTATTTCGACCATTATGTCCTCTCCTTCTATCTTAACCCTGTAAGTCTTTAGAGGAGTCGCCTCTCCTCCATCCTGAGGAGGCGAAATCACTTCTCCCGTAGCAGGGCTGTAGGTAGCGAAATGAAAGCCGCAGACTATATTGCCATCCTCAAGGGTGCCGGACGAGAGATCATCATTCTCGTGGGTGCATCTCAGCGACGTCGCGTACAGATTGTTCCCTGAGCGGATGAGAAGTATCTCCTTGCCGCCAACCTCAGCTCTCAAAAGTCCGCTCTGATTTATGCTGTTCAGTTGCGCTGCTCTGTACCAGGTCATAATTCAAGCTATCTGTTCTAAATATAAAGAGTTCAGTGCAGTGACCGCTGTATTCATTCAAGTAATCTGAGGGCCTCCTCCTTTGTCTCCGGATGGGTTTCGAAACTGCCTCTGATGGCACTTGAAAGCGTTTCTGAACGTATCGACTTTGCGCCTCTCATTTCCATGCACATATGGCGCGCCGTGACAAGCACCATGACCCCTTTCGCGTTGAGTTTGGTATGAAGAAAGTCTGCAAGTTCCGCCGTCAGCCTTTCCTGGACCTGAGGTCTTGAGGAAAAGAACTTGACGGTGCGCGGTATCTTGGAAAGACCAACTATCCTGTCTCCAGGAATATAGGCTATGGACACATGCCCAAAGATGGGAAGAAGATGATGCTCGCACATTGAATAGAACGGGATGTCTCTGATTGCGATTATGTCGTGATAGCCCGGATTCTTGAATGAAGTCATTCTGGGTTCATTTTTATCATCGAGTCCAGAGAACAGTTCCGAATACATTCCGTAAACCCTTCTCGGCGTATTCCTGAAAACTTCTGTATTTTCATCAACCCCGATCTCACGGAGAATCGTTCTGACCGCTTCTTCTATTCTTGACTGTGATCTCGAACTTTTCATATTGATGCACCGTCTGCATTAGTGATTGCAGCCTGCCTATCTCCAGTATCACATTCGTTATATCCCTTTCCATGTGTTCAGGTCGACAGGGCAGCGGGCCGGTCTCCGGGTGGAGCAGATCTTCAGATCGGCGAGGCAGCAGACCAGGTTTGTCGTACTTGTATGGTGACTGATGGATTTAAGTTGAACCGCATACATTCATCCTCATGGATAAACTGAAGGGGAGAAGAGCGCTAATCACTGGTGGCGCAAAGAGAGTGGGAAGAGCCATAACCACCGCACTTTCGAACGAAGGAGTTGAGGTGGTCATACATTATAACAGATCTGACAGGGAAGCGATCGAACTCAGATCGGCCATCGAGAAGGGCGGAGGCAAGGCTTGGACTGTGAGGGAAGAATTCACAGACATGGATTCAGCGGACAGACTCATGAGGTCAGTGAATGAAATGGCCGGACCGGTTGACATACTTGTGAACAGCGCCTCATCATTTCCCGAGCGCTTACAGAGAGAACCGCTGAAGAATGAGTTTGAATCGATGATGAATATAAATGCCGCCATTCCCTGGAGACTCGCGCATCTCTTTTCGCAGCAGACTGCGGGGGGTGACATAATAAACTTACTTGACACCAGGATTTCTGGCCACGACCTTGGAAGGACAGCATATTTTCTCAGCAAACAGATGCTGCGACATCTCACAGAGGAACTGGCACTGGGCCTTTCGCCACGTATAAGGGTAAATGCGATAGCTCCTGGACTTGCGCTGCCACCTGCTGGCAAGGGGATTGATTACTTTGAAAAACTCAAAGAGGAGGTACCTCTCCGTAGATACGGAAAACCCGAGGATATTTCAGATGCACTTATATTCCTGCTGAAACAGGAATTCATCACAGGTCAGATCCTTTTCATCGACGGCGGGCAGCATCTCACCGGGAAGATTTACGGAAAAACTGTCTGAGATGTGCCCATGAGTAACCGGTCTCACTGCAAATGTATTTAATTTCAGGACATTCTCACCTGAACCGCAAGGGGCAGATGATGTTAGGCAGTGACAACTGTGAGGAGAATTCGATCATCATAAGGGAGCTCAGATTGCGCTGCATTGTCGGAATCAACGAACATGAGAGACACCAGAAACAGGATGTCCTAATCAGCCTGGAGCTGTGGACAGATTTCAAAAAGGCCGTTGAAAGCGATTCAATCGAGAATGCCGCTGATTACAAATCGCTGACCAAAGAGATCATAACGAAAGTAGAAGCATCGAAATATTTCCTCGTTGAGACACTGGCTGACATGGTGGCGCGCATATGTCTTTCGAGGGAAAACATCAGAAAGGTATTGGTGGTTGTCGAGAAGCCCGGAGCACTCAGATTCGCATCTAGCGTCGGAGTTCGAATAGTCAGAAGCAAGTCTGATGCCAATGACTGATGTATATCTTTCACTGGGATCCAATGTCGAACCGGAACTGAATATAGTGAAGGCGCTTGAAGAACTCAACAAGATATTGGAGATAAAAAAGGTATCAAACGCATACAGGACAAAACCTGTTGACGGGCCTCCGCAGCCTGATTACTGCAACCTTGTAGTGCTTGCAGAAACAGATATTGACCCGGGAGAGCTGAAATTCTCATACCTCAGGGAGATAGAAAGAAAGCTTGGAAGGTCGAGGTCTGCCGACAGATATGGTCCCAGAACAATAGATATTGATATAATAATTTACGGTGATTCATGCATAGATAGCGACGAAATGCGTATTCCGGATCCTGACATATATACAAGATCCTTCCTTGTGCTGTGCCTCTATGAACTGTCACCGGAGCTCAAGGTACCTTGCGCCTCCCTTGATATCGGCAAGCTTGTGACCAGGATAGACAGAAAGGGACTGGTGAAGCTTCCGGCTCTCTCACATGAAATCAGGAAATTTGTTCAATCCCACAAATGCTGATGGAGGCGAATTGAAGGAAAGGGAGAGCTGAAATTTATGAACGCTGGTGAAAAACGACGGATGAAATGCCCGTTTGTCAGAGACCGGGGGAAGACAAGAGACTTGCATGCCAGTAAACGCAGAAGCAGACTGCGCAACTTTCAGCCTGCGTTGGAAGGACGAATCGTCCGAAGGCCTGGAATGATAAGAATATCTCATTTTGTAACTGGGTGGAAAAGATTAATTTATGAAAGAGCAATGGGCTTCTGGGTCATCAATTGCCTCCAAGTCGTAAGATCAACTGTCCGGCATGCGGATTCTCGATAAGCGCAACAGCCAAAACATGTGATTTCTGTGGATATGAACTAAACGCATCCCTGACCGGTTCGGATAATGAACAGGCTCATGTTACTGAAACAGAAAAGAGCACGTCAAAACGAAACGGGCAGTCTGATCAGATTAGGGCGGCCAGCGGAAGGAGAAACGGAGAGAGAGAAAAGGCACAGGCGCCAAAGGCAGAGACTGCAGCTGGAGAGAGCAACGTCGCGACTGTCAGACCTTCAGGTAATGCTTCTGCGGCTCCAGAAATCGATCCGGAAAAGAGGATCAGGGAGCTTGAAGCCCAGCTTTCTGAAGCAGAAAAGGAACTTGATGTCATATCCAAAATACTGGCTGAAGGCAGCACATCGGCGGCACAGTCGAAACCCGTTGCGGAATCGAAGGGTGTGACTGCCCCTGCTGTCACCATGGGCAACCCGAACCTGCCTGAACCTGTCAGAAGAGGGAAAATTGATGCTGAGAGGGAAGCTGGGAAGTTGGCCGGCGCCCCGCCAGCAGGGGATGAAGAGAAATCAGGAATGGCCGGTCTGCGGTTTACTGCAAAGGCGAAGGCACTTTTGCCGATAATTGCCGGCGCAGTCATATATGGCATTTCCTTTGCATTTCCTGCACAGCTCGGAAGCACCGAGCAATACTTTTTAGCCGTGACCGGTTCTGTTCTAGTCGCCACAGGCATATTTGCATCAATTGAACCGGTCGGCACCAGCCAGGGCAGAACCCCGGCGTGAAAGTACCTGGTAACCTGAATGCTCCTGATACTGCGCCTGCGAAGCAAAGGCAGAAGCTTGCGCCTTGCTGCCCTCTAAACACTGTCGGCTGCACCGTCGTGTCCCACCCTTATAACAGAATAAACCACTCCGCCGAACAGCACTGAACCTCTTCAAAGATTCAAAGCATCCTCAATACGTCCCATCTCAATCGGAGTTGTATTGCTGCCGGTGAGTGCACCATGGGTATTGGCAAGTATGCATGCACCGACAAGCGGCATACCATAGTTTGCGGTGCCTATCTTCACCTTAACTTTCAGGACTTCCTCGAGGTGTTTCAGTTCTGCCTCTGTGATTTCAGGATGGCATAGAGCCCCCTTGTTGTTTGCAACACACGCTGAGCCGACAGTTTTGAGCCCCGCAACAGTCCCCTTGGATGCTTCGACACCGAGAACGTCCTCTATCAGCCTGACAGTCTTGTTGCTCATATCAGGATTGATGATTGCACCGTGATCATTTGCAATTATATTGTTGCCGGCGGCATTGAACTTGTCCTTGAGAACGAGTATCTTGCACTGTCTTTGAAGGACACCTGCCTCATTCTCCGATATGAATCCACTGACAACGGCCCCAACGCTGTTCATTGCCATGAGAGCACCTATCAGGTTAGTGCCAGCAACTGTTGTCAGAAAAACATCCACCTTCAGGAGCCTTCTCGCCTTTTCAGCCGTGCTCTCCTTGGTGTTGGGAGGCAGAACAACCATCCTTTCCGAAGCCGCTCCATAAATTCCGAGAAAATTGCTTCCGCCAAGATCAGCAAAAGCAATCATCGGTCCTTCCTCTTTCTACTGTATTTCCTCAGGAAATGAGACCTCCACGAGGCCGTCTTCGAACTTTACCGCCTTTACGGTGATCTTCATTGGCGGCTTCCTTATTCCCCTGGACCATATGTATTCTGCAACATGGCCATCTATCCACACGTCTTCCGGTTCCACCTTGAGATGCTGGACAATGAATTTCCTGATATGAGCAATGGAGGCAGCCGCACGCCTTGTACGCGGTACACGTCTTACAGCCTTCAGATTGACATTGAAAACAGTTTCTTCGGTGCTTACTTCCTCTTCTGCCAGCTGATCACCTTACCGCTTTGCCCTTCCCCTGTTCCAGGTTCGCCTCTTAGGCTGCCTCAGAACGTTTCTGTTTGTCTTCATCATGACCCAGTGTGGAACCCTGGAATTAATTCTTCCCGCCTTAAGGAGCCTGATCTTTCTGGCAAAATGCTTGTTTCTCGCCATATTTACATCTACTTCCGTTCGATTGTTATCTCCCTTTTCTTGGGCACAATACGGTACAGAAGATCCTTCATCATGTTGTCGTCGATCTTCCTGTTGATTCTGCCCTGTGAAGCCAGCATCAACAGCTGCTGCTCCACGTCCGCTACGAGCTCTGGCTTCGCCATTCTCAAAGCGGCGAGTCTTTCTCTAGCCTCAGGCGTCAGGATGGCTCTTAGAACAGCCTGTCTCTGTGCCTTTGCCTCCGCATTCCTTGCACGTTCCTCGTTTAACTGCTGTTCGTTCTCCATCTGCATTTGAAGTTCAGCAAGCCGCTTTTTCCGAAGCATCTCAAGCTCGTCGTCCCCAGTCATCACGTTTCACTCTCTACCTTTACCCTTGACCTGTACTTTTCAAGTTCTGGGCTTGACTTTGACATTTCCAGGAAGACTGAATGAGCAGTGTCATCCACAAATGCCCTGCCCTTGGGCGTGACAATTCTTCCCTGGTTTTTCTGTCTCTGCACCAGTCCTGCCTTCTCGAGCTGCTGGAGTGCAACCCTCGTGATTGAGCCGCTCCCTTTGACGGCAGCATTCGGTTTGGAGCCTCGGTCCGAAGAGCCTCCAAATTCCGCCGCAAGTCTCGAAGTACCTATCGGCCCCATAATGTAAACCTTTCTGAGAACAGCCGCAACCCTTCTGTACCACCAGTCCGGGACAACAGGAGCCTTCTCCCTGTGGCGGCCTGTCTTTACAAATTGCATCCACTCCTCAGCCTTGATGGCCTCCATCTTGCGCAGTTCCGCAGTAAGGGCTTCAATCAATCTTTGAGCGGGAACATCGTAGCCTGTTGTCATAAATTCATCTCACCATAACCGTTGCAGGAAGCAGTATATCCAATCTCCACACTTAAATTTCACAAATTGCAATGGTTACTTAAAGATTTCCGTACCTTGAGCCTTGCTCCTTAAATTCTTTAACACCCGAATGGTATCAATCCCTGTTGCTGGCATTCAAGTCGCTCACACAGAAAATCACGCCTTCCTCGTGGCTGCTGTCCCTCATGCGTTGTTTGAGGGACATGCTGGGCCGTATCGGCGTATTGAATAAAAGCCGCAATGGGAAGGGGCAGGAAGCAGTCAGGTGGGACTTGCGTCCAATGTCCGATGTGCTGGTGCTACACCCGGGTGGTTCCATGGCGCATGGCACTGTGCGATGCCTGCTGGCAGCCCATTGAGCGCAATGTAGATGCATGATAAACATCGCTGTCAGTGGTCGGACATGGCTGAAACAGTCCATTCAAGGAAGAGGGGCAGGCAACCCAGGGAGCATATGGCACGAAGCACAGGAATTCATCCTGAGTGGAACGGATTTGGGAGCAAAATACCTGATCAGCTTTAACAAGTAGACTCGCTTCCATGCGTCCTTTTCCCGATTATCCAATATTCAGCAGCCTCAATCCGCTCTTCTGATCAGGGCGCCGGCTGAACTTTGACCTTCCGAAATCAATCATGGCAATTTCGTTCACATTGTTGACACAGGCATTCACGAGATGGCCGCCAAAGCAGGAGTGATCCCTTCCGCTGAGGGAGACATGCAGATGTGCTGAAAGTTTGCCTTCATCAACGGCTACAGAACCATGAAGTGACACAAGCTCTGCCGCCTCCCTGTATTTTTCAATAAGGTATTTAGACCCGTCCCAGAAACCGATCTCTGCATCCCTGAGCATTCCTATTCCTGAAACAACCATGGCCGCTTCCACATGCGCCTCACCGCATGCGCGTAGTATTCCTTCAAATACGCTTTCACCGTCGTAGAGTGCAAGCGCCAGAACATTTCCCTCTCTCGCAAAAATCATATTACCACTTCACTGTCTCAATTGTCAACCTGTAAGTTATTATTTTTGTATCTTTCTATGTTCCAACAAGGTTTATTTACCACCGGCGTTGATCGACAGAACATGGAAGAGGGCGAACTGGCACGGAGACTCAAGGTCGCCGGCTCCGTTGTCATGATGATCATTGGTATTTCATTCTACTATGCTTATGCAGTCGCATACGGTGAGTGGGATATACTGAAGAGGGGAAACGAAGGGGTCTATTCAATTTTCCTGTTCTTTTTTGGTCTGGGTCTTCTGGGTTTCCTGCTCTTCCGTAAAAGGCCAGTGCACCACTGACTGCCTTCTCTCCACCGGGAAAGGTTCACATCGTTCTGGCAACAATCGCAATACCGTCAGTTTCTTCGCCACAGATGACACATTTGCCCTTCTTCCCGCTTTCGCCAACAGGCGTGCCGAGGAGGCTTCCGCCACTTCTCTCTTCTATATTCTTTCCGCATTCCTCGCGTCCGCACCAGCTCATTCTGTTGTACCCTTCCCTGATGCCTTCCGGCCTGTCGGCGTCAAACTCCATGCGTGAAGCCGATTCCTCTGCCCTCCTTAGCAGGGAGGAGGCTATGTCGTGGAGTATGTCTCCTATGCCCTTCTGCAGGTCTGTGATATCAATCCGAATCTTTGCCCTGCTGTCCCTTCTCACAGCAGTCACGAATCCTTCATCTATTTCCCTCTTGCCTATCTCTAGCCTGAGAGGTACGCCCCTCCTCTCCCAGTAATAATATTTGTTTCCCGGCCTGATGTCTCTGTCGTCAAATCTTGTCCTGAAGCCCAGAGATGAAACGGCGTCGTATATCTTCCTTGCCTCGCCTGTTATGCGTTCCGCCTCTCCCTTCACCGGCACAGGAACGACCAGGACCTGGACAGGTGAAACGGATGGTGGAATGATGAGCCCCGTATCATCGCCATGTATCGCAACAACAGCACCCAGCATCCTCTCGCTCATTCCGTAAGTTGTCTGGTGAACAGGCTTTCTGCTTCCGTCTTCCTCCTCAAAGTAAATGTTGTATGGAATGGAGAAATTGGTTCTGTACTGATGAATGGACGCTATCTGCAGCGCCCTGCCGTCAGGGAGCATAGTGTCGACACCGTATGTATAGAGCGCCCCGGGAAACTTGTCCCACTCAGTTCTCCTGATGACCTTGTAGGGAAGACAGAGCTCCTCAGCAATGTTCTTCATAATCTCAAGATCCTCCCTTATCTGACTTTCGGCTTCCTCATATGACGCGTGGCAGGTGTGCCCTTCTATAAACTGTATTTCCCTGACCCTGATGAATGCTCTTGTCTGTTTTGTTTCATACCTGAATGTATTGACGATCTGGTATATCCTGAGAGGCAGGTCTGCATGAGATCTTATCCACACCGAAAATATCGGATACATCGCTGTTTCGCTTGTTGGTCTAAGGAGCAAGGGAATGTCAAGCTCATTATCCCCCGCCCTTGTGACCCAGAAAACCTGCGCATCAAACCCCTTTATGTGCTCCTTTTCTTTCTGGAATTGATCTTCGGGTATCAGTAGCGGGAAGTATACCTCCTGATGTCCTCTCAAATCAAATTCCCGTCTGACAATCGAGCCTATCAGAAGCCATGTCTTCCAGCCGTAGTACGGCCAGACGTTCATGCCTTTGATTGGATAACGTTTGTCTGTAAGCTCATTCTGCTCCACGACCTCATTGTACCATTCACTGAAATCATCAGATTTTCTCAAAATCTCACATCTCACATGTTTAATGCGGTAATCATCGTCTCACTTCAAGGAGGTGGTCCGAAATGACGGGTGCGACAGAGACCTTTGACGCCTCCGTCTCTATTGTGTCTGTAGATATCACTTCTCTTGCGATTTTGTTAAGTTTTTCAAGCGCGCCGCCTGTGAACTGTCCATGGGTGCAGCCCACGTAAATATCAGATGCTCCAAGTTCAGAGAGCCTGCCGATCGCCGCAGTTATCGAGCCGCCGGTTGCTATTATGTCATCGACAATAAGCACTGTCTTTCCCGAAACATCCACATTCTTCGGATAAAGTTTGACAGTGCTGGAGTCTATCCTCTCCTTGAGGAAGTAATCATATTCACACCCAAGTTCATTGGCCGCTATCTTTGCATATTCAACCGCGCGACTTCCTCCATCAGGGGAGATTACGGTATCTATCCTCTTTTTGCGGAAATATCTCGCAACAAGTGCTGAAGCAACGAAGTTTCTGACCTTTGTTCTGTGGAAGTATCTGGACACACCCTCTGCATGCAGATCCACCGTCATTATTTCATCAAATCTTCCGTCGAGTATTCCAGCAATCACTTCAGCACTGATCGATTCCCCTTCCCTGAACAGCTTGTCCTGTCTCTGGTAGCCGTAGTAAGGTATGAGAAGTCTGATGGTATTGGGTTGTGCCCTGGAGGCCGCATCATGCAGGAGGAGAGTCTCAATTATGTTTGAATCCGGATATGTCGCAGATACAATCACCACATCTTTCTTTGCAAGGCTGGAGAGTATCCTCACATACTTCTCTCCGTCCGGAAAATTTCTTATTTCAACGGACGCGATGTCGCTTCCGGATTCAGCGGCGAGGTGTTCAGAAAGGGACCTGTTGCTTGTTCCGCCTACTATTATCACGGTACGCTCGTAATTTCTTTTCTCTCTTATTATTATCGGTGTGACGTCATCCCCTGGCGGCCAGCAATTTGAGCTCAGCAGAGCATTAAACGACTCAGCTTTCCCGGGCTTCCTTCTCCGTCTTCTTCAGTCTTGTCTCCAGCGAATACCAGTCAATTATTCTCTGTATGATCTTCCGCGTCCCATCAAGATCGAAGCTATCGTATGTCATCTTCGATAAGCGAACGATCCTGATGTTTCCCATTCCCCTGGTTTCCAGCTGCCTTTTGAGTTCGGCTTCGTCAAATTTCTGATCGAATCCCAGTGCTATTACATCGGGCTTCTGCTCCTCCACAGTCTTGTAAATGTCGTCCTCGTGTCCAAGAACCGCGATATCAACAGGTTTCAGCGCTTTCACAAGCTCTACCCTCATCCTTCCAGGTGTTATCGGTTCGTGCTTCATCCTTCTGACAGTGGCATCAGTGGCAACCACGACGAGCAGTTCATCACCCAGTTTCTTTGCCTCTTCCAGATAATGGACATGCCCGAGATGAATCAGGTCGAAGACGCCGGAAGCCATGACTCTTATTCTCTTTTCCTTCTGCAAATTTAACACCTGCTTGAATGAAGCTCTTCACAGGCAAATGTCAGCCTGCCCGTTTCGTCCAATGGATGGTATACATTATAACTTTCGCTCCTCACATTCCAGCAGGCTGTGCTGGTGTAAAATAGCAGTATCATTATTCAGTCTATATGAACCTCAATCTCGATTCGATGGAATCCTATTCGGTGGACAGGTCCGGCATGGTGAAGGCTATCGTCTCCCTTCCCTTCCAGATCGAGAAGGGATGGGAGCTTGCGGCTGGCACGAGAACACCTGCCGCTGAAGGGAAGATCAATTCGTTCCTGGTTTCAGGAATGGGAGGATCCGCTATAGGTGGCGACCTGTTCAGGGATATTATTGAAGGGCTGGCAGATTTCAGTGTGTCTGTCAACAGGAACTACACTCTGCCCAGAAACGTATCGGGCAGCACGCTTCATATCGCTATAAGCTACTCCGGAAACACGGAGGAGACCGTCTCCTCCCTGCGTGATGCACTTTCACGCAGGATAGAGACGGTTGTGATTTCATCAGGCGGCGAACTGGAAAGGATTGCAGCCGAACACAATCTGCCTTTCATGAAGATACCCGGGGGACTGCAACCCAGAGCGGCTGTCGGTTATATGCTCTCCTCAATAATAGGTCTGGCCAGCAAGCTTGGCATCTTTGACTTCAGGACAGTTATTATGGATGCAATACAGGAGGTCAGAACCAGGATGGGCACCCTGCTGCCTGAGGTACCGGTGGAGAAGAATGAGGCGAAGCAACTTGCACTCTGGCTTGGGGAGAAGACACCAATAATCATAACAACTCCGGGCACATACTCACTGGGTGAGAGGATGAAGACGCAATTTAACGAAAATTCAAAGAGATTTGCATGGCAGATCTCGCTTCCTGAATTCAATCATAATGACTGGATCCCGCTGTTCGAGGATGCAACCGTTTCAAATTACAGGGCAATCATATTCGACAGCGGTGACAAGAACCCTTACATCAGGAGGAGACTCGGCGTCGTCGCGGATCTCCTTGCAAAGAGACTTGAGGTGCGGCTGATGAAGCTCGGTCAAGGAAACGTCCTCGGGCGTTTCATAGCAACAATGGCAGTCGGGGATATGGCAAGTTACTATCTGTCCATCATGGAGGGAAGGGATCCTTCACCGGTGGCTCCCATAGAGGAGCTCAAAAGGGAGATTGCATCCAGACCCCTTTGAGGAAGGACAGCCGTTTCCCTGCGATTGGAAGAGCCACCGAATTGATTACTGTTACGAAACTCTTTTGAGGTGTCGCTATGTTCCCACGCTGTCTCCAACCTTTCAATTTAACCACAGGGATGCAGCATCATAACAGAAACTGGCACGCGGCATGATTTTCCGTAAATTATGTAGAATCTGGGAAATCATGTTTATTCGGCCATACGAAAAGTGAGTAACGGTCTCTGTGTCGCTCAACATTGCATTCTTATGGCATTGATTGCGGTCTCCGCAGTCCGCGGTTGGAACATGACAATCACGGATTGGTTGCCTGATGCACGCACGAAGACAGTACGCTCGTTCATCACACGCTTTAGATCATACTTCCACAATTTTTAGACATGTCACATGTATCCGCGGTACGGCAGATTTCGTTATCAGCCTGCATGAATGTGCAGGTGTAAAGGTTGTTCTCATTGAAAAATTCTGTTTACATTGGATCTACGTTCCGAAGATGGGCGACAGGTTCTGGTGCGTCTTCGGGACTATTGAATAATTGGAGAGCATAGCAATGAGCGTGAAAGCAGTCAAGTGTGTGAAGCAGAATTAAGATGCACCTGCGGAACTGCTTTCCGTTATGGAATAGTTCAGAGGGATGGTGAATCACTGCATAGACAGGGGCATCGAAACAGACATCACGTCGAAGTTCAAGCTCCACCATATTGTTTACAGGGAATTGCACAGCGAACTGCATACCAGATACATTTACAGTGCAAGGGATAAGGCATGCGCCATACTCAAGAACTACAGGAAGCTGCTGAAGAAGAAGGCTGTCAGGAAGCCACACTGCAGGAAGCCGTTCCTGTATCTCGATGGCAGTGTGTGCAAAATCATCGACGGCATTCTGCGCATTCCCACACAGCCCAGGCAGTTCGTCGAAATACCGCTAAACAGCCATACAGTCGAGGTCCTGTCGCAGCCCAATCTCAAGTTAGGTTCGGTGACAATGACGGCTTTCACACTTGTCATTGCCTTCCCCAAGGAGATTGACACCATCGAGCCTGACGGATACATGGGCATCGACAGGAACCTCGAAAACATCACCGTGGCGGACACTGAAGGAAATGTACAGGTCATCAATCTGCATGAGGCTACCCTCGCAAAACAGCAGTTCAGGGAAGCCATATCCCATTTCAAGCGCAATGACGTTCGGATTCGTAGAAAGATCGCAGGCATGCATGGCAGGATTGAGAAGGAAAGGGTCAAGCGCACACTGCACAATGCGTCGAAGCTCGTGGTCGATTACGCACGTGAGCGCAACATGGCCATAGTGATGGAGGACATCAAGGGCATACGCAAACTCTATCAGAAGGGCAACGGGCAGGGCAGGCAGTACAGGGGCAGGACGGCATCGTGGTCATATTTCGAGTTTCAGAGGCAAATCGAATACAAAGCACAGTGGGGGGTCTGCCAATAATCTATGTGAAGGCAGGAGGCACATCATCGAAGTGCCCGGTGTGTGGCGACAAACTGTTCGCCGAAGAGGGCCGAATGATGTACTGTGTCAAATGCCGCAGGCGTGTGGACAGGGACGTGAACGCTTCAATAAACATCTTCAAACGAGGCATGAGGTTCGTGCCCGTAGGACCTGCAGGTGAAGCGATGAACGGGAATTCGGGGACATTGCAATTCCAACGGTAATCCCCGGAGCAGATGAAGGTCAGGTGAGTCCCGAAGACACACCAGAATCGGGCGACACAATATTAATATGGTATTAGTTTTTACGGAAAACACGTCATAGAGGTTATACAAATGGTTGAACTGGAAAGCT
>JAGVSJ010000080.1 GCA_019720975.1 Candidatus Sysuiplasma superficiale
ATGCACCTCATATCTTGCACACAGCACATGCTCTCTTATCAAATTAGCAGAGCAATCCGGCCCGCTGCCAATCAACTGATACTTAGCAACTATTCCCATAATCCTTGCTTTTTCATAAGCTCCAGGTACTCCCTCTCTCGCTACCCTCATAGCGTCTCTTACTTCCAATGCATTGTTTATCTTAGTCAACATGGTATTCACCAAAAGATAAGTTAACAAACCAAGACTGATTTATTAACCTTGCTCCTCGGGATTTTGATAAAAAGGGACAACTTTATATTAAGTAAGTGTCAAAATAACTAATATCTGTTTGTCAAACTTGGGCCAGACTTGGGATTGTATCTTATGTACTCTGTAAAACTTGGTGAGGAGTTCAAAAAACACGGCATAGCGATAGGGGACAGGATATCGATAACAGATTCAAAAGGCACAAACGAGGGAATGCTGATGCCAAGGCCGGATGTCGGAGAGAGCGACATAATCATAATAAAGAGGGACGACGGCTACAACATCGGCATAAAGTATTCAAAGAGTACAAAGATCAAAAAAGTATCCGGGAAACCAGCTGCTGCTCCTGACAAAAAGCCATCTGCAAAACAGCAGAAAGGCCTGCCGAAGGTGACACTCTTATATACCGGTGGCACAATAGGGAGCAGGCTTGATTATGTATCTGGAGGCGTAAAGGCCCTTACGAAGGCTGAGGAACTTCTTGCAGAGGTGCCTGAGCTAAGCGGAATAGTAGAACTGGATGTGAAGCAGATAATGAGCGTATTCAGCGAGGACATGACTCATGCGGAATGGAAGAAAATCGCAGAAGAGGTTGCCGAAGCTGTGAACAACGGCTCAAAAGGAGTGATCATAACGCACGGTACAGACACGATGCATTATACCGCATCGGCACTCAGCTTCATGTTACATAATCTGAATGTCCCTGTTGTTCTGACAGGCGCGCAGAGGAGCAGCGACCGCGGATCAAGCGACGCCTTCATGAACCTCATATGTGCTGCATACGCTGCGGGGCATAGCGACATAGCAGAAGTCGTCATCTGCATGCATGCTGATTCTTCTGACAACGAGTGCGTATTGATAAGAGGTACAAAGGCAAGGAAGATGCATACCTCAAGAAGGGATGCCTTCAAGGCTGTTAACAACAGTGCAATAGCATATGTGTCAAGAAAGGGCGAGATAAAGTACATGTCAGCATATAAGAAGCACGAGGATGTTAAGGAAAAGACAGTTGCGAAGAGCTCATTCGAACCAAAGGTGGAGCTTCTATACCTACATCCTAATTCCTCACCAGATGTCCTTGATTTCCTTGTCTCAAAAGGGTACAAAGGAGTTATACTTGCAGGAACGGGACTCGGTCACATGTCGATCAACACCAAACACTCAGAATACAACTGGAAGGACTCGCTGAAAAAGGCGATAGATTCCGGGATGGTAATAGGAATGACTTCGCAGTGCCTCTATGGAAGGGTAAATCCAAGAGTCTACAGCACTGCAAGGGAGCTGGCAGACTTGGGGATAATATACTGCGAAGATATGCTTCCCGAAACCGCTTATGTGAAGCTTGGCTTCCTTCTTGCAAACAATAGAGAGGAAGCTGAAAAGCTCCTGGCAAAGAATATTGCAGGAGAGATAACTGCAAGGACTGAAGCAGACTGGACAAGTGATATATAATGGCATTTAATTACAAGGAGCTGGGCTTCAAGTGCGGGCTTGAGATACACCAAAGACTTGATACCTCGACAAAGCTGTTCTGCAGGTGCGGCACCTCAATAGAGACAGAGGAACCTATTCTGAATATAGAGAGATACCAGCGCGCAGTTGCAGGGGAGACCGGCCATGTCGACAGGTCTACGAGTTTCGAAAGCGGCAGGAAGCGCGAATTCAGGTACCGTGTCTTCAGGAAGAGTACCTGCCTTGTGGACATAGATGAGGAGCCGCCACACGGTGCAAGCCAGGAAGCCCTTGAAACTGCACTGAGGATAGCTGCATATCTTGATACCAATGTTCCTGATGAGATAGAGCCGATGAGGAAGGAGGTAGTTGACGGCAGCAATCCAAGCTCCTTCCAAAGAAGCATGATGATAGGATACGGAGGAAGGCTGCAATTTGGCAAGACCTCGATAGAAATACCCTCTATCTTCCTTGAGGAGGAGTCAAGCGGCATAGAGGATGCGAAAGGCGAGCTTGCAGTATACAGGACGGATAGGCTCGGCATACCTTTGATAGAGATAGATACAGCTCCTACAATAGCAAATCCAAAAGAGGCAAAGGAGATAGCTATGCAGATAGGTCTATTGCTGCGTCTTAGCGGAAAGGTGCAGAGAGGGATAGGTTCGATAAGACAGGATGTGAATGTCTCTATAAAGAAGGGAACGAGAGTGGAAGTCAAGGGTTTGCAGGAGCTTGACAGGATGGATGCGATAATAGAAAAGGAAGTCGAGAGGCAGGTAAACCTTGTGGAGATAGCAGAGGAATTAAAGAGGCGCGGAGCATCAGTGGGAAAGGCAGAGGACCTTACAAAGATATTTGCAGATACAAAATCACAGATAATCTCCAACGGCATAAAGCATAATGGAGTGGTCATCGGCGCAAAGCTCTCCAAGTTCAAAGGCCAGATAGGAAAGGAGATAAATGAGGGCAAGCGACTAGGCACGGAGATAAGCGATTATGCTAAGAAGGGAGGAGTGAAGGGGATAATACACAGCGACGAGAGCATGGAAAAGTACAGCATATCCGAGAAGGAGTTGAAGGAGCTCGAAAAGGAGCTAAAACTCTCTGATAATGATTCGTTCATACTCATAGCTGCAGAGAAGCAGACTGCAGAGAAGGCGATGGAGTACGCTCTGCTGCGTGCTGAGCTCGCCCTGCAGGGAGTGCCTCCAGAGACCAGAGCTGCTGAGCCTAACTCCGACACGACAAGATTCATGCGCCCGCTGCCAGGAGGATCAAGGATGTATCCTGAAACGGATATACTGCCGATAAACCCAGACA
>JAGVSJ010000081.1 GCA_019720975.1 Candidatus Sysuiplasma superficiale
ATTTTCGGATGCAGTAGTGTTCTGCGTGAAACTTTAGGCATTTTTGTGACAGAACTTTGAGGTGCACCGTTTCAACGGGTTGTGTACATAAATCAGATTCATCTCTTTGAGGTCCGTCCTTGATGCCAGAGGAATTGTCACTTTCAAACATATTTGCGATTGCAAAGGAATTGGATCACTGGATGTCTCAGGAGTCCTTCCGGTAGCAGTCTTATTCTTTCGAAAATGCAACAAAAGGAAACAGCCCCTGCCTCCTTTGCAGAGGATGAAAGAGCTGATTACACTCTCAAAAACCGACATCTGCTGGATTTACTCAACGTTGTTTTCCGATGAAATCGGTGCGGCTTACCATGCAATCCGCGCTAACGAATGTCACTATTGTTGAAAATTCCTTTTTGCGAAGCTCCTATGAGGATAACCCGATAGTTGTCTCTCACCGCATCAGATCCTTTGTCCTTTCGAGCCTGCTGAACGGCTTCAAGGCTTCCGTGAGTCCAGCAAGACCGAACGGTTTCACGAGATATGAGCTGACGCCGAGGATCTTCGCCCTGAGTTTCAGAGCCTCGTCGTCACGTGCACTTTCCACTATGATGTTTGCCTGCGGGTCGATCAGCCTTATTTCTCTGACCGCATCGAGGCCGTCCCTGCCAGGCATCATTATGTCGAGTATCATGACATCGGGCCTTGTCTGGTTGTAGAGCGCAACAGCGTCGTTGCCGTCCTTCCCCGATGCAACAACCTCGTAGCCGTTCGCCTCTAGTGCTTCCGCTATGGCCGTCCTTGTAGGCCACGAATCGTCGACTACCAGGATTTTCAGTTTTGCCATACCGGTGTGAGCATGCTGTGCCGGGATAAACACTTTGCCGGCGCTATGTCCGCACCGGTTTGTGTCTCCAGTATTCTGCTCTGCATCGTGCACTCAAGCAAAACGGTGGAGTGCAGGGGAACGTGCAATGCCTTGGCAGGATTCCTCTGTACTGAACTTGGCGAGATCTGACTAGCACTTGTTCCTTGCACAGGCGTTTTGAACCTCTGCCGCATGATATGGCGGCTGAGGAGGACTGGCGGTGTGCTCCTTACTGCCATGCTGCTACCGATTCACACGCCTGAGAACAAGCGTCCTGTCATCTTCCGCCCCGGTTAATCTGGCTGGGGAAGGGCAGGCTGATAACATTTCACCTGATGAATGAAGTAGTCCGGATAATTCACGGCCATGTCGGCAAGCACTCTGATAGACTGTTCAACGCAGTACAGCATCAGTGGCCGTAGAAACGGATCATCTTCGGAATCCACAGTTTTGCTGAAATAATCTTTCTGGAGTGACGGCATTATGGCGCCCCTCACAACTGATGTGATGCCCGATTCGATTTCTGCCCGCCGCGCATTCAGCCTGTCAATTTCAGCTCGAAGGTTGAGGGCTTCCTTCACCAGCTCATCCCTTATGTGCCGGATCGTCCGTATTCTTCCCGCCTCGAATGCTTCAACATCTATCTCGGCAAGCCTTGCCTCCCCCGCGGCTATCTTCATGTCGAGTTCCCTGCACTCAGCTCTCTTTTCTTCGACGCGTTCCTGCAGGCTGCTCAGTTCCGCTATCCTCTCCTTCACATTTACCTTTCTGAAATAATCGATAAGGTCAAATCCTTCCTGTTGGCAGCTCTTCAAAATCATCGAACCGAGTACCAGCATCCGCCGGTCGATACCGTATTGCCGGCAATCGGCGAGGAGCAGGGCACCGCCTGCCAAATCCTGGACGCCATACCCTCCTGATGCGACCACGGAGGAAATTGAACACAAACTGTCGATGAAGCGCTTCAGATCATTTTCCCTGTTTGCACCTTTCAGGAACCACTCCGCGTTCCTGCTGATGTAATCGCCGACAGTGGCCACGCCGGTCATGAGGTTATCTGCGTCTTCATCATTCAGTGTAGCGGTGGTGTGCTCTCTCAGCTTCCTCAGGACGCTTGTGGCGACCGCGAGTTCTGAGGAGTCCGCAACAAGGAATTGGTGCTTCGCTGCAATGCTTGCCGCCTGTGGGCCATAGACAGGATCTCGGCACATTTGTTCGAATGCAGAAAAGTCTGCGTCGAGCTGCGCATATACCGCATCGAGTTTCTCCTTGATGTCAGGGACCACGGCGCCGCTCGATGCAACAGGTTTGTTGTTTCGCTCTCTGCGGATTATTGCCGATACAGTGTTTCTTCCGACACCGAGTTTCTGGGAAATATCAGCATTTGTACGTCCCTCCGCGTGCATCTCCAGTATCGTTTTCTCAATCTCTGGCGTTACAGTCATTCAGCATGTAGGGGGCGTTCTTGCGATTTAATATTTATCATTCCAGAACCGAAAGGGACAGAATGCAAACCCATGCGCTATTCCAGCACAAAAAGTGCCCAACTCTGCACTGTTTATGCACAAAGATTGCACAATAACTGCTGAAAAAGTGCACAGATAATGCCCTGCCCCATGCTGTTCCTACCCTGACCCATGTGGGGCATCTCCTCGCGCGCGTACACGCCTATAGGCATCGGGAATCCTGAGCAGAATCATGCTCAGACCTGAAGAGGTCAGGTCGGGGTTGGGTTAGTTTCAGGGTCAAAAAAGGGGTGGATGGTGTTTAGAACCGGATGCCCGATTCCCTCTGCGACATCCTGATGAGTTCTGCTGCCTCTGCGTTGCTCAGTTTCTCCTTTTCGAGCCGCACAGGGAAGAGTCCGAAACTCAGACCGAAGCGTTCGTTGTCGTCCATGCCTGCATATATGGTCTTCAGGTCAGCCATTGCATAACCTCAATTATGCCATAGGACAAAAGAAAGTGACAGTGCCAGCCTCCAGTCCAGCCTGTTGTCCGATTCACCAAAATACAGTGTTCGGGGCTCGTTCCCT
>JAGVSJ010000082.1 GCA_019720975.1 Candidatus Sysuiplasma superficiale
TTCCTGAGTGGGAAAAAGATGCTTACTCTATATGGGCGGCGAAGCAACGTCTTATGCCGAGGGAAAACCTGTATTTCCTCAAGTATTCCGGCATAAAAATTGCTGGTCTATGTAAAATACATGTCAACTCGACAAGATGATTATTCTTTTCAAATATTAATACATCCAAAAGTGAAACCATAGTGTATAAATGGTCATCACGAACGACTTGATCAGGATTTAATTGTTACGAAATTTAATGGGGACGCGGGGAGAGGGATTCAACGGCTTCCGCAAATTATTCCCCGCATGAAGAGGTGATTCCGCTTGTTGTCCCTTTCTGAGAATGATAACATAATAAAAGAAGGTGAGAGGCACGGCGTATCTCCTGAGAGAACTCTCGAACTGATCAATCTTTTCAGAAGGACATACAGGAGCGACCCTGGGGATTTTTCAATGCTTCTGGAGGTGCTCGAATGAGTTCGCTGTTCCATGAACCTCTGTCCCTGTGCGCCAGAATCCGGCTTGACTTATGGGAGGTGCGGCTGGCATGAATGGCGGCAAAGTCTGTAATGAGTGCAACAAGAATGACATCGTCAGGCTGTTCCGGACAGAAAGGGAATTGAAAAACCATATGAAACAGTTCCACAGGGCAATCTATTTTTCAACGCTGCAGGATGAACACGTCAGGAGGGGAAGCTATTGAATTCCAGCGTACCCGGCTATGAGCAATGGGCTTACGATTTTATTTGGAACTCCCCGCTTTTTGAATACGGGCACCGTGACAAATTCACGTACAGGGATTACATGGATGAGTTCTCCCTGGACATTGCCGAGATGGAGAAGCTCTCTGAATATCATTTTGAGCCGCCAACTGCTGCGGAATTTGCAGCGTTCTCAGCAACATGGACTGATGAACAGAAGAAGAAGGTGCTGGACGAGTTCACGTACAAAGTCATGAACAACAGGCACTCGGAAAGGTGCAGGGAAGTCCTCCGGAAACTCGATGAGGAACCGATACAGACCCTCCGGCAGCTTGATGATGCCCTATATGCCATGGTCGTAAGGCCTGGAGATGAACAGCGGGAAGGGTTCAGGGCGCCGCATTTCAAGATCATGAATGCAGAGAGGTTCCACAGGGAGATAAACGACCTCGATACGAATACTGACAGCCAGAGCATTGTGCAGATAAACGGTGCGTTGCTTTTCATTACGGACCCACCGGAAATTGAGTTCACCAAGCTGGCGTATGTCTGCAATAAGTGCAGCGGCGCTTTTGTCGCAGATAAACCGACGCATTCCTGCCCGGAGTGCAATTCAGAGAACATTACATTCCTCCCGGAAGACCCGGAGACAGAGGGCCGGAACATGCAGGAAGGCGCATTGCAGGAACACGTGGAAGACCTGAGCGGGTCTCCCGCAAGTGTGAACCTGAAGTTCTACGAGAGCCTGATCAACCAGTTCACGCCTGGAGACAGGCTAAGCGTCGTGGGAATACTCACGACAAAACGTGTCCCGCGCAAATCCACGTTTGTATATTGGGTTGATGTGATATCTGCAGAAACCGAAGGGGATTCAAAGGTGGTCCTGACCGAAGACGATAAGGCGGCAATCGCAGCCGTCGCAGCAGGACCCGATCCGCTCGGTACGCTGGCGGACATGTTCGTCCCTGAAATCATAGGGTATCCGGAGGTCAAGAAAGCACTGATATTGCAGGCTGCCTCCGGGGTGGAACTTGAGCATGGAGCCATGAAAGTGCGTGGCAGGATACATGTGCTGCTTGCGGGAGACCCCGGCAAGGCGAAGTCCCAGTTCCTGATGGCAAACCGCAGGATAGAGGAGAAGTCCATGTACGTTTCCGATACGAGCAAGGCTGGGCTCACGGTTGCGGTCAATACCGCCGGGAACAAGCGCGTGCTCGTGCCCGGAATCCTCGTCCTGGCAAACAACGGCACCGCATGCATTGACGAACTGGACAAGATGCAGAAGGAGGACAGGGAGGGAATGCATTCCGCAATGGAACAGGGCACAATATCAAAGAGCAAAGCTGGGCTCAGGGGTATATTCCGGGCCAATACGTCTGTCCTGGCGGCTGCGAACCCTGTTTACGGAAGGTTTGACCTTAACAAGGACATACCCGATCAGCTCAAGATCGAATCCTCGCTGCTTGACAGGTTCGACCTGATATTCTGGTTCATCGACAAGCCGCAGTCGAAAGAGAGCGACATGAGGGATGCTCTCAGGGTGCTGACCCCTCCACAGGTGTCGGATCCTGAATTTGTGAAAAAATATGTGGCGGCTGCAAAGGCTTGCGTGCCGCAACTCACTGAGGATTCAAAAAACCGGATCGCCAGCGCATATTCGGAGCTGCGTGCAATGAGCCCGGATGGGCTTTCGATAGGTCTCAGGTCCATGCATGCGCTGAGGCGGCTTGCAGAAGCTTCCGCCAAAATAAGATTTTCAAATGCTGTCGATCAGGTCGACGTGGACTGTGCCGTGAGCCTGCTGTCAGAGTCCTGGAAAGCCATCGGCTATGACCTTGATCGCCTGTCCGGGACGGGGTCATTTGTCAGGAAGGCCATTGATTTTGTCGAGAAATTCTTAAGGGATGTGGGGAGAGCTGCCACCATGGAGGAGATATCAAGTTTCGGCCTGAATGAGAAATTCTCGCAGTTTGACATATCCGAGGCAATCGAGAAAGGAAAGAGAATGGGTATGTTTTATGAACCCACGCATGGAAGGATTGGTGTTGTGAAATGAGAGGCAGACCAAGAAAAATATACCTGGAGCAAGACACGCCTGT
>JAGVSJ010000083.1 GCA_019720975.1 Candidatus Sysuiplasma superficiale
GGGCAGGTAATCGCAATAGAACCCTTCCTTACTACTGGCAGGGGGCAGGTAGAGGACAGTACCTTCACCGCAATCTTCCAGAAAAATTCCCAGTGCATGACAAGGTCGAACGAGGCAAGAGCTGTCAGTGCATTCATAGACGAGAACTTCCTTACCTATCCGTTTGCAACAAGATGGCTCTCAAGGGAGCTGCAGGAGCTTGACGATTTCAAGATAAGGAGAGGGATAGCCGAATTGATAAATTCAGGAGCGATAGAGGCCTTCCCAGGGCTTGTTGAAAAGGGACGCGGCATGGTCGCACAGGCAGAGCACTCTCTCCTTGTCCAGAAGGACGGATGCGAAATAATAACAAAATGATTATATGAGATGCCCTTACTGCGGAAATGACAGTACCGAAGTCATTGACTCCAGAGAGGTGCCCAACGAATCGAGCACGAGGCGGAGGAGGCAGTGCAATGACTGCAAGCACAGGTTTACTACCTATGAAAAACCCGATTTTGCAGGAGTAACAGTAATAAAGCGCGATAATACCAGGGAGTCATTCAACAGGGACAAGGTCCTCAGTGGCATACTAAAGGCATGCGAGAAGCGCAAGATCAGCAGAGAGGCGATGGATCGCGTTGTCGATAAGATAGAAGCCAAGATAAACGGGAACGATATAAAGGAGATAAAATCAAGTGCTATAGGGGATATGGTAGTAAAGGAGCTCTTCAAGCTTGATTCTGTCGCCTACATAAGATTTGCAAGCGTATACAAGAATTTCGATTCTCCTGAAGAGTTCAAGGAAGTGGTCAAACTATTCGAGAAAGGCAAAAGAAAGGAGAAAAAGGAAAAGAAATAAGTGCGACCGATCACTCGCACTTAGTAAAGCCGCATGCCTTGCAGATTATGCATCCATTCTCATTTACCAGAGTCATCTCCGCGCATGTCGGACACTTATCAGGCTTTATTCCATGAACATTCTTTATGGTATCCTGCCTGCCGTCTATGGCGCTCGATGTCTCGTTTTCAAGAAGCTTCTTGGCAACTGCCGGCGCTGTTATTCCTGCAAGGACCTCTATGCTCTTTGCTATCGCATCAGGCACGCTGTATATCTTCATTCCATGGTCCCATCCTATTGAAGAGTTGGCTCTTATGCCCTTAAGGCTCTCTATTACCTCACGGACGTCTCCTCCCTGCTGCAGGTATTTGCTTATCAGCCTGCCTATCGCTTCAGCATAGCTCTTCTCCTCGCTTCCTGTCTTGCCCAGGTTTATGAAGACCTCGCGTATTGAAGTGCTGTCAAAGTTAGCTGTCAGGTACATGGGGCTTCCATTCGGCAAAGTTACCTTCATGGTCTGTCCGCTAAGTACAACATCACGCTTCCACATCAGCTCTTCAGCCGCTCTCTCCTCTTTCTTCTGCTGCTCCTGCTCCTTCTTCTTCTGCTGCTCTTCTGTTATCAGTATGCCTTCTCTTGAACCCTCTCTATAAACTGTTATTCCCTTGCATCCTGACTCCCAAGCCTGCATATACACCTTGCCGACATCCTCTACTGAAGCGTCGTTGGGCAGGTTAACAGTCGAAGATATCGCACTGTCTATGTGCTTCTGTATTGTCGCCTGCATCTTGACCCTGAACTCAGCGTCTATCTTATGCGCAGGCACGAAGAAGTCAGGAAGGTTGTCCTCATCAGCTATGTTGAAGAGGCGCATGTACTCCATGGCCAACGGGTGGTACACCTTGTAGTACTCCTGGCTCAACGATTCTGACCTTCTTGTATAACTGAATGCAAAGATCGGTTCTATGCCGCTTGATGTGCCTGCAAGCACTGAGATGCTTCCTGTAGGGGGCACGGTAAGTATGGCCACGTTCCTCAAACCATGATTCTCTATGCCCTTCTTTATCTCGTCATTAAGCGTCTGTATGAAAGGCATTGACAGGTGCTTCTTTGCATCAAACAGAGGGAAGGATCCCTTCTCCTTCGCTATCTCTATGCTCTCCATATACGCCCTGTTCTTTATCCTTGTAAAGAGCTCGTCTATAAACGCAAGTGCGCGTTCACTGTCGTATCTCACCTTTAGCTTGACGAGCATGTCTCCCAATCCTGTTATTCCCAAGCCTATTCTTCTGCTGTTCCTTGCAGCCTCGGACTGCTGCTTGAGCGGATGCCTTGAATCATTGTAATCAAGAACATCATCGAGGAATCTTACCCCGTATCTTACTGCCTTGTCAAGCTGCTCCCATTCTATCTTTGCATTGTCTGTGAATGCCCCTGTTACAAAAGCTGACAGATTAAGGCTTCCAAGGTCGCATGCACCATAAGGCTGCAGCGGCTGTTCGGAGCATGGGTTTGTCCCTATCACTTCCATTCCATTATACTCACTAGGCGAATACTTCTTCACAGTATCCCAGAATATCAGCCCAGGCTCTGCCCAATCCCTTGCAGAGTTTACAAGCTCATTCCAAAGTTCTCTGGCATTTATCTTGCTTGTAACATTGCCAACAACGCCATTCTCATATCTGAGCGTAAAGTCCTTATCCTCCTTTACTGCCTGCATGAATTCGTCAGTTATCTTCACGCTTATGTTCGCATACCTTACGTTGGACAGGTTCCTCTTTACCTTTATGAATGAAAGAATGTCCGGATGATCCACCCTTATGGTTATCATGAGCGCGCCCCTCCGTCCATGCTGTCCTATCGTATGCGTCGTCTCGCTGAATATATTCATGAAAGATACAGAACCTGTAGAAACCACTG
>JAGVSJ010000084.1 GCA_019720975.1 Candidatus Sysuiplasma superficiale
CTTCATCGATTTCAGCAGTGCCCTCAAAGAAGAATTTGTAAGGCAAATCAAGAAAATACCACTTGAAAGAAACACTGCATGGAAGATGCCAAGCAAACCAGTCAACTGGGGAGTGAGAGAAGCGGCAGAGAATGTCTACATGAACCTGTATGGATTTGAACGCCGAGGAGAATGATACTATTTCTGTCTTCATAGATACGGGCGTGTTAGTCGGTGCAGGAAACTCCAGAGACAACATGCGCAGGTTAAGCGTAGAGTAATCAAAAAGGCACTCAAAGGTGCTTTCGGCATGGTTAACCCCTCAGATTATGTTCTTCACGACCGGGAGAAGCGTTTGCACTGCATTAGGGCCCATGACCCACCTCGACGTCCTCACCGGACAGACATCCAGAGTTCTCAGTGCGATGGCATGGAGGGAAGGCCACCATGCTCAAGCAAATTGGCACCGAAAGCAGCCTGGAAAAGGCGATTATGGCAGCCGGCCGTCGCGGACTGCACCATCGAGTGCCTGGTGGGCTTATAAAGGAAGATAGCTCCAAATGGAACCTGCCGCAAAAACAAGCGGAGTGAGGGTTCGTCTGGAATCCGGAACGGATTGCGATAATCCCAGCATGTCTCACAGCCGAATATCAACCTTATCATCTGAAATATAAAGATTTAATTAGGAGGATTCAAAGATTAGACAGAATGTTTCCTCACAGGCGGGTCCATTGGTGTATTATATCGCCCAACTGTAATGATTGGAGACTGCCGGATTAATGAAGGTGGAATTCAGAATGACCTGGAATGAAAAGTTTGGTTCGTGTGCAATTGCTCTACTGGTCATCTCGGTCGCACTCTTCTCTTCATCATTCAACGCCAGTCAGACATCTCCTAGCACTGATTCGCACATCGCAAACAACGGCCAGTTTTACGAACCGCAGCATCTCGTTCAGATTGCGCCTTCTTCTTCAACTCTCAATACAAGCATGACTCAGGGCGGAATCACCATATTTCCGGCAGGTAATGCCAGTCCGGGCTGGAACCAGACTGTATACATCACGCTGTCTCTCGGTTCTCCGGACACCCTTTCCAGTGAGCTCACGAATTTGAGCAACCCTGCCAATCCGGTCTATGGAACAAAGCTGTCCCCTTCACAGATATCAGGAATTTACGGAATATCACCGGCTTCATATCAGCGCATTTCGGGTTACTTCTCGTCCTTCGGGCTCAAGGTGTTTCCGGACAGCACCAGAATCAGTCTCACTGTCGGCGGTAATGTGTCGGAAATCGAAAGCGCTTTCCATACAAAGATCGGTACTTTTGAGATGGCCTATGATTCGGACGGCGTGTGGCAGCCTATTTTCGGTCCTTCCAGTGGCATCGCGGGAAATATAAGCGAAATTCGGTTCTATGCGAGCGTTGAACCTTCGTATCTCCCTTACGGTATCTCCGGTTTGGTCTCCGGAGTTGCTGGACTGAGCGGTTTCTATCTTCAGCCTTCAGTTTCACTACCGGGCAATTTTTACCCCGGGAAGAATCTGAATGCGTCCCAGCTGTCCATCCCTGCCGGCGGAACGCTAGCCTCCCAATCCTCCTCGCTTTACTATCTCAACGGAACATATGGATACCTCAATTCAAGCGAATCCTCTTCCCTCGGTTTCGGCAATTCAAACTACCAGCTTCTCTTCCCGGGTTCGATGCCTGCGATAACGGGTGCCAGCAACCTCTGGAACGGCAAATCGACATTCGGGCATCTTCCAGACCTCGGGCAGAATGTCACTGTGGCCCTGATTGAGGTCGGCCTTCTCAATACGACACTGGTCAGCAATTTCTCCTCGATAGTCTTTCACAATCCAAATCAGATACTGAATCGCCTCACACAAATTCCGCTGCTCGGCACAACAGTATCCAGCGGATTGAGCTATGGCTGGACGATCGAGACAGCCCTTGACCTTGAATACCTTGCAACAATGGCACCCGAGGCTCATATAGACCTCATTGGCATACCCTCGCCCTCCCTTTCTCTTTTCGATTATGCATATTCATACATAGCCCAGAATCTCGTTACATTTACCAACGCGACCACTTCAGTAAGCATAACGAGCAACTCCTACGGCGGAAGCGAATATTCCACGGTCAGCCTCGGCTCACCGATGTATCTCACAGTTGAAAACAGTCTGCTCGAAGAACTTGCACTCGAAGGCGTGACAAATTTCTTTGCTTCGGGGGACTTCGGGAGTGACGGAACTGCCGCCGGTGCTGATGTTCCGGCAATAGCGAACGGCTCCATATCTGTAGGCGGGGGGCAGCTTACCGCTTCGTCCGGCGGAGTCGCATTCCCGAATACAGGTGTTTACACAGAGTTCAGCGTTGGCAGCAGGAATCTGACGCTTGAAATGGCGAACGCTACGGGCATATCAAGTTTCTCATACTGGTATTATCCCAGCTTTGGCGGTTCCATTGGCGGCGGCTTTGGCCAGTCAATGAGCTCGCCCCAGCCGTGGTGGCAGAACGCTCTTGACACCTATTCCACCGGTGCCAGACTTGACCCGGTTATAACCGGGGCCGCGGCATTCAACATGACGGTTTACTTGAATGGCTGGGAGATGTTTTACGGCGGGACATCGTTTGCCACGCCGATAACTGCCGGCGAATGGGCGCTCATTGAAGAGCAGGTTAATCTGACCAAGGGCGTTGCGGGCCTTGGCGATATCAACCCTCTCCT
>JAGVSJ010000085.1 GCA_019720975.1 Candidatus Sysuiplasma superficiale
GCCAACTTCTCAGGCAATGTCGCTCTGCTTGATATGGATATCGTATTCTGGGAAAAGCGCCTGTGCGATGATGCAATCAGGCTGACGGCACAGACCTATCCCTCCGTCGACGACGCCCTTCCCTCACCGATGGCGTCAATGGAGAACCAGCTCTTCGACATACTCCAGATAGCCGGCATGGCGGAAACGCTAGGCAAGCAGTCGCTCAGCGGCCTCCAGGAGACGGGTGTCTTCCAGCTCTATATCAGCGGCTAACCTTGGCTTTCTTCTCCTTTCCGCATGCGAGGCAGTATTTTGACCTCAATGGACTCTGTGTTCCGCACCAGATGCACTTTCCGAGCGGATTGTCAAGCGCCTCTGCCTCCTCCCTGACCTCCACTCCATATGCCCTGAGTATTATCCTGTCCATATCCTTGCCTGACAGATGCACATATGTCCTTGTCATTGATGAACCATGAACCCATCCCATCTGTATCTCCAGCGGTGCATCCGCTATGTGCTCTGCGAGCAGTGTTGCTCTCGTATGCCTGAAGAGATGGGGATTGACCTTCTTTGCAATGCCCGCTCTTGCTGCAGCCCTCTTCACCACCTGTAGTGCCTGGTGGTAGTGCATTGGCGACATGTTGCCCTTACGTGAGTTTGCAAAGACGAAAGCATCTGGACCTTGCTTAGCTCTGTGGCCTTCAACCCATTTCTTCAGAAACGGCACTGAAGTGCCGAATAGCCTGACCCTCCTTATCCCTGTCTTTCCGCTGACTATGAGTATTGCACCGTATTCATCGAATGTTACGTCTTTGATCTTCAATGTGAGTATTTCCGATATTCTGCATCCTGAGTCGTAGAGGAGTGAAATCAGTGTCCTGTCCCTGAGCGTGTGACACACCTTCATCATCCTATCGAATTCATCGGCTGTTATTATGCAGTCTGGCTTGTCATGGCGGACACTCCTGAGCGGCCTTATCCATCCGACAACGTGGTTTGCCTTGTCTTGGTCGGCGAAATGCCATCTGTAGAAGCGTTTGATCACTGACTTTATGTCACGTATTGTGTTCGGCGAATAACCCACAGTTGTGAGTTGGAAGAGGAAATCCCTGATATCCTCCCTTGACGGCGAGAGGAAGTGTTCTCCCATTGCCTTTGCAATGAGCCTGAGCCTCAGGAGGTAGTGGTACTGTCTCGCAGGAGAGAGACCGAGTGCAGCTCCTTCCGAAACAAAATCTCTGATTCTCTGCTTTGCATCGTCTGGAATACTTTCGGTGCCCAGTCTTTCCATTTCCCTAGCAAGGTAGAGTCTTGTATTGTGGATGTCTGGCAGTGATTCATAATTGAGCCTGAGGGGTTTACGTGAAGGCGCTGTCGGGTCTTCGAAACCACAGTCTGTCAGTGCAGGGAAGCGGTATTTGAATGAATCCGTTGTCATCTATTCAACCAAACCTGTTAGCACCCAAACAAAAGTTCGAAGAGTATGTTGACAAAGCTTCTGCCCTCGGTCTCCTTTAGTGCTCCTGATGCATTTTCGAGTTTCTTGAGACCTTTTGTTATCGGGGATGGGTTAGTCAGCCTGTCTGATTTCCTGATCATTCTGATTTGTTTGTAAGCCGGCTCGCGTTTATTCTCCATTGCTCTGCTGTTTAACTTTGACTGAAAAACAAAGTCTCTCCTGCCATATTTGTCGCACCAGTGTGTTCTCTGGGCAGATGTGTCATAGCCGCACTTGCAGTCCTCGCATGTGAAGATAATAACTTCCTCCTTTGGCGCACTCCGAAGCACATCCGGAGCGGCCCAGCTTATTTCGCCGCCACAGCAGCCGCATCTCAAATCCATTCTATTCACATTCTTTTTATTCAAATCAATATTCTATTTAGTAATGAGTAGACAGCATACTATTTACGTCTTACTGTTGGGTGACCGGCAGCTATCAGCAAAACTGTGATAAGTATCCCGGCACTCTCTCATCCTCATGAAGGTTCTTGACTCAAAGTATTCCATGTCTGTGCTCCTGTTCCTGTATGAGAGAGACCAGTGTTTCAAAAAGGATCTCTACAGTGTTGTCACAAGTCCCAACACACTGGACAAATTGCTTGATCATCTTCAGGCAACTGGACTAATAACAATGAAGGAAGAGATACTTGGTAGACGAACGTATCTGATCACACTGACATCGACAGGTAAGAAAGTGGCTAATAAGCTCAGAGAGATTGATGATATGGTAAACAAGTGAAAAGTAATGAGAGAGAAATTCACAATCCGGGAATGTGTGGTTTCATTTCTTCGGATAAATGCGATGATATCACTATAAATCAAATCCAATGACACAAATTGCTGAATCCAGTTTGTGGATTACCTGCCTGTATCTCGTGCTCCAGAGAACCTGCCTGAGGTGAAGATTTTCAAAATCAGAAACAGCATGGGAAATTTGAATATGCTGACCGAGATGTACGCTGATGCTGCGACGATCTGGAGTCTGAGCAATCTTGAATGGCGTCAACTTCTACTCTCTGAGTTTTCCTGAAAAGGTCGATTTCCTGCCCTCTGCGCTTGTAGGTAAAATCATCAGCGGCGGAAAGCCGTTCCGGCTCATATTACAGAGGGAGGGAACATCCCCTGTGCAGATAGTCATTGCATCGGAATACGAAA
>JAGVSJ010000086.1 GCA_019720975.1 Candidatus Sysuiplasma superficiale
TTGACCGGTAGTGAGACCCTCATGGCCGGATCGAGAAGGTCAGCTATACGCACTGTTGAGAAAGGTCCGCGAACGACAGGAGACTTTCTTCCTGACGATGTGACCGGGGCCGTGGGAGAAAGGGTAGATTGGAAGGGATGGCACGCAGTAGTCGATAGCAAGGGAAGAATCCCGTGGGAGACCCGAGAAGAGACCTTCTGGGGGAAGGCCTGGCATCCTCTCGTCCTAGCCTCGAACGATACCCCGTCGGGCTACCTGGCCACCCTTCGGCAGAAGATGATTCCGTACTTGGTCACAGGCTCGGGCCAGGTTGACCTCGGATGGTCCATGGCCAAACTCCACACTAAACTGGGTATCAACAGTATAGCTTCTCTTGGCGGGAGCCGGCTTAACGGGGCTTTGCTGAGAGCCGGTCTCTTCGACGAGGTGAGCGTCGTGCTGGTTCCGATGTTAGCTGGTGGCGAGATGACGCCTACCTCTTTCGAGTGTCGTGATCTTGAACTCAATGAGATGCCCGTTGCACTCCGTTTGCTCTCGTCTGAAGTTCAAGATGACGGGAGCGTCTGGCTCAGGTATCTGCGAAAGCCGACATGAGGTTCTCCAACGGGTATCGGTGGCGCCTCTTTTGTCGAGGTACTATGGTGCCCCCGCTTGGATAGAGAGAGGAGACTAGTGCCGCTTCTAGCGAGGTCGTTCTGCTTTCATAGACCGAAAAATCTAGGTCCAGGGAATGCATACACCCCATGCATGGTCATACATGTAAGGGCAATTACAAACGCTGAAGGGAACAGACTCAGGACAATTGTAAGGCATCCAAAGGACCCGATTGAGCTCAGGAGAGCACAGGTTGTGCTCTCCAGTGCACAGGGTTTCACTCCGCCATATATTGCAAGGCTCGTGGGCATGAGCGTCGACTATGTCCGGACGCTCATTCACCAGTTCAACAGCGACGGCATGGACATGCTCAGGCCGAAGTGGAATCCAGGCGGCAGCTACAAGTTCACATACAGGCAGAAAGAGCAGCTCGTTGAACTTGCAACGAGCAGGCCGAAGGACATCGGCCTGCCGTTTGCACAGTGGAGCCTGAGCAGGATAAGGGATGAGGCTGTCAGGAGGAGCATTGTCGAGAGCATCAGCCTGGAATGGCTGAGGGTGATACTCGACGAGGCGGACGTGAGCAGGCAGAGCATAAAGACGTGGAAGGAGAGCAGGGATCCTGAATTTGACGGCAAAAAAGAAGCGCATAGACAGGCTGACACACAGGAAGCACACCTATATCAGATTGTTGGAAGAGGTGCCGGGGAAACCATGTGCCGATTGATTTCAGTAAATGATGTAACCGACCAAACACTTCAGCCGTCGTATTCCGGCTTCACGGGAAATCATGGACTCTATGTTTCGCCGGAATCCTTTCCCTGTAAGGCTTGCCGTTCTTGAGCATGCTGTAGATGCTGTCTAGGAGCCTGTTCCCGACAGCTGTGTACGCCTTCTTCCTGTGCTTCCCCTTCGATATCTCCCTGTTGAAGACAGCCTTGAACTCTGGACTGCCGTGTGCCACAAGCGACCTGGAGGCAATGTATATCGTTGAAGCGAGGTAGCCGTTCCTTATCTTTGTCACCCTCTTCCCTCTTTCCTTTCCTCCGGAACCGTTCATGTCCGGTGCCTTCCCGCCATATGCCTTCAGCTTCCCGGCACTGTCGAACTGCTTTATTGGCCCAATCTCCGAGACTATGGATGCCGCGGTCACCGTGTCTATACCCTTCATGTCATCCAGGTGCTCCACCCTCATGTCTCCGGCTGAAAGTTCCTTTATCCTGTCATCCAGTTCCGATATGATCGACAGGAGCTGCTCGAGCAGCTTCACGTTCTCCCTCATCTTGAACAGGTAGATGCCGTTCGTGTCCTGTATGCCAACTGTGGAGAGAGCCAGCTCCCTTAGCTTCCTGGCAGTCACCTTTCCGGAATGGTTCCTGCTCGCCTTTGTTATCACATCGGCGAGCTCATCCGCAGAAGCATTTGATATGTTCGCAGGCAGCGTATACCTCCTGAGAACGGCAAGGGATGTCTTCGTTGCTATATCATCGAAAAGTGTTCTGTATTCCGGGAAGACTGCTGCAAGGTCGGAGTGTATCGCATTCACGACCCTCGTCTTGCTTCCCTCCATCGATTTCCTCTCCCTTGTCAGTTCAGAGAGTGGCTCCCTCTCGTGTGTACTCGTCTCCCTGAACTTTCTGTTCCTCCAGGGCAGCGAGGCAAGGATGTAAGCATCCACCCTGTCGGATTTCACGCGGCCCAGGTTCTCCATTTTCCTGCCGGCTGCACTTCTCCTCGGATCCACGGCGATTACTTTGTATCCTTTCTGCTGCAGGAAATGAGAAAGCGGGACGTGATAACACCCGGTCGGATTGATGTAGACGCCTACAAACTGCTGGTCATTGCTCTTCTCTATCGTTGAGAGTTTCTCCAGGAGCTCTTCGAACCCCTTTCTGTTATTCCCTATCTGTCCTCTCCACATAACCTTCTCTTCCTCATTCAGTACCTCTACCTGATGCATCTCAAGATGCGTATCTATGCCCACAGACAGCATTTTAATCACTCCCTGCCCCATATCCTGGTCAGGGAGAA
>JAGVSJ010000087.1 GCA_019720975.1 Candidatus Sysuiplasma superficiale
ATGTATCTATGCATATATGTAATACATAAAAGTTAATTCAGACAGACAGGTAAAGAAGAAATGGTGAATTCATCTTTATTCGATAGCGTGAATGTATGATTTTTCCCATATGCTGACAGACTGCCGTCTTATAGTTGCAGTTACCTTCCAGATTTACTTTGGAAATTGCCAGAAAGATGCTTTTCCTTTATTTTTGCACGACTCCGGCCTTGCCTCACGGCGGCTGACTGCCATAAATGTACCTGATTTCTCATTACGTTATGCTTTGGTGTACTGCAGGCAGCAGAGATGCTGCTTGACACAGTGTTGCCTCCAGAGCACAGTTGCGAATTGAACGGCGTTGATGACGCACATCCCGCTGTATCCCTCCATGAGCGTACTTGGCATTGATATTATGAAGAATGAGGTGAAGCGTATCCTCGGTCCAAGAAGTTTCTCAACAACATTTATCCTTGCCTTCCTGAATATTCTGAAACAGCTTTCTGTTTCTTCCGCAAAGCTGATCAACAATGAGGACGGCATATGCGAAGACGTTAGCATCAAGATATTTCATTGGGATTCCTCCAGAAAATTCTGTGTCATACCGGTATGAGAATATCTTACTGACAGAACGGGCTGAATGGGCGATACTGTTGAAAATGCAGACAGAGTCAGTGCTCAACGTTTCGATAACGACGGTCTCCACATCCAATCTTAAATTTACCTTCGAACCGTGCAGAATCTTCAGTATCCTCACGAATGATTTCAGTATGACTGCCTGCTCTCTTTGTCCTGCCTATATTTCTTCTTCCAGCATTCTTGTGGTCTGCAGCTCTCTCCAGTCCAAGAGAGAACAGCCTCTCACGCAACGCAATAACTTTCTCATCCGGAAGGGCCATGCCTGGACATGTAAGGAGTCTTATGGAGTCGAATGATCTGTGTATCCGTCTGTTAATGCCGTTGAAGAAGACAAATACGGGATTCCAAGGGAGTATTTTGCAACTCACTTTGCAGATTCTAAATTTAGCTGCCCGGCTTCAATCGGCCTGCTGTGCTTTACTCAAGTCACAGGATCTGTAGAAAGAATTGCCGTCTCCGGTCAATGGATCTGTTGTTCATCTGAACAACGCTGTCCTGGCAAGATCAATCACTTCGTCGCCTCTTCCGCTCAGAACAGCCTTTGCCATGTATAGCGTGAATCCCCTGATTTCCTCATAGTGTATGCCCGGCGGTATGATGAGTTCGCTCCTGTTGACAGTGACGTCCACCAAGGCGGGGCCATCATGTTTCAGTGCTTGGGAAATCGCCGGCTCAACCTCCTCGGGCTTTTCGGCCTTAAATCCTGGTATGCCCGCCGCCTCTGCCACCTTGGCAAAGTCAGGATTGATAAGATCTGTCCCGTACGGAAGAATACCTGCGCCCTTCATCTCCAGCTCCACAAAGTCAAGCGCGCTGTTGTTGAACACGACAACTTTCACGGGAAGCTTGTGCTGGCGGAGCGTCATCAGTTCGCCCATGAGCATTGAAAGGCCGCCGTCACCGGAGAGTGAAATCACCTGGCGTCCCGGAAAGGCCGCCTGTGCCCCGATTGCAACCGGAAGCGCGCCTGCCATCGATCCATGCGAGAATGATCCCAACAGTCTTCTTTTCCCGTTCATTGTGAGATAACGGGCTGCCCAGAGCGTGGGTGTCCCGACGTCGCAGACGAATATTGCATCCTCAGCCGCGAGTCTGTCGACTGTCTTTGCCGCATACTGTGGATGCACAGGCGTCTTCCCCTTCTTTCCTGTGGCGAGTGAATCGAGGTCTGCCCTTGTCTTTCTGTAATGGTCAAGAGAGGTTTTCAGGTGCCCGTCCGCATCTGTCTTCTGCTTCAGATACGGCTTAAGCGCAATGAGCGTTGTCTTTACATCTCCGAGCAGCCCGAGATCAACCCTCGTTCTCCTGCCTATCTGCTCTCCGCGGATATCCACCTGTATGACTTTCGCATGCTGGGGGTAGAACTGGCGGTAAGGGAAGTCTGTTCCGAGCATGAGCAGCGCATCGGAATTCATCATTGCGTAATAACCGGAAGAGAAGCCGAGGAATCCCGTCATGCCCACATCGTAGGGGTTGTCATGTTCTATGAATTCCTTACCACGCAGTGCATGCACTATCGGAGCCTGGAGTATGCCCGCAATTTCAATAAGCTCCGAGTGCGCGCCCTCACACCCGGCGCCACCCAGTATCGTCACCTTTGAAGCGCTGTTCAGTATGTCTGCCGCTTCTTTCACAGCCTCTTCCGGCGGCTGGGCAGAAGGCTGCTCCGTTCTTACGGCAACGGCTGGCGCTTCATCTGAAATATCAAGCAGTGAAATGTCGCCGGGAAGGACCACCACGGAAACGCAACGTTCGGTGATCGAAGTGCGCATCGCAACCTCCAGTATGTCCGGTATCTGCTCCGGCCTCGACACAAGTTCGCAGTAGCGTGCACATTCTCTGAACAGCAGTTCCGGATGGGTCTCCTGGAAATATCTGCTTCCTATCTCCCTGCTGGGAATATGGGAAGCAATTGCAAGCACGGGAGCCCTGCTGCGATAACAGTCGTA
>JAGVSJ010000088.1 GCA_019720975.1 Candidatus Sysuiplasma superficiale
GATCGTGGTGAGAACTAAGGTCAGTGCCCGGATCCTGCGCGTGCATGACGCCATAACATTTCCTTCTCGCTCCGAATCAGCTGAGATATGGTAATGCCCTTCCGAAACCGCTCGCAATGGCTATCCCGGCGGTGACGACGATAAGAAGCATCACTGCAAACGAATAGTAATCAGCTCTGGAAAAGGATACCGGTTTCATATAGGTCATTCTGTCATACGCCCTGAAGGCCCTGGTATCGGCGGAAATTGCCGTGTCTCTCGCCCCTCTCAATATGAAAACAAGCACCGGCACGATGCTAGCAATCGCCGCTACAAGATAGTAGATCGGCCTGAACACCCTGAAGGATCCGGAACCAAGTCCACGCATGAACTGAATTTTTATGGCAGCCTCCATGGCTTCGAATATTCTCGGTATCGTTTTCATGGCTACGACTATTGAAAAAGTGAATGCTATCGGAACGCCGAGCCTGTTGAGCGATCTCAGTATTTCTGAGGGAGTGCTCGTCATCACAAGCAGAAGGCTGGCGAGCGAAATCGCAGTGAAACGCATCGAAATCTGCAGTCCATATATGATGCTCTGCAGTGTGAGGGCGGGTACGTAGCCCATGTATGAAAAATACGACGGCCAGATCCACAGCGTGGTGAAGTGATGTGTGTGCAATGCGATGGCAAGCACAACAGGAGGTGTGAACGGAGCATATCCCCATGCCACGCCCACAACGGTCGTGATTGTAAGGTAGACAGCAAGCAGAAACTTTCTCTTCCCGTCGCGGAGAGTGAGATATGAAAGCGCAATAGCCGCCGTGATGATGGCGCCAACCCACCAGATGGCTGCTGCCGACACAATCATCACAATGATACTCATGGCTATCTTCGTGACCGGGTTCAGGCGGTAGTAAAAACTGTCATGCTTCTCGAATCTGGTAATCTCCTTGAAACCGGAAAGGCCAATCGCCCTGAGAACGACGAGCAACGGAAGCCCGACGCCGAACGATATCAGAAGCCAGCTTATGACGTTCACAAATATAATTCCAGCCAGTCCCATTAACCGCACCTGACCAGAAAATCGCTAGGCGGAATTATTCCGTATTTTTCGCTCTCCCTGAAGCATTCCTCCGGTGTCCCCTCTATGACCTTCTTTCCGCCATCCATGATCATCATCATGTTTGCGTGTCTGTAAACGAATCTTGCGTCGTGAGTGACAACTACAAATGAAACCCCCTGACTCCTGAGGGATGAGAGCTCCTTGCCGAGCATTTCCCTGTGATAGAAGTCCTGCCCGGATGTGGGTTCATCCATCATTACTATCCTCGCCCCCGAAGAGAGCGCAGATGCCATGGCCACCCTTCTTCTCTGGCCAAAGCTCAATGTCAGCGGATCTCTGTCCTTCACTTCCCAGAGTGAGAACATCTTCAGAAAGTATTCTGTCCTTTCCCTCAGCTGTTTCCTGTCAGTCCTGCCACGTTTCCTCATGGAATATGATATTTCGTCCTCAACTGTGCTGTTTATCAGGACGATGTCAAAGGCCTGCGGGATATATGCTATATGCCTGCCGACCTCCTGGACGGACGAGAAACTCAGATCATTGTCACCGACCCGCAGAGAAATCTCGGCCTTCAGTCTCATGTCAAGCATTCCGCAGAGCGAATTCAGCAATGTGGACTTTCCGGCCCCGTTGCGACCCATTATCGCAAGCATTTCTCCTTCAAAGAGCGAGAAACCGGTGTCCACTAGCGGGCATGGCCTGTCAGAATGAACGATGGAATGCGCATTCAACACCATCTTTCCAGTCACAGACCTGTCGGGTGATCTGAAGTTCAGACCGCTTTCGGCAGCTATCTTTCTCACACTCTGAACATCTGTAGCATCGATTCCAAGCTTCCTTGCGACGAGGTAATGCTCCGGAATTTCAATGCCTGCAGAAATGAGATCTTCCAGATGATCGGGAAGATCCTTCTTTTCTATGTCGAGCGTTATCCTGCCCCCGTCAACCAGGATTATTCTGTCAACAAACGTAAGAACTCTTTCTACCTTGTGCTCGACAACCAGTATCGTCTTCTTACGGGCCAGCGATTTGAGCAATTCGAAGATCTTTTCCGTGCCTTCCGGATCTATATTGGAGGTTGGTTCGTCAAGTATCAGTATTTCCGGTTTCATCGCCAGCACGGATGCGAATGCCAGTCTCTGCATCTCTCCTCCTGACAGAGTATATGTTTCCCTGTCAAGCATCGTATTCATTCCTGTGATGTCTATCGCCTCCTTTACACGCGAGGCGATTTCCTCCGGCTGAAGACAGAGATTCTCAGGTCCGAATGCCACCTCCTCCTCTACGGTGTAATTCAGCACCTGTGTAGTCGGATCCTGCAACAGGGTACCGACATGGGAAGAGATTTTGAAGAGCGGTGTATCGCCGACTGTCAGTCCGCTTGTCATGACGGTCCCGGAAAGGTTTCCGTGGAAGATGTGCGGTATGACACCGTTGATACAGTTGACAAGCGTCGACTTGCCAGAACCCGA
>JAGVSJ010000089.1 GCA_019720975.1 Candidatus Sysuiplasma superficiale
GGGAGTATCATCTCCTTGACTAGCAGCTTGAATGCGTCTGCAAAATTCTGGAAAAAACCGGCAGGGCCGACGACCATCGGTCCCCTTCGGTCCATGAATCTGCCAAGCTCCTTTCTCTCAACATATATCAGTATTATGACATTGACGAGCACGATGACTATCAGGACTACTGATGCGATCACCCACGTCAGACCGTAATTAAGGAATGCATCATTCTGCAGTCCCGCGAGGCCAAGCAGAAAGGTTGAAATCGCATGGGATATCGAGTAGAGGTAGTTCAGTTTATCACCTGTCCGATTCACCGAGGCACATGTCCAGGCTTCCCATTATAGACGGGACGTCGGCTAGCTTGTACCCCTTGAGCATTGCAGGGGCGGCAGAAACAGTTACGAAAATCGGACTCCTGATCTTCACCCTGTACGGCCTGTCCGTACCGTCACCCTGAACGTAGAAGAAGGCTTCCCCCCTGGGATCTTCGGTTCTGGCATATCCGTCCGCCTTCGGGATGTGCCTCGGAACCTTTCCAATCACAGGACCCGGAGGGATCGTTTTCAGGGCCTGCCGGATGATTTTGCAGCTTTCATACATCTCATTTATTCTTACACGATATCTGGCATAAACATCACACCCTTTCTCCACACAGATGTCAAAATCAAAATCAGGATAAGCCGAATACGGATCATGCTTCCTGATATCTATTGGAACGCCGCTGCCCCTCAAAGGCGGTCCTGTGACACCGAGGTTTATGGCATCAGAGGGGCTGAGATAACCAACCCCCTGCGCTCTCATTCTGAAAACTTCGCTTTCCTCAATCAGGTATTCGTACTCGCGCATGCGCTTCTCAAAGATGTCAAGTGTCCTGCTGCACTGCTGCGGGAAATTTACCGGCATGTCCTGTGAAACGCCGCCTATTCTCGGATAGTTGTGTGTAAGTCTGGCGCCGCAAAGTGCCTGAAGGAGATCCAGAAACATTTCCCTCTCACGCATCGCATACAGAAAAGCTGTCAGATTCCCGAGATCCGTCATGAACGATGCAAGCCATATCAGGTGGGATGCAATCCTCTGTATTTCCAGAGCAATTACCCTTATGTATTCAGCCCTCACGGGCACATCAATGCCGAGCATGTTTTCAACTGCTGAAACATAAACGTGGTCCCAGCTCATTGCTGCCACATAGCAGAGACGGTCGCATATGGGCACAATCTGTGCGTATGTCCTGTTCTCGCACAGTTTCTCGAAACCCCTATGGAGATATCCGATCACCGGCTCCGAATCCACTATCGTTTCACCGTCGACCTTCACCTTCAAGGTCCAGAGTCCGTGAGTAAAAGGATGCTGCGGTCCCATGTTTATCCACATTTCAGCCATCGGCATCACCCATTTTTCGGGGGTCACTGGAAACAAGCGGCTGCGGCGGAGGACGCTTCCCCTTGTTTTCCCAGTCGATCTTCCAGTGGTCTAGCAGTTTGAAATCCTTCCTGAACGGGAAAAAATCGGTTCCTTCAGGCGAAAGCACCCTCTCCAGTTTCGGATGATTGTTGAAAACTATTCCATACATATCATATGTTTCCCTTTCATGCCAGTTGGCTCCCCCCCACAGCAGGCTCAGCGAATCCACTGAAGGATCGTTTCTTGGAAGTTCGCATCGTATCTGGATGATACATCTGTTCCTGTAGGAGCTGATATGATAGAAGACCTCCCAGCTCCTGCGCAGGTCGTTGCCTCCCATGCATGTCAGATGATCAAAGTGAAGTTTTTCCTTCAGAAAAGTGCAAAATTCTAGCAGCTTCTCTCTTGGAACCTTGTTGGCCTCAATCCTGCGATCTGTCTTTGCGTTCACAGCGATATCAGGAAAATGCGACTTCATCTCCGTAATGAGTTCCTGGACCGGCATGACATCACTTATGCCGAGTTTCGAGTAATCTCTGTCCTCGCCGGATATGACAACTGTAGGTGTGGACATTTGCTTCCCTCAGTGCGGTAGCATGAAGTTTTCTTTCTCCGACCTTATCTTCTTCTGAAGTTTCAGGAAACCGTCCAGAAGAGCCTCAGGTCTCGGTGGACAGCCGGGGATATAGATATCCACCGGCAGAAAGGTATCCGCACCCCTGACAATATTGTAGGAGTCCCACCATGGGCCTCCCGATATGGTGCATTCGCCCATGCATATTACCCACTTGGGATAGGGCATCTGTTCGTAAAGCCTGATCAGGACCGGCTTAAGTTTCATTGAGATCCATCCGTTCAGCAGAAGAACGTCGCACTGCCTCGGCGAATTCCAGAAAATGACGCCGAGTCTTTCAATGTCAAATCTTGGAGCCGCCGCGGCGGCCATCTCGATGGCACAGCAGGCAATGCCGAAATGAAGCGGATACAGCGAGTTTCTTGCAGACCAGTTGAAGACACTTCCGGTGAGTTTGTTTGTTCTGGCG
>JAGVSJ010000009.1 GCA_019720975.1 Candidatus Sysuiplasma superficiale
TAGGCGCGACAAACAGGCCGAACGCAATAGATGCTGCGCTCAGGAGACCCGGCAGGTTCGACAGGGAGATAGAGATAAACATACCGGACAGGGCCGGAAGGGCGGAAATACTCAGCATACACACACGGGGTATGCCGATGGCTGAGGACGTCGACCTAGAACAGATCGCAGACCTGACGCACGGATATGCAGGTGCTGACGTTTCGGCACTCACAAAAGAGGCTGCCATGAGGGCCCTCAGAAGAATTATGCCAAAACTGGATCTTGAACTTGATGCTATCCCAGTGGAAATACTGAACACAATGAACGTCACGCAGAGCGACTTCTTTGCTGCGCTGAGAGACATGCAGCCTTCCTCAATGAGGGAAGTTCTCATTGAGAAGCCGAATGTACACTGGGACGATATTGGCGGTTTGCAGCAGGCGAAACAGGAGCTGAAGGAGGCTGTTGAGTGGCCACTGAAATATGCTTCGCTCTTTTACCAAGTGAAGGCAAGGACTCCACGGGGAATACTGATGTACGGTCCGCCAGGCACAGGAAAGACGATGCTTGCGAAGGCGGTTGCCACTGAGAGTCAGGCAAACTTCATAAATGTCAAGGGTCCGGAATTCCTGAGTAAATGGGTCGGCGAAAGTGAAAAGGCAGTGAGGGAGATATTCAGGAAGGCCAGGCAGGCATCGCCATGCATAATATTCATCGACGAGATAGACAGCATAGTGCCGAAAAGGGGCAGCGACGGGGATAACAGAGTTACGGAACGTATAATAAGCCAGATGCTTGCTGAAATGGATGGTCTGGAAACACTTCACAATGTTGTTGTGATAGCAGCAACTAACAGACCAGATCTAATAGATGATGCAATACTCAGGCCAGGCAGATTTGACAGGGTTGTTTCTATACCTCTCCCGGATGTGGAAGCAAGGAAGGAGATAATACGCATACAGACAAGAGAGATGCCCTTGGACGCTGATGTTGATCTGGATGAGCTTGCAGCAAGGACCGATGGGTTTACGGGTGCAGATGTTTCTGGCCTCTGCAATGAGGCCGCATTGCTGAGAATCAGGAGATACGTATCTGAGGGCGGAGAACTCAGTGAATCGTCAATCAGGGAACTTAAGATCACAATGGAGGACTTCAGACAGGCTACGGAGAAGATCAGGCCGACGTCAAGGATAGAGCTCGACAGATACGTGAAGATCGCAAGGGAATTTCAATACGTGGGATGAGGGATGAAGAAGGTAACCGGTGCATCAAAGAGAGACGAGGTCATAGGATGGATAAAAGAGATTCTGGCGAAGGCGGGTTTCTACCTCGTGGAATGCACCAGTCTGCGCAGCATGACGTTCGACATAATAGCAAGACGAGATAGGGACCTTCTACTCATCAAGATACTCAGAAACGTTGACGGCTTCAGCAGGGAAAATGCTGTTGAGATGAAGCGTGTCGCTAGCGCTCTGGACGGCAAACCAATCATCATCGGATTGCATTCAGGCGGCGGTGTTCTCGAGGACGGAATAGTTTATTCAAGATTTGGTATTCCGATAATCACACCTGAAACAATCAGAGATGAATTCCTGGATGGTGTCCCACCCTTCATCATTGCCGAACCTGGGGGGCTTTACGTCAGGATCGACGGCGAGATGCTGAGAACCATCAGGGAGGAAATGGCCATTTCGCTTGGTGCACTTTCGGAGATTGCAGGTGTGTCGAGGAGAGCAATACAGATGTACGAAGGCGGAATGAAGGCAATGATTGATGTGGCGCAGAGGCTTGAAGAATTCTTTAACCGGCCGTTTGTTCTTCCGCTTGAGGACTGGAGGACAAACGGACCGGAACAGAATGATGAGTGGACCAACGACTTCGATGAATTCACAGGGTTCGACGGTACAGTATACAGGATGCTCTCTGAGATAGGATACTCTGTGCTGCCGACAAGGCACTCAGTATTCGATGCGCTGACAAAGGATAGGAAGAGCCTATACATTGCCTGGCTGGGAGAGGAGATTGGCGAATTCAAAAATAAATTCGAGATACTGGACAACATAATAAGGATAACAGAGAGAAACGCTCTTATTTTCGTTGAAAGAAAAACAGACCGGGATGCCGTGAAGGGTATCCCCGTGGTTGACAGAGATAATCTGCTGAAACTCCAGTTTCCTGAAGAACTTGCCGCGTACGCACAGGAAAGAAGACCCCCGAGAGAAGACGTCCATTAGTCAGTGGCAAGATGGCGCAAAGAGAGTGGTCAATGGAAATCGGGTCCGGTAAACTGATACTCCTTGGCCTGATAAGTGGCCTCACTTCTGAGGTCGAAATTGCAAGGGAGGCTGTGGACAGACACAGGCCGTCTGCGATAGGTCTCACAGTGACAGCTGAGGAGATAGAGGGAATAAAAAGATGGAACCAAGGGAATGAGGAACTGCCTCCCTACACAGATTTCGACCTCTATTACATGAAACAGATGTCAAGATTCGGCGAAGTAAGACTTCCATCACCTTCATTAGCTTTCCTTGTGGAGTTTGCGGAGAGAGCTGGTATACCTCTTGTCCCCCTTGATATGGGGGAGGAGGAGTACTCCTCACTTTACATTCAGAACGTATCACCGATCTCCCTCTTCTTCAGTTCAATGTTCAAATCAAGGAGGCTAAGAAAGAAGATACAGGGGAGCGCAGAGGAAGTCGTGTGTGAACTCGACAGACTCAGCATGTATCCCGATGGAATCGCTGCTGTTGAGAGGGAAAGAGAACGGCACATTGCATCTGAAATCGTCTCCCACATTGAGGAGAACAGAGCTTTCCTTGCAGCTGTCAATTATGAGAAGGCAGCAAAGATACTGAAATTACTGGAAGATGAGAAACAGTGACGGTCTCGTGATACCGCTTACGGCCATCAAATTGAGACAGTAAGGACACACAGGAGCGTTCTAACGGAGTTTTTCAATATCAACTGTCTTTTCATGAATGCTGTCCAGGTTTTTCCTGAATTTCTCGATATCTTCATTGCTCCATGGAATATCGCCGCCTTTGAGTGAGGATATGAGAACAGACAGTATCCTGTCCCTTTCCTTCTCCATTGCAAACCTGATATTCTGCTCAACCCTTACGTCTACGGATGACTGCTTTTTCAGGTGGCGCATCTCTTCCTCGACAATCCTATCCGATATCTCGAACAGCCTCCTTATCAGTGCAGACCTGCTGGTGTCTTCCTGAGAACGGATATAGTTCCTGAGCTCAGCTTCAAGTATGACGGAAGCCTGCTCCATCATCTGTCTTCTCTCGGCCTCCGTCTTCCTCAACCTCTCCGATATCTTTTCGAGATTGATTAGAACTGCAGAGGATTCGATCTCCGGATTTACAGCGAAGGGCGTTGACACATCAACTATCACCTTGCAGCTGCCCTCAGGGAGGTCATCCGGCTCGATAATATAATTTTCCGCCCTGACAGCAATGAAACAGGATGCATAGTTCTTCCAGTCGCCCTTTTCAAAGCGAACAGAAGGAATGTGAAATGCATCCGCAATCTTTCTTCCCTTCTCTGCTGTTCTGTTTGTGAGCGAGACTAAATGCCCTCTCTCCTTTAGTATTGTTACAAGTTGTCTTCCCATGTTTCCTGCACCGACGACGAGTACCGGGTCACGGCCCCCTGCCTCCTCAAACATATCCACAGCTTCCCTGGCAATGCTTCTCCTCAGTTTTCCAATTGAAGTCTGGGATCTCACAAGCTTACCTGCTTCAATTGATGTCCTGAAAAGGTTGTTGATAATACTGCCGCTCATTCCGTACTTTTCAGACAGTTTCCATGCTTCCCTGACCTGCCCGAGTATCTCATTTTCACCAGGAAGCATGGACTCCAATCCGGAAGCGACGTAGAAAAGATGTCTCACAGCCTGCATTCCGTGAGTTATCCTGTAACCTGATACCTTCCCCTCAAGGTATCCCTTGATGTACTGCACGTTTGCGTGTGTTCCTGGATAAAAGTAAATCTCAAACCTGTTGCAAGTCCACAGGACCGCAGCTTCCCTGATTTCACTGTTCTTTGAAATATACCTGTATATCTCCAGAACCTGAGCAGGTTTAACCACCCTGAAGTAAAGCGAGCCAAGATCGGAGTATGTAACGCTTGCAAGGAATACGTCACTTCGGGTCAAACCGATTGTCTCCCGGGCCATTCTATATTTACATGTGTTAATACTTTTGCCCGTATCAGCTATTGATTAAAGACCGATCTCTCCGTGACCGGTATATATTCTCTGCCATCTCCGCAATAAAGGAGAAATTATCCGAAACCATTTTCTGTGTGTGGCTGAAGGAGATGAAGATAGTTTCCTCTTGGGAAGGAGGAATGAAGATGCCCTCATCCAGTGCAAGTCTGAAAAGTTTAGGAAACAGGGAATGATCTATTGCCCTGACGTCCCTGTAATCGGTAACTTTTCCTCTTGTGAAAAAAAGGGAGACCATGCCCGTGTCGGAAGTCACACACAGTCCAGATGAGAGCAGTTTCTCTGCTGCAATCTCTGAAAGATGTCGAAGGTATCCGTAGTCTTTTCTTCTGAGTATATCGAGCGTCTTAAGACCGGCTGCGACGGAGACAGGATGCGCAGCATAGGTGCCTGCCTGGGGAAAGCTGCCGGCCGGTTTTACATCCCTCATCACATCATCTCTTCCGCCATATAGTGCAAGCGGCATTCCGCCTCCTATGATCTTTCCGAGTGTCACGATGTCGGGCTCTACACCAGCGGCCTCTGAATAAAGACCGAAGCGCGTCCTGAAACCTGTGATTACCTCGTCGCAGACGAGAAGTGAACCGTATCTGTTGCACAGCTCACGCACCGACTGAAGATAGTCCTTCTCTGGAGGTATAAAACCAGCATTGCCTAACGCAGGCTCAATTATCACTGCAGCGTACTCCTTCCCCGAAAGCTTCCTCTCAAGTTCATTGATTGAGTTGAACCCTACCTCATCAACTATGTCCGATCTGTAGTTGAGCGTATGGGTGCCGTGGTATCCTCCTTCCATTTTGACTATCTTTTTCCTGCCGGTGTGGTGAATGGCAAGCCTGAGAGCATGCATGGTTGCCTCACTTCCACTGGCAACAAAACGCATGCGCTCAAGTGAGGGACAGTACTTTCCTATCATTTCCGCCAGTGCAACCTCATCCGGGGCAGGAGCGCCGAAAATCATGCCATTTCGCGCCACCCTATGTAGAGCGTTTACAACGCCACCCTCGGAATGACCAAGGATGAGAGGGCCGTAGCCCAGCACGTAATCAGCGTATTTCCTGCCATCGACGTCCTGAAGATAAGGCCCTTCACCCCGCCGCATGTATCGCGGGTAAGGTGGATAGTATCTCACAGGACTGTTAACCCCACCTGGAAAGACTGCATTCGCCCTTCCAAACAATCTCTGACTTCTGGACAAACTCCACACGCCCTGTAACTCAAGATAGCCAATTGGTTTAAATGTCTGAGTATGAGAGGATCTGAGACATCTATCTCCGGGACAGAGCAGATACGCCGACTGCCCTATCCACGAGTCTGATATTGCATCCAAACTGTAAAAAATAAAGTTCGGTGATCTCAAGCGAAGGTGGCGAATTGATTTTCACCAGTATGCACCACAGTGCATGGACCTATCCGGAAATGAACATTCCTGTTACGGCCTGTGAAAATGGATACGAAAGCTCATATACTAATAAAAGCAGATTTAGAGAAGCTCAAATATCGATAAACTGTAATCAAAAATAGACCGATTTACTGATATTTGATGGAGCAAAGCTGACAAATGGCTGAAGAGCAGAAGAGCTCAAAGAGCTCAAGAAAGGAATGCTACAACTGCTGGCGCCTCATACCTGAGGATTCTAAGTTCTGTCCCTTCTGCGGATTTGACCAGATCGAGAAAGCAGGCTTCAAGCTCATATCCGAACAGAAGGAAGGCAGTGTCACTCAAGGCCAGACTTATTCTCAAACCGTTACCACACCTCAGTACACGAACACAGCCTACTCCTCTGCTTCGCATAACTATACACAGTACGGTATGGCTGGCAGCATGTCACCGGCGTATACAGGAAATTATCCGCGACAGACAGTGCCAAGAAGATTCGGATGGGTCGACATTGCTCGCTTCATAGGAGCTTTCGGTGCCTTCATTTACCTGATTGCGCTTGTCATCGAGATAGCTGCGGTCTATCTTTATACCGAATACATTCCCTTGATGGCGTCCTTCCCGCAGCCCTTCCCCTTCTACTTTGTAATTCCTCCTTTTCCAACCGTCCTGATAAACGGGGTGTATTCGACAGGGTACTATGTGGCCTATCCGCTGATTGCGGTAATTGCCACCCTATGCTTCGTTTACATGCTTACAGTTTCTAGGAATTTCAAAAGGGAGATATCCTTCTCATACAGGGGCAAGGCAGGAAGCACGCTGTTCCTGATAGGGGGGCTTTTCATGGCATACATCTTCCTGAGCTATGCCATTGTTCTAATAGCTGCAGCTTTCGGCCAGTCGCTCCCCGCGCCTGATTTTGGTGCCATTCCCAATTACATGCTTATTTTTGAGCTCATATTTGCACCTGTCTGGGAAGAAACGGTCTACAGGATGATGATAATCGGCATACCGATACTCATCTACGCGGCACTGACGCACAGCGGCGACGGCAGGAAATGGTGGAAATATCTTCTCGGCGGAAACATGAAAATCACGAAACCTGTCATCGTAATGATGCTCATCTCGGCATCAATTTTTGGCGTGGCTCACTGGGCTGCAGATTCGGGATGGGGACTCTGGAAGATTTTCCCAGCAGCAGTGGCAGGTCTCATTCTGGCATATCTGTTTGTAAGGAAGGGGCTCTGGGCAAGCATACTCTTCCATTTCAGCGTTGACGCCGCAGGCATAATAACATCTCCAGCCAACAACAATGCTCTGCTGAACTCGACAATGGACGGATTTCTCTTCATCTGGATTGTGGTTGGTGCCATTTTCTTCGTCTACTGGTTGATGGTTCTTTATGGCTTTGTAACAGGCATAAAGACCCTTCCTCCTTCGGTTACCTCAAGGTACGCGGCAGCGGCTACTGGAAGTTCAAATTCAGAAAATACCCAATCAACCGCCGGAACAGATGAAAAACCACCAACACTCTCTCCGTCGTACGCACATTTTGATGCCGGCACAGGCACTGCAGTGGCACCGCAGACATATCAGCACCCCTCTGGGATACAGTCACCACAGGCTCAGCAGGAGGGACATAACCTGACCCAGTACAGCGGAAGGATACCAACGACACCGAGCGAGCTCGCATTTGGATATGTCTGCAGTAACTGTGGGGGACTTGAGGCAAAGTACGAAAACGGGAAATTCATATGTGTGTACTGCGGACATGAATCAGACAAATGACCCCAGTATTCTTGTCAGATAGTTCTTCCCTTCAATGGCCTCAGGTAAGTTTCTTGCCTCAATGACAAGAGGGCAGTTCATTGTGTGCAGGTTGCGTAGGATGGCTGAATGATCAGATACACCTCTGCCTATAGGCAGATGGCAATCTGATTTTCCATCGTTGTCACTAATGTGGAGCATCTTTATGCTGTCACGCGCTGCAAGAAATGCACTCAGTTCCCCTTCGAGAAGAGCATGAGAGATGTCAAGACACAAACCGGCCCTCGTTCCATCTATTATCTTCCTCATCTCGGAGTAGCGTGAACCCAGAGCGAATGTGTCGGAGGGTAGATTTTCCACGAGCAGTGTAGAATTGTGAGAGGCAGCATATGAGGATAGAGAAATTATGGCTTCCCTCGAAAGAACAATGGCCCTTTCCCTTTCCTGAAAGGAAAGAAGCGAATAATTACCGGGGTGAAGGACAAAGGTTGTTACACCGAGAAGGGAAAATGTGCTGATTGCTCTGGCACATTCGTTGATGGACGCTGTTCTTATACTTCTGTTAAGACTCGCCAGATTTATATCATCCATAGGAAGATGGACAGTATACTGCAAATCATAAGATCCTGACAAATCTTCAAAGACATCTGACACCATCTCTGGACTGTGCCTTCCTTCGGCTACAAGCTGCCATCCTTCAAAATTACTGGCCACTTCCTCTATGTTTTCCTCGAATCCCTTGAGGCAGAGGGAAAGAGAAGAAAGATGGAGTTTCACAGATGACTCCTCGCCTGCCCGCCGTTGTGAGTGGCGGATGTCGTTTGCTCCCTCGCTGAAATATATCCCTGGATTCCCAGCATCTTCTCAAAATAAATCACAGGCTCCCTCACTTCTCCCCTAAAAACAATCTCACCGAGCGGTTTTGGCTCGTCCACAAGATTGACTTTTCCGGCAAAAGCCGCCTGCTTGTTCAGTGAAATCGAAAAGGAGGCAATGTCACTGTGTCTGTGGATGCTCTCTAGGAATGCATAACGTATCTTTTGCTCAATCACCATGTTCATAAGGTGTTGAATGTCCTTGATTTCGCCTTCCAGCCTGCCCTCCCTGATGATAATATTCGTCTCCGGAAAGAGATTGATGACAGAGATTCTCACTTTTTCTGCATCTTCTGTTGGGTATATTTCCGAAATTACATAGAATGACGCCATCAGTGATCAGCATCTGCCCAATCAATGGACTTTATTAAAATAATTCTTTTGCTGGAACCTGCTGGTCGATCGTGCAAAAGTGTAACACTATATATTCTCAGAGAGCGATCCGCATCCGATAATACGGTGGCAACTTTCACTATCGGTATATGCGCCGTGGATGAGGCTGACAGTCTTCGTAGGCTCATTGGCGTAATCAACAGAGAGGAGATACCTGAGGGTATGGAGATAAGGGACATTGTAATCGTTGTCAGTGGTGGCTTTCGCTCTACGGAAAATGTTGCATTGTCCGAGCCGTCCAGGTATACAAAGAGGGTGTTTGTTGAAAGCTTGCGGAAAGGCAAGGCTGAGGCAATAAACCGCATCATGGCAAGCATGGAGGGCAGCAACCTAATCCTTATAAATGCGGATGCTGAGCCTTCGTCCGGTGCAATAGGCCGCCTGATGGAAGCACTCCTGACCTCTGATTTTTCCATCGTTTGCGCAACACCCTATCCTGCAAGCGCAGGCAAAGCCGGGAATTTTCCAGTGTATTCAATATGCAGATTCATGTGGGCACTCCATAATGCGACCATGAGTGTTCTCGGGAGCAGGGATCACAGAATACATCTTACAGATGAGATGATAGCCATCGGCGGGTCCGAAATAATTGCTCTTCCGGAGGATATCGTCAATGACGGTGCTTACCTCTCAGTCAGGGCGCAGATTGCAGGCAAAAAAATCACCTTTGCTGAGGATGCAAGGGTCACTGTAACTCCGCCTGCTTCAATCCGTGACTTCCTTAGGCAGAGAAGAAGGATCATCTACGGCCATATGCAGATTGAGAAGAACCTTGGCATTTTGCCAGCAACAGCAGAATTCACATTGCTGCACAGGCCATTTTCAGCGGCCGTCATATGGAAGGAATACATAAAGAAGTATCCACTGGAATCACTGGCACTTCCAGCGGCCATCATACTGGAATTGATATCAATGGCAGCAGCATTGAAGGACATTAGGAAACCACATAACCCTCACAGAATATGGCATAGGTCGATGCAAGTTTCTTGGAGATGATTCACGGGGATGATATTCTGATTTGTGGCCAAGGTCAGCTAAACTACATGAGATCGCAGGTCATAAGCGAGCTCAGATATTCATCCTTTTGCGGCTACAGTGCGTCCATTGACGACATACAGAACAGGCTCTGTGGAGCTGACAGGGAGCTTATCCAGCACTGCAGCAACGCAATAACTTCGCTCTTGAATGAAGGGGCTATCAAATTCGATGGGAAGGCATTGAGTCTTTCTGCGGATGGCAGTACCGCCAGAAATTATCTTGATGACAGAAGAAGGGCTGAAGAGAGATATCGCTTTGCTTCCCAGTTCCTGAACGATGCACTTGCAGATATTCCTGATGTTCTTCTTGCTGGGATAGGCGGCTCTGTATCCTACGGTACGGCTCGGGAAGATGATGATGTGGACATAGTAATAGTCTCAAGGGATGGAGCACTATGGAATGTTCTGTGGAGACTCCTTCTTGATGCCAGAAAGACAAGAAAGGGATCCCCTGACAAACCATTGCTGTGCTTTAGCTACTGCATCGAGGACAGCGCCTTCAGAGTGGAGACTGCGACCCACAGGAGCAGGCTTTTTGCAAGCGACTTCCTGAACATGAAGGTGGTGAAAGGAGAGGGGTATTACGCCGAAATTCTCAGAGAGAATGAATGGATGGCTTCCTACTATCCTGGATACTACCGCAGGGCAAGGACAGGCAGCAAGGGAGGGCCAGCGCCTTCAGCCATGAAAACTAGACCGGATGTCACGAAATATGCTGTTGCCGGTACCTACCTTAAACTTTCAGCAACTGTCAGAAACATACTTTTCAGACTGAGAGGAATGAATGATTCTGACTTCAGTGCAATAATCAGGCATGACAGATGTATTTACCAGTCATCCAAGTGGAAGAGACTTGAGATGCTGGACAGTCATAAGTGAAGAAAATTTTAGCTTTTCCGTTCATCTGACTGATTTCAACTGTGTTTACTGATAAATTGCTCTATACTTTGTCTGAAAGGCTTAAATATGACCAAATGAAGATATGCAAAGCAAGGGTGACATTTCTGGCAAGGAGAAACTTCGCGGTGTCGGACGTGATTGAGTCTGTGAACAGGGATGGAGTCAGATGGATTGATCTGCAATTCACTGATCTTGTCGGCGGGCTGCAGCACATAACAATTCCTGCTTCTGCGCTTAATGAGAAGAGCTTCAGCAGGGGTGTGAATAAACTGGACGGCTCTTCCATTAAGGGTTTCAAGGAAATACATGAGTCTGATATGGTGATGAGGCCTGATCCTGCAACCTATGCCGTTCTGCCATTTTACCCTCCTGAACAGAAGACAGCGAGACTTCTAGTAGATATCTACGAAGGCGGATCTGCTGAACGTTTCACGCGCGACCCCAGATTCGTTGCTCAGAAGGCTGTTGAATACGCAAGGAACAACGGTTTCGATACAACCTACTGGGGACCTGAACCGGAGTTTTTTGTCTTCGACGGCATAAAGGTGACACCGAATCCACTGGCTGCAAGAGACGGATGGGGCGGTTCGGGATATGAGATAATATCAAAAGAGTCACCGTGGTTCAATGACAGCGGAAAGCAGTTTCCGATCAGATTCAAGGAAGGATACTATCCGGCTCCGCCCCAGGACACGCTCGTTGACTTCCGCAATGAGGCTGCAAGCATACTCACTGACACATTTGGTCTGGAGATTGATGCACACCACCATGAGGTTGCGACCGCAGGTCAGTGCGAGCTCAATTTACATTTCGATGAACTTGTTTCAATGGCAGACAATGTTGTAACAATGAAATATGTCCTGAAGAATGTTGCAAAGAGAATGGGCATGATATGCACCTGGATGCCCAAGCCGGTCTTTGGCGACAATGCGTCTGGTATGCATGTCCATCAGAGCCTGTGGAGCTCGGAGAAGAACATATTCTACGATCCGTCAGATGATTATGCTGAAATCAGCCAGACATGCAGGTACTATATAGGCGGTTTGATGGATCATGCAAGGGCACTCTGTGCCATAACCAATCCCACCACAAACTCATACAGGAGGCTTGTTCCCGGATACGAAGCACCTGTATTCATAGCCTGGAGCAAGAGAAACAGATCTGCAAACATAAGGATACCGATGTATGAGAGAGGAGAGGAAAGGAGCAAGAGACTTGAATACAGGACACCAGATCCTAGCTGCAATATCTATCTCGCAGAAGCGGCAATGCTTGCCGCAGGTATTGACGGCATAAAGAAGAAGATAGACCCTGGAAACCCAGTTGACAAGGACATTTACAAGCTGACGCGCATGGACAGGAGAGAACTCGGCATAAAGGAACTTCCAGGAAGCCTGAAGGAGAGCATAGAGGAGCTGGAGTCCGACCATGATTTCCTGCTGCCTGTTTTCTCTGAAGATCTGATTGAAACGCACATTCAGCTGAAAATGGATGAGTTCCTCAATGTCTCCATGAGGACAACGCCGTATGAGGTATATCGCTACATGGATATCTGATGCCATCTCCTTCCGCCAGGAAGGTAGATAATCTGCAGGATATGGTTAAATAGTGACAGTGCGGCTATTTGAAATGTGAGAGATGAAGACATACCGCTGTCTGTCAGGAACCTGACGATAAGATACGGAGAAAGGACTGCTGTTGAGGATCTCTCATTCGACGTCCATCCGGGAAAGATATACGGGCTCCTGGGTCCAAACGGCGCAGGGAAGACATCCACGCTGAAGGCTATCCTAGGTCTTGTTGAGAAATCTAGCGGGAGAGCATTTGTATACGGAAAGGATGTGAGGGATGACCCTGTATATGTGAAGAACAGGATCGGTGTTGTTCTGGAGAGTCCTGTCCTTTTTGACTCACTTACGCCAAACGAATTCATGGAATTTGTCGCTTCCATAAGGAAGGTGGATAACAGAGGTAGAATAGAACATCTTGTCAATGCCTTCGGCCTCCAAGAATACATGGAGACACCGATTGCCAGCCTTTCAATGGGCAACAGACAGAAAACAACGATAGTTGCGGCCCTGATGTCGGAACCGCCACTCCTGCTGCTAGATGAACCGTTCAACGGCCTGGATATCAGGTCTGTGAAGATATTCAAGGAACTCATACTGAACCACGTCAGAAGAGGCAATTCAGTACTGTTCTCGACTCACATACTGGACGTTGTGGAAAAGATATGCGATGAGGTTGGCATACTGAACAATGGAAGGATGGTGGAGCACGGTACAATGGATGACCTGCGGAAACGACTTGAGGGATCGGACCTGGAGGAAATTTTCCTGAAAGCAACGAAGATGGATGAGGAAATAGAGAGCATACTTCGAGCATTCGAGTGATTCCCCATGAAGGCTGAAAAACGCTTGTTGCGTGGAAGGAAAAGAAAGGAAACCATCTCCCGTATCTACCGGGAAATTGTGTTCCATGGATATACCGCTTCAGGCATCACAGGGATCAGCGTGAAAAATGCAACCCGGGCGATTGCCGGCATCTCCGTTTACAAATACATCCTGACAGTTTTTGTTGCCGTAGCAATGTCGCTCCTAGTCGTCTATGCGGCAGTTGGTGGTTCCTATCAGCTTTCAATCTTCCCCATCTCTGTCTTTGTCTGGACCATGCTCATATCCCTTGTGACCGCAATGCAGCTTTCCTACGGTGCCTCAGGAAGCGGAAACATCAGAAATTTCCTTTACACCGTTCCTCTGACAGAGGAGGAAGCGCTTTCTCTTGCCTCATCTGCCATGCTCAGAACAATTGATCTACCAATCTTCTCATCGGCTCTTGTCATATTCCTTTCAATTACGGTCTTAGGCATTTACGGCATGCTCTCGGGCATTATTGCACTGCTCACAGGCTTCTCCATATTTCTCATTGCGGCTGGATCGGCTGCAAGGATGTTCAGAAGGCTCAGGATACACGGAGGCAAAGGTTTGCTTGTAAGGCTTATCGCTTCTCTGCCAGTGATATTTTTCCTAGCCGTTCCCACACTCCTTTTCCGGTTTGAAATTCCCATCAGTGCAGCTGAGATGACCTATGTCCCTGTCCTGAGTCTTTCAGGTATCGCACATGGGAACGGTGTGTCGATTGCAGTATCCAGCATATTTGCACTGCTTCTTCTTGCCGGCGGCAAGAGGATTTTCAGCAGATATGCGCTTCAGCTGATATCGCCGGATGAACTGGCTGGCAGCAGAAGTGGAAAGCTCCGGATGAAAATAAGAACACCAGTCCGATCACTGATAATCACGGACTTGAGGCAGGCATTCAGATCTCCCAGGCTGGCGAGCCTTCTCTTTGTGCCGTTTGTCCTTGTTGCCGTCGTTGCATTCTATTTTACTTCGTTCAGCGGCAGGCTTTCTGTTCCGTTTCCGGTTCTGTACGCTGAGGATATTCTTCCTGTTGCGTTCGTGAGTTCCTATATTGCATATCTTCTCTATATGACCGAGCTGGGAGGACTTGCATATTTCAAACTGCTTTCAATATCCAGGTACCTCAACCTCACTGCAAAGATGATCGTGTCTGTTCTCTTTTACGCAGTATCGGCACTTCTCCTTACGCTTATATTTGTGATGACAGGAAAGACGGTGTATTACATAGCTGCCGTATACACACTCCTCCTTCCGCTTCTCGTGTCCGTCATATTCACCTCCGTATTCTTCCAGAATGCTTCGAGGGATGGAAGGCTGGGGATGAGCAATCCATCATCTTATGCACTCTACACTGCTGTCAATCTTCTGATATTTGCCGTGCCGGCAGGTTCCTTCCTGGCGGGCCTGCTCGTCTACAGAAGCATTCTGATTGCAGGTGTCTCCATAGCTTCGGCATCTCTTGTGGAGGGGTTGCTCATGCTTTTCCTTCTTTCAGTCTCATCTGACTGAAAGGCACCACAACACTATTTAAAGGGAGAGGAAAATCAACTGCCGTGTACAGGAAGGAGGCGATGGAGGCCAGAAGAATTGCAAGGGAGCGAATAGAGAAGCTATTCGGGCTTGCCAGGGATCTTGCGGCATCAGGTGAGAAGGAGAGGAGCAGGATGTACATAATGCTTGCAAGGCGGATTGGTATGAAACTTGACATTCCACTGGGACACAGGAGGGAATACTGCAGGAAGTGCAATAGCTATCTCATACCCGGTAGGAATGCAAGGGTCAGGATGGGGAGAAAGAAGGTTACTTTGACATGTCTTGAATGTGGAAAGGTGACAAGATTTCCATTTGGAACAAGGGAACGTGCAGGTAGAAGGGAAAGCAGCGAATACAGCGAGAAGGTGGTATTGCGATAGACAGAAGAGAGAGGGCGCTTGCTCATCACCTCAAGGCAACTGTCCTGATAGGAAAGAAGGGCGTAAGCGATGAGTCGAGAAAGGAGACGATGGCACAGGTGGAAAAGAGGGGGATGGTAAAGGTAAAGTTCAACAGCACTTCAGCTGATATTGATGCATTCATAGAGAGCCTGTCTGAAAAGGCGGTGCTTGTGATGAGGACGGGGAGAACAGTTGTTCTGAAGAAGAGGAGATGAAAACATGCTGGACGCGAAATTCATAAGGGACAACAAGGAAGCTGTCAGGGAATCCCTCCGCAACAGGCGCCGTGATACTTCAATACTCGATCGCTTCGAAATGCTCGATCAGAAGTGGAAGGTACTTGTTGACAGGAGAAACACTCTCAACCGGATGCGGAATGAGAGCGCAATAAGGGTATCAAAACTTGTCGGGCAAGAGAAAGAAAGGGAGCTTGAAGATGCCAGAAAACTGGCTTCTGAACTGAAAAGCGTTAATGAAGAAATAGAGATTGTGGAAAAGGAAAGGGAAGAGCTGCTCCTATATTTTCCGAACATACCGAGCAGGAAGACACCGGTTGGAAAGGATGAGAGCGAGAATGTCGTTGTCAGAGTACCGGTGCAACCGAAGAACCTTGACTTCAAGCCGCTGCCTCACTATGAGCTCTGTGATAGACTGGGAATACTTGACCTGAAACGGGGCGCAAAGATAACCGGAAGCGGCTTCTATGTTCTAAGAGGTGAAGGTGCAAGGCTTGAAAGAGCCCTCATAAACTATATGCTGGACAGACACAGAAAGCAAGGGTACACTGAAGTCCAGGTGCCGGTGATTGTGAGATCCAGGTGTGCCCTTGGAACAGGCCAGCTGCCTGAGAAACGTGACGATATGTACTGGATCGACGGGGAAGATTTGCTGCTGAATCCCACAGCAGAGGTGCCCGTAACAAATCTGCTGAACGAAGAGATCCTTTCACTGGAAGAGCTTCCGGTGTACTACACAGCCTATCTGCCTTCATTCAGAAAGGAGGCAGGGAGACACGTTGACCTTAAGGGCATAGGCAGGGTCCATGAATTCAACAAGGTCGAACTCGTGAAATTTGTTGAACCTGGAACAGCGGAGAAAGAACTGGAAAAACTTGTGGAAGATGCTGAAGAAATCGTACGTGGGCTCGGCCTTCCATACAGGATAGTGCACCTATGCACAGGAGACCTGGGCTTTGCAAGTGAGGAAACATATGACATAGAGGTATATGCTCCAGGACTTGACAGCTGGCTCGAGGTTTCGTCCTGCAGTTCCTTCGGTGACTTTCAGGCCAGAAGGGCGCACATCAAGTTCAGGAGGGAGCCGCATCTCAAGAGCGAATTTGTGGCAACGCTGAATGGCTCTGGCCTCGCACTGCCGAGGACATTTATTGGAGTGGTTGAGAATTATCAGACGAAGGAAGGAGACATTGAAATACCGGAGGTTCTCAGAGGGTACATGGGAGGGGATAGCATAATTTCAGTTGGTAAAAGTTTGAAGTGATAATTATAAGAACTATGAAAATCAATTTACCCCGGCGGGTCCTGATGGACCCTGTAATCCGGTGTTTAGATGGAGGATGTTGTTGAGATAATTGCATGTCCTGTTTGCAATCAGGAAGTCACGCTCGAAGACGAGTCCTGCCCGTTCTGCGGCGCAGAATTTGCGCCAGGAGTTGTGAGCAGTGGAAACAGGGCAGGGAGAAACGTTGCAAACACTCATTCAGCCAGCATATCCTCAAGGACACATACTGGCCCAGCCTCATCCCGCGCCATGCAGATGGGACTCCTTGGCATTACATATGTTCTGGGATATGTGACAATTGTTGTTGCAAATTACATCTCAAACGGCGGGCTGGTCAACACGGGGCCAGAGATGATACTCATAGGAGTAGGTGCGGTGACCATAATGATCGCTCTTGCCGGTGCGGTGATCCTTGGAAAGATAGGTGGTCCGGCATCATTCAGGTTCAACATACCTCTACTGGCAGGCTTCATCCTTCTTCTGCCGACACTTCTGTTCATATTCAGAATTTAGCAGCGGTTATGCTCTTTTCTTCTCGCTTTGTGAGATAGCTCATTCTGGTGGTGCCGCCTCGATCTGGCGTACCATTCCCTGCTTCTTCCGCGATATGCGTATGAACTGAAAGAACACGCCAATAACTATTATGGCAAACGCAATCAGTGTGGATAACTGGCCCACCCTGAAAACTGTAAGCCCATAGTCAACGAGTATACCTCCAGCAACAGCTGTGAAAACGACGATAAGATCCTTGAAATAGATGATACATATGACAAACACTGCAAGTCCAACCACCAGTGCAACAATAAACGGAACTGTGGAGGACTGGGCTGATCTACCGAGAACACCGCCTTTTATGCCAAGGAGTATGAGTGTCCCGACCATGGCGAAATATGCAATTAACAGCGATATTCCTATTTCAGCAATATAGTAGAAAAGTATTCCTCCCACTATGGCACCTATCAACCCGAGTATCAGACCGCCTACAAAACCTGCAAAAGCTGTTCCGAATGCAAGCCCAAGTGAGGCACCAAGTATGACACCAATGAGAGATGTTAGTATTTTCCACATCTCCTCACCTGCAAAAGCAAGAAGCAGACCTATCGCAATCGATATGAAGCCTATGTAAGGGTACACAGTTCTGGGAATGGAAGGTATAATCGCGTACATGTGAGAGAGCATTGTCAGTGATTCAACACACTGAGTATAATTACTTTCACTAACCGGTATCACTGCATCTCAAGTGCATAAACCGGATGAAGGTCAAGCAGGCTAAAAATAAGCGGGTCTTCGTGAGACCCGATTCGTAAGTTAAAATTAAGAAATTTACTTTCCAATCCTGAACACTTTTGTCCCGCAGTTTGGACAGGTTCCCTTTGTGGCAGGTTTGCCATTCTTCAACTTTGTCTTTACCGGGTTCTTTATTTCAACCGACTTCTTGCACTTTACACAATATGCTTTGACTTTGTCAGGCGTGGATTCCACCTTGCCCGTCCATTTACATTGTATTATAAAAAAGCATCGTGATTTCACGAAGGAATCGAGCTCACTTTGAGCTCAAAACCTGAGATTAGGAGTGAAAGAAAGCTGAGCTCAATTTAGCTGAAAGTAGCAGAATCGTTAACAAGTTATTAATACAAAGGTTGACAAGAAGATAGCGCATTAACCGGAATTAACTATGAAAGAACCTTTCATAAGCGTTATCGTCACTGCATACAACAGAAAGGAGTACCTCAGGGAAGCACTGCAGTCTGTGGCGGACCAGGACCTTCCAAAGGAGGAATTTGAAACATTTGTGGTGATGAATTTTGAAGACAGAGAAATAGAGGAGATGTGCCACAGACTGAATGCGGAAATCATCCATACAGTGGAAAGAAACGTTGCGCTCTTCAGGTATGAAGCGATTGATCGCGCAAGAGGACAGGTGCTTGTCTTTCTTGACGATGATGACAGATGGGAAAGCAGAAAACTGAGCCATGTTTTCGAACTCTTCAGCAGGGACAGAAACCTGGGTTTTTACAGGAATTCTATACGCTTCATCAATCACGACGGTGTGGAGATTGATAATCCTTACAGGTACAGGCCGATTCAGTACAGGGAGAAGGGATCGCGCCTTTACATTCCGGGAAAGGTTCTTGAAGGTTATTCCGAACACATAATAAACAGGCGCTATGATTTCAACTGCAGCTCAATCTCAATCAGGAAAGACATACTGGCACTGAACAGAGAAAGTGCCCGTGGAATACAATCATCCTTTGACAGTTTCATGTTTTACTGCACGGTGATGAGCGGATATTCCTTCCTTGTCGACAACAGCGTACTCACATACTACAGGATAAATGGAAATAGCATTTCATTCACTCCGACACTGGACTTCTCAGCCAGACAGATAGTGACCTACGGCACAATGCAGGCAATGGCTGTAAGACATGGCAAGATGGTACTGCTGAGACTGATTGAGAGGCAGATTGCATTCTTCGAACTAATCAACGCTATTCACAAGAGTGACGTGAAAAAGAAGGAGGTAATCTCTCTCGCAGTCCTGTTCTCACGTTACCTCAGGATATACAAAATAGTTGAAAATACTGTAACAGAAATCATCTCCCTCGTCTATGTCATACATCCGCCTCTCGGTAGATCGCTTTACGCCAAGTTCACCTCTGTTAGCAGTTCGGTGCTGCCCTGAATGAGCGTTGAGCACAAAAATGACCTTCAGGATGCCGTGCTCATGAAGACGATGCAAGGTTTCTGAGAATACAGAACAGATAAGTGAAGCCGTCGTCTGGCCTGTTTGGAGAATCTATACCTGAGAGGTATTGGATATCAATATCCTCTATCCTTCTGACAGTGTAAGCCTGGGCATCCATTGCCTGAAAGCATTCACTAGACACAACAGGCTTGTGAAGAGCTGAAGCAAGGCGCATTGAGCCTGAGGACTGCACCACGCTGACCTGGGAAAACAGGATGTGTGTGCAGGAACTGAGCTTACGGAACAGTTCTTCCGGAGTGAAAAAACCCACCTCGACATTGACGTTCCGTGAAACGCAACGATTCATGATGCGCTTCGCATGTCTTTCAGTTCTTCTCCTGAAGTTCTCGTCGGTATCCGAAACACTTAGTAAGACCTTACAGGGAACGCCCAGCTTTTCAGCCAGCCTGCATATCTTCTCCACCCTCTTGTACGGTGCAGCAAACCCAAAAGTGCCTATGCACAGTCGGTCGGATTTCTTAACGGAGTCCGCGTCATTGTTAAATTCCGGGTAATCGTAATTTATATGTGGCATCAAATAGTAATTTGAAAACTCAGGGAATGAACTTGCTCCTGCAGTGCCGATCCTCATCATGCATTTTATGCGGCCTGCCATCAGAGATAAAAATTTCAACGAATGTCTGAGTGGATCATTCCTGAATATATAGTATGCGGAAACTGCCCTCAGCCATATGTCTCTGCCGTACAGGTCTATTGTTTCCCTGGTTTGCCTCAGGAGGAGGATGTGCTTCTGCATCTCAATTGCGACATCTGATTCAAAAGGCAGAGAATGGCATTCGATGACGATCCTACTTTCCGAAGGCAATGTCAGCTTCATATTTCTTTCATACTCGAGCACTGTGGGAAGAGAAAGGTTGACTCCCTCGAATGAGGTTGAAAGATTTACATTCACACCCATTCTTCTGAATCTACTTGCAAGCATTGAAGTGTATTCACCTATACCATCCTTCCTTCCAAGAAAAGGACATACGATATTAACCTCGGAGAGCACTCTTCCAGCTTTTCCGATGAGCGGCCTCTTATTGAAGCAGAGAACAGACAGCCGGTCGCTGACGTAACTTTCGGATGAAATGGTTGCTTCCGCTGCGTGACGAAAAATTGATGACACCTCACATGACATAGATTCCACTGAACTTTCAGTATGACTTCCCTTTCCTGCAAGTATGAACACAATCAGTATGCGTGCTTCAGACTCAGTCACCCTCATCAGTTCATCGACTACCGCATTGAATGCGGTGCTATTTTTTCCAGGAAGGTAAATCGCCAGCCTGTACATACAGTCTGGAAGATGCGTCATAGGTCCGCAGGAATACCAGCACTTCACATATGTGTTGAATTTCTGCCTGAGTATATTGCTGTCTGATGAGACCACATGCAGATTGCTGTATCCTGAAGATACAATTTCGTCCACGAGCCATACATGCGCGAGATCCGGAATCCAGAGAAGGACGTATGGATTCAGCCGAGGATCAGCCTTTTCCAGCAAGTATTCGGTGAAGCTTCTCATCAGTCTCCATGAAGGAAGAGCACTATCTATAATAGCATATCAGCACAAGAAAGCCTGAAGGGCATAATCATGTTGCGCTCAGCCGTTGCAAGTAAGTTGAAATATGCGTAAGCTGACAGATAGCTATTTCAAACAGACGAATATAAGCAGATTAAGGGAAGAACTGGGTCATGAAATGCAAGCTGAAGAGAGGCAGAAACTGCTGAATTGGCTCTACAGCCTTGAAAATTTCGGGATCAAGCTTGGTCTCGAAAACATGAAGAAACTGCTTGACAGACTGGGAAATCCCCAGGAGAAGTACAGGACAGTGCATGTTGCCGGAACCAACGGCAAAGGATCCGTATGTGCGCTAGTAGCGTCAATTCTCACCGCCGAAGGATATGTCACCGGACTGTATACATCACCTCACTTTGTTGATTTTGAAGAGAGGATCAAGATCAATGGTAAGTGCATATCTGAGGATGAGCTTGTGGAGTACGCCGGAAAGGTGAGAGGCGCCCTGTTTCAGATCTTCGGCGACAACAGCAGGGACATGACATTCTTCGAGATAACTACAGCCATTGCATTTCTCTACTTTGCAGAAAGAAATGTCGAGTTTGCGGTCATTGAAGTCGGGCTTGGAGGAAGGCTCGATGCAACCAATGTGATAGTGCCCGAAGTTGCTGCAATCACTCATATCGCGCTCGAGCATACACAATACCTGGGAAATACTCTCACCTCAATAGCGTTCGAAAAGGGCGGGATCATCAAAAAGAGAGTCCCTGTCATATCTGCCGAAACAAGGGCTGAGCCTCTCAATGAGCTGAAGCGCATCGCTTCGGTGAACGAGACCGTTCTGGAGGACGCCCACAGATTGGTTGATATTGAGGTTATCGAAAAGGGACTCGGTCTGCTGAGATTCAACGCTTATGGCCTCGCAGAATACAGGAATCTGATGTGCCCGCTATGGGGAGCCTACCAGATACCCAACATAAAGCTGTCGATAGCGGCTGTTGAGAAACTGCAGCAGCTCGGTACATACATAAGCAATGGAGCTGTAACGAAAGGCGTATCAACAGTTTTCTGGCCCGGGAGATTGCAGCTGGCGGGGAGGGAGATGACATTCATATTTGATTCTGCGCACAATCCGGATGCCGCCCAAGCACTAGCCGCTTCCATTCTTGAGGTCACAGACGAGAAGTTTCTTTGTGTCATAGGTGTTCTTTCAGACAAGAACCTCGATGGTATAATGGACAATCTCGTCAGCGTTTCAGATGGGTTCATATGCGCCTCACCATCCTCCTCACGATCAAGACCTGCTTCAGAACTCGTTGCCTCCGCAGTCAGAAGAGGTAAGATCGCAGTGGAAGCACCCGATGTTGGAGATGCAATGAGAATGGCGCTGGAGTCGGCCCGCGGGAGAAAGGTGATCGTCACAGGTTCTCTCAGAACAGTGGGCGAGGCGATGAAATGGTGGTCAGACACTTATGGCGAAAAACTCTGGAAGCAGGAATGATTTTCCTGAAATATTCGGAAAGCTGAGCGAATATTATGCCCGCCGGCGACTGTACACTGCCCTCGACAAGGTGGCGCGGCAGGACGAGCCTTTCAGGGTACTCATTTCCACAGTAATATCACAGAGGACGAAGGATGAGGTGACGGAGAAGGCCTCCAAAAGGCTCTTCTCCAGGTTTCCAACAATACAGTCGCTTGCTGCTGCACAAACAAAGGACGTGGAAGAATGCATAAGAGACGCTGGTTTCTACAGAACAAAATCCACCTGCATAATTCAAATAGCAAAAATTATTGAGAGAAGATACGGATGTGCGGTTCCTGACTCAATTGAGGAGATGATGGAACTTCCTCTGGTTGGCAGAAAGACAGCAAACTGCGTGCTCGTATACGGCTTTGGGAAGGCTGCGATTCCTGTGGACACACATGTCCACAGAATATCCAACAGGTTGGGAATTGTGAGTACTCGGAATGTTGAAGAGACAGAGAGAGAATTGCGCAGGCAAATACCGCGTCGTTTCTGGATTGGCATAAACGAACTGTTTGTCCTTCACGGCAGGAGTGTCTGCAGACCGATTTCTCCAAGATGTGAAATATGTCCCGTTTCCGAACTGTGCGCTTTTTTCAGGACAGGGAAAAGTGGAGAAAGACGCAGCAGTAAAGGCGTGAGCTCCGGCAGAAAGGGTGTCAGTAATGTACTTTAAGAACCTCTGTTATTATAACGCGTTTTCCGGAGCGAGGTTAGTCTAGTCTGGTTAGGACATTAGCTTGCCAAGCTAGTAAGGCGGGTTCAAATCCCGCACCTCGCACCTGCGATGGAAATAGTTTGGGTGACAACTACCCTCTTAGATTGAGAGGAGAAAAAATTCAGCACTTCGTTGGCGTCCTCGCAGATAGTGTAGCGTGGCAGGTGGACGCGCAGTATTCGAAAAGAAGTCCCTCATGGAAGGAGCGTGATTTCATTCATTTTTGTAGATGTATCTGCCAATCGCACCTCTAAGACGCGGCAGGATTATAGACAGGGCAGTTAACTCAAGCACCGAACTGACATAGACCGCGGTTAGAAACAGAAAAGAAAAATGGACTGTAAGGCTGGCAAACCTGCTCGCTACAACGTCAAAAAGATACATTACAGACAGCACAGCACCTATCCAGATGTTCAATTAACTCCCCTCGCATCCAGTCAATGAACGACCTGAGGAAGGTACACGCCTTCCCGGGTTAGCCTGTGAGTCCTAAGCGCACCTGATATAAGAGACTGCTGGCCTACGGGGAGGGGACCATCAGGAGCAGTGCGTCTGAACATAACTGTCATTCTGAGACGAAACTGAAGGCTATCTCCGCAAGTGACGCTGTACCCAGCTTCAAAACTGATTCATCTACACTGAACCTTGAACTGTGGTTCGGGTAAATGCACCCTTTTGATGAATTGTATGTTCCAAGAAAGTAAAAAACACCCGGTGCTTTCTGAAGGAAACGCGAAAAATCCTCAGCACCCATCAAAAGACCCGATCCATTACCCTTGCTCCCGGTATTCTTCTGAGAAGTCTCTGCACACGCGCAGTGGCTCTCTTATCGTTGACAGTGACAGGATAAGCATTTTCCTTGAATTCGACATCACAGCGCGCCCCAAAAGAGGAGCATATCTTCTTCGCAATTCTGGAGACCGAGACCTTAGAGTGTCTGCGGAGAGCTTCATTAAAGGTTCTGATTGTACCTTCCAGAATCGCTTCATCGGGAATTATATTATTCTTTGAGCCGCTGTGGAAACTGCACACAGACAAAACAAATGGCTCGCGGGGATCCACGTTTCGGGAACGCACTCCCTGCAGGGCTGTGACAAGCTGGGAACCGATGAATATTGGATCAACAGTTTGATGAGGTGCAGAGCCATGGCCTCCCTTTCCATGGATGGTTATCTTGAAAAGATCAGGTGCAGCCATTATTGGTCCGGGCCTGAGTGCAAATGAGCCTGAAGGATAATCAGACGTTATGTGCAGACCGAATATGTAGTCGACCTTCGGGTTTTCCATCACGCCGGCCTCGATCATCGGAAGCGCACCGCCAATACCTCCGTCCTCCTCTGCAGGCTGGAAGATGAGTTTCACGCTGCCATTAAGTTCGTTTTTGTGCATGTTAATTATTCGTGCTGCGCCGAGGAGCATGGCCACGTGCGTATCGTGCCCGCAGGCGTGCATTAAGCCAGGTTTCATGGATCTGAAAGGGACGTCGGTGAGTTCATTGAGAGGGAGTGCATCCATATCGGCCCTCAATCCTATACATGGGCTGGGCAGCCTTCCTTCGATTAGACCCACGACACCGTAGCCGCCGACATCTGACTTGAACCTGATACCGTACTCCTTCAGTTTGGACTTTATTAATTCGGATGTCTCCCTTTCATCGTAGGAAAGTTCAGGATTCTGATGTACTGCCCTCCTTATGTCTATTATATCCTCTTCAAGCGAGGAAGCTTGCTCAAGAAATGATGACACACAACGGTATTGTTTCCGCAATATAAATGCACAATGGATGGCGGCACACTTTACAACCCTGTGGAAACATTTGAAAAATATGTGAGTATATCATCCTCCCATGACTGATGATTCATATCCTGCATCGGATACTGCCTTTGCAACATCTTCCGGCCTCAGTGTCTTTGGTATTCGGGCCGTAGCCTTCTTATCCTTCAGCGAAACCGAAGGAGACTCTGCACCAATACTCTCAAGTGTAGCCCTGACTGTAGTTGCGCAGCTTTCGCAGGTCATGCCCTCCACTCTCAGTGCAACGTCAACAAAGTCATCCCCTGAACCCGAGAGCCTGTTCGCGACATCAGTGAGTTTCAGCCTGAGATGAGGCTCTTTCACCTGCTTCAGGAATTTGTCGACTATACCCGGAAGATATTCCCTGCAACACTTACCGCTAGGATTGGTAACGAAACACCACTTTCCGGTCCCTGCTCTGGTGTATTCCTCTATGTCCTCAAGCGAATCGCAGCATCCCTTGCTGAGTATCTCCGTCTTTATTTCTTCCTCGGTGACGCCCATACAGTAACAGACAGGCCTGGGAGAAGCCATTTCCTTCAGCGCGTATGGTGTTTTCACCTCGTCGTTGAAGAAATAAAGACCATCAGCGTTGCTGTAATAGATGACATTGCAGTCAGGCTCAGGTGAAAATCTGTAAGTATCGTCAACAAGTGACCAGTATCTTACGTCAACATGATTTCTCATTGTTGTTGGAAAGACCTTTGTGCCCTTTGTTCCGCAAACTAGGCAGTACTTATCTGCATTTGACCTGTCTCTCGATACAGCCTTCTCATATTCAGCGGATTCTGCAACCCTTTTTCCTTTGACAGATTTCATCATAAGTCTCACGGAAGCGTATGGGGACTGGAAGGTAATAAACAGTACAGTAAAAGATTTTATAGCTGATTCAGAGAGACGGAAGATCGTATGCATAGAGCTGGAGCGTAAGTGTGTGTATTGGGCCGGCGATTTTGAAATAATTGATCGGTTATTCCAATCAATATGGAACAGACTGACGGAAGAGCACGCATGATAATCCAAAACGGGAAAGAAACATGCGCCCTACCGTCAGAGGGAATTCTAGGTATGCTGCGAAAGAAGTACAGTATACTTATAATTGGTCTTCTAAGAAACGAAAAGGAAATCAGATTCAACATGGCGCTTGAAGGCATAGGAAAGACGAGAGCCAACCGTCTTTCAATACGTCTCAGGAGACTAGAAACACTGGGACTTATGGAGAGAAAGGTGGAACCATGGAGATCATTTTCATTTGAATATTCTCTGACCGCAAGAGGGTTGGATTCGGAGAACGTCATATTCCGCCATTCGATTGAATTGAACATACCTGAATTTGGAGAATCGGCGCATTTTGCTGCGGGCAGGAAAATGTAAGTGCCGGAGATATGATAATGAGAAGTGAAAATTCTGAAAGCCACGAGATGGAGATGAAGATTCGGAGATATCTGGTTTTTCTTGCAGTTTTGCTGGCAATGATTGTTGCCATAACATACAACAACAATTTTTTGCTTGCACCGCCCTATGCTGTGACTGCCTATCTGCTTGTTTTTGAACGGGAAAGTAAATTCTCAAAAGCGGGCAACATAGCTGCCTCCTACATATTCGTCATCATCAGTTCGGAAGCAATCCATCTCACCTTGGGCATCAGTGCATCAGCGCTGGTGCTGAATCTTGTTGCTGTTTCGCTTTTCATTTCATTCACAAAGTACAGTCATCCACCTGCTCTCGCACTCACGATCTTTTCATATATCGCACACAATTCAGTTGAGTTCACAATAACATCCTTCGTTGTCCTCGCGATTGCAATAACAGCAGATGTGCTGATTAAGTGGAGTCATGCCATCGATAGCAGAGATGCGAAATCAGAACATCCGGGCTGAAGACCACATATACAACGTTATGGAACGGGCAACGTGGTTCATGAAATTCTCTGGCCTGGGCTCACGTCTCTTTCAGGGCACAGCAGGACAACACCACCCTCTATTGGCACCCCAAGAACCAGAACCTCCGAAATATAATTGGCTATCTGCCTTGGTTTGAGGTTAACAACCGCGACTACATTTTTGCCTATGAGCTGTTCAGGCTCATAGAAATCAGTAATCTGTGCGCTGCTCTTCTTCATTCCGAGAGGCCCAAAGTCTATAAGGAGTTTGTATGCAGGCTTTCTTGCCCCGGTGAAATAGCTGGCTTCCACTATCTTTCCTGTCCTTATGTCAACAGAATTGAAGGTCGAAATATCTATTTCATCTGACATGCGCTGACCATACATCTGCTTCATATTTAATCCAACAGCAAATCGATCCCGTCAGCAATCGTAGCAGGCAGCGCCACATATACAGTGATATATTGCCTTCACAAGAGTGCCTTTCACCTCTGAATGAAGCTTCATGCTCTTTCCACAGTATCTGCATTTCCTCTCCAAGAACAAACACTGCCCTAGGCTCTTATCGGATTCCAGATATAACAATTATTGCTTCTGATAGAGAGGTAGCAATACCACTGCATGGAAAGTAGTTTCAGTTACAGGATGTTTCAAGCAGGTTCACACGACTTCAAGAACCGCATCCACAGCCGCAACCGCCACCGCCACAGCCACATCCGGCACCGTTTGAGACCTTTATATTCGGGTTATTTATTGTGAAACCGCCACCTTCGATTGTTTCAACATAATCGATTTCAGTGCCATCCAGATGGTTTGCGCTCTCCTTGTCGACAACGATCTTGACACCGCCCTGGACCATCTCTATGTCCTGTGACGGATCGACATTTTCATCAAAAGCCATCCCGTACCTGAAGCCATGATCGGCTGCTGTTAGGTAGACCCTGAGCAGTAAGTTCTTGTTGTCCTGTTCCGCTATGAGGGCCCTCACCTTGTCACTAGCTCTTTCGGTCAATACCAGGCTGACCATATCTACCACTCGTTTTTCCATTGAATTCAATGTATTTAAACATTCATTAGCGGGAAAACATACAGCGAAACGGCATGTCAGGTCGGATCCTGTCCCTTCGAATTCCGTTTCCTGCTGCAAATGATTATGAATGTCTCACCGATGAAGGGACATGCCTGAAATGCGTTCGACGGGGCAGGCGAAGGATATTGACGCTGTATCCGCTTCTTTCAAATTGAAAGGCAGCAAAGGGAAAGATATACTGATTAGATTCACTCAGTCTGGAAAGAACTGCCTTCGAATGAACATTTCCGGTCCTCAACATACTCCACGTGGCAGCAGCTTCAGAAATTTCAGGAATGGCAGGATCGGCAGATTCGATATCAGCACGGGTGAAGAATCAGCCGCTCTAAGAATTCGTTTCAGAAACAGGAACACGATCACAATCCCGAACTATCTTCCCATCGGAAAGAAAGGCTTACCGGAGGGGTTATCGGTGACAGACGGCGGCGTCACTGTGCCTTTCGAAATAGACGAAGATGAAGGCCTTTACGGACTTGGCGAATTCTTCGGCGACATAAACAGAAACGGCCAGGAGCTGTCAGTGAACGTCAGGGATTCGTTTCAGCTTCCGAACGACGAAACTTATGTCACTTACCCGTTCTTCTGGAGTACTAAAGGATACGGTATTTTCGTCAACACCAGCAGTATTGTCACATTTGATTTTGGTCATAACTTCAAGGGGATAGGTGAGATGAAGGTGGACCGGCAGCCGATCGAAATCTATATTTTTGCCGGAAAACCGAATGAAATACTGAAAGCATACTGGAAAAAGACGGGAACACCGCAGATACCGCCTCTGTGGTCCTTCGGGCTCTGGATGAGCAGGTGTTCCTACCGCAATCATGATGAACTGCTTTCCGTTGCGGAGGAGATCAGGAGAAAGCACATACCATGTGATGTCATTCATCTCGACCCGGACTGGCTTCGAAGGCCCCTTCCCCATTCACTGCAGGAGTTGATGAAGGAGAAGGGCATAGATCCTGAGAGCTATGCCGCGAATTACGGAAATCCGGCTGTCCTGCTTGAAAGATTGAACCGGGACTTTCCCGAATATATGAGAGAGAGGGGGTACCCCGGTGAGGGATGCACTTTCGAGTGGAATACGGATGCCTTCCCTGTGCCTCGCAAAACCATCGAGTCTCTTCACAGACTGTCCTTCAGACTGTCGCTCTGGATCAACCCTTACATTCCGCGCGGCACGGATATTTTCAACCATCTTCTTGAAGAAAACCTCTTTGTCACCGATTCTGACGGCGTGCCCGTATCCATGTTCGACCGTATGACACACGACTTTGGTGCAGTGGATTTCACAAATCCTGAAGCCAGGAAATGGTTTTCGGCAAAGGTGACGGATCTTCTTGAAATGGGAGTGGATGTTCTCAAAACAGACTACGGAGAAGGTGCCCCGCTTGATGCTGAATATCACAGCATGAAGGGTGAGGAGGCGCATAATATCTATCCCACTCTCTACAATGAAACAGTCTTCGCAGCAGTCGCAGAAAGGAGAGGGGAGGGCATTGTATGGGGAAGATCCGGCGGTATAGGAATACATAGGTTTCCTCTGCAGTGGGGAGGTGACCCAGGATGCCGCAAGAGGGATATGTACGCATCCCTTCGAGGAGCGCTTTCCTATGCGCTATCAGGAGGTGCTTTCATGAGCTTTGATATCGGAGGATTTGCAGGAACGCCCGAACCGGAGCTGTACGCCAGATGGGCGCAAATGGGTCTTCTGTTCTCACATTCAAGGGCGCACGGCACTACACCGAGGGAGCCATGGTTTTTTGGCCAAAGGGCGGAAAGGGTATTCATAGAGTATGACCGCCTGAGATACGCTCTCATCCCCTATCTTTACTCGCAGTCTCTGAAATCCATAAGGGAAGGCAAAACGCTTGTGAGGGCACTTGTGTCTGAATTTCCGGGAGATCCGTTTGTCAGGAATATGCAGGATGAGTACATGCTGGGTGATTACCTTCTGGTTGCTCCCCTGACAGATGGAGACAGAAGAACTGTTTATCTTCCGGAAGGGAAATGGTATGATTTCTGGACAGGAGAGATGTTTGAAGGCCCCTCATCTCTGGATTACAGCGCACCCCTCGAAGTAATTCCACTCTTTGTGAGAGACGGTGCCTCATTGCTTATCTCACTGACAGGATCGGAGCATACAGATGAAAATATCTTCGCCCGGATGGAAATAATATTCTTTGGGACGCCAGAAACGAGGACTATCGGCCTCGGAAAATATGGGACAGTGAATGTGCACAGGGGTGGAGGAGGATACAGTGCCGAAGGAAGAGGAAGCATCGCAGGTTCTAAAATAACTGTAAGGAAGTTTTCTGCTTCGAGAAGGAAAAAAGTTTTGTGAAAGAGTTTTATTTCTTCTCTTCTTCTCTTGTCTTCGATTTTCTCATGAGGCCTGCTTTCTTTGCCATGTAGGCGACAGCTGCGAGTGCCACCACTATTATCACAATGAAGGCCAGTATCAGATAGAACAAATTGGTTGATGTAAGCGGTGGATATACCTGAGTGAACTTCATTACAAGTGATGTCTGGGAAGACACCGAAAGAGACTGCGTTAGCTTCTGCGAGACGGGGGTCAGGTCATATGTCGTGGAGAAGGAGCCTGTTACGATATAACTGCCTCCGGCCACTTCAAAGGAGGCCACACCGTTTGACGCTGTGACTGCAGACAGGACAGTACCGGTGGCATTATTGTAGATATCGACAACTACATTCGCGAGCGGCTGCCCGGAGGCGCTCAGTGCCTTCACCGTGACTGTGTAAATTGAGGCGTTAAGCACCATTGCAGGGGCTGTGGGGTTTTTCAGCATCACGCTGTTGCTCTGGAATACGAGTATGCCCTTCCAGTAAACATATACCGAATATGAACCGTAAGGTATGACAGAGGATGTGAGACCGGATGCGTTGGTTGTGCCGAAGCCTATGTCTGTTCCTGTGGTGGAGTTGACGATTAGCACATTTGCTGTCGGAACTGCGTTTCCTGATGCACTGACAACCTCAAAGGACTGGCTGTATGCATTGACATTGACTGCGATGTTTCCATTTGCTCTGAAATCGATGGCACCGTTGAAAACAGGGCTGCTGTGCCAGAAGACAGTAGCCGTATAGTTACCGCCTGCCATTTCGTAGAGAGGATATGTACCATTGCTGCCAGTTACAAACAACGGGAGCGATGTACCGTTTGGGGATGTCAGATAAACAAATGCGTCCGCCAGAGGCAAGCTGCCCTGGTCCTCGAATATGAATGAAGGGGAATAGACTTTTGACCTTAGGACAAAGGAATTGCTTGTATTGTTGACTGTAACGGCAAATTTACCGACATTCACTGACTGCCAGTAGACAATCACTGTGTAATTACCGCCGAACAACGACATGCCGGCAACGCCAGTGCTGTTTGTTCTGTTCGACGCAATGAATGAAGCAGTGTAATAGGCGCGCACTACAGCCCCGTTCAGCACATGCCCAAGGGAATCCTGAACAGTGAAGCTGGCGCGAACCGGTGGGAGACCGACAGAGAGTTGCAGGCTGCCATATGCATTCCTGCCGTAAATGACACCGAGAGATGAGAGATAGTTGTGCATAGTGTTGTCGGTTCCGTTGACTGTTATGGTATACATCCCAAGGGCAAAACCGCTGTAATTGAAATCAAAACTGTAGAGCACATAGTAGCTGTCAATGTGAAATGCCGTAACAGGAACCATTGTACCGTTGCCTATGACGCCTGTAGAGTTGCTTATCTTAAAATGAACTGGCCAGGAGTAGAAATCATAAGCGCCAAGGGGATCCGTAAGATTTGCATAGACTGTCACAGTCTTGTTTGTTGCGTTGCTCGGAAGCGAGTAGAGCCTTGCGCCAGAGCTGCTGACAGCATACACGCTGCTGACTTCTAGATAAGAGGAAACAGATAACACGGCCTCTGAGTAATAATATGTCCCTTTGACATGTCCCCAGAGCGCATTGTATATCTGACTTGAACCACCCGCCACCACTATGACGAAGGAAAGACTGTAATTAGTGCCCACTTTCATATCAAGGGAAGGGCCTGTGATCCTTATCAGTGTAGGCGAAGAGCCGGGATAATTCACATTTGTGGATGTCGCTGGTCCTGTTGAAATAAGCGTAGAACTCCCGTTGGGTGCATCAAGGTAGACAGACATTGTTATGTGACCGGAAGTGGGCGCCGAACCGTTCTGCGTCATATACAGGTAGGCATACATTGTGCCATTGAGCATCAGAGGCCCCGAGAGCTGTGGATAGAGAGTGAAATTCAGTGAAAGATAGTGTGTCGCCGAGACATTGTCTCCAGTGCTGGCATATTGTGGGATAGTGTCATTCCAGGTATTTGCAATATGTAGATGAGGTGCTCCGCCGACAGTTACAGGCGTCGAGATATTGTGGAAATAAACAGTCAGATTCGTGGGAGTCGGCGGACTGCCTGAATAGGGGGAGGCAAGCGCAACTGATGATGCGCCCTGAATTATGAATGTGCCTGATATTACGAAAAGCATAGCAATTATGCATGACCATACACTGTTGAGTTGCCTGTGCATTTTTATCGATGAGAAGTCTGAGCCGGAGTATATCAAAACTTACTCATTAATATTCCAATTCGAAAATTGTCTAAAACTGAGAATAGTCCTTCGCCGGAAAGGGTGTCTCAGTGACTCTGGCTGTTGAAGAAGTGGCTTTCACCTTTCGAAAATATCAGTGTGAGCGTGTGTGTTACAGCGCATGCATGCGTTTTGCCATTTACCCTTTTCTGCAGCTGATCCTCCGAGCAGATTGATCGCATTCCCTTGAAAAGTTCAGCGAACTCCTGTGGTCCTCCACAACTGGCCAGGGGCCGTATCATTTTATTGCCGGGCAGACTCCTGCTTCTAAGATCCATGGGGCCCTTCTCAATAAGAATGAGGCAGCCTCCTTCCTTCAGGACCCTGCGTATCTCGGCACCGAACTGAACCAAATCTCTCTCCATGAAACCATCCAGCAGATGTCTGGAGATGACGACGTCAAAAGTTCCCATTGGAAACGGAAGGCTGAAGGCATTTCCACGAACAAGATGTGGGGTCCCCTTCCAGGTCTTAAGAGGATGCGCATTCACATCAACTCCCACAAGAAGGTATTCCTTCCCCCGATGCCGGAACATGTCATCCAGCATTGACAGTGTCCTTGGCCTTCCGCATCCGACATCCAGTATGCTCATCTCCCTTCCAGCGAGTCTTCTGATGAAATCAAACGCAGTGTCTGAAAGCGGCACACCTCCAGGGCGATAGCCCCGGTTGTATGATTCCCTCCAGAAGAGTGCTATCGAACGAATCCTCTCCAAGTGACCGCTGTCCCCCACTGCATCGTCTTCAGCGTACATCAGCGCACCTACCCTCTTCTGATGAGGACGAGCAACCCGTCCGCCTCGACTGCATCGACTTCACTTCCGTCAACTGCGTACGAATAATTCACAGAAAATTCATCTTGCCCGAGTGTCACCTTCCCATGTGAAGTTTCTACCGACAGCCCTTCTGTGTCCTCAAGCGAGTCAGGGTTAATACTCTTCAGTGCTTCTATTATCTCCCTGGCCCGCTCCCTGTACCTGGGGCCGATTACCTGATAATTTGGCGTTATGGATGAGACCAGGCGCCTGTATCCGCCTGCCGAAGTGAATTTGACCTTCTCCGCCCTGCATGCACATGATATCTCTGAGACAGCATTGCTGAGCCTGTCTGCTCCGCCGGGTATGATCAGTTCTGCGATGTTTCCTCTGAAATCCCTCTTCGCTCTCCAGTCCCTCACGGCACCTATGACTGATACAGTCGTCCTGCCGGACTCAGGCGAGGAGACAGCAACTTCCTCGGGGAGAGGCCATGCCGACACATGAACACTCCTGCATTGCTCAGCACTGCCTTTGAAGAACCGCTGGTAAACAGATTCTGTGACATGTGGAAGAAATGGTGCAAGGAGCTTCACGACGCCGAGTGAGATGCGATGCAGCGCCCATATAGCATCCCTGTCACCTTTCTTTGCGCGCTGTTTCACCATTTCAATATAATTGTCGGCAAAATCATGCCAAGTGAACTGCTCTACAACGCGCATTGCCCTGTCGAATTCGTAAACATCCATGAATGCCGTCGCAGATTTCACCATTTCATTGTAAAGCAAAATGATCCACGAATCAACAGAACCCAGCATGGCTGGACGATAGTCTCTGTCAGTTTGGAAGGAAGAGCAGAATAATACTATGTTCCAGAGCTTGTTGCAAAGTCGCTGGCCATGCACTACGTCCTTCTCCCTGAATGCCTGATCTGTTCCGAGGCTGCATGTGGCAGCATAGTACCGAAGGGCATCAGCACCGTATTTGTGTATGAGTGGTAGGGGGTCGATGACATTTCCGAGATGTGTGTGCATAGGCGTCCTGTCCGGGGCCATTATGAAACCTGTGATCATTATATCCTTCCACGGTATGGAATCAAGCAGAAGATGGCATCTCAGCACGGTGTAGTATGTCCAAGTCCTGATTATTTCGTGAGCTTGGGCTCTCAGGCTCATAGGAAACAGCCTTGAAAACATTCTCTCATCCCTCTGCCAACCGGTGTTGTACAGGACACTGATGCTTGAATCCATCCAGGTGTCGAAGACGTCCGTGCTTCCTCTGAGCTCCGAGGAGCATTGGGGACATCTGGAAGGGGGAGGTGTGTCCTGCGGGTCGATATAGCACTGTTCCTCCGATGCAGCAAGCACATAATCGCAGGAGGCGCATTCCCACACAGGTATGGGTGTGGCAAAGAGTCTCTGCCTGGATATCACCCAGTCCCAATTCAGGGATTCTGTCCAGTCAGCAAGCCGCTGCTTCATAAATGAAGGGAACCAGCGGATCTCATCCGCCTTTTCAAGTATCTGTCTGCTGAATTCGACACTCCTAAGGAACCACTGTCTCTTTTCCAGAATTTCCACTGGCGTCGCGCATCGCCAGCATACACCAACGCTGTGAACCAGTTCCTCCTCCCTGACAATAGCGCCTTCCTCCCTGAGCCTCTGCACGATCTCTCTCCTTGCATCCTCTGTGTTCATGCCGGAAAGGAAAAGGGCACTGGCATTCATTCTTCCAAATTCGTCAATGATCACTGTGGAGGGCAGTTTATGCTTCAGTATCCATTCCACATCATCTCTATCTCCGTACGAACAGACCATTACTGCACCCGAGCCGAATGCGGAGTCCACGCCCGGATCGCTCATAACGGGCACCTTCCTGAGGTAAAGGGGAAGTATCACCTCCTTCCCCTCCATTCCTGAATAACGGCTGTCACCTGTTCGGAAGAGTACTGCCTGGCATGCACCAATGAGCTCAGGCCTCGTTGTTGCTATTGTAATCTTTCCACCGCCACTGACATTGAAGTCGATGTAGTGGAGCCTTGAATTCCTCTCCTCACGCTCCACCTCTGCGTCCGCGAGGGAGGTATTGCAGTTAGGGCACCAATTTACAGGGAATGTACCCCTGTAGGCGAGACCCTTTTTCAGCATACGAAGGAATGTTATCTGCGTGATCCTCCTGTATTCGGCGGAATCGGTCTGGTAGTAAAGGGATGAGTCAAGGCTCATGCCAAGCATGTCAAATTGCTTTGTCATCGTTTCTATGAACTGGTTGGCGTATTCGGAGCAGAGCCTGAGATATGTCTTTCTGTCAACTGTGAATTTGTTTATGCCATACTTCTTCTCAGTTGCTGTCTCGACAGGCATGCCGTTGGTGTCAAAACACAAGGGAAAGAAGACATTGTATCCTCGCATGCGCCTGTATCTTGCAGCAAAATCGATCATAGGATAACTGGTTGCGTGCCCTAAATGAAGTGAGCCAGAAGTGTATCGTGGCGGATTGTCTATGCTGTAAGCCGGCAAATTGCTCTCAGGATCGAAGCGGTATATTTTCCACTCCTTCCACTTCTCCTGCCATTTTGGCTCCTCTTCTGTATGACTGTACGATGACATCAGGCGATGTAAAAATGTGCTGAATTAAAATACATTCCCAAGGAATGGTTGCTTGGTTATAACCTGTTAAGGCAATCGCTGCTCTCCTAGCACAGCCCTATGCACAACCTGTTTAGCGGCAAATTTTCATCATTGTGACATCAGTCACTCCGCACAGTATAAACCCAGAAAGCTTCGCAGAAGAGTTCTGGGTCTATTCATAAACATGATGGCGGAGGTGCCCTGTATCCCTCAGTTCCTTCAGATCCTCGAACAGCGGAGGGGCGACCTTTATTGCTTCATCAAACGCCAGCTGAGCCATCTGCCTGATCTCCCACTGTGCGCTCGTATCCAGGCGCATTATGAAGAAGTGTCGCAGTGAACGTGCATTTGTGGTCCAGTAAAGTTTGGTTTCAGCTGCATTTGTCAGCACAAAACGTGCATCCTCCTTCTTCACGCCGAGACTCACCAGCCGTGAGTACACCTCATAGCTCTTCCTGATGTAATCCTCCATGAGCGTTATCGACTCCTTCCTCCTTTCAGCACTCAGATAGTCAAGGGACGGTATGACATAACCGGCCTCCTTCTCCGAAACGTATCTCTGACTTCTCTGGCTGAAGGAGCTGTGTCTGTGCCTCACCAGTTGGTGTGAGCAGGCTCTGCTTATGCCCTCGATTCTGAATGTAAAGTTTGCATGCTCAATGACATCCATGTGGCCGTACCCTATGATCCTCTTGATGAATGAGTTGTAATCCTCCTTCTGTTCCCTGTCGTAGCATATCCCCGCTGCCCTTCCGCATGCCTCCACTGGATTTGGCGTATAGCTCACAAGTTCTACCTTCACTCTTCCACTCAACACTGAGATACAAGTGAAAGAGATAAAACTTAGCCGGTCGTATCAGTCAGTACACTGACTGCAAACGTCTGCTGTCATCCTGTGAGATAGTTTAATAAGCGTTTTACGAATTCGTTAACAGCCGGGCAGAGTTGGTAATGAGTTGGCTTCTGAGGATGTTAGCAGAAGAGTGGGGTACCTAAAAGTACTCGGTAACAGAAATTTCCTGTTCCTCTGGCTTGCGACACTTATGTCGAGAACAGCTGACAGCCTTCTGCTCATCGTCATGATATGGTTTGTTTACGGCATACTGACACACAATCCGCTGTATGCGGGATTCATAACCGCAGCATACTACATTCCAACATTTCTCTTTGCCCCCTACTTCGGTAAACTGGCAGATACTTATGACAGAAAGAGGCTGATGATGAGCGCCACATTCTTTCAATTTATTTTCATCTTTCTGCTGTTTGCAGCACTGAGCTTCAGATTTCTGGTTCTTGACATAACGTTCCTCACTGTTTTTGCCGTTGCAAGCATGGGCATTCTCGTATCCATCTCGAGGAGCAGCACCATACCGCTTGCAGTTCCGAAGGAAGAACTGACGGCAGCCAATTCCCTTCAGCAGGCAACCACTCAGATGACAAGGATATTCGGTTTCGTCGCCGGCGGGATCCTTCTTGTTCTTAAAGACATCGGGCTAATTCTGATTGTGGAGATGCTCATCTTCCTCACAAGCATTGCCGTCCTGACCGTCATGAGCATAAGCGGGCAGAAAATTGGCGGCCCCCGGCGAAGCGGACTCGACGGCCTGAGGTACATAGTCAGGGAAAGGTTGTTTTTCGAAATAACAGTCTTCCTCTCGATAGTGAATTTCACAGGTGCGGGAATGACGATGCTGCCTGCGGTAATGGCGAAAACTGTCTTCAGATCGGGGCCGGGCCTGTTTTCGGCAATACTCATTTCACTTGCGATAGGCACGGTTGCAGGCAATTATGCGGTGACCCGTTTCAACGTTGGCAGCATTGTCGGCAAGCTGCTCATCGCTACCAATGCGCTCGACGCCATACTTTATATTGTGTTTGCCTACTCGGGCAACGCAACTGTTTCCACACTTGTTGCGGCAGTGATAGGTTTCGCCGAGGGAATTTCGATAGTGCCCTTTGTGACGCTCATACAGGCAAGGACGCCCAATGACAGACTTGGAGGCGTTCTTGCAGGCCTGTCGATGCTACTTCTGGGAAGTGCCTCGATCTCAATGGTTTCAAGCGGCTTCCTTGTTTATCTGCTTGGAGTCAGGGGTGTCTACCTGCTCTTCGCAATCCTTCTCTTTGTTATGTCAGCCGTGGCAATGAATATGAAAGAGTTGCGCAATGCCACATACTGAGAAGTGATTGTGTGGCCAACAAGAGGAAGAGAAAGTTTCCGATAGGCATAGGCGACACGCTGCTTTCCGAAGACAGGATGAGGATGATAGATCCAAGGACGGTCCTCAGATCATTTGGTGTGAGAGAGGGGGTTACATTGATTGATGTTGGATGCGGGCCAGGTGCATTTCTGGAGGCTGCATCGGAGAGTGTTGGTGAGAACGGAACAGTCATAGCTGTGGATATACAGGAACCTTTCATCAATATGGCAAGAAGACTGGCCGAAGAAAAGGGTCTCAGGAACATAAGATTCATTGTCTCTAAGGAAAGCAGCATACCAGTAGAAAGTGGTAGTGCTGATGTCGCACTAATCGTTACGAGCCTGCATGAATTTGAGGGAGACGGAACGCTGAAGGAGGTTCGCAGGATCCTCAGGAAGGGTGGAAAGCTTGCTGTGGTAGAATGGGAAAAGATGAAATCACCAATAGGGCCGCCCCTTGCTGAACGCCTTTCACAGGAGGAGGCTGAGAAAATGCTGTCTGAATGCAACTTTGCAGTGGAAAAGATATTTCAGGCAGGCAAGTACCACTACGGGATAGAGGCGAAGAAGTTAAAATGAAGGGAACAGGCACTGGGGATCGTGACTCGCATTCTCTTGAAGTGGAAGCTGACGGATCAGCATTCCTGCCTGCTCTTGTCTTTACCCCCTTCGATGGCGTCGTGACAGTGTTGGTGATCCTTGTTCTCCTGCTCCTGTTCATCATCTGGAGGAGGCGGAACAGAAGAAAGAATAGGGGGAATTCTGTCTATCTCTTCCATTAGAGCTGTGTGCCGTCTGAAAGCTCTTCCTGAATGAACTTGCCGCTGTCTGATAGGCGCCATGAACGCATGCCAGCAGGTGAACCGTTCATAACACTGATTATGAAATATGAGTAGCCGGGCCAAGCGTTGTTTCTGTCAAACTCCGAGGGTACCGGCGGATGATCCGGATGGGAGTGGTAGTAGCCGAGTATCTTTTTGCCTGCGGAGTGTACTGACTGCTCCATTTTCAATATCTCACGGGGTTCAATGGTGTAGCGCGTTCTCTTTGAATTCGCAGCTGCATTCACGGCACGCACCGCGTCGCTGACAGTCCTGATGCCTCTTTTGGCATCCTCTGTTCCGATAAGGAAACCGCAGCATTCCTCGGGATATGTTTCGGATGCATGAACAATGATCTCCTTCAGGATGCTGGATTGCATTTGAAGCGACATTGACTGTCTGCCCTCGGTTATGCCTGAAGGCGGAATCAGGCAAATACCTTTCTGACCTCATCGAGTGCGTCGATAAGGGCATCAACATCCCTCTTCCCGTTGTAAAGATAGAAGGATGCGCGCGACGCTGATGATATTCCAAGCCTTTCCATCAGTGGTTGGGCACAGTGGTGTCCTGACCTGATGGAAACGCCCCTTCTTCCCAGTATTTCGGCAGTGTCATGCCCATGGACCCCTTTCAGGTTGAAGGCGATTACACCGCTCCTCTGCTCGATATCGTGTGGCCCGTATATCTCTATGTCATCTGATTCACCCAGGCGCGACAGCGCGTAGGAAATAAGATGCCTGTCGTATCTTTCAACATTCTCCATTCCAATGGCAGAGAGATAGTCCACCGCAGCCCCCAGACCGATTGCCCCTATTATGTTTGGCGTCCCGGCTTCGAATTTATATGGCGGCACATTCCACGTGCATCCGTTCTGGTGAACCTCACTTATCATTTCGCCGCCTCCAAGTGCCGGTTCAATCTTTCTGAGGAGATCGTACCTTCCATAAAGTGCACCAATGCCTGTAGGTGCCAGCATTTTGTGGCCCGAAAGTGCAAAGAAATCGCAGCCGATCTTCCTGACATCTACTGGTATGTGTGGTGCCGACTGTGCTCCGTCCACAATCAGGAGGGATGAATTGTCATGAGCCATATCGGCTATTTCCCTTACCGGATTTATTGTACCGAGAACGTTGGAAACATGAGCGACTGAAACTATCTTTGTCCTCCCCGTAAGCTTTGTGGCAAAATCGTCCATGTCAATCTGCCCCTCACTGTCGATATCTGCAAACTTAAGCCTCACTCCCTTCCAAGAGAGCATCTGCCATGGGACAACGTTTGAATGATGTTCCATTACTGTGGTGAGCACCTCATCCCCCGGCTTGAGCTGCCAGATGCCCAGGCTCAGTGCAAGCACATTCAGCGCCTCTGTGGTGCCACGAAGGAATACGATCTCATCGGCAGATTCTGAATTGATGAAGCCCGCAACTTTCTTTCTCGCCCCTTCATAACGCTCGGTTGCATCCTCGCTGAGGGGGTAAATGCCGCGGTGGACATTCGCATTGTATTTTCTTTCAAACTCGCAAACAGCATCAATGACCTGCCTGGGCTTCTGGCTGGTGGCCGCACTGTCAAGATACACCAGTCCCTCCTTTCTCTCTGAAAAGATGGGGAAATCCGCCGCAAGCGGCGAAATGTCAGGCAGCGCATCAGGAAGCTTGGTGACCACTCGCATCACACATCCACATAAATTTCGTTGCCATCAACCCTTACACTGTATGTCCTGAGAGGTTCGGTTGCAGGAGGGTTTTCAACCTCGCCAGTCTCCACATTGAATCTGGAAAGATGAAGAGGACACACTATTGAATTGCCTGAGAGTATCCCTCTTGAAAGGTCGGCGTCCTCATGCGTGCAGGTCGAATCCAGCGCATGGAAGCTGTCACCGAGACGTATTATCATTATTTGGGAGCCGTCAATTTCAACCTTCCTCACGTTGCCTGATGAGAAGTCTTCTGTCGAGGCAGCTCTCCTGAAGGTCAAGGATCATCACCTGTACTTGTAGTGGCCTTCGAAGATATTCTCACCAGGGGACTTTATCTGATCTTTGACATATTTTTCGAATTCGAGCTCATCGAGATGGCGCGACGACTGTATCGAAATCGCATTATTCCACTTGTCCTCTATCTGGAAGCGCAACTTGTCACGTACCGCATCTATTGGTATCCTTGAAATTACAGGATCGAAGAAACCAAGGACAAGGAGTTTTTCCGCATCGTTCCTTTCTATCCCTCTGGTCTGAAGGTAGTAAAGCTGCTGTTCATCCATCTGGGAAACGGAGGCTGAATGTGTTGCCTTCACACCGTTTGTGAGTATCTCCAGCCCGGGTATCGCATCGCATTTTGAGTCCCTGCTCAACAGCATCCCGTGTTCAGCAAGGTAAGCGCTGGTATTGGATGCCTTTTCGCCTATCCTTATCATTCCGCGCAGGAGTGCCCTCGATCTGTCGCGCAGAACGCTTCTGACAGTGACCCTTCCACTTGTAGACTCCACATTGTGGTGCAGGTCTGTGACAATGTCAAACTTCTGTTTGCCTCCCGAAAAGAGTATTTCGTAATCATCTGTGGAAGCTCCCTGGCCCTCAAAATCTGTGTCAGACCTTGCCCTTGTTATGTCACCACCCATATAGCTTGAGACCCAGTGCATCCTGCTCTCACGCATTGCAATGGCACGTTTGTTTGAAAGATAGACAGTCCCAGCCGAGAGATTCTCAAGTGAAGCGTGATGCAGTTCAGCACCATGGGAAAGGTGGACGTCGGTTACGGAAGAGTAAAGGGACAGGCCGCTGACACCCTCCTCAGAATATATCTCTTCGATGACATTCGCGCTGCTTCCTTCCTCCAGACGAACTATGTTCTGGTGGAAGCCCGCCTTCCCCGCACCATTTTCTATGTATACCACATGAACTGGTGCTTCCAGATGCGTGTTTCTTGGAACATAGAGGAAATAGCCTGAGGTGAAGAAGGCGTTGTTCAGTGCAACGTATATGTCATCCTCCGGCTTAAGGCCCTTAAGCCTGAAGGATTCTTCTGCAATGTCGGCATGTTTTGCCACAGCATCCTTCATCTCCTCAAAAATGACGCCGCGTGGAAGAGATTTTGACCGGTAGAACGCACCACCATAGTGTATCATGAAGATACTCTTTCCCTCCTCACCCGCAAGCTCCACATACCTTTCCGGCACGGCTGGTAACTCCGAAGGCACTTTCGCGGGCGTGAGTCCGGAGGCGTCGAATCTGGTAAGTGACTCATACTTTGTGTACAGTGGATTCGGTTCAGGCCTTGACTGGCGGAAAACAGCAAGGGAGCGTCTCCTGTACTCAGAAAGCCATGCGGGTTCCATGTTGAATGAGGGGAGCTCGGATTCTCCCGTGTTCATTATGTCCTGTGTCATTGCTGTCATGGCAGACTGGCACCTCCTTCGAAATTTCACCCTACTGAACCTGTCATCTCAAGCTGTATAAGCCTATTCAGCTCCACCGCGTACTCCATTGGCAATTCCTTCGAGAAGACATCGAGAAAACCCATGACTATCATGTTGAGAGCGTCTGCTTCCGTGAGTCCCCTTGACATGAGGTAGAAAAGCTGTTCCTCGCTTATCTTGCCTACAGTTGCCTCATGCGTGGTTGAGGCTGTCTCCTCATTGATTGTATTGTACGGATAAGTGTCGGTCCTCGACTTTTCATCAAGCAGGAGGGCGTCGCACCTAACACTGCTCTTTGAGTTGTGTGCACCTTTTTCAATGTGCAGAAGGCCACGGTAGGTAGTCCTGCCTCCATCCTTGCTCACGCTCTTCGATGTTATTCTCGATGTTGTTTCAGGCGCAAAATGCAGTATCTTCGCGCCTGCATCCTGATGCTGCCCTCTACCTGCAAATGCAATTGAAATGACCTCACCCTTGGCTCTCGGTCCGAGGAGATACACGGAAGGGTATTTCATTGTCAGCTTCGAACCGATGTTGCCATCTATCCACTCCACCGTTGCATCTTCGTGTGCGAACGCCCTCTTTGTTACCAGGTTATAGACATTGTTTGACCAGTTCTGAATGGTTGTGTAGCGAACATACGCTCCCTTCTTCGCTATAATCTCCACAACAGCAGAGTGCAGTGAGTCCTTCGAATAGATGGGTGCGGTGCACCCTTCGATGTAATGTATCCGACTGTTCTTCTCCGCAACTATCAGTGTCCTCTCGAACTGACCTACACTCTTGGCATTGATTCTGAAATAGGCCTGGAGAGGGATGTCAACCTCAACACCTTCCGGGACGTAGATGAAGCTCCCACCGCTCCAGACGGCGCTGTTTAGTGCTGCGAATTTGTTGTCCTCGGGCGGAATAACAGTGCCGAAATGCTCTCTGAATATGTCAGGGTATTCCTTGAGACCTTCATCCGTCCCAAGGAATATGACGCCCTTCTTGCTGAGATCCTCTCTTATCTTATGATATACCACTTCGCTGTCATACTGTGCCCCGACTCCGCCGAGGAATTTCTTCTCTGCCTCAGGTATACCCAGCTTGTCGAATGTCCTCTTGACATAGTCAGGAACATCCTCCCAGCTGTCGCTGTTCTTGCCTGAAGGGGCCATGTAATAGTAAATGTCATTGAAATCAATTTCCTTCAGATCGCTTCCCCATGGCGGAAGAGGCTTCCTGTTGAAAATATCCAGCGATCGGAGTCTGAAATCCCTCATCCACTCCGGTTCCTTCTTGTATCTGGATATGGCTTCCACAACATCTCTGCTGAGCCCTTTCTGTGTCTGAAACACGTATTTGGCATCCTCATCGTAGAAGCCATACCTGCTGTAGTCACGGTCTATTCCCTGTTCATTCATCACCATTTTATCACTTCCTCTTAACATTCATCAAATAGTTCACCTTCATCATTGAAATCAGTAGCGCGGCATTGATGCGTCGACCTTCTCGGCCCATGCATTTATACCTCCCTTCAGATTCTTGACCTTTCTGAAGCCTATGTCCTTCAGAAAATTCACGGCATATGCGCTTCTCTGGCCGACCTTGCAGTAGAGTACTATCTCGTCTGCGGTGTTGAGTTCGTTCACTCTTGCCGGTATATCATTCAGGGGTATCAGCCTGGCTCCCTCTATCCTGCATATGTCCCATTCCTGCGGTTCACGGACATCCACCAAAACGATGTTCTCCCCGCTCTTCAGGCGTTTTGCCAGTTCCTCCGCGGTTATTGAGTTCTCATCGTTCTCCCTTTCCGGAGTTATTCCGCAGAACTGCTCGTAATCAATCAGTTCATGTATTGTCGGCTTCGTGCCACACACTGGGCAGTCAGGATTCTTGCGGAGCTTGAGCTCCTTGAAGCGCATCTTCATAGCATCGAAGAGCAGCAGCCTCCCTATCAGCGGTTCACCTTCACCGAGTATGAGCTTTATTGCCTCCATTGCCTGCAGTGTGCCGATGGTGCCGGGCAGTACGCCGACAACACCTCCCTCAGCACACGAAGGCACAAGCCCCGGCGGTGGCGGATTCTCGTAAAGGCACCTGTAGCAGGGCCCTCTCTTTGCGTCAAAGACAGAAACCTGGCCCTCAAAACGGTATATTGAGCCGTAAACGTTCGGTTTACCCAGCAGGACACATGCATCGTTCACAAGATAGCGTGTCGGGAAATTGTCTGTTCCGTCAATCACTATATCATACTGTCTTATGATGTCAAGTGCGTTTTCAGATGTCAGCCTGGTTTCGTGCTTGACAACCTGTATGTTGTGGTTTATCTCTTTGATCTTCTCTTCTGCAGAATCTATCTTTTTTCTCCCGACGTCCTTCTGCGAATGAATGATCTGCCTCTGCAGGTTGCTGAAATCAACGGTATCGAAATCGACTATGCCGAGTGTGCCCACGCCTGCTGCTGCAAGGTAAAGCAGAAGGGGTGAACCCAGTCCGCCTGCTCCAATTACGAGCACTTTCGCCTTTCTAAGTTTCAGTTGCCCTCCAAGGCCGACCTCAGGAAGCAGGAGATGCCTGCTGTAGCGCTGTATGTCTTCATATGTGAAATCATTTTCAAGGGTGCTCGAACCGCCCGCAATGGAGGGTATTATTGATATCACATCCCCCTCCTTTACGGCCGTCTTTTCCCTCTCAAGGTACCGTATATCCTCCTCGTTCAGGTACACATTCACAAAATTCCTCATTTTTCCGTTTTCATCAAACAGATGGCGCTTCAGCTGAACGCTTGTATCCGCCACTTTGCGCAGGACTTCGTCTACAGATTCGCCATCAACAACAATCGTATCGCTGTTTCCGACGTATTGTCTAAGGGGTGTCGGTATCATCACCTTAACTTTCACAGATTCGCCTCCCAAAACCTCTCTCCAAGGTAGCGCTGCCCACTGTCGGGGAAAACAGTGACCACACTGCACTTTCCCTCCCTCCTGAAAATATCTTCGCAAGCCTTCAATGCGGCTCCGGAACTCACGCCGAGGAGCAGCCCTTCCTTCCTTGCAGCCGTGATCACCATTCTCTGTGCATCCTCTGTCTTCACATAGATGTGCTCGTCCGCAAGCGTCTCATCGTAAATGCCGGGCCTTATTGATGAATCCATTCTCTTCAGTCCCTCTATGCCGTGAAGAGGGCTGTCGGGCTCAACAGCCACTGCAGTCAGAGAGGGGATCTTCTCCTTGAGAAATTTTGCTGTGCCTGTGAACGTGCCTCCTGTTCCAACACCGGCAACGAAATAGTCTATTTTGCCACCGGTCTGCCTGAGTATTTCCTGACCTGTTCCGTCATAATGTGCCCTCCAGTTGCTGCTGTTGTTGTATTGGTCTGCATAGTAGTACATGCCCGGATTTTCATCATCAAGCTTTTTCGCTAGTCTCTGAGCGCCATCGGTCCCCTCCATCGGATCACTGAGAACAACCTCTGCGCCGTACGCCCTCAGCATTTCAAGCTTTTCCTTGCCTATGTTTCGCGGAACCACGATGCAGGACCTTATGCCCTTTACCGCACAGATCATCGCGTATGCAATGCCCGTGTTCCCGGATGATGCATCCAGCAAAATCTTCCCGTCCGAAAGGGAGCCTCTGCGCAGTGCATCTTCGATTATCCTGAGCGCTGCCCTATCCTTCACACTGCCACCGGGATTGAACCATTCTGCCTTTGCATAGAGCTCAGCTCCGCCCTGCAGTTCCATAATCCTCCCGAGTCTGAGAAGCGGTGTGTTACCTATCTTCGAGAGTATGTCTTCGCCGTACTGCGACTTCAGTTCAGTGCATATCATTTTTCACGCCTCCGGCAGAGACCGTCTCCTGGAGTGTTTTGAGCGAAAGAGTAGCGCATTTCATCCTCACAGCACTGAGCGGTATATGGAGCATTTCCTTCACATAATCGGGTGAGAGCCTCTCTATTTCTTCCAACTTCATTCCCTTTATCCTGTCCGTGAGCATTGAAGCGGAGGCCTGGCTTATAGCACATCCGCGTCCGTCGAACGATACATCCTCGATTATGTCATTTTTTATCTTTAGGTAAATCGTTATGTCGTCACCGCACACAGGATTGTTTCCGTGCCCGAAGAGATCGGGATGATCCATCGCCCCCTTATTGTGAGGGCTTTTGTAATGCTCGATTATTTCCTCCTGATAGATGTCGAATCCCATTTTTACACTCCATTCAGTTTGTCAACTCAGGTTCTCTTAGCCAGTCATATCCCTTCTCCTCAAGTTCCCTGGCGAGTTCCTTTCCTCCGCTCTTCACAATCCTTCCGTCAACCACGACATGAACAAATTGCGGCGTGATGTACTGGAGAAGCCTCTGATAATGTGTGACAAGTATGAGGCCGATGTTCGGACCCGCCATCGAGTTTATTGCTGTTGCAACTATCTTCAGGGAGTCAATATCCAGGCCGCTGTCTGTCTCGTCCAGTATACCGAACTTTGGCTGGAGTATGGCCATCTGCAGAACCTCAGCCCGTTTCTTTTCACCGCCGGAAAAGCCCTCATTGAGTGACCGGCCAATGAAATTTTCATCAATGCCGAGCTGATTGACCTTTTCTTTCAGAAGTTTGAAAAATTTAGTCGGGCTGAGAGGTGAGTTCGGATGTGAACTGTTGTACGCTATCCTGAGGAAATTGCCCAGTCTTACGCCTGGTACCTCTACAGGGTACTGAAAGCCCAAGAAAAGGCCCGCACGTGCCCTCTTGTCAGCTGTCAATGAGAGTACGTCCTGCCCATCAAGGAGCACCTGCCCTCCGGTGATCTGGTATTTGGGATGTCCCATGAGCGCATAGCTCATTGTGCTTTTTCCAGAACCGTTGGGGCCCATGATCGCATGGATTTCACCCTGCCTGACTGTGAGATTTATGCCCTTAAGTATCTGTTTGCCCTCTATACTTACCTTGAGATCTCTGATAACCAGTTCCGATGTCATTGTATTCATACCTCACGGAGCCTATCCTTCAACATTCGCTCTATTCGATAAGGGACATGATATTTAAACATATCTTAGTGTCTAAATTGCATAAATTTAATATAGGAACATGATGGTATATTACCTGACAACGATGGAAAAGGAGCTCTCCCTTCTAGGTGAATCAAAAACTAAACTGATCACCCTTCTGGGTGAAGGAGAGAAATCCGGACAGGAGCTCGCAAGGCTCATGGGTATCAATACAACGGCCATAAGGGAGCATACCGATACACTGGAAAGACTGGGCCTAGTATCTTCAAGGTTTGTTCATCTCGGGGTCGGAAGGCCAAAAAAGATGTATAGGCTGACACCGGCAGGAATTGAACTCCTGCCAAAGCACTATGATGAACTTCTCAATCTTCTGCTCAGAAAGATTCATGACAAAGGCGGTAACATACTCCTGAGCCAGCTAATATCGGATGTTGTTAGGGAGTTCAAGTCCGAGTGTGATGAATGTCAGTCCGAGACGCTGGAAAAGCGCATTGAAAACGCTGTAAACTTCCTCAACAAACTTGGGTTCATGGCCACGGTTGAAAGGGACGGGGGTAAAACGTTTGTAGTAAGGCATAACTGCATTTTCAACAAGACGGCGAAGCTGTATTCGGGAATACTGTGCAGCGAATGTGATACATCTTTTGTGAAGGAACCAATAGGGAGCTCAAATATTGAGCTTATCTCCTGCATAGGAAAGGGGGACACATCCTGCAGGAATCTTATAAAATCCTAGTAGTTCGGTGCGGAGGTCGAAGAACACTAATTCGAAACGTGTAAAATAAGTGTTTTATACCATTGGAGACCATTTTTGCCTGTGATGAAGATAATCCTGTTCAAGATTTGCGTTGTCTTTCTCATAGCTGTGCTTGTTTTGCCTGCACTTACATCAGCGGTTGCACGCGCGGACAATGGCCAGCAGGACAGGGAAGTGTCTATCCAAACATCTGATAACGGTTATTTCCAGATAGTCTCCAAGCTGCCTGGGCAACCCGGAAATCAGTTTGATCTGCAGTTCGCAGAAAATACGCTTCTTATGACTTTCAGCAATGGTTCTGATCAGCAGAATGCATCGCTCGAGTTTGCCATAACACTGGATAAACTGATATACACCAATGGCACAGGTTCAAACTCAACGCTGATTTCGTTTGAGGATGCCGGCTTCACACTCATGAGCGGCACAATGCTTGCCCCCTATGTCTCCACCTTCAGCAGATCCGTTTTTGGTGTCATTTCAGAGGCGAAGGGAACAGTCTTCATAATGATAATACAGGTGAATGGAAAGCCTGTCCAGGTTATGTCCCCAGTAGTCAACAAACCTGTTGAACTCTATCCAAATCAGGTGAAGATTTCCTTCATAATACAGAACGCAGGTATGCCGCAGATACAGTCCGGTACCTATATGAACCAGCAGCCTCCGAACATGTTTACCGCAGGCAATATTTCGCTTCTGATGACACTGAGTTCACCCTCAGGATTTCCGGTTCTTTACCAGTCTGCGTCTTCCGTTCAGCTGAATTTCACTGAGGAAAACAGCACAGGTTATTTCGAATGGAGCCGCAGCGCGTATGTCTATAGCAGCCTTACCCAGAGTGTGTCAGAAAGAAATGTCCTTTTCTCGCTTGACAAGAGCAGGCTCACACTTGTCTATCCGGCGGCCCAGAGAATAGTTCATGATCCCGTCATCGGCATTTCCCCACAGTCCCTCATAGGCGGAGTGGTGAACGCGGTGAAGACTGCCGGAAACATAATAATATACAGTATTGCACTGACACTTGCTGCCGTTCTGGTTGCAGGCTCCGTGCTCTACAGACGGAAGCACTGAATACGGAAGGCAGAATGTGGCATCATGTCGTTTCTGAGCTTCATTACACTGCAGAATTTCGTCGCAGCATGGGTTACTGTGATAGCTTTCGTTCTCTTCACAATATCCATTCTTGCTCTCAGGAAGAGCGGTAATTCAAGAATAGCAATGATTGCCGGTGCCTTTCTTCTCTTCTTCTTAGAGGGTCTCATATTCACGTACCAGCTTTTTGCGGAGTACTTCGCTCTGCCGGTTTTCTTTGTTATTGTGGGTTTGATTGACATAGCAATACTGCTGCTCATTTTTGGCGCGACACTGATGAGATAGAGCGTGGTCTGATGGATGAGATCCTCGAGCTGCAGACTAGAAAGAGGATTTATGATGAAGTCTGCAACTTTCCCGGTCTACATCTCCGCGAGCTTTCAAGGCAGCTCAACGAAAGCGTCCCACTAATAGACTATCATCTCAACTTTCTTGAAAAGCATGGGATTGTCACTGCCATCAATGACGGTCAGTTTAAAAGGTACTATCCAAGGGATCCTGTTGGTTCCGGCATCAAAACTGACACACTTTCAGCCGAAGAGAAGAGGATGGTTGCATTGCTCAGACAGAAGATACCTCTTCAGATAATACTTTTCCTTCTGAAGAACGGCTCAGCCCAGCACAAAGACATGCTCCCCATGATGAATGTGTCCGCTTCAACACTCTCGCATCATCTGAATAAACTCGTGAGGAGGGGTATCGTAACCAAAACAGAATCGGGAAAGGAGAGGGGATACAGGCTCGCGAACGAAACACAGATGGCTAGGCTGCTCCTGCACTACCAGCCTCCCCCTGGAACAATTGTGGACAGCTTCATTGAAATATGGGAGGAGCTGAGGCAGTAGGATATTGAATATATTAAAATAGCCCTGATTGGTGTGTTTACTGCCTTTCCACTGATCAGGGAAAATATATGAAAATATCCATCGACGGCTGGGAGACCGGCCTGAGGTTTGTAGCAGGGCATTTCCTGCCCTCTATCGAAAAGTGCAGCAGACTGCATGGTCACAATTATGCCTTGAGCATAATGGTTGAAGGTGAGCCCGGAGATGGAGGGATAGTGGTGGATTTCATCGAGCTGAAAAGACTTGCACATACTCTTATCGAGAGGATCGACCACAGGATGCTTCTTCCAACTGCGGGAAAATCAATGAAAATAACCATTGAAGGTGAGCAGTACATTATCAGCTTTAACGGAAAGAGATATGTTATACCGCAGTCAGATGTTGCAACCATGCCACTGGAGAATATCAGTGCAGAGGAGCTTTCCAGATATTTTGCACAGGAACTTGCAAGAGGATTGCGTGCGTTCAGCAACATAAGTGCGGTTACAGCCACAATTTCCGAAGGCAAGGGACAGGAGGCGTCATGGGAGGAGAGGCTGAGATGAAGGAAGCAGTGCTTCTTCTCTCAGGTGGCCTTGACTCAACAACCGTCGCCGCAATCCTGAATTCACAGGGATACAGCATCAGGGCGCTTACGGTTGATTACGGACAGAGACACATTAGGGAAATTGAAGCTGCCAAGTCTGTCGCATCTCACTTCAAAGTGAAGGAGCATGTCGTGATGCACGTGGATTTTTCACTTATTGGCGGCAGTGCCCTCACGGATATGTCGCTAAGCGTACCTGAAGGCGGAACATCAGGCATCCCTGTCACTTATGTTCCGGCAAGGAATGCTGTTTTCCTGTCACTGGCATTGGCGTTTTCAGAGACGAGACAGTGCAATGAAATATACACCGGCATAAATGCAATCGATTACAGCGGTTATCCGGATTGCAGACCTGAGTTTCTGGAAGCATTCAATAGGCTTGCACGGCTCGCAACAAGGGCAGGAGTTGAGGGCAAACCTGCTAGGGTGATTGCGCCGCTCATCAACATGAGGAAAGCGGATATCATCAGGGCAGGGATAGCGGTCGGCGCACCTTACGGGCTAAGCTGGAGTTGCTACAACGGAAGGGAGAAGGCATGTGGCCTCTGCGACTCGTGCCTGCTGAGATTGAAAGGATTCATGGAAGCAGGGTTAGAGGATCCGATAGATTATGAAAATAAATGAGATATTTGAATCAATTCAGGGGGAAGGACTTCTGGTTGGACTGCCTACACTCTTCATAAGGACTGCAGGCTGCGATCTCAGGTGTGTCTGGTGCGACACACCTTATGCACTGCTTGAGAGCCAAGGAACCGAGTGGAGTGTTGATGAGCTGGTGACTGAGGCCAAGAGGCATCGTGTGAGGGATATCTGTATCACGGGCGGTGACCCGTTAAGGCAGAAGGAAGAGGTGGTTCTCCTCATATCGCGACTGTTGGGAGAAGGTTTCAGGATTGTCTTGGAAACAAGCGGTGCCTATCCAATCGACGGTCTGCCCCGTTCGGAGAGGCTGGTGATAAGCATGGACGTCAAGCTTCCGGGTTCAGGGATGGAGGGAAGGAACATGCTTGAGAACATAGATTTGCTGAGGAAGTGGGACCAGCTGAAACTGATAATAGCTGACAGGAATGACTATGAATATGCACGAAAACTTCTTTCAGGCTGCAGTATTCCCTGTGAGGTGATAATGACTCCGGCTGGGGGGCGCGAGCTTAAGTGGCTGGCTGAAAGGGTTCTTTCGGATGGCCTAGCTGTCAGGGTACTGCCTCAGATGCACAAATACATCTGGGGGGATGAAAGGGGAAGGTAAAGAGGTCCTACTGTTCTGCAAGTATCTGGTCGAATCTGAAATCTGAAAAGGGCCTGGCACCGATTGCTATCTCAGCCTCTACGGGAGTGAGTATCGGTTTCGGATACCTCGCATAGTCGTCTATTGCAACACGTGGACAGACTGTCGAGGCGAACGCATCGAAACCGTATGAACCGATAAGTTCAGGAGTCACAATGTTTGTCTGTATCAGAGCGGCAGATCTGCCTGCTGCCTTTATGCTTGCGAGGAGCTTTTCTGCAACAGTTCTTCTCCTCTGTCCGAGCTTTGAGCTCACCAACACACCAAAGGTCTTCGCCTGCATTGCACGCTCGATTGCAACAAGCCGTTGTTTCATTATCACGTCGCGCAATGAGTCTATCTTTCTCACTGTTCCATTCATGGGATTTGCACAGACGAGAGGCCTTTCGCTCAAAACAGCCAGGCCGATGGGATGAAAGTCGCCATCCCCCACATACAGGAACATATCCACCCTGTCCTCGATATCTAGCCCGGCACTGTAATCACACCCCAGAAGCTGTGCAGGACTGTCAAGACGCATGTCCCCTCTTGAATAGATTGCATTGATCCCTTCCCCTTCAAGGAATGAGACGATAGATGAGATATGATGGATATGCTGGGCAGTGGTGACCAGACCGACAGTGCCACGAAGCATGGGCAGTGCTTGCCTGACGACATATACAGGGTCTATGTCAACAAGGATGTTGGCGAAATACATCTTTGGAATCGCACCGATAGAGGGCATTCTGGTGTGCCCTATCTGAATAATGACGTCGGAAATGCCGAAGAGATGCACTGGTATATCACATGCGCCGAAACAGGGGTCGGAATCGATAACAACTTCCGCAGATGATATCATGCCTATGCGAGAGGCTATTTCCTGCCCAAATGTTTTCAGACCTTCGGGCAGCTGGAGGGCAATGCGCTTTGCACCTCTTGATCTGGCGAATGCACCTATTGCATCATAATCAATGAGAAGCTTTGAACCGTTTACGACAGGACTGTATACCGTTTTGCCACCACTACGCCATTTGTCAGAACTGAATTTAAGTTAAAGCTTTGTATCGGAAGTAACTGTTTTTTTGTGGCGGAAGCTTCATTGGACCGTATAATGGCACGCGGGTTTCCTCCGTCCATACAGAACACTGTAAACCCTTTCACTTTATCCGGCGTTTGTTCTTCGCATCGCTGGGATCTGACGGATATGAGGAATCTGACGCCTGTACGGACTGATACAGTATTGACTGTAACAGTTAAATCGACTCATGTTATCCTGCAAGAGTATGAAGATATCCATCGTCGGCTCTGGCTATGTTGGGCTTGTAACCGGCGCATGCCTTGCAAAGCTGGGCAACAGTGTAGTGCTCATCGACGTTATTGAGGAGAAGATACAACGCATCAACAGTCGAAGGCCGACTGTATTTGAACCTGGTCTTGATGCAGTCCTCAGTGAGGCTGTTGGAAAGGGTGCACTGAGGGCGACTGCAGACTTCAGTGACGGAATTGGCACCACGGAATTGACTTTTATATGCGTCGGAACGCCCTCGCGCGATGACGGAAGCCAGGATCTGACACAGGTTGCTGGGGCCGCCGAATCTATCGGTTCTGTGCTGAAGGAGAAGAGCGATTACCATTCCGTAGTAACAAAGAGCACAGTTGTTCCAGGGACAACGCTCAAAACTGTAGGTCCGATTGTAGAGCGTGCCTCCGGGAAGAGAGCAGGAGTTGATTTCGGCCTAGGAATGAACCCGGAATTCCTGAAGGAGGGTGATGCTGTTAATGATTTCTTCAGACCGGACAGAGTCGTTATAGGTGCAGTTGATGCTAAAACACGGGAGAGGCTTTCAGAACTCTACAGTCCTCTTGGGGTGCCTGTCTTCCATACAGATTGCACAACAGCCGAGATGATAAAGTATTCATCGAATATCTTTCTTGCTGCCAGGGTTGCGCTTGTCAATGAACTTGGAAATGTCTCCAAAGCTCTGGGTATAGACGTCAGGGAGGTCGCGAAGGCGGTTGGCATGGACAGAAGAATAGGACCGCTCTTCCTTAAGGCGGGTGCGGGTTTCGGAGGGAGCTGTTTCAGGAAGGATGCTTCCGCTCTGTCCAGGAAGGCAAGGGAGCTCGGTGTCAGCACACCGATCATTGATTCTGTCCTGATGCAGAATGATGCACAGCCACTGAGACTCGTTGAACTTCTTGAGGGTAAACTGAAAATAAAAGGGAAAAGGATAGCCGTCCTCGGGCTCTCATTCAAGCCCAATTCGGACGATGTCAGGGATGCACCATCCTTAAAGGTTGTCGATGCACTGGCAGTGAGGGGGGCGTATGTTGTCGCCTATGATCCGGTTGCATCAGACAATTTCAGGAAGCTGAGACCCGACATAGAGTATGCGAAAAGCGCAAGATCGGCAGTCAATTCTTCGGACGCTGTCGTCATAGTCACGGAATGGGAAGAATTTTCCGATCCGATGTTATACGGTACAAAGCCGGTAATTGACGGGCGCGGCATCACAAAGACGGAGAACTACGAGGGTGTTTGCTGGTGAGTCGATGAAAGCCGTCATACCCGCTGCTGGAATGGGTACACGCTTCCTCCCCCTTACCAAGGTTCAGCCGAAAGAAATGCTGCCAGTGGTTGACAAACCTGTGATACAGTATGTTGTGGAGGAGGCAGTTAATGCCGGAATCACAGACATAATAATTGTTACTGGAAGGGAAAAACGTGCGATAGAAGACCATTTTGATTCCTCTCCAGAACTCGAAAGAGTGCTAAGGGAGCGGAAGAAGGACGACTATCTGAAGAGAGTCAAGGAGATAACATCGCTTGCAGATATACACTATATAAGACAGAAGTATCCACGCGGGCTTGGGGATGCAGTTTACTGTGCAAGACACCACATCGGAAATGAGAGCTTTGCAGTAATGCTCGGAGACACAATAAACATATCGAAGGTACCTGTGGTGAAGCAGCTGATGACCGTTCACGATGAACTTGATTCTTCCGTCATAGCTGTTGAAAAGGTTACAAGAGACAAGATCAGTGATTATGGTATAATCGGCGGAAAGATGATCAGGAAGAGACTGTACAGCATCGATGAGCTTGTTGAGAAGCCTGATCCTGCTGCGGCACCGTCAGACTTAGGCATAACTGGCACCTATGTTCTGACTCCAGGCATATTCGATGCAATCGAAAGAACGGAACCAGACATCAGGGATGAGATACAGCTTACCAATGCACTCTCGATATTGAAGAAAAGGGAAAAGATATATGGCTACGCATTTGAGGGAAGAAGATACGACATAGGAGATATCTATCTCTGGATGAAGGTAAACCTGGAGCTGACCCTTAAGAGCAGCAAATATGGGCAACGGCTGAAAAGGGAAATGAAGGTGATGTGAGTGGAAAGGATTGTAATTACAGGTGGGGCAGGTTTCATAGGCTCTGCACTTTGTGAGAGACTTCTGAATGAAGGCAACAGCGTTGTATGCATAGACAACCTCTCCAGCGGCAGGAGACTGAACATTGCCCACCTGGAGAGCCGCGAGAGCATGCTCTTTCTCAAAAAGGACATCACCGAGCATTTTTCCGTGGAGGGGAGCGTGGACAAGGTGTACCATCTTGCTTCAATGGCTTCTCCAAAAGATTTTGAATCTCATGCGCTTGAAATAGCTCTAACCGGTTCAATCGGAACGTTGAATGCACTTGAGCTTGCGAGGGAGAAAAATGCGCGTTTTCTCTTCACATCCACTTCTGAAGTGTACGGACAGCCAACCCGGCACCCTCAATCCGAAGATTACTGGGGGAATGTCAATCCTGTTGGCGTTCGGGCCTGCTACGATGAGTCGAAGCGTTTCTCGGAAATGCTTTCGACTGTGTTTGGAAGAACCTATGGACTGGATATCAGAATAGCAAGGATATTCAATACGTATGGGCCAGGAATGCGACCTGGAGACGGAAGAGTGATACCCAACTTCGTATCACAGGCACTTCAGAATAGACCAATCACAATAAACGGAGACGGCCAGCAGACCCGATCTTTCTGCTATATAGACGACATGGTCGATGGTTTGATCCGACTTATGAACACAGAAAAACTTAAGGACAGCGGACCCGTGAACCTTGGAAGCGACAGGGAAATCACCGTGCTTCAGCTCGCAAATATGATCAAGGACATAACGGGCTCCGAAAGCAAGCTGGTTTTCAATGAAATGCCACAGGACGATCCGGTGAGGAGGAGACCGGACATCAGGAAGGCCTACCAGCTGCTCGGATGGAAACCAAAGACGGCACTGAGCACAGGCCTCAGAAAGGTCATAGAGAGATACCAGAGCACGTCCTCGATGAAACAGAATGCCAAGTGAGCTGTTTTCGGGCGACCCGCTGCAATGCCTTTATTTACGGCCGGATTATCCACGGGGGGAAGCGGGGCATGACAGATTCCGTACCAAAGGAGCTCATCTTTGCCAGGGATATGTTCGGGAAATATTACAGGGAGCACACCATCCATGCACCGCCGCGTTCAGAGGCAAGGGAGTTCGGTTTCATGTTCTTCGACAGGACATTCGTTCACAGACACATACACTTCCATGGTGAGGGGGAACTTAACGATTATCTGAGAGGACGGTCTCCATCGCACGGATACTACTCAGCCGCACGCTATGCCAGACCTGATGCAGATACAATGGCCGAAAAGGGGTGGGAAGGGGCGGATTTGATATTTGATCTGGATGCGGACCACGTGAAGGGTTCAGAGAAGCTTGAATACGACAGAATGCTGGAACAGGTGAAGGATGTTTTGATACGGCTCTACGACGATTACATAACAGGGGATCTGGGATTTGGCGAAAAGGAAACGGAAATAGTCTTCTCCGGGGGAAGGGGCTACCACATTCACATATACAGCAGTAGCGTGGCTCAGCTGGGCAGTCATGAAAGAAGAGAAATTGTCGACTACATAACAGGCAATGGCCTTGATGTTTCAATGCTTTTCCGTAGACAGGTCGTCGGAGTTGATGAGAAGACGGGAAAAAAAATAACAAGCATGAGGGCACCCTCCGCCATGGAAGGTGGCTGGTACGCAAGGGCTGCAAGGGCGCTGGAAATGGCTCTCGAACATGCCACCGATATGGGCACAATCCTGAAATTCCTGACTGACGCTGGTCTGAACGAGAGACAGGCAGGCAGAATGGCATCCGTTCTGGTCGAAATGGGAGGAAGAGATAGGATAAAGGATACAGGACTCATTGATGTCTTTGCGCGATCTGGCAGGTATGATGACAGCATGAGCTTCGCCGCGATGCTCACAAAGATTGCATCCGAGACAATGGCGGGGCAGACAGATGAGCCCGTGACCAGCGATGTGCACAGGCTAATAAGGATACCTGGAACGCTTCACGGTAAGACCGGTCTGAAGGTAATCTCCATGACAAGGAATTCTCTTGATTCTTTCAATCCCCTTGAGGATGCAGTGGCCAGGTTCGATGACAGCGAAGTTACCGTCATCTCCAGAACAGCATTCGAGACACCGCCGTTCATGGGCGAACGCGTGAGGTTGAATGAAGGGAAAAATCGTCTGCCGTCGAATCTTGCGCTTTTCCTCATTCTGAGAAGGCAGGTGCAGCTCCCGTGAAGCTTAGTTAGAAGCCACACTGATAATCGTTCAGTAACCTATATAAAAAGACACCATCGATGGTATTGGGGATGAAGGCAAAGGACCTGGAAAACGATCCGCGTCTTGCACGAATACTCAGGACGAAGAGCGCCCTCTTTGGAATGGAGGAGGCTGCGCTTGTGATCATCGCCGTCTTTCTGCTTCTTCTCAACGGCTTTTCACTCAGGCCACCACTCTTTCCAATATACAACGTCGTACTAATTTTCTTTTTCTTCCTGTTGGTAATGTCTGTTGAGCGCATATTCTTCTTCAGGCTCTCAATGCGCTACGGGAGGAGAAAGGGCGTGATGTACCTGATAGCAAGACGTGTGATGAGATATTCCGTCGCGATTCTCGTACTGTCGATCGTTGCCTCAGCATTGCTCTTTGCTGTGAATTTCATGCCCGTATTCAATCAGCAGGGGACTGTGTCGGGGCCGGTGGGCACTGCCAGCTTCCAATCGGGAAACTTCCTGGCACTTTATTCTGTCGGTTCTGTAACCGTGTCAAATCCGACGGGTAGCAACCTCACTTTTGTAATAGTCACCCAGGGAGATTATCTTGCTTCGGGCGCGACACCACAGGCTGCGAATGAATCACTTTTGATATATTCCAACCTCGCAGGAGGGAATGATTTTGTTCCGGCAGGAGGCTCAACGACAGTCCATATCGTCACGCTTCCTGACGCTGTCTATTATATTGTCGTATTCTCGGGCAGCGGAAACGTACAGGCACATTACATTCTGCAGATGAAGGCTTCCCCGTCAATATTTGACGCGTTTCTCCTTTCCTGCGGCATGATACCTGTCTCCGCCTATCTTGCTGTTGTCTCAAAGGCAAATATGTCTTTTTTGCGCTCGGAAACGATATTTAAGTAGTGGATATAGCTCTATCATTCAGCGGCTTGGCGGAAACACTGTTTCCTCGTCCTGTTCGCTCGAAGGAAGGTGTGATTGTTGAAGGCATATATGGTTACGGGAAAATTCAAGGTATCAGATAGACAGTGGCAGTCTTTCAACATAGAGGTTGCCTCGGCCAGTGAAGATGGTGCAGCGGAAAAGATAAGGACACTGCTGGGAAGCAGACACAGGGTTCCTCGGAGGCTAATAACCATAGAGAGGATCGCTGAGCTGGAAGAAGGTAGTATCGAAGACAATGTGGTGAAGTATCAGGTTGGTGCGAAAGCTTGAATGAAGATGAGTTCAGACAGGCGCTAGCTGCGCTTGAAAACCTGAAAGCCCAAGCTGAAAATCTCTCCGCTCAGCTGCAGCTCATACAGGACACAATAAACGAATTTTCAAGGGCCAAGGAGACTGCAAGCAATTACAGTCGGGTTGAAGATGGTGCAGAAGTCATGGTTCCGGTCGGTGGTGGTGTATTCCTTCCTGCTAGGGCAGTTAAGACAGGACGAGGCGTGATGTCAACAGGAGTCGGGTACTCTTTCGAACAATCTCTCTCAAGGATAGTCGAAACGATGGATACACGGATAAAAGAGCTTGTTGAAGCATCACAGAAGATATATGACAGGATGTCTGAGCTTCAGAGGCAGATAAACAGCCTGCAGTCCGTCATAGAGGAAGAAGCGACGAGGGAACAGGGGCCACAGCAGGGGTGATCCCATGTTTTCCGCCCTGAAGCGGCGACTCGGATTGTTAAAGCAGAGTTCGTCAGGCAGAGATGCCTCCACGGCGATAGGGGAGGAGGGCAGAAAGATAAAGGACGATCAGCTCGATGAGATATGCTGGGAGCTGGAACTGGGGCTTCTTGAATCAGATGTTGCACAAACCGTTGCCTCAAAAATAATCGAGGGAATGAAGAACGAGCTCCGCGGAAAAAGGATTGCGAAGGGGCATGATCTCTCGGAAGCTGTTGGGAATGCGCTGAGGGACACCGTGGAGAATATACTTTCAGCACACACGATTGATTTTGACAGCGTGATCAAAGGGTTGAGGAGGCCAACAGTCATCATGTTTGTAGGCATAAACGGCACTGGGAAAACAACTGTGGTGGCGAAGATGGCGAAGATGCTCAGACAGGAGGGGTACACACTCGTCATTGCAGCTGGGGATACATTCAGGGCGGGAGCGATTGAACAGCTGAAGACGCATGGAAGAGCCCTCGACATCCATGTGGTGGCGCATGAACACGGAGGCGACGCCGCCGCTGTTGCGTTTGACGCCGTGGAGCATGCTCGTGCGAGGCACCGTGATTTCGTCCTCATCGACACTGCGGGGAGGATGCAGACAAACAGCAATCTGATGGATGAGATGAAGAAGATCAAGAGGGTCGCTGAACCGGACATAACTGTCTTTGTCGGCGACGCACTAGCAGGGAACGACATGATAGAGCAGGCCAGAAAGTTCAACGAGGCTGTTGGTGTTGACATGGTGATACTCACAAAAATAGATGCGGATGCACGCGGAGGCAGTGCGCTCTCTGTCGCTGATGCCATCGGCAAACCCGTTGTTTTCCTCGGCACTGGACAGAAATACGAGGATCTGATACCTTTTAATCCCAAATGGATGGCAGAGAGGCTGGTAAGCCCAGAACAGCAGGGCGGGGCGTGAAGCATCTGAAGAAGTATGATGCCATAGTTGTGGGTGCAGGGGTTACCGGGCTCTCAACCGCATTCAATCTCATATCGCTGAGACCGGATCTCAGCATATGCGTTGTTGAGGCAGGGAACGGCATAGCCACGGGCAATTCATCGAAGAGTGCCTCAGGATTCAGAACTTCGTTCACATCGGACGTCAACCGTAAACTTGCAAGGTCTACCGCAGATTATTTCATCCGTGTGAGCTCGAAAGGAGCTGACATCGGTTTAAGGCAGGTGGGGTATCTCTACCTAATAGCCGATGACCGTTTTGCGCATTTCAGCTCAGTTGCGGAAAGGCTGAACAGGAACGGCTCAGCGCTCCGGATCATTGATGCCGGCAGTCTTGAGAAGATGATCCCCGGCATCGTTGTTGAACCTGCATCTGAGGATGCGGAGATAATGGGACTGCACCGCATCGGAGGAGGCATCTTTGATCCTGTCGCCGGAATAATGGATCCTGTGAAGGTATGCGAACATTACTATGCCGCTGCTCTCGCAGGAGGAGTTGATTTCCTGTTCAACACACGTGTTCAGGAGTTCATAACGGAAGCTGACCGACCTCTCGGGATTCCCGGTGAACCGTTTGGCTGGCAAAAAGCACAGGTTGGAGGAGTGAAAACTGCCCGCGGAGACATCAGGGGGAGGGTAATAGTTGCGGCAGGGACGTGGGCCCCAGACATTGTGAATGCCATAGGAGTCGACGCAAGAGCGAGACCCAAGACACGCCAGATCTTTGTGCTTCGCGGCCAGCAGCTGGCAGATCTCTATCATAATGGAAACTTCAGCACTGCAGGCACACTGCCCTTCACCTTCCTTCCCGGCGGTGTATACCTAAGACCGGAAACATCGGATGAGGCTTTTGATATCGGCTTCGCTGATGACTTCGGAAGGCGATTTGGATTCGAGGAGTATCCTGCTGCCGATGAGAGCTTCTTTGAAATGAACATACACCCTGTCCTGAGCGAATATCTCCCCGTATTCTCATCCATCAGGCCTTCCGGAAGCTGGGCGGGGCAGTACATAATCAACACATTTGACAGCAATCCGATAATTTTTGAGGAGTACGGCATGATAACCGTCACGGGCATGAGCGGGAGCGGCATACTGAAGAGCTATGCAATCGGCAGGATTGCCGCGTCGCTCTTCCTTGGAATAGAGGAGGCGGATCTTGGAAACGGCATATCGATCAGGACAGATGAGCTGGGCTACAGAAACAGGCATGTGCAGGCCGAAGAGCTTGTATTCTGATGCCCCTCAGCGGGCAAACAATGCTGCCATCACCTTTGCATCCTCCACCATATTCCTGATGAGAGAATATTCGTTTGGCTGATGCGCCATTCCGCATTCCGTGCTCCAGACTGCCGCAGGAAAACCGCGCAGCCTGACTATATTCGCACAAGTCCCTCCTCCTATTCCGACGAAGCGCGGCTCTATGCCCCGCATATCTTTCACAGCCTCAGCAAGCGCCCTGAATATCCCTGAACTCGTGGAAGAAGGTTCGGCTGCGGTGCTCTTCTTGAAAACGTCGACACGTATTTTTGCCCCCGTTCTCTCACTGAAAAGTGCAGCAACACGCCTCATATCCTGAAGGATAGCTGAAACTCTGTAGGAGGGTAGGATCCTGCAATCGAAGTAGAATTCATCCGTTCCGGGAATGGTGTTGACATTTTCAACGTTCGACAGCCTCTTTGTGGGCTCAAATGTCGAGCCTGGCACAGGCTCAAAGAGATGATCCTTCCTGTCATATTTTGCGTACAAATATTCTGTCATGAATACCATGAATCTTGATGCGGCGAGAGATGCGTTCAGGCCTGAAGCTGGAGTGCTCGCGTGCGTCTGCCTGCCTGCAGTCCTAACCCTTGCCCAGAGGGAGCTCTTCTCAGCGATCTCAATGGCATCTCCACGCTCGCTGCCTGAGTCTGGCACAAGAAACTCATCCCCCTTCGAAAAGGCGCCCTTCTTCAGCATGTATTCGATGCCCTTCGCACTTCCGAGCTCCTCATCGCTCACAAATGATATCTTCACATCAGGCGAAAGCCCCGCGTCAATAACAGCCTTCGCTGCGTAGATGGAGGCTATCAGCGACTGCCCGTTGTCCTCAGCTCCACGGCCGAAAATTTTGCCTTCCCTGACAACAGCGGTGAAAGGGTCGTGTTTCCACAGATTTCTGTCGCCCACAGGAACTGTGTCCATGTGTGAGATTACCCAGAGCGAGGGCCCCTTCCCGTTTCCCAGAGATGCGACAATGTTTGGCCTGATGCCATGCTTTGCCTTTCTGTCAGGGGCATCAAACCTGCTTACCCGTGTTATTCCGTTCTCTTTCAGAAGAGAGACTAAGAATTCTCCCCTGTCATACTCTCCTTCTCCGCCGGATTCAGGGCTTATGGCAGGAATGGATATCATGCGTTTCATCGCATCTATCATCTCTCCCTCAAGAGATGAAACATAACCGCTGAGTTTTGAATTCGAGCTCATTTTGACCAAACGTCAGTAAAGTGAGGAGAGATAAATCCTTTTCATCAGGCAAGAGATGTGAACTCTGAAGGTGTACCTCGGACTAGGAAATGCGCGGCGGTTTCTCTACATGTACAAGATCGACCCTGATGCCCAACTCCCTCATAAGCTCAAGCCCCATGTGCTCCGGATAATCTTCGCTGTAAGCCACACGCCTTATGCCGGCATTAACTATCATCTTCGCGCACGTGTTGCAGGGCAGTATAGTTGAGTATATCGTTGCGCCGTAGGCCCCGGTTCCTGCCTGTATTATGGCATTCTGCTCTGCATGGACAGCAGTGCATATCTCCATCTTTGTCCCTGATGGTATCTGAAGTATGTCCCTTATACAACCTATTTCCTCACAGTGCTTCATGTTGCGCGGATTTCCGTTGTATCCGCTGCTCACAATGTGATTCATGTCATTGACAATTACAGCACCTATCTGACGGCCATTTCTTATGCATGTGCTCCTTTCTGATATAACATATGCGAGCTTCATGTAATATATATCCCGCGGGGTCCTCTTTGCGCGGGGATGTTCAGAAGGTTCAATGTACTGCATCGTCTCCCAGAGACTATCAATAATCTGGATTAAAAAGGTGCGGTAGGGATTGCCGGATGATACGTGCCTGATTAAAAACATATAGCTCGAAACTCTCGCATTGCCCATGGATCCGGGAGAGAAGACTCAGCTCAGGGATTTCGTAGTGTCGATCTCTGCCGCCGCACTAATCGCGTTGCTCATAATAGGTGGCCTTTATGTCTACGCTGGCAACTGGCCGCCCATGGTGGTGGTGGAATCTGGCAGCATGCAACACAGTTCAACCTACGCATATCTGGGTGACCTCAACATAGGAGACATGGTGGTTGTGAAAAGGGTCTCTTCCGTTTCCCAGATAGTAACATACGTCCAGGGGGCGGAGAGTCATTTCTCAACCTATGGAGAGTTCGGAAACGTCATAATATACAAACCGTACGGAAGCAGCAACGTAGTCCCGATAATACACAGAGCCATAGTTTATATACAGTACAACAAAACCGGAGGTGGATACAACATACCTTCACTTGCCGGCCTCAACGATTCTGAATGGTTTGTCATGACGCCTTCAGGGCCAGAACACTATGTTAACAACATAATGTACAACGTTGAACTGACAAATGTGGGTTACACCCATACGCCTGTGATAATTCCTGTCAAACAGATGATCAGAAGTGCCAGATTCAGTGGCTTCATTACAATGGGGGATCACAATCATGCAGCCTATGGAGAGAATGCGACGGATCAGGCTCTTGGAATATTTCCGCTTCCTGTGAAGATCCAGTGGGTTGAAGGAATAGCCGTCGGCCTTCTCCCATATGTTGGCCTCATAAAACTGTACTTTGATGGTGGCATACCTGCCGAAACGCCTCAGAACAGCGTAGTTGCCCTCGTCGTGATCATAGTGGCTGTTGCGGCCACCATATTCTCGGCAGAATACATTCTAGAAACACTCAGAAGGAGGAAAGAGGGAGAGGGCGATCAGGAAAACAGAGAGTCAGATTAGTGTCGTCTGTACCCTTGCATGCGAAGTTCTGTAGGATTTCAGCAGTTCATCCCCCGCAAGGATGTCCCTTGTTTCGTTAATCGGCACAGCAAGTTCTACCTCCTTGGTTCTTCCACCACGACCGAATGAACGGACCCTTGCCCTGAGTATTCCGAGCATGTCCAGTTCTGACAGAAGATCACCTATCCTGCGCTGTGTCAGAGGCTGAACGCCTACAGAGTTGCATAGATTTCTGTACACTTCATACACATCTCCTGTTGTCATCATACTGCGCTTTTCAGAGTGTATTATGATAGACATCAGCAGGATCTTGGACTGATAGGGAAGTGTTCTTAGCGTCTCTGAAACGGTGTCAAGCTCTATCTTTTCCTTCGCTCTGTATACATCTGCCGCCGTGATCTTTGTCCGTCTCTCTCTTTCGGCAGATTCTCCAGCAACGCGAAGGAGCTCAAGCGCTCTTCTGGCATCGCCGTGTTCTTGTGCAGCTAGTGCGGAGCAGAGCGGTATGACATCCTCATCGAGTACACCCTCTTGGAAAACAAGCCCCGCGCGATCGCGTAGTATGTCTGAGAGTTCACCTGCATTGTATGGAGAAAACACTATTCTCTCCTCTCCGAGCCTGCTCCTGACACGAGCGTCGAGGAAATCGGTGAACTTCAGATCGTTCGCAATGCCAATGATTGAGAGTTTTGAATTCTTCAGGTCATCATTGATCCTCGAAAGATTATAGAGAAGATCGTCGCCCGCCTTGTACACCAGCCTGTCAAGTTCATCAAGAACAACCACAACCAGCCTTCCGAGCTGTTCTGTCTTTTCCTTGAACAGGGTATATATTCTCTCCATGCTCCACCCATTATATGGGGCACGCTCCTCAGGATTGGTGATGAAGCTATTTACCATGTACTGCACGACACCATAATTGGTGTCGGCTTCGCAACAGTTGACGTAGAGAAACTCTATCTTCCTTTCTCTGGTCATTCTGGAAGCTTCATTTGAAATGAACCTGACAGTCGCTGTTTTGCCTGTTCCCGTCTTACCAAAAACAAGAACGTTTGATGGTCTGTCCCCGTTAAGACCGATGGAAATAATTGCTGCTAGCTGATCTATTTCCCTCTCACGGTGAGGAAGAGAGGATGGTATGTAGGACGGGCGGAGTATCTCTCTGTTGCTTCTGAAAATAGTTGGCGAGCAGACATACCTGTCAAAGATGTTTGGTCTCGGTTGATGGGCATTAACTGCAGACTGTTCAGTCATTGAGAAACCATATCTCCCACCTATTTTCAAGAGGTAAAGGTAGGGTAAAATTTCACCCATACTAAAACGTTCTTTTTATCTCATAATTCGAGTAAATAAAACACACTTACATCACACAAATCCATTAATGGTTCCTTCTCGATGCATAAATGGAAATATATATAAATAATAATAATCAACAATAGAGAGTCCATGATTTCCACTGGAAAATTTGAGTATTACATACTGCAGTTGAAGAGAGAGTTGGCTTAAGCAGCAAGTGACAATTGATGTAATGGCTGGATCTGCTTGATTATTGACAGTCAATAAAAAAATTATTCAAATATTTGATTAAGTTGGTTCTCACGTTTAATTTTACAGTGTCCAGTGGAAATCATGGACTGTGTGTTTTGTGTTCTACTTACATTTTGAATTGTCTTTTTTTGTCGATTACCATTTCCTCGTACTTTCTGGGGAGGACCCACGCCAGGTATTCAATATCATCAAGGTTCTTTACAAACTTTGCCTTACTGTCTACTCTGAGATATTTTATCAGGTCGTGTGTCTTTTTCACAGAATCGATAAGCCACCACGCGCCTCCCACAAGGAGTATTGGGCCTATTACAAGCATCCAGTATATCCAGTTGCCAACAGCCTTTATAGCGGGCTGGAATGGTAGCAGATAATCGGGCAGTGTTGACATGAATATGCCAATTGAGGCAATGAATGTGGACAGTATGCCCACTGCGAGAAGGAGCGTGGAAAGTTCGAATCTGTATTCCCTGGTGAATGCCTTGGCCATGCGCCTCTACCTTATTCAGCTTCACGTAACAAGTTTCAAGGCTATTTAAATCATATACATTCTCCGCACCTTAGAAATAGCAATTCAGGTAATGGGGCATTTCGTGCCCGGAGCATTGCAGGCAGACGGTAGGATTTGAATGCCAGTTTATGTGGGTGTTGACGACACGGATTCTGCACAGGGAATGTGTACGACTTATCTTGTCACAGAAATAATAAGGAGACTGAACTTTCCGATTCTGTATGGCCTTCCACGGCTGGTCCGGCTCAATCCGAACATACCTTGGAAGACGAGAGGAAACGGCGCACTTTCGATAATCCTTGGAGGGGATGCGCAAGGGTCAAGTGTGGTAGGTGAGATATCCGGTGTTCCTGTCCTTTCATCTAGAATAGCCACAGGGGTTTCTGATAGTCTGTCAGTTGTGAACCGTGCTGTCCGTTCTGTGGTAGAGGAAGCTGCCATGATGGACGCCGACAACACAAATCCAGGCGCTGTTGTCAGCCCAGCGCCAGTCAACGAGGCGCTCTATTGGAAAGCGGTTCGCGGCATAGTTGAAAAGGAAGAAGCCATACTATTTGCCAGAGAGGCCGGCGCCGTGGTTAATGAGTGGAAGAATGGCCGCGGTGTCATTGGCGCAGCATCGGCCTTATCATGGAGAGGCCAGAACTCAACCTTCGAACTGATCACCTACAGGTACAGGCACAGATGGGGGACAAGCAGAGACATCAATGTTGTGGATGTCTCATCGCTTTCAGACAGGTTTCCATCTACCTTTAACAACTATGACAGGGCAACTAGGCATCCCTGCATATATCCATCGTCACCATGCCCGGTACTCTATGGTATAAGGGGAACCCGTCCAGAAGTGCTTCCGGAAGCTATGAAAACAGTAAGATCGGAGATGCCGGAACGGTGGCTTCTCTTTGAGACGAACCAGGCAACAGACGATCATATCTCAGTACTGAATGGTTCGCCATCCCTCTTTTCATCCTATGTAGTTCAGGGCACCGTGCGCTCCTATCCTGAAACGGTGAGAGGGGGGCATGTCTTCTTTGAGATGACAACACACGAAGGCATCATTCTGCTATGCGCTGCCTTTGAAGAAACAAAGGATCTCAGAGGGATAGTGAGAGGTTTAATACCGGGCGATTCCATAACTGTCTGGGGAGCCTTCAAACCGCCTGCCGGTGAACTGCTTAACGGTTCACTGAACATTGAAAAGATATCTGTTAATGCGCTCGCAAGACGCTGGATCAAGAAAAGCAATCCTGTTTGTAGCGTATGCGGTCGAAAGATGGAGTCTGTTGGTAGAGGAAAGGGCTACAGATGCAGGAAGTGCAAACAACGGTCAGATATGCCGGAAATGACAGAAGCCAGACGCACCGTGAGTCCAGGCATCTACTCACCCACTACTTCATCACGTCGTCATCTGTCCCGTCCCGCAGAGATGACAGTTCAGAGTGGTGTCGCCTGCCAGACAGTCACTGGCTCACAGTGACAAAATTGGGAAGGACACACAATATCAGGGAAACCATAATTACATCAGAGAACATCAAAAAACCTGATAAAGATGACAAAGGGTGAGAAAAGGCTTCAGGAAGCATACATTGTATCTGCTGTGAGGACGCCAGTTGGCAGGTTCGGCGGAGCATACCGGAACGTGTCTGCAGTTCAGCTTGGTAAGATAGCTGTAAGGGAAGCTATAGCGAAGGCAGGCCTCAGCGGTCGCGATGTGGATGAGGTTATACTTGGGAACGTTCTCCCCGCAGGTCTGGGCCAGTCCCCCGCAAGACAGTGTGCTGTCGATGCCGGCGTGCCTTACTCTTCAGGCTCTTTCTCAGTCAACAAAGTATGCGGTTCAGGCCTAAAGGCGATCATGCTTGCAGCCAATTCCATCCGCGTTGGAGAGAATAGCGTGATAGTTGCCGGCGGCATTGAGAATATGAGCATGTCACCCTATATATCCGGAACATCAAGATGGGGAAGCAAATACGGTAACGTGGAGTTGACAGATTCAATGATAAAGGATGGGCTGTGGGATGTCTACAACAATTTTCACATGATGATAACAGGCGAGATAGTTGCGGAGCGCTTCAAAATATCCAGGGAAGAGGCAGACATCTTTGCATTGCATAGCCAGAGAAAGGCGCTGAATGCAACCGAGGAGGGCTTCTTCAGGGAGGAGATAGTTCCGGTGCACATCATCGCAGACGGCAGTGAGTCCTCAGTCATCAGAGATGAGGGTATCCGTCCTGACACCACGCTCGAAAAGTTAAGTGCGCTGAAGCCAAAGTTCAAAAAGGATGGAATATGCACTGCGGGCAATTCATCTCAGCTCAGTGACGGCGCTTCCGCCGTTGTTGTCATGTCGGAAAGCAAGATACGTGAAACGGGCTTGAAGCCGATGGCAAAGATTGTCGACTACGTCACAGGCGGTACGAGACCGGAATGGGTGATGGAAGCACCGATAGATACCACACGGAAGCTTCTCGAAAGGAACGGCATCGGTATAGGCGACATTGATCTTGTGGAGCACAATGAGGCATACGCCACGGCAAGCATAGCCGTCAGGAAGGCGCTCGAGATTGAAGAGTCGCGCTTCAATATATCAGGTGGCGCAGTCGCACTGGGGCATCCCCTCGGAGCAAGTGGTGCACGCATAACAACGACTTTGCTTCACAATATGAGAAGGTTGAAGAAGGAAAGGGGTATTGCGACTCTTTGTCTGGGCGGCGGAAATGCTGTTTCCATCCTCATTGAGAGGTGCTGAGTTGGAAAGGATAGGTGTGGTTGGTTTGGGCACCATGGGCACAGGCATAGTGCAGGTGTGTGCCGAAGCGGGTTTCGAAGTCGTAGCTTTTGATGTGGACAGTGAAATTGCCAGCAGATCTATTTCAAGAGCCAGGGAAGGCATTCTCAGGAGGATAGAGAAGGGGAGGATATCGCGTGAGGAGGGTAATGCATCAATTGGCAGGATAGCAGTGGGAAAGGATTTTTCGTCACTCAGCGGATGTTTCCTTGTCATCGAGGCTGTATTTGAACGGAAGGACGTAAAGGCAGAGGCTCTGGGCAGCATATCAGATGTGGTCGGTCAAGACACCGTGATAGCGACCAATACTTCATCGATATCTATCACATTTCTTTCAAGAAACACAAAGCACCCGGAGAATTTCATCGGGATGCATTTCTTCAATCCCGTTCCTGTGATGCCTCTTGTCGAAGTTGTGCGCGGGCTTCTCACGTCGGACGCTGCATTCAGCACGGCAGTATCTGTTTCTGAAAAGATGGGGAAGAAGGCTGTAGAGGCAAAGGATTACCCCGGGTTTGTGTCGAACAGGATACTCATGCCGATGATAAACGAGGCGATATTTGCGCTGATGGAAGGCATAGCGGACAGAGAGGGCATTGATTCAGTGATGAAACTGGGAATGAATCATCCGATGGGCCCGCTTGAACTTGCGGACTTCATAGGTCTTGACGTTTGCCTCGACATAATGAACGTCCTCTTTGCAGGTTTCGGCGATCCAAAGTACAGGCCCGCACCGCTTCTGGTCAATATGGTCAATGCGGGAAAGCTCGGAAGAAAGAGCGGAGAGGGCTTCTACAGGTACTGAGATGCGGCCTTGCGTCATGCACCATTTGTGAACGGATGAGGTTGAACATGAAGCAGTCAGAAGATACTGAGCGAACGGAACACACCACATACCTTTCATTCAGCCGCGATGAGTGGAGGAAACTGAGGAATTCCACCCCCCTCACTCTTTCATCGCCAGATCTGGAAAGGATAAGGGGGATAAACGAAAGCATATCCATTGAGGAGGTTGAGGACATATATCTTCCGCTATCCAGGCTGCTTCAGCTCTATTATGGGGGGTCAAGACACCTATACGAAGCCAGAAGGACATTTCTCGGTAAGGGGGACGATCGTGTGCCTTTCATAATAGGAATGGCGGGAAGCGTCGCTGTAGGCAAGAGCACGACTGCAAGACTTCTCAAACTGTTGATTGCTGGATGGCCAGGAAGTCCCAGGGTTGAGCTGATGCCAACTGACGGTTTCCTCTATCCCAACAGGGAACTTGAGAGAAGAGGCATACTGAACAGGAAGGGCTTTCCCGAAAGCTACAATCTCAAAGAGCTCATACGTTTCCTGTATGAGCTCAAATCAGGCAATCCGCTCCTGAAGGTTCCGGTTTACAGCCACATAAGGTATGATATAGTGCCGGGCGAATTCACTGAGGTCGCTTCACCGGATATTGTGATACTTGAAGGGCTGAATGTCCTTCAGACTAGGAGTGTAATGCACTCAAAGGAGCCTGAGCTCATGGTCTCAGATTTCTTCGACTTTTCGATATACATCGATGCGCCGGAGAGCGCAATAAAGAAGTGGTACACGGA
>JAGVSJ010000090.1 GCA_019720975.1 Candidatus Sysuiplasma superficiale
ACGAGGCACAGAACCGGGGTTAAGGGCATTCCTGTCCAGCCCGGGGAAGCGTTTGCACGGCATTAGGGCCCATGACCCATCCCGACGTCCTCACTGAACAGACATCCGGGGTTCTCAGGGCGACGGCATAGAGGGAAGGCCACCAGGCTCAAGCCAATTGGCACCGAAAGCAGCTTGGAAAAGGCGATTATGGCAGCCGGCCATTACGGACTGCACCATTGAGTGCCTGGTGGGCTTACAAAGGAAGACAGCTCCAAGGGGAACCTGCCGCAGTAACAAGCGAAGTGAGGGTTCATTTGGAATCCGGAATGTATCGCGATAATCCCAGCATGCCTCACAGCCGAATATCAACCTGATCATCTGAAATATAAAGTTTTAATTAGGAGAATTCAAAGATTAGACAGAATGTTTCCTCACAGGTGGGTCCGTTGGTGTATTCTATCGCCCAACTGTAATGATTGGAGGCTGCCGGATTAATGAAGGTGGAATTCAGAATGACCTGGAATGAAAAGTTTGCTTCGTGTGCTATTGCGCTCCTGATCATCACGGTCGCGCTCTTCTCTTCATCATTCAATGCAAGTCAGATATCTCATCATCCTGATACGCATATCACAAACAATGGCCAGTTTTACAGACCGCAGCAACTCGTCCAGATTGCGCCTTCTTCTTCAACTCTCAATACAAGCCTGACCCAGGGTGGAATCACTATATTTCCAGCAGGCAATGCCAGCCCCGGCTGGAACCAGGTTATATACATCACGCTGTCGCTCAGTTCCTCGGGCTCCCTTTCCAGGGAGCTCACGAATTTGAGCAACCCTGCCAATCCAGTCTATGGAACAAAACTGTCCCCTTCGCAGATATCAGGGATTTACGGAATATCACCGACTTCATATCAGCACATTGCCAGTTACTTCTCGTCCTTCGGGCTCAAGGTATTTTCGGACAGCACCAGAATCAGTCTTACCGTCGGGGGTAATGTTTCGGAAATCGACAGCGCTTTCCATACAAAGATCGGTACTTTTGAGATGGCCTATGATTCGGACGGCGTGTGGCAACCTATTTTCGGCCCTTCCAGCGGCATCCCGGGAAATATAAGCGAAATTCGGTTCTATGCAAGCGTTGAGCCTTCGTACCTCCCTTACGGTATCTCCGGATTGGTCTCCGGAGTTGCAGGACTGAGCGGTTTCTATCTTCAGCCGTCAGTTTCACTACCGGGCAATTTTTACCCCGGGAAGAATCTTAATACATCCCAGCTGTCCGTCCCTCCCGGCGCAACGTTTGCCTCTCAATCCTCATCCCTTTACTATCTCAACGGAACGTATGGGTACCTCAATTCAAGCGAATCCTCTTCGCTCGGTTTCGGCAATTCAAACTACCAGCTTCTCTTCCCGGGTTCGATGCCTGCAATAACTGGTGCCAGCAATCTCTGGAGCGGCAAATCCGCATTCGAGCATCTTCCCGACTTGGGGCAGAATGTCACGGTAGCCCTGATTGAGGTCGGTCTTCTCAATGCTACGGTGGTCAGCAATTTCTCCTCGATAGTCTTTCACAATCCCAATCAGATACTGAATCGCCTCACACAAATTCCGCTGCTCGGCGCCACAGTATCCAGCGGACTAAACTATAGCTGGACGATTGAGACAGCCCTTGACCTTGAATACCTTGCAACAATGGCACCCGAGGCTCATATAGATCTCATTGGCATACCCTCCCCGTCCCTTTCTCTTTTCGATTATGCATATTCATACATAGCCCAGAACCTCGTTACATTTGCCAACGCAACCACTTCAGTAAGCATAACGAGCAACTCCTACGGTGGAAGCGAATATTCCACGGTCAGCCTCGGCTCACCGATGTATCTGACAGTTGAAAACAGTCTGCTCGAAGAACTTGCACTCGAAGGTGTGACAAATTTCTTTGCTTCCGGAGACTACGGGAGTGACGGAACTGCTGCCGGTGCGGATATTCCGGCAATAGCGAACGGCTCAATATCTGTAGGCGGGGGACAGCTTACTGCTTCATCCGGCGGAGTCGCATTCCCTGATACAGGTGTTTACACAGGGTTCAACGTGGGTGGCAGGAATCTGACACTTGAAATGGCGAACGCTACAGGCATGTCAAGTTTCTCATACTGGTATTACCCCAGCTTCGGCGGTTTCATTGGCGGGGGTTTTGGCCAGTCAATGAGCTCGCCCCAGCCGTGGTGGCAGAACGCCCTTGACACCTATTCCTCAGGTGCCAGACTCGACCCGGTTATAGCCGGAGCCGCGGCGTTCAACATGACGGTTTACTTAAATGGCTGGGAGATGTTTTACGGCGGGACGTCGTTTGCCACGCCGATAACTGCTGGCGAATGGGCGCTCATTGAAGAGCAGGTTAATCTGACCAAGGGCATTGCGGGCCTTGGCGATATCAACCCTCTCCT
>JAGVSJ010000091.1 GCA_019720975.1 Candidatus Sysuiplasma superficiale
AGTCCCAACACACTGGACAAGTTGCTTGATCATCTTCAGGCAGCTGGACTAATAACAATGAAGGAAGAGATACTTGGAAGACGAACGTATCTGATCACACTGACATCGACAGGTAAGAGAGTGGCGAATAAGCTCAGAGAGATTGATGATATGGTAAACAAGTAAAAGTAATGAGAGGGAAATTCACAATCCTGGAATGTTTGGTTTCATTTGAAACAATCAGTAAAGGACGCATGCATACTGGCAAGGAATAACATGGTATAATCGGACCTTCACGATGAAATGTGTGCTGCTATCCTTGATGACTTACGAGTGAATAATTCATGCCAACATATAGTAATCCGCAATGAATGTTGCATTGTGGGATCGCAACGAACTGCTACAGATGGTGATTCATATCCTGCGTAATTTATTATGACATGCTGCCCTTTGTGTGACTTATTTTTCCGCTGTTTGACTGAAAATTCATGCTTCAGCAGCCCAGTTCTCTAGCCTCTGGAGTCCTTCTTCTACACTCACCTTAGGCTCCCAGCCAAGCTGTTTCATTGCGTTTCGTGTATCTGAAATGTAGACCCTCTGATCACCGTTTCGCCATTCATCAAAAGAAATGTCCGGTTTCCTGCCGGTCATCCTCTCGATTCTTTCCACCAATTCCAAAAGCGAGAGGGTGTATTCGGGACCTCCTCCCATGTTGAACAATCCTCCCTTCAATTGTGACTCCAGGAAGGCATTGTACGCCACAATCAGATCGTCGACGAAGAGCACATCACGTACCTGCTTGCCATCGCCGTAAATTGTTATCTTCTTGTTTCTCAGTGCAGACAGGATGAAATGCGCAACCCATCCCTGGTCTTCGTTTCCGAACTGTCTCGTGCCGTAAATACAGCTCATCCTGAAGACAGCTGTCTTCAGGCCGTATGTATGAGAATATTCCTGAACGTACAGATCCGCTGCAAGCTTCGATGCACCGTAAGGTGTGTGTTCACATCCATCGACGCTGAAACTTTCAGGTATTCCGTGCTCGAATGCCTTGTCCATATATTCGTACCTGTCACCATTCAGCCGCACCGGCAACCTGTTGACGTTTTCACCGTACACCTTGTTGGTTGAGCAGAATATGACCGCCGGGTTGCGCCGCGACTTCCTGCACGCTTCAAGAACATTGAATGTACCGAGCATATTTGTTTCGAAGTCGCGCCTCGGGTCCGTGAGAGATGTTGTCACAGCAACCTGGCCGGCAGTGTGTATCACTGCATCAGCATCGCTCACAAGCTTCTCCATCTTGCCAGCGTCTGTGACGGAGGCATTGACCATGGTTATGCCATTCCTGCCTGACAGGTAGTTCCAGTTGTATTTCGGTGTGTCTGTTCCCGACTGTCCAAGCATCTCTCCCCTGGACATATTATCTATGGCAACAACATTCCATCCCCTGTCTGCAAAAAACTCCGCAGCATGAGAGCCTACAAAGCCTGCCCCGCCTGTTACAACCATCATTCGAGCCATTTCAACAGCACATCCTCATATTGTCCGTATTGCACAACACATCATTCAGACCATATTGAAACAATTTTCCATCCGCACTCCAACTGGCATGGGCTGCGTCAAGATTCGAGGAACCTCCTTCTTTCCCTCTCCTCCTTTTCGAAGAGGTCCTTCACTCTTGCACTGGCGCTCCATTCCACCAGTTTCCTTATTCCAAGGTCGAATTCAGTGAAACTGGCAGTTCCAAAGTCCCTTACAAGGTGTCCAATATCCGCGAAATCGTGTCTGTTGTCTCCCGGCCTGAACTCGCCCGAGACGAAAGGCTCGATATCAAGGCCAGTGGCCCTGTTCAAGAGAGCGGCTATGTCCAAGAGTGAATGCGGCTTGCCGGTGCCTACATTGTATATGCCTTCTCCTTTGGTTAGCGACAAGACATTCATCCGGGCAACATCCTCGACGTATACATAATCCCTCATCTGCATTCCGTCCTCGAAGAGATAGGGACTGTTGCCGCTCATCATCCTTGAAAGGAATATTGCAATGACACCTGTATACGGATTGCTTAGACTCTGCCGGGGACCATATACATTGAAGTAGCGTAATGCGACTGTAGGTATGCCCAAGGCGTAGGAAAAATCAACCGCAAGTCGTTCAGTGGCATATTTCGAAAGTGCATACGGACTAAGGTTCTGGGGTGGCTTCTCTTCGGAAATTCCCACAGGTATGGTGTCACCACCGCAGACAGGGCATTTCACCTCCCACTCCTTCCTCTCCATCTGTGACACGGTTCTCTGTTCTGGATACAGCAAACCGTGAACAGCGCACCTGTACGCTCCCTC
>JAGVSJ010000092.1:0-1351 GCA_019720975.1 Candidatus Sysuiplasma superficiale
TCCGGAACAAATACCGTGGGCCTTACTTCGCAGCTGCTTGAATTCTCGCAGGGGACATACAGCGTGAATGGCTCCATCAGAATGCAGATAGTTACGCCATTCGCCTCAGCATGGGAGAATTTCATAAATTCAACATTCAGACAGGCAGGACTGAGCCAGGGGCATGGATTGAAGGTGAGTGTCGGAAATCTTAGCTTTCAGAATTACATTCTGACAGTAACAGTGACACCCAGTAAGGGATTTCAGATTACACTTTCTACCGCGATTGTGAGTATCGCTGCGGAGGAGTGAAAATGGCATCGACTGCAGAAACTTCACACGAGAGCGAGACACAGAGAAGGAGCATCCCATCACTCATAGGTGAAAGCTACAAACGCTTCCTTTCAAAGAGAGGGAACAGGCGTGTCAAGATCAAAATGCCCAGGGATGAGGTTGACAGGAAGATGGACTGGGCTGAGGGCAAGGGCTCTCCGTACACCGTTATACCCCCCCTCCTCAAGCCGACTATGGAAGTTGTCGAAATATACCCTGTCAGGAAAATGTATTCCTATATCAGGGTCACATACGACAGCGAATCCAGCGAATACCTTCTTGAAGCAATCGAACCGCAGCTGACAGAGACCGAGACGAAACTTCTCTCCCTGCTGAAGAATTCACTGCAGCGGACGCTCGATTATGAATACAAGCAGCTCTCGCAGATGGACAGGAAGGAATACCTGAAGCGCAGCATAGAGAGTTTCCTGAGCACAAGGGGCCTCAACCTGACACCCATTACAAAGGACAAGCTTGCATATTACATCATAAGGGACTTCATCGGATACGGCCCCGTGGACATTTTCATAAACGACGTCTTCGGAGAAGACGTGAGCTGTGACGGCGTCGATGTTCCGATATTTGTATTCCACAAGAAGTACGAGAGCGTCAAAACAAATGTTGTCTTCAGGGATGAAGAACAGCTGAACTCATTTGTTGTCTACATAGGCCAGAAATGCGGTAAGCAGATAAGCGTTTCAAATCCCATACTTGACGGCACCACCCCTGAAGGTCACAGACTTCAGGCGACCTATGCGAGAGAGGTGACAAGCAGGGGATCCTCATTCACCTTCAGGCTCTTCAAGGAAAAGCCGTTCACTCCGGTGGACATGATAAACTACGGGACTGCGTCCCCAGAAATGATAGCATACCTCTGGATGAGCGTGGAAGCCGGGGAATCCGCAATGATAATAGGAGGAACGGGAAACGGCAAAACTTCCACACTCAACGCGATCTCCCTCTTCATTCCGCCGAGTGCAAAGATCGTCACGATGGAGGACACGAGGGAAATAAATCTTCCCCATGAAAACTGGATACC
>JAGVSJ010000092.1:1361-1989 GCA_019720975.1 Candidatus Sysuiplasma superficiale
CGGCGTGGGAGAGAAAAACGCCCAGGGGAAGGCGCCCGGGGAAATAGACATGTTCGACCTTGTGAGGGCAGCTCTCAGACAGAGACCTAACTACATCATTGTCGGTGAAGTCAGGGGAAAGGAAGCCTACACGATGTTTCAGGCAATGGCAACCGGGCACACGACTTACTCGACCATGCATGCAGACAGCGTCAAACTGATGATCAACAGGCTGGAGAATCCGCCAATCAACATACCGAGGATACTGCTAACCGCGCTCAGGACGGTTGTGGTACAGCAGCAGGTCAGGGTCGGAAAGGAAAATGCAAGGCGCATCCGGAATATCGTTGAACTCATAGGATTCGAGCCGGGCACCAACGAAATCATAACCAACGTTGTCTTTGAATGGGATCAGGTCAAAGATTATTTCAACTTCAAGGGGCACAGTGCCCTGTTTGACAAACTCATGGATCTGAAAAACTGGACCCACGAGGAGCTGAACGACGAGTTCAACAGAAGGATCGACATAGTGCGGTACATGGTTCTGAGAGAAATGAACAATCACATGGATATCTGGGCCCTCATCAATAAATATTACAGGGATCAGGAAGGAACGATGCAGATGGTGCGGTCGGCACTCAGCAGGACG
>JAGVSJ010000092.1:1999-2284 GCA_019720975.1 Candidatus Sysuiplasma superficiale
GCAGGTTCGAGGGTGTCAAGAAGAGCTACCTGGGAACAAAAACAGTAAAGTCAAAAAGGATGCTGGAAGGACCGCATCCCATCAGGCTTCCTCATGGGACTGTTCCCGACTATGTGAAACTGACGCCCTACCAGCAGTTCTGCTGGAGAACGATGCACAGATTTGTCGAGGCACGATTCAAGCAGAACCAGTCGCTGGAGGACAGCCTTATAAAGGCGCATATCAAGATCAGGCCTGAGGAGTACACTGCGTATGTATGGATGTCCACGATCATTGTTTTCATTA
>JAGVSJ010000093.1 GCA_019720975.1 Candidatus Sysuiplasma superficiale
ATGACCTCTACGGCGGAATAGGGTATTACGGCATAGCAGGGTCTAACAACATTACCATTTGGAACAGCACCCTCTCCAATGACTATTACGGCGGAATAGGGTATTACGGATTGAGTTCGTCCAGCAACATACTGATTGCCCACTCCACATTCAACAATGACACATATGGCGGAGACGGTGCCAGTGGCATGAATCAGCTTGCAAACATTCACATAATCGATGACAAATTCACAAACAGCTACGCAGGTTTGAACAGCATAACATCCAGCGCAGGCGTGGTCATACAGGGTTCTGTATTCAGCAATGACGAGTACGGCCTGGGCAGCCTTGCCAACGACGGTAACGTTGTGATTGACAATTCGACATTTTCGCACAATATCCGCTCTGGGATTGGCTCGATAACCGATTCCTCTAACGTGGTGATAATGTCATCCGTCCTGAGCCACAACAACAAAGGTATTTCGGATGTTTACAGCAGCGACCTGATTGTTGTCAAATCGAATGTCAGTAACGACTACGGCGGAGGCATCTACGTCGGTTCATATTCCTATGTTTCAGTGCAGAGCTCGGTTCTTGATGCTGATTATTTTGGGCCGCTCGACATCTCAAGTAACGCGTATGTCGCTGTGAATAACTCTGTGATGACAGGTAATGAACAGGGCATTTCCATAGGATCAAATTCCTTCCTCCTGATTGAGAATAGCACAGTCAATGGACTGCTCTATACCCTGAGCATGAGCGGGTCCACTGTGATAGTCTACAACAGCACAGTGAACACCAATAACACACAATTCAGCGGGAATCTCTTCCTTGAGGCGCAAATGGCCAGGGTTCAGGTTCTGGACGCTGCAGGCAATCCGCTTTCCGGAATCTATGTAAATGTCTACTCGGCAGGACAGAATGTTTATTCCGGCTTCACGGGCAAGGACGGCTACACGCCGTATTTCTTCGCATACACTTACGAAATGTCCTACACGTACACAGGCGTGCCTCTGACAACTGTGGTGCCGCAAAACACAGGACCGTACACGTTCTCGAGTGCATATGACTTCTATGTTTCCTCCCCAATGACGACACTTGTGGTCAATGCCACATCAGGCGTGTCCAGGCCTACAGCACCCAATGACGTTTCAGCAACTGCCGGAAACGGCTACATACTTGTGAAGTGGCTGGCGCCTTCCAGCTCCGGTTCCTCTCCGATCACGGGCTACAATGTAACGCTGACATGGTCAGGAGGTTCAATGACGACACAGGTCTCGGCAAACACACTTGACGTCAACTTCACCGGTCTGACCAACGGAGTGACTTACACAGTAACTGTGACTGCGGAGAGTTCCCTCGGAACCGGACCTGCGAGCAGCCCTGTAACGGCAACCCCGACACAGCCCCTTGCTCTGCCAGGCGCTACTGACCTCTCACAGGCAAGACTGACTGGCACATCCCAGGCGACACTGACCTGGAGTGCTGTTTCCGGTGCCACTGAATACGAAGTATTGATGGGCACATCCCCATCCCAGATGGCTGTCATAGCCACTGTCAACTCAACATCATACACGGTCACCGGCCTTAGCCCGGGAACAACGTACTACTTCAGCATCAGGGCAGTGAACAGCGCAGGTGCCGGTCAGCAGTCCAATGTCCAGTCTGTGTCCACAGCGACATCGTCCGCACAGCAGTTTGCCGACTATGCGCCAGGCATATCGCTCATAATCATAGCAATAGCCGCGATTGCCGCACTTGCCGTTGGAGTGTATGTGACGAGGGAGAGAAAGAAGAAGTTGTGAAACAGCACATGCAATGCTGGACAAACCACTTAAAAAACACCTTATTTTTCTTAATATTTACACCAATTGAACTCGATATGGACATGGGAGCAGCAAATCATCAATGGATGGGCGTCATGACCTGCTATGCGTTCAAATTTTTCAAATGTGTTCCTGAGCAAAGGTATAAACTACCTCACAGGCGACCTGCCATTCACTGCAATGATGCGGTACATCGGACTTGTTCCTGGCGATGACATGCGCAGGCTCGGCAAGTATGTCTCAGAGACGCTCATCGAGGCGGCAACATATATCGACCATTATGAAAGGCTCGTTCTCAGAACCTGGGGACTGCCTGGCGGGAGGACAGATGAAGTCTGGCTATCACCCGACCACCGGAGAGCGCTTGGCGATCTGCAGGAGTTCGGACAAAATACTGTACCATGGCAACCATCATTGTTTTT
>JAGVSJ010000094.1 GCA_019720975.1 Candidatus Sysuiplasma superficiale
TTCGACGAGGTGAGCGTCGTGCTGGTTCCGATGTTAGCTGGTGGCGAGATGACGCCTACCTCTTTCGAGTGTCGTGAGCTTGAACTCAATGAGATGCCCGTTGCACTCCGTTTGCTCTCGTCTGAAGTTCAAGATGACGGGAGCATCTGGCTCAGGTATCTGCGAAAGCCGACATGAGGTTCTCCAACGGCGATTCCTCTATATGGTTTGCGCTGTGCGGCGCGAAGCGTGTGATAGCACTGGAGCCATATCCTGAGTCGTACAGGCTCGCGGCGGAGAACATGCAGATGAACGGACTCGACGACAAAATCACCGTGCTAAATCTCGCGCTGTCATCTGTGAAATCAAAGACGAACTTTGCAGTCTCCAGCAGGAACCCGAACGCAAACGCGCTGGCGCCTACCGAACATGTTGTGAAATCGCTTCATATTGTCTTTGACGGGTCAGTCACCATTGAAACGACTACCGTCCCTGAGTTGATATCAGATTACTCCATAAGCAGGGTCGATTACCTCAAGCTTGACTGCGAAGGATGCGAATACGATGTTCTCAGGAATCTTGCTGATGAGATGTGGCCTTTAATCGATGAGATTGTGCTCGACTACCACAACGGCCTGTCAGATCTTGCCGAACTCATGGAGAAACATGATCTCTCTGTGATTTCGGAAGGAACAGGGGAAACTATGGGAATTCTTCATGCAGTCAGGAATCGCAGCCGGAATTGACATCATCTAGCCTGATTTTGCCGACATGGGATACTTGAGATCTGGTTATTTACCCATGCCTTTTCCGTTACATGTGGAAATATGATGATACAAATCAGGTGAAAAACGATTTGCGAAAGTCACTCGAAGCGGACGATGTGCTCTCTGCCAAGCTCTTTCAGGGAGTTGAAGCCCGACAGTGCAAGCTGAAGCGACAGCTCACCCTTGAATTCCCTGAAAAGTCTTTCAACACCACGTCGTCCAGCAACGGCAAGCGCATAAGCATACGGCCTGCCTATCAGCACACCTGCAGCCCCCATGCAGAATGCACGCATGACATCCGACGCATGCCTCACGCCCGAGTCCATGAATATCTCTCCATCGTAGCTTCCGCTGCCTGTTATCTCGTTCAGTGCATCGATGGTGGATATCGCGCCATCGACCTGCCTGCCACCATGGTTGGAAACTGCAACACCTTCCGCCCCGTGTTCGAATGCGGACCTGACGTCCTCGACACTTGTTATACCCTTGACCAGAAGAGGCAGTGATGTCCAGGATCTTATTTCGTCGAAATAGTTCCAGTCAAAGGCCGGGTTGACATAGATACCCAGCCATTCCATTATGGCACTCTTCATGTCCTTCTCCGGCTCGACTGCCAGCCTCTTTCTGAAAACAGGGTCCGTGACGTAATTGGCAATACCATGTCCCTGCAGGAACGGAAGATATGCGTTCCTGAGATCATTTTCCCTCCACCCCAGCATCGTTGTGTCTACCGTCACCACTATTGCGCTGAAACCGGATTTCTCCGCTCTCCTGACAAAGCTCTTCATGATCTCCCTGTCCTTTCCCGGATAAAGCTGAAACCACTTTTCGGCGCGTGGCGCACTCTGTGCAATCTCCTCGATGCTGTTCGAGGAGACTGTGGAAAGGCAGTAGGGGATGTCTAGTGATTCGGCAGCCATCGCACCCATGACGTCAGCGTTGCGCTCGATTATCGAAAGGGCGCCGAGAGGTGCGATTATGAACGGACTGCTCCTCTCCTTTCCCAGAAAGTTACATTCTATGTTGGATTTTTCAACATTCCTGCAGTATCTTGGCCTTACGCGGTAATGCCTGAACCTTTCCTCATTCTCGCTGTACGTGTCGCCGGAGCCCGCAGCCCCCTCAATATACCACCAGGCCCCATCATCCAGTTTTTCCCTTGCCAGCCTCTTCCATTCCTGAATGCTCACAGGCAGATCGGAATCCCTGTCAGTCCCTGTGTAACGCTCCAGTTGAAACTGAAAACCGAAATTTGTCATCGGCTGTTATATGCATTATCGTTATTTATAATGGAAGAACCGGGCGTCTTCCCTGTCCTTCCGTGAATATGAGCGATGAGCTCCATGATTCACAAAATAAGGGAACCGATGACAGTGAATGCGTCGAAGCCGAAAAGTGCCAGTGCGGCAAATTTCTTCGAAGTGCCACCGAACGG
>JAGVSJ010000095.1 GCA_019720975.1 Candidatus Sysuiplasma superficiale
AGTAAAAAGAAAGCATATGCAAATGTTGATAGTTATGGATAATGATAGGGAGGAGATAGGACTGATAGGGTTAGGGAGCATGGGACTTAACATATCAAAGGTACTGCTAATGAATGGACATGATCTTACTGTATACAACAGAAGCGTCGACAAATACGCACACTTTAATGACAACGAAAAGGTGAAGTGCACAAGCAGTGTAAGCGAATTCGCAGAAAAGCTTCAACAGAATGGAAAGGGTGCGATTGTGTGGATGATGCTTCCTGGAGGCGAACCTACCAACAATATGCTGTCAGAGTTGTCATCCATTCTAAACAAAGGAAGCATAATAATAGACGGATCCAACTCAGATTACGCAGACTCTATATCAAATTACAACAAGCTGCGTGATAAGGGAATAAGTTATCTTGACGTCGGTGTTGCAGGAGGTCCTGAAGATGTTCTGAAAGGAGTGGCGATAATGGCGGGCGGAGACAGGGAAACGTTTGATAAAGTCAAGGAGATACTGCGAGAAGTTGCAGGAAGCAGAGAGAGATGCGGATACGTTGGAAAGAGCGGAAGCGGACATAGGCTTAAGGCAGCACATAACTCAATATTCTATTCCATATTCCCGATATTCGCAGAGACGGCTGCAGCGGTAATTGAACAGAACGACGGAAACAAGGAGGCTGCGGAAGAGTCTCTCAGACTCCTCAGCATAGCCCCTCCGATAACAAACGGCATACCAGAAGCTATACTTGAAGCTTTCAGGAAAGGGGAGCTTTCTAAAGAAGTGCCAAAAGTATCTGTATCTAAGATGGTAAGTTCATATGTGGATAGCGCTGATAAGAATGGCACGCCGCTCGATATAACTAAAGAGGTGCTAAAGAGCTACCCAGAAATGCGCGATAGCACAAAAGCAGTCTATTCAGGAGCAAAGAAGATACTGACGGGACATTAGCCGTTTGCAGCCTGCTGGCTGAGCTTTGCCTTCTTCGAATAGTGCGATTCTACGTATCTTTCAAGGTGCTTCTTGAACTCCGCAGTTGCAACATCTGCCTTTACTGCAGCTACCTGCTTCCCATCCTCGTATATCAGGCATGATGGATTCTCTCCGCTTCCAGGAAGAGATATTCCTATCTGCGCCATTCTTGACTCTCCTGGCCCGTTGACAACGCAGCCCATTACCGCAACCTTCATCTCCTCTACGCCATCATATCCTGAGCTCTTCCACTCAGGCATGCGCTCCTGCAGATATCCTGTAAGGTCCTCTGCCATCTCCTGGAAGGTTGTAGATGTCGTCCTGCCGCATCCAGGGCAGCTTGTTACTAAAGGTGTGAAGTGCCTTATGTCCAGAGACTGAAGAATCTGTCTGCACACCTTGACCTCCTCTGTTCTGCTCGATCCTGGGGTTGGCGTAAGCGATACCCTTATAGTATCACCTATTCCCTGTGTAAGGAGCAACGACAGCGCTGCTGATGAAGCAGCGACACCCTTGCTTCCTATGCCTGCTTCTGTAAGCCCAAGATGCAATGGCTGCTCTATCCTCGAAGAAAGCATCTCGTAAGCCTTTACCATCTTGGAAACCTCTGAAATCTTAGTACTGACTATTATCTTGTTAGGCTCCATTCCGTATTCTATAGCCTTATTCACCGACTGCACAGCACTCTCGACAACAGCACCAACCATTATGTCATCTGCGCTCTTCTGCACAGCTGCCTTTGTATTGTCATCCATCATCTTTGTAAGCACGGTCTGGTCAAGCGAGCCCCAGTTGACTCCTATCCTGACAGGCTTGTCGTAGTCCTTTGCAACGTCTATCATCGTCTTGAAGTTGTCGTCGTGCTTATCGCCAAAACCCACGTTGCCAGGGTTTATCCTGTACTTGTCAAGAGCATCTGCGCACGAAGGAACCTCCCTGAGCAGCTGATGCCCGTTGTAATGGAAATCACCTATCAAAGGTATGTTATATCCCAGATCATCAAGCGCCTTTCTTATGTCAGTCACTGCGCGAGCCATTCTTAGATTCTGGACTGTGAACCTGACGAGCTCTGATCCTGCCTTATAAAGCTCTATTATCTGGGCCACTGTTGCGGTTACATCCCCTGTATCAGTATTGGTCATGCTCTGTATCGCAACAGGATGCTCTGACCCTATATACATGTCCCTTACTCTTA
>JAGVSJ010000096.1 GCA_019720975.1 Candidatus Sysuiplasma superficiale
ATTCCGTTCGAGAGTATTCTTATGGAAAAGAGTATGTCGAATGCTATTATCGGCATATAGACATTGAGTTCAAGCTGCCCTGCATTAGCCGCTTCATTAACTACAAGGTCGTTTCCTATCACCTGGAAGCAGACCATATTCATCATCTCGGCCATGCTTGGATTAATCTTTCCTGGCATGATGGAAGACCCTGGCTGAACTGCAGGAAGCTTAATCTCATCTATTCCTCCTCTCGGTCCGGAATTCAGGAGCCTAAGATCGTTTGCAAACTTATTCAAAGCAACGGCACAATCCCTTAATGATGCACTTACCGCAAGTTCATCAATCTTGTTGGACATAGGTCCGAAAGGACTTTCTATAAGGGAGAAATTCTCTTTTGTAAGCTTCCTTATCTCCTTGATGACAGCCTTCCTGTACCTGTTGCCTGCATTCATCCCGGTGCCTACTGCTGTGCCACCTATTGGGAGCATAAGCAGTTTTTCATCCGCTTCCTTGATGTATGATCTTGCGCTTCCTGCCGCGTAAGAATAAGAGGAGAATTCCTCGCCAAGCAGTATGGGCACGGCATCCTGAAGATGCGTCCTGCCAAGCTTTACTATCGATTTGAACTCCTTGCTCTTCTTATCTATAGTTGCTATGAGTTCATCAATCTCAACAAGGAGAGAATCGTTTATCGCTTTATGTATTGCAATTCTCATGGCAGTGGGCATAGTGTCATTTGTAGACTGCGACATATTTACGTCGTCATTCGGATGCACAATCCTGTAATCTCCCTTCTTTCCTCCAAGTATCTCTATTGCCTTGTTTGCTATTACTTCATTTACATTCATGTTTGTGCTTGTACCTGCACCTGCCTGGAAAACATCAAGAACGAAGCTCTCATCGAGCTTGCCTGAAAGCACAGAATCGCACGCCCTGATTATCGCGTTCCCCTTCCTGCTGTCAAGTTTGCCTATATCCATGTTGGCCGAAGCTGCCGCTCTCTTTACAATTACATACGCGTAGATAAGCTCTTTTCCGACCTTTATTCCTGATATCTGGAAGTTGTTGTAAGCGCGCATAGTCTCTGATCCGTAATATGCATCTGCAGGAATCCTTACGCTTCCGAGAACATCCTTCTCATTTCTATACTTCATCCCTTTTCACCAAAATCTGATATTATAGAAGCCTTCAGCAGCTGTATCGCAGATGCCGGATCTACTCCCTTGGGACACGCCTTTGAGCATGATCCTGAAAACTCGCAGCCCCATGCCCCGTGCAGATTGTCAGCATCGAGTAGCCTGCGCTTGCTGTTCTGGTCCCGTGAATCTTTGTAATACCTGTATGCCTGGGAGAGCGCCTGCGGTCCTACGAATTCCGTATTTGAATTGACAACAGGGCATGCATCCATGCACAGCCCGCACATTATGCAGTATGAGTAAGGAAGGAATTCGTTTACCTGCTTCTTAGTCTGTTTGTAAGCATTCTGTGCGGCGTACTGCTCCTCTTTGTCATTCCTGTATAAGTGCGGTTCAACGCTCGCATGCTTCTCAAAGAACTGGTCAAAGTCCGTTACAAGATCCTTGAGGATAGGGTGTCCGCGCATAGGCTCTACGGTTATGCTCTTATCCTCATCAAGCTGCGAGAGCAGGTTGGTCTCGCATGCAAGTATCGGTTTGCCGTTTGCAACCATTCCGCATGAGCCGCATATGCCCATCCTGCAGCTGTATCTCATCGAAAGCGTGTTATCATGCCTGCTCTTTATCTTCAGCAACGTATCAAGAACCGTGGCGAGCTTGTCCTCATAAACCTTGTAACGGTATTCATCAAATTTCTTCGTTTCAGGATTGAAACGTTTTATCTTTACATTAACCTGCTCCGCTCCCCTCGGCCTGTTTCCTCTCTCGGAATCAAGCCCTTTATCCACTCTCTGCCCTTCAACCAACGGCATCCTCTCTTCAGGCTCCCTCCCGTGAGCGTATATCTCTACAGCGCCTACTATGCCGAAGATTATCATCCATACTGCTGCCAATCCAAGCATCAATGTCTCGTAAGGCAGATGCGCAATAACAGTTATTAAGTATAAGAAGAGGAAGAGCGGCACTAGCAGCATACCTGCATAAAGGAAGACCATGAATCTTGAATCCCTGCTCATA
>JAGVSJ010000097.1 GCA_019720975.1 Candidatus Sysuiplasma superficiale
CCATGGGGCTGTGGTACACTATTGTTTTACGTCTTTGCCCTCAACGACGTTCTTGGTTATGATCACATAAACCCTTCTGCCAAGGTATCTCCCCGGCACGTCAGCCTTTCCAGACGTGCCGATGGGAGTGACAGTCCTTTCAAGGAACCCGTCAATCTCCTCATCCCTCAGTGTGAGCGCTCCCTTCTTGATTTCAATCTTCCCTGGCTTGGTGTACTCCAGTTCGTTTGAAGGCAATAAACATAGCTCCTGTGCCGATGCACACATGTCAATAAAGCCATCCATAATTATCTGCCGATATGCTGTTGACCATGCGCTCATAATGATCACGAGCGAGGACATTCAGCGCAAACTGCGTGAGATAGACGACTACCTTGGTAGGAAATATGTGCTCGAGCATCCGCCGAAGAAACGTGACTGGCGCACATACGAGCAGCAGTTCACACTGAGGATCAGGACGGCGATGAGTGAGCTCGATCCGCTCATACGCCAGGCGGTGTCCGTCATTCATATTCTGCAGGGGCCGGGGCATCCCCACTCCCTGACACTCGAACAGAGGGTGAAGCTGCTGCTGATCAAGCAGCTCGCTGGCAAGAGCAACCGCATGTCCGCCAGCATGCTTGTCATGTACTCGATGCTCTCAGGCATCGACGTGTCGTACAAGACAGTCGAACGGCTGTATTCGGATGAGGAGGTGCAGCTGGCTATACACAACCTGCATGTGCTCATACTCGGCAGGAAGGACATACAGAGCCCGGATGCAACCGGTGACGGAACAGGTTACTCGCTGACTGTAAAGAAGAACTACGAGTCACATGCACAGAAACTCAAGGATCTTGCAAAGGAGAATCCCGAGAAGGATGCAGAGAACGGCGCAGCAGCTGCGCCGAAGGAGCATAAGAGGCGTCTCTTTGCGTATTCATTCGCACTGATGGATCTGAAGACAGTGATGTACATTGCATTCGGTTCGAGCATGAAATCGGAGAGGGAGGCGTTCGACAGGACCATGACCGTGCTTTCGTCCCTGGACATTGAGATGTCTTCCGTCATGCTCGACAGGTACTATTCATCACCGTCATACGTGGACAGGTTCGGCAATGCGAAGGTGTACATCATACCGAAGAGCAACGCCACACTGAACGGCTCACTGAAGTGGAAACACACCATGAAGGACTTTGTGGAAAACACCATGGCGTATCTCGGAGAGTATCATCAGAGAAGCAACTCGGAATCTGGTTTCTCTGCCGACAAGAAGATGCTTGGATGGAACATAGCACAGAAGCGAAGTGACAGGATAGACAATGCGCTGTTCTGTACCGGCGTGTGGCATAATCTGCTCAATATGGGAAGACCTCAGCAATAGTGTCCCACAGCCGCCTAACAGTATCTCCGAAGCAAATTTTCTGTAGATGATCTGCATTATGCCGCTCATATGCACTAAGGAGCGGTACAGCAGGCACCCGCTTCAGAATCTGTGTGCCTGAGCGTTTCCGTCCTGTAAGTGCGATGTGCTCAGGACGTGTGCTTCGATGCCTTCTCCTCTGCCCGATTCATTCTCTCGCTGCATGTGTCGCTGAGTTCTATCAGGAATCCTTTGAATGTCACCTCCTCTTTGTAGAAAACAGACCATATGAGCTGCAGCATCTGCTCATATGCGAAGAGAAAGAAGCGTATCCTGACGTCCCTGGACTTCGATTTGATTGTTGCCTCGTCCTGGACTCTGAAGCCCGTTTCGATGTCCCATCTTCCGCGGTATGTCTGAATTATGCCGTCCAGGTCTATTTCCTGCTGATTGGTTGCGAAGCACCAGTCCAGAGACATCTCCAGTCTTTTTGCATATATCTGTCTCAGCAGTGCGTATGTTGTGCTGCTGCGTATCACCGTCCTGTCCCTGTTGAGCCTGAACTCATGTTCAACGGTCATCGTGTCGCCGGACCGCATCGGCGCCAGCACCTTCTTCACCGCATCATTCTTAGGAACGAATATGAGATAGGGCACAGTCATTCTATCCAGTGCAATCATGAGTTCGTTGCTGTAAAACCCTCTGTCGAACAGACAGAGTCTCACAGATTTGAAAAGCGGCTTGACGAGTTCAAGACAGAATG
>JAGVSJ010000098.1 GCA_019720975.1 Candidatus Sysuiplasma superficiale
CTGCCGGTGGATATCTATATCCCCGGTTGTCCACCGAGACCTGAGGCTCTTCTGGACGGCTTCCTGAAACTTCAGAAGAAGATAAGGTCGGAGAAAGAAAACTTCATGCTGCCGCACTGAGGGAAGCAAATGCCCACACCTACAGTTGTCATATCCGGCGAGGACAGAGATTACTCGAAACTCGGCATAAGTGATGTCATGCCGGTTCAGGAACTCATTACGGAGATGAAGTCGCATTTTCCTGATATCGCTGTGACCGCAAAGACAGATCGCAGGATTGAGGCTAACAAGGTTCCAAGAGAGAAGCTGCTAGAATTCTGCACTTTTCTGAAGGAAAAACTTCACTTTGATCATCTGACATGCATGGGAGGCAATGACCTGCGCAGGAGCTGGGAGGTCTTCTATCATATCAGCTCCTACAGGAACAGATGTATCATCCAGATAAGATGCGAACTTCCAAGAAACGATCCTTCAGTTGATTCGCTGAGCCTGCTGTGGGGGGGAGCCAACTGGCATGAAAGGGAAACATACGATATGTATGGAATAGTTTTTAACAATCATCCGAAACTGGAGAGGGTGCTTTCGCCCGAAGGAACCGATTTTTTCCCGTTCAGGAAGGATTTCAAGCTGCTCGACCACTGGAAAATCGACTGGGAAAACAAGGGGAAGCGTCCTCCGCCGCAGCCTCTTGTTTCCAGCGATCGCCGAAAAATGGGTGATGCCGATGGCTGAAATGTGGATAAACATGGGACCACAGCATCCTTTTACTCACGGTCTCTGGACGTTGAAGGTGAAGGTCGACGGTGAAACGATAGTGGATTCGGAGCCGGTAATCGGATATCTCCACAGGGGTTTCGAGAAACTGTGCGAGAACAGGACATACGCACAGATTGTGCCCATATGCGACCGCCTCTGCTATGTTGCAGCGATGAGCTGGGACCACGTTTATGTTTCAGCAGTTGAAAACATGCTCGGCATTGATGTGCCCGTGAGAGCTGAATACATAAGGGTAATTGCTCTGGAAATACAGAGGATTGCATCCCACCTGATATGGCTTGCATCGTTCATGACGGATCTCGGGAATCTGACAGCTTTTCTGTATGCGATGCGTGAGAGGGAAATGTTTCTGGATCTCCTTCAGGCACTTTGCGGCGCCAGACTTACACACAACTATCCGAGAATAGGCGGCGTCTCACAGGACATGCCGGTAAATTTCCCGCAGCAGTGCAGCAGGACACTTGACATCTTTGAGAAGCGCATGCGCGAGTACGAATATCTGATTGAGGAAAGCGAAGTTTTCAGAATGAGGACGCAGGGGGTTGGTTATCTCAGCCCCTCCGATGCCATAAACCTCGGTGTCACAGGACCGCCTTTGAGGGGCAGCGGCGTTCCAATAGACATCAGGAAGCATGATCCGTATTCGGCTTACCCTGATTTTGATTTTGACATCTGTGTAGAGAAAGGGTGTGATGTTTATGCCAGATATCGTGTAAGAATAAACGAGATGTATGAAAGCTGCAAAATCATCCGGCAGGCACTGAAAACGATCCCTCCGGGTCCTGTGATTGGAAAGGTTCCGAGGCACATTCCGAAGGCGGACGGATATGCCAGAACCGAAGATCCCAGGGGGGAAGCCTTCTTCTACGTTCAGGGTGACGGTACTGACAGGCCGTACAGGGTGAAGATCAGGAGTCCGATTTTCGTAACCGTTTCTGCCGCCCCTGCAATGCTCAAGGGGTACAAGCTAGCCGACGTCCCGTCAATAATGGGAAGCCTGGACATGTGCCTCGGTGAATCGGACAGGTGATAAACTGAACTACCTCTACTCGATTTCCCATGCGATTTCAACCTTTCTGCTTGGCCTCGCGGGACTGCAGAATGATGCATTCCTCAATTACGGTCTGACGTGGGTGATCGCATCGGTAGTCCTGATAGTCATCGTACTCGTCAATGTCATAATACTGATATATGTTGAGAGAAAGGAGCTTGGCAGATTCATGGACCGAAGAGGGCCTATGGTCGTCGGCCCTGCCGGTTTTTTCCAGAATTTTGCAGACGCATTCAAGCTGCTAGTCAAGGAGATGATACTCCC
>JAGVSJ010000099.1 GCA_019720975.1 Candidatus Sysuiplasma superficiale
GGGCCCAGTCTGCCGCCATGTCGGAGATAAGCCCTGGCGCAACGGGGAAGGACGTCGATGCGGCGGCCCGAAATGTCATCGACAGCAGTGAATTCAAGGGAACTTTCATTCACAGTCTGGGGCATGGCCTAGGCCTTCAGGTGCATGACGGGCTGCCGTCGCTTTCCCCTTCGTCAAAGGGAAAACTCGAAAGTGGAATGGTCGTGACGGTTGAGCCCGGTGCATATCTGCAGGGTTTCGGCGGTGTGCGTATAGAAGACGACGTGGTTGTAACTTCATCCTCTCCGAGGATACTCACAGATGCAGACAGGCAGCTCATCGAGTGCTGAGGGCATAATTTTTCGTGCCAGCCACTCTCAGGTTTAAGTAGTTGTTTCAGATTTGAATTCATACGGACTGTGTATGGATAAAGATAAAGAAACAGCGTCGCCGGCCTCCAACGGTGAAAGCCAGGACATCGTCGACGGTGAACCTGTAAAAGTCTTTGTCGATCTGCCGTGCATTGCGTGCACGGAAAAGAAAGTGGTTAACACTCTAATTTCGCTTTCACTGCCGTTTATCGGAAAGGCGATGCAGACCACGTTCGTATGCACTTCCTGTGGTTTCAAGCACTCAGATATAATTATACTCGAAAACAGGGGACCCAGAAGATTCGAACTGCTCGTGGATTCCATCGGGGCGCTGAACTCCAGGGTCGTGCGTTCAAATTCAGGCACGATCCGTATTCCTGAAATCGGTGTGTGTGTTGAACCTGGAACGGCCTCGGAAAGTTTTGTATCAAATGTTGAGGGAGTGCTTGACCGCGTTTTGGAGGTCGTCACGATTGTGAAAAGGGACGCTGAACTTGATATATTCGAGAAATGCGAATCACTTCTTGAGAGGATGGCGCGGATGAAGGACGGTAATGAGCCGTTCCATCTTGTTGTGGAGGACCCCTACGGCAACAGCGCCATAATAGGCAACGGCGTCTCTGTAACGGAGCTGGATGGGAATCAAGCCCGCTTCCTGCAGACCGGTGAAACAACCTTCGACATCAGTTCCGTCGGTCCTGACGATTTTATGAACAACGGCCCGGAAAAACAATAAACTAATGGGCAATTTTCAACTTCTAACTCCTACTCCTAACTCCTCTTTCAGTACAGTCTGGCAGGCGCTGCATGCGAACTGCCCGTCTGTCACTGTGCAACATCCTTGGCTGTTTCACGTAAATGGCATGAAATACAGTATGAACGAAGTTCCGCCGTTGATATCGCCAGGGACATTCTCCACCAGTTCTATTTCCGCATTGATGCTGTCCATGATTTCCTTAACCAGCGAGAGACCAAGGCCAGTTCCTCCTGTTGCAGTATGAAATCTGTTAAATACTGATGCAAAACGATTGCGTGGTATACCTCTGCCATTGTCTGTGACCCTGACGCTTACTGTTTCTCTTCCTTTGTGGCTGCATTTTTGCGCTGTGACTTCCACAATTACCTGTTCCTTGTCGCAATATTTTGCAGAGTTGGAGAACAGGTTGGAAAACACTTCACCGATCAGACTGTTTCCGACCAGAACCGTCTGGCTGGTATCAATGCTGAACATGAATCGTATGTCCCTGGAGGGAAAGTTGAGCTTTACTATTGAGGCAGATTTCTCCAGAACCTCCCGAAGGTCGAAGGATATCAGTTCCAGCGTTCTGCTCTCTATCTTGAAGATCTTCAGCACATTTCCAAGAAATTCAAGGGAAGCGTCTATCGAACTGTCAATATTCGCGATATAATCCAGGTCTTTGGCCGGAACACTTTTGTTGGCTGACAGATCCGAGCGAAGCAATTGAAGAAAAACGCGCATGGCCTGAAACATATTCCGCAGATCATGTGAAACAAGTCCGGCACGCATCTCGGCAAGCTTTTTGCCCTCGTTCAGGTCAGATCTAAGGCGGTAAAAATCAAATCCCGCCGCAATCAACATTGCAATTGTGTCTATCACTTCGGTATCCATTGAGTCAAACGAATTTTTCTGATTTGATTGAACATCGAGGACGGCAATAACCCTGTCATCCTGTATTACAGGCGCTGCATATTCGCTCCGGGTGTCGGA